>CAISOB010000015.1 GCA_903886975.1 uncultured beta proteobacterium
CAATCTTCAAGAGATTGGGCGTAAACGTCGTGATCAGCATGCCGATGAACAGCGGAACCACCATCATGCCGCCCGGAACCTTGTTAACTGCTTGATAAATTTTCACTTGACCCCTCCACTGAGTTTTGATTAAAGGCAAACTACGGAACTCTCGTCGTCGTGATCTGGCGGTTTAAACCCCGCTCTAGGCAGCTTGCACCGATCGCTCGACCTTGATGTCTAGCCATCCAGCACAATCCGTGCCACGGTCATTGACACGACAAATCCGCATTTATTGCGCAATGTGCTTGTTTTTACCGCGCACATTGCGGCATTATGCGTCATTACATTGAAGTGGTAGGCCTTGCGGCGATTCGCCAAGGCGCGGCTGTAACCAGATAACGAGACAACGTGCGGCACAGGATGAAAGCCGCCCGATCCGCAGCCGTGCTTGTGCGCTAGTGGATGCTCAAGTTTCGTCCCTGCTGGAGGGCGGTGTGGTGCCTGCCAACGCGCCGTCGGTCGCCCTGTCGATTCGGGAGGAAAGGCAGCACGGTTATGGGCTCGCTCAAAACCTGTGCCGGCGGCCACCATGGGCTGCAATCCATCGCCTGCGGATCACACGCCGCGAGCTGCGGCGTTGGCAGGCGATTTGCCGCTTTGATTTCCCGTTCGAGCGATTGAATGCGCTCGGACAGGCGGCGCAGTTCAGCTTCGCCGATCGCGGCCGCAACCGGCGGCGGCTCGGGCTCGCTACGGACCACCGTGAGCAGACGGGCACCCTTGGGCGGGGGCATGTCGCTGATATTCACCTGACCGAAAGCATCAACCCATTTGTAAATGTCGCCGACGGCTGATCCGGGCACCAGACCGAGGACGAACAGCGGCACAACATAGAACGAGCGCAGGGACATGATCGTCATCCCCCAAAAAAGCGGCCCGGTCGTCACATCCAGCAACTGGTCGTCGCAAAGCAGCAGGCAGGGCATCACCAAGCACGGCGCAGCCGAGAAGAATTTCCGCGCGGCACTTGGTCCGTGAGTTTGACTCGCGTCGATCGAAAGGGTTTCACGACCGGTCCTTGCGGTGCAAGCGCAGCTCCATCCTGTTGGTCTCGTGTTGGCGACGCAATAATCGTGTGCGACAAGAGGAAATTCGCTACAATTATGCGAGTTGCATGTTTGACGGTTCTTGGAAACCGCGACCTGGCGATCACCGATATTGGGTTTAGGCATAATTTTCTTGAAGACGGCGACCATGAGGAAACTCTACTTGCTCATAATCATTTTTTTGATCTATGCCGTTGTTTCCGAATTGTCTGCAAAGAAGAAGGCGGAGATATTCTGCGGCTCGGTGCGCCTCGGAAATCCGACGGTCGAATTGAGGACTCGGGCGATCGCCGCCGGGGCCAGAGCGAACGCGACTAACTGGGTCGATAGCGAAAATTCTTCGCGACAGCTGGCAATAACCTTCACCGGCTACTATCCCGGTTCCGATTATATTTGCCTGGTTACCGAAAGCGGCGGCCTCGCTATTGCAAAGAACGGAGACATTGCCACCTCGCTGCTGCAGTAACGATTGAATTTCGCAATGGGGGCGTGCCATCTGGAAGGGATCCAGTAGCGCGCGTATTTTCACGTCGAACTTTCCTTTCATGCGCTCGCCACGCCCCCTCATCTTCTTTGAACTGCCGGAACGAAAGCCCGCAGGCTGACCTACCTGGTGGCCGTGCCGCTGTTTTTGGCAATCTGTGGCTTGGCCTGGCTGGGATTCGCGCGGCCGCTTCGGAATATTCAAGGCCATGGGGAAAATGTCACCGCCGTATGGTAGCGTGGCGTATTAACAAAAACCGCGGCCTGACGGATTCAGGTCAATGAGGCAACGGAGGAATCGGCGATGGTTACCAAAAATGCGGGCGAAGCGGCCAAGAAGTTGAAGGCATTGAACAAGCGGTGCAGAGCCTTGATGCGCCTCATCAAGGCCGGAAAAGCCAGCGCTGCGGAAATCAAGGAATTCACGGCAATGCCTCGGGAAATCGGGCCCTCGCGCGGGAAATCCCTTAACGCGATGCTGGCGAAGAACTAGACCACAGCCTGACGGTGCGAAGCGCTGCGCCGGCGCTGCGGCAGCGGCGAGCAGGCGAAATAGTGTGAAGGGAGCTCGTCTTGGATTTATGGATTTCACGCAGCAATCCCGGCAAGCAATATCTGGTCTCTGTCGGCTGCCTCGTGGTGGGGCTGATCTTGTTCGTCAGTTTTCGCGATTATCGGGCGGCCGGTGGCAATGCCGTGGCCGGGTTTTATCTCGGAATGCTACTCGCGGTGATCGGCATGGCGAGCTTTCTGACAACCGGCAAGCAGTCGGTGCTTGTTGATCCCCAAAAGCGCAGCATCACCATAGTGGACGTCCGCCCGATGTCCACGAAACAACGGGTAATCGCTTTCAGCGACGTTATTGACGTCAACATCGGCTATCTGGGCAAGCGGTCGAACGATGTCAGCTGCTACTACTTGCGGCTCAGCCTGGCAAATGGCGAGGAATACCCGCTGTTCGCGCCGGGTCGATTCTTCGCCGGCGCATCGGACAGATCCGTCGTAGCCGGCTGGCAGAGGCGGCTGCAGGACGCTATCGACAAGTGAGGCAAGATATCGTCTTGCCGTAGTCGTTTGCGCTCCAACCCTGTCGATTCTGCTCTCGCTCAGAAACGCACCAGCGACTGCGCTAGATAATCGACAAAGGTTCTTACGCGTGCTGAAAGCTGATGCCGCAGCGGATAGACGGCGTAGATATCGGCATCGGGCGTCTGGTATTGCGTGAGAATCTGTACCAGGCGACCGCTCTTCAGATAACGTTCGAGATCCCATTCGGCGCGCATCAGGATGCCGTGTCCGTCAAGCGCCCAATTCACGGCGATTTCGCCGTCGTTGGTGGCCAGGTTGCCGCGCACTTTGACGCTCTCGAAGACGCGGCCGGATACGCGCCCGGCGGATAGCCGCCAAACTCCGTAAGCCTCATCGCCCTGGCGAATGCTGATGCAGTTGTGCTGGGTCAGGTCATGCGGCACTTTGGGCTCGCCGTGCGCGGCGAGGTATTTCGGCGAAGCGCAGAGCAGGCGCCTATTGCCGGCCAGTCGCTTGGCGATGACGCGGCTATCGGCAGGTTCACCGAAACGAATGCAGACATCATACTGGTCGTCAGTCATCAGCGGCTGACTGACCGACAACTGCAATTGAACGTCGACCTTCGGAAACTGCCGAACGTAGCGTGAAATTACCGGCGCCACCTGCAGACGGCCGAATCCCAGGGTGGCGTTCACGCGCAACAAGCCTTTCGGCGTTCCCTTCGACATCGTCATCAATTGATCGAGGTCGTCGATTTCGGCCAGAATGCGCCGCGCGTGCTCGACCAGGACCTCGCCTTCCGGCGTCAGGCTCATCCGGCGTGTCGTCCGGTTGACCAGCGGCACGCCGATGCGCGCCTCGATCATTGCCAGGCGCTTGCTCACCGCCGGCGTGGTGATGCCCAGTTCGCGCGCCGCTGCGCTGAGGCTGCCGCAGCTGGCGAGTCTGGCAAAAAACCCAAGTTCCGCAGCTTGGATACCGGCCTTCATTCAGGCTCCATTGTTGAATTCAGGTTAACAATGGATTGAGTCTAGCAATGTAGCGAGTGAGCGGTCAAATTCGTATAGTGCGTGTACCTTTTACCCAGAACGCAGGAAGAAACCATGAAGACCTATCGCATCGCCACGATTCCCGGTGACGGCATCGGCAAGGAAGTGATCCCGGCCGGCCAGCAGGCGCTCGAAGCGCTCGCTGCATCGAGCACAAGTTTTCGTTTCGAATTCGAGAACTTCGACTGGGGCGGCGACTACTATCGCCAGCACCAGATGATGATGCCGGAAGACGGGTTGGCGGCGTTGCGCGGCAAGGATGCGATCCTCTTCGGTTCGGCCGGAGACCCGGACATTCCCGACCATATTACGCTGTGGGGCCTGCGCCTGAAGATTTGCCAGGGTTTCGACCAGTACGCCAACGTACGGCCGACGCGCATTCTTCCCGGCATCGACGCGCCGCTCAAGCGCTGCCGGATCGAGGACCTCAACTGGGTTATCGTGCGCGAGAACTCGGAAGGCGAATACGCCGGTGTTGGCGGTCGCGTGCATCAAGGTTTCCCGATCGAGGCGGCAACCGACCTCTCGATCATGACCCGCGCCGGCGTCGAGCGCATCATGCGCTTCGCCTTCAGGCTAGCCCAGTCGCGTCCGCGCAAGCTGCTCACCGTCGTCACCAAGAGCAACGCGCAGCGCTATGCCATGGTGATGTGGGACGAGATCGCCAAAGCGGTTTCCAAGGAATTCCCGGATGTCAGTTGGGACAAGGAACTCGTCGATGCGGCGACGGTGCGCATGGTGCATCGGCCCGCTTCGCTCGACACCATCGTCGCTACCAATCTGCACGCCGACATCCTGAGCGACCTCGCGGCCGCGCTGGCCGGCAGCATGGGTATCGCGCCGACCGGCAATATCGACCCGGAGCGCCGCTTTCCCTCGATGTTCGAACCGATCCACGGCTCGGCTTTCGACATCATGGGCAAAGGTCTCGCCAATCCGGTCGGCACTTTCTGGTCGGCAGTGATGTTGCTCGAGCATCTCGGCGAAACCGAGGCCGCGCAGCGTTTGATGCAGGCCATCGAACGTGTCACCGCCGACCCCGCGCTGCATACCCGCGATCTCGGCGGCAGCGCCGGCACCACCGACGTGACCCGCGCCGTCTGCGCTTTTTTGACGGATGGGAGAGGCTAAACGGCCATCCCGCCAATCCCGAAGGCAGATAATAGCCGGGAATTCGCCACCCAATAAATTACGACGAGAGGAGTCCTACATCATGAGCAAGCGATTCAGCGCAACGCGCAATGTTCGAACAGCCGGAGGGAAACCATGAGCGCGACGACTCCAGCCGCAAAGCAACGCACGCCCTTCTGGCAAGACCTGTTCTTCCAGGTGGTCGCCGCCGCGATCATCGGTGCGCTGCTGGGCATCTTCTTCCCGGCTTTCGCCGAAAGCCTGAAACCGCTGGGCGACGGCTTCATCCGGCTGATCAAGATGGTGTTCGCGCCGATCATCGCGCTGACCGTCATCCTCGGCGTCGCGCGCATGGAGAACATGAAGGAACTCGGACGCGTCGGCGTCGTGTCGCTGATCTACTTCGAAGTGGTGTCGACCTGCGCGCTCATCGTCGGCCTGCTCACCGTACATATCCTGCAGCCGGGCGCCGGCATGAACATCGATCCGGCGACGCTCGACACCAAGGCGCTGTCCAGTTACACAGCGGCCAAGACGACGAGCTTCACCGACTTCATGCTCAACATCATCCCGACCAGCATCGTCGATGCCTTCGCCAAGAACGACGTGCTGCAGATCATCTTTTTCGCCATCCTGCTTGGCGTCGCGCTCTCGGTGCTCGGCAAACGGTCGAAGCCGCTGGTCGACGTGCTCGAGTCGCTGACCGACGGGATCTTCTACATCGTGCGCCTGATCATGCGCCTGGCGCCGCTGGCGACGCTCGGTGCAATCGCCTTTACCGTTGGCAAGTACGGTTCGGGATCCATCCTCTCGCTCGGCAAGGTGGTCGGGGCGATGTACCTGACCTGCATCCTGTTCGTCGCCATCGTTCTCAACATCATCGCCCGCTACTGCAAGTTCAGCCTGTGGAAGCTGATCAAGTACATCAAGGATGAACTCATCACCGTCGTCGCCACCGGCTCGTCCGAATCGGTACTGCCGCAGGTCATGGACAAGCTGGTCAGGCTCGGCGTCTCGCGGCCGGTGGTCGGGATCGCCATTCCCTCGGGGCTGACCTTCAATCCCGACGGTCAGTGCATCTACTACACGCTGGCGGCGATCTTCGTCGCGCAGGCCACCAACACACCGCTGACCATCCTCGATCAGGCGATCGTTCTCGGGGTGCTGATGGTCGCGTCGAAAGGTTCGGCCGGCGTCACCGGCTCGGGCTTCATCACGCTGGCCGCCGTGCTCGCCTCGATCGGCAAGATACCGGTCGCCGGCATGGTCCTGCTGCTCGGCGTCGACCCCTTCATGTCGCGCGGCCGCGCCTTCGTCAATACCCTCGGCAACGCCGTCGCCGCGCTGTTCATCGGCCGCTGGGTCGATGCCGTCGATTACGTGAAGCTGTACAAGGGACTTGACGGCGAGATCCTCGTTGAGGCACCTTCGGCCGAAGAAGCGGCCAGCAAGTAATCTCGCCACGGGGGAAATTATGAAAACCAACAGGATCGCCGTCATTCCCGGCGACGGCATCGGCAAGGAAGTCGTCCCGGAAGGAATCCGCTGCCTCGATGCGGTCGCGCGCAGGTTCGGCATAGGCTTCCAGTTCGATGAATTCGACTGGAGCTGCGACTATTACCTGCAGCACGGGACGATGATGCCCGACGACTGGAAAGCGCAAATCGGCGGCCATGACGCGATCTTCTTCGGCGCGGTCGGCTGGCCGGCGAAGGTCCCCGATCACATTTCACTGTGGGGCTCGCTGCTCAAGTTCCGGCGCGAATTCGACCAGTACGTGAACCTGCGCCCGGCGCGGCTGATGCCCGGAATCCCGTCACCGCTTGCCGGCCGCAAGTCAGGCGACATCGATTTCTACATCGTGCGCGAGAATACCGAAGGCGAATATTCGAGCGTCGGCGGACGCATGTTCGCCGGCACCGAACGCGAATTCGTCGTGCAGGAGAGCGTGTTCACCCGCATCGGCGTCGACCGCATCATCAAGTTCGCGTTCGAACTCGCCAGGTCGCGGCCGAAGAAACACCTCACGTCGGCGACCAAGTCGAACGGCATCTCGATTTCGATGCCCTACTGGGACGAGCGCTTCGCCGAAATGGCCACAGCCTACCCGGACGTGCGCACCGACAAGTACCACATCGACATCCTAACGGCGAATTTCGTGCAGCACCCGGACTGGTTCGACGTCGTCGTCGCATCGAACCTGTTCGGCGACATTCTTTCAGACCTCGGGCCGGCTTGTACCGGCACCATCGCCATCGCGCCGTCGGCCAACCTCAATCCGGAACGCAAGTTTCCGTCGCTGTTCGAACCGGTGCACGGCTCGGCGCCAGACATCTGCGGCAAGGGCATCGCCAATCCGATCGGGCAGATCTGGGCGGCTTCGCTGATGCTCGAAAATCTCGGCTATCGGGAAGCCGCTACCGCGGTGCTGCAGGCCATAGAACAGGTACTTGCCGAGGGCCCGCGCACCCCGGATGCCGGCGGTCGGGCGACGACCACCGATGTCGGCAAGGCGATCGCCGAAGCCATCGCTACGAGGGGGTAAGCCGGACTAATTGCCGCACTAGAATCTGTAAATGACGCCCAGCCGGATCAGGTTGATTTGTTCCTTTGACGTGGACAGCGTGACGACATCCGTCGCCAGCGATGAAGGTCCCCGATAGACGGTCGGTATCGTCTGGTTGGTGTTCGTCGACAGGCGAATGTAGGTGTAATCGGCTTTGAGCGACCAGTTGCGATCGATCGCCCACTCGCCGCCTCCACCGAGCGCGTAACCGAAGGCCATCTTGGAAATGTTGTAGGGAAAGACCTCGATCAGCGTGCTGCCCACATTCACCGTCGAGGAGAACTTATCTTTGATCTGCCCGTAGGCCAAGCCGGCCGTTCCATAGATCATCAGATTCGGATCGGGCAGATAACCGATGCGGCCGCGCAGCGTGCTCAGCCAGGGCGTCTTGCTCGAACTCGTGTTGCTGACCAGGGTGCCGGGTGGGGAAACCGCCGGCTGGAATGCGTTTGTCTTGTTCGAACTTTGGTCATTGAGCTGCAGATCGGCTTCGATGCCGAGCATGATCTTGTCGCGTAACGCCCAGTCATAGCCACCCTGCAGTCCGGCGAGGAATTTGTACGGCGAGACCGCGGTCTGGTCGCTTCCCCAGTTGGGCGAGCCGACAAACGGCAGCGAGACGAGCGTTCCGCCCGGAGCGGTACTGTAATTCTGTCGAGTCTGGATCAGTCCCGCATCTACCCCAGCGTGCCAGCCACCCCACGATACGGGAGCACCGGAGCCCTCGCTTGAGAATGAGTCTGCGGCCAGCGAAACTGCGGGCGACAATGCCATCGCAATCAGTAGCGGCATCTCAAGTTTGGCCATGCTCATTCTCCTATTCCTATTGGAGTACAGAGTGCGCCGACGTTGCGTAGCGGACCATGGGCGGAATGTTACAGCCCTTGCGCAGCAAGCGAATCGGCTTAGACCGTTACGCACGAACCGACGCAATCCGCGACGATAAGATATCGTCTGAGGATTCAAGTTCCCTCAGTGTGTCGATTTTTGCGGCGACTCCTGAATAAGCATCGGCTTACGCTGGCGTAAGTACGGGTCCGCTGCTTCTCCAGGGTCGTGGGGAGGAGGCGTTGGCGCCGGCGGCCTATTTTTCGCTGGTCGCGGTCTTGCTTCGGCGTGCGACTTCGAGGATGACCGCCGAATGGTCGAGGTTGCCGTCGCCATGCGCCACCATGTCGGCGAAGAGGTGCTCGGCCGCCTTGAGCAGCGGCAAATCCATGCCGAATTGCTCCGACAGTTCGCGTGCGGTGATCAAATCCTTGACTTGATACACGGCCGGTCCACCGGGAACGAAATTCCCCGTCACCATGCGTTCGCCATGCTGCTTGAGGATCAGCGAATTGCAGAAGCCGCCGAGCAGGGCCTGGCGCACAGCGGCGATGTTGGCATTGCCGGCGCGCGCGAATTGCAGCGCTTCGGCGACTGCGGCGACGCTGATGCCGACGATGATCTGGTTGGCCAGTTTGGCGAGCTGCCCGCTGCCCGACGGACCGATGTACGTGGCGTTGCCCATCACCGCGAAAACCGGGGCAAGCGCTTCGAGGACTGCGGCGTCGCCGCCGACAAAGATCGCCAGCGTGCCCTCGCTCGCGCCTTTCTCGCCGCCGGACACCGGCGCGTCGAGATAGCTCACGCTGCGCGCCGCGAGGCGTTCGCCTTGTTTGCGACTGGTTTCGACCGGGATCGAGCTCATCACGATGACCGTCGAGCCCTTGGCGAAACACTCGGCAGGAATTTTTCCGCTGCTGTCGGCTTCGAAAAGAACGCTATCGACGACCGGTCCGCTGCTCAGCATGACGATCGTCACATCGGCGCCGGTGACCGCCGCCGAAGGGCTATCGACGGTGACGACGCCGAATTCGGCAAGCTTCGTCGACTTGGCCGGCGTGCGGTTCCAGGCCGACACCTTGTATCCGGCCTGAGCCAGCCGTCGGGCCATGTGGCCGCCCATGATGCCGGTGCCGATGAATGCAATCTTCGTTGTGTTCTGCATGTCTTCCTCACATTTGTTGGCTGTTTTCCCCCGCTTTGCCGGAACGCGGTTGATTGGTGCGCGGAAGGCCGATTATGCCCCATCGGGTCATTCCGGCGTAAGCCGGAATCCGGGGCCTGGCCTTCGGCACCGGCTCGCGCCGGTGCGATTCCCTTCGGCGACTTCCTAAACCTTGATACCCTGCTCACGAATGTAATCGCGAATGATCGTCTCCATGTCGCTGTCGGCTGTGAAGCCGAGTTTCAATGCGCGCTCGGTGACAAAACGTACCGGCCAGGTATTGACGATGCCCTGAATGCGCGCGTCGGGTTTCCACTCGACGAGATTCGCGACCTTGTCGCCGGCAATCTTGCGCAAGGCATCGACCATGTCCTTCACCGACGAGGTGATTCCTGGCAGATTGACGACGCGGTTCGTTCCCCAGGCCGACGACGGCAAGTCGTGGGCGTGGATGAACGCTTCGACGACCTTGGCCGGCGAGAGCAGCCAGACGCTGGTTTCGAGGCTGACCGGGCAGGGCGAAACGACGCCGGCGAGCGGTTCGCGGATGATGCCGCTGGCGAATGACGAGGCGGCAAGGTTCGGCTTGCCGGCACGCACCGAGATCGTCGGCAGGCGCAGCGAGCGGCCGTCGATGAAGCCTTTGCGGTTGTAATCGGTGGTCAGATACTCGCAGCACACCTTCTGCGCGCCGTAGGAGGTCTGTGGATTCGGCGTCGTCGAATCGTCGAGGATCTTCGGCAGGTCACCGCCGAAAGCCGCGCACGAACTCGCGAACACGTAGCGCGGTGGGCGCGCCTGTTTGCGGCAAGTTTCGAGCAGCGCGCGGCCGCCTTCGAGATTGACTTTGTAGCCAAGATCGAAATCGGCTTCGGCGCCGCCGCTGACGATCGACGCAAGATGAAAGACCGAAGCGGTGTCGCCGCCCATGAGTTCGGCGAGCAGCCCCTTGTCGGTCAGATCGCCGGTCACGCATTTCAAGCGCGGGTCGGTCTGCGGCGGGAAGGCGATGTCGAGCAGGGTGATCTGGGTGATGGGCGTCTGTTTGCCTTCGGCATTGGCCAGCGTGCCGCGTTTGAGCAACGTATTGGCCAGGCGGAAACCGATAAATCCGCCGCCGCCAGTGATCAGTACTTTCATGGTTCTCTCCCTTATCAATGAATAAATTCCAGCGCCCGATCGATGCGGCTCGCACCTTCAAGCAGTCCACTCCAATGCGCATTATTCCTGTTAGCCTCTCCGCTCGCCGGCACGGCTCAATTCGAGTCGCCGAGCCGATAATTTGAATTGATTTTGCGTCCGAAGGCGAGGTGACTCGAAGTTCTAAGACAGTATCCTAGCCCATGCCTATCGCCGTCAATGCAAAGATTTCTATTCAGGATATCGTGCGTCGTCGAAATCCATTCCAACGCGCGCCTAAGCGTTCGGCGGCAGGTTGGCCTGTTCGTCGCGCAGCAGCCGGTCGACGGCACGCTGGTGCGCTGCCATGTAGATTCCGCTGGCCACCAGGATGGCGATTCCGACCAGTGACCAGATGTCGGGGAAATCACCGAAGGCCACAAAGCCGAGGATCATGACCCAGATCAATTGGGTGTAGCCGAAAGGCGCCAGGCGCGACGCCGGGCCATAATGGTAAGCTTGGATCAGCAGCAGATGACCGCACCCGCCGATCATCCCGAGCGTCACCAGGGCAGCGAGATGCAGGCCGCTTTGCACCGGCGTCCACGAATAGGGCAGCGCGGCCGTGAGCAGCACAGTGCCGACCATTCCCGAATAGAAGATCGAGGTATAGGGGCTGTCGATGCCGGCGAGCCGACGCGTCAGGATCTGATAGACGGCAAAAGCCAGGGCATTGCCCATCGGCAGGAAGACAGCCCAGGAGAACACGCTGCTGCCCGGACGGATGATCGTCAGGACGTCGATGAATCCGCACAGGACCGCCATCCAGCGCGCCGGTTCGACCTTCTCCTTGAGAAACACGACCGACAGCAAGGTAACCATCAATGGTGCCAGATAGGCGATGGCCGTCGATTCGGCGAGCGGCAGGAATTTCAGTGCGCTGACAAAAAGAAACGAGGCAAAGGCCAACAACAAACCGCGGAGTAATTGTATGCCGGGCTGCGCTGAGCGGATCAGGGAAAGGCCGTGGCGCGGGCCGAGTACGACGACGACCAGCAACAGGTGAAAGGTGTAGCGTGCCCAGACGACCATGCCGACCGGGTAGAAGCGGGCCAGGTATTTGGAGAGGAAATCGACGAGCGAGAAAATCACGACGGCGATCAAGACCATCATGATGCCGCGGAAAACCTGTGGATCTTCTGAGGATATCTTACTCATCGCGGCGACACGGCGACGGGTCGATCCCAGGCGGCGGGCAAATTGCGCAAAACATGTCGGTCCAGGCGGTTGTGATGGTGCGGGGGCAGGACATGCGCGCGTTCGATCTTGTCGGGTTTGGCGCGCTTGTCCCCGTCGCGCGAAATACCGCGCGGCGGACAAGCCGCTATTTTAGCCGAAGCGCCCGCTGATCGTCCCGAACCCGGCCAATAATTGCTCGGAGGCCCGCCGAAAGCGAAGCGCTCGCGTCTTTACATTCTCGGCCTGCCGCTTGTAAGCACGCGCCGAAGTCGCGGCGAATCGGCCTCTTGCGCCGCGAGAAAAATACGCTGCGCGTACGCTTCGAATTCGGCCACGGGCAGCGGCCGGCTGAAGAAATAGCCCTGATAAGACAGGCAACCGGCGGTGGCCAGAAACTCCCGCTGTGCGTCGATTTCGACGCCTTCGGCGATGACCGCGAGCCCGAGGCTTCGGGCCAGGGCGATGACCGTTTTGGCGATCGCCGCGTCGTTGGGGTCGATGAGCACGTCACGGACAAAGGACTGGTCGATCTTCAGTTGATCGAGCGGCAGGCGCTTCAGATACGACAGCGAAGAGTAGCCGGTGCCAAAGTCATCGAGCGAAAAACCGACCCCCAGCGCTTTAAGCGCGAACATCTTCTCGATGACTTCCTCGATGTTCGACACCAGCATGCTTTCGGTCAGTTCGAGTTTCAATCGCTGCGGATCGGCGCCGGTCTTTTCGAGAACGCGGATCACCTCGTCGACGAAGTTTGGTTGGCGCAGTTGCTGCGCACTGACGTTGACCGCAATGGTCAGGTGTGTCTTTTCCGGCAGTTCAGCCCAGGCCGCAAGTTGCTTGCAGGCGGTTTCCATGACCCAGAATCCGAGCGCCAGAATCAGCCCGGTTTCTTCCGCCAGAGGAATGAATTCGGCCGGCGACACCAGAGCGCGCCGCGGATGGTGCCAGCGCACCAGGGCTTCGACGCCGGTCAGTATGCCGGCCGAGATTTGCGGCTGGTAATGAAGCTCAAATTGATTCTCCGCGATCGCCTCGCGCAAGTCCTTTTCCAGAGTGGCGCGTTTCATGACGATCAGCTCCATATCCGGATTGAAGAAGCGCAAGGCGTTGCGTCCTTCCGCCTTCGCTTTGTACATGGCCAGGTCGGCCTGCTTGAGCAGCGTTTTGACCTCAATCTCCTGGCCGACGAAGAGGGTTACGCCGATGCTCGGCGTGCTGTGGTAGTTGACTTCCTTGAGCGCAAAGTTGCGATTGAGCGCGGCGATGATCTTCCCGGCGACGAGTTCCGATTGCGTTGCTGCCTCGCTTTCTTCCGAGCTCAGGTTGGGTAGAACCACGACGAATTCGTCGCCACCCAGCCGCGCCACGGTATCGTCAGCGCGGACACTAGCCGTCAGGCGTTGCGCGACCTGTTGCAGCAGCAAGTCGCCCATGTCATGGCCGAGCGTATCGTTGAGCGTCTTGAAATTGTCGAGATCGATGAGCAGCAAGGCGCAATAGTGGTTGTTGCGCGAACTGGCGGTCATGATCTGGCGCAGGCGATCGAGCAACAGGGCGCGATTGGGCAGATCGGTCAGCTGGTCGTAGAAAGCGAGCTCATTGATCTTTTGTTCAGCCCGTTTGCGCTCGCTGATGTCGTATTGCGCGCCGACATAGTGGGTGACTTCCCCGTCGGCATTCTTTACGGTCGAGATGGTCAGCCACTTCGAACGTTCGTCACCGTTCTTGCGCTTCTCCCAGATTTCCCCCTGCCAGCCGCCGGTATGCGTGATGGCTTCCCACATGGCGCGGAAGAATTCGGCGTCGTGGCGGCCTGACTTGAGCAAGCTGGGTTTACGACCGACCGCGTCTGCCGCCGTGTAGCCGGTACTCTCGGTGAAAGCCCGATTGACGCGCAGGATGACGGAATTCTTGTCGGTGATGATCATGGCTTCCCGCGATTCGAAGGCCACTGCCGCGACGCGCAACTCGGCTTCGGCCCGCTTGCGCCCGGTGATGTCCTGCAGCGTGCCGATCAGGGCTGCGGGGCTTCCGTCTTCGGCGGACTGCAGTTTCGCCTTGCTATGGACCCAGCGCTCTTCGCCGTCGCAGGGGCGAATAATCCGGTATTCGTGATCGAAGGCAATGCCGCGCTCGATGACGCTGTTCAATTGGAACTCCACTGACTCGCGCTCGTCGGGAGCGGCCAGTTCGTTCCAGTGCTGCGCATCACGCGGGTAATTCCAGTCGATGCCGACGATTTCGTCGAAGATTTCGGAACTCGTCCAGCAGCGCGTTTTCAGGTCGTAGTGATAGTGACCGAGATGGGCTATCTTCTGTGCTTCGCGCAGTGACGCCGCCACTTCATCCTGGCGCCGCCACGCCCGGTGGATCAGTTGCACGAACACCAGCAGGGCCAGGATCGACGCCGCGACGAGGCCGATGACGATCCTTGCCTGCTTGCGCCATTCGGCGAAGGCCGATGCGTAATCGACGCCAACGTTGACCAGAAAGCCGTACCTGGCGCTGCGATAGTAGGAGAAAACGTGCCCCCTGCCGTCGCTGCGGGCGAAATCAACGCGATAGGTACCGGCCCGGGGATTTTCACTGAGCGCTTTTAGGAGGGCCGGCGACAGGCGTTTCTCGCCGATCGGGAAGACGCTCGCCGCGTTGACCGGGAAATGCGCAATGAATCGGTACTCGGCGTCGCGCAAGGACAGGGAGTTACCCTGCAACATCTTGATTTGGGCAAACATCGCTTGGATAGCATCGATAGAAACCGCCGCGAGAACGACGCCACCAAATTCCCCGTCCGCTTTGTTGATGCGTCGGGCAAAGGTCCACTCCCACTTGGCGCTGCCCCGGCCAAGGAAAGGCCGGTCGGCGACCAGGCCGCGCTGCGGATGGTCGCGCAAGCCGATGAAATGATCGCGGTCGGAAGCGTTGATTGGCGGCGTCGGGATATCCGGGCCGTAGATGACGTCGCCCGATTCATTCGTCGCCCTGAAGTGGACCACATAGGGCAGGCGATCGCGCTGCTCGACGAGCATCGCGGTGATCGATCGGGCATCGGTCTTCCCGGTCGACAACTGGCGACTGATTTCATTGGCCGAAGCCAGGAGCGCGATATCGAGGGTGTCGATCAGGCCATTGAAGGTTTGCTCGAGTGACTTGGCCATGTTCTGCGTGGTCAGAGCGGCGCGATCTTCGGCCTGTTGGTATAGCTGCGTCAGCGCCATCCACGCAGTGACGGTGACGATCAGGACGAATGCCGCGACGCCGCCGAACAGAAACCGGCCATGACGGGGCACGGTCGGTGCGCGCGGCGCCAGGCTATGCGTCGGCATTGCCGTTTCGCCGATGGACTGGGCTTGCTTGGCTGTTTGTCATGCCGGGCATCACCTTCATTTGATTTGTCGCGGGCGCCGATCCGCCATTCCATTGAACAAGCACGCTTGACGCTTTCTGAAAACATGCAGCTCATTGCCGAGCAATATGACAAGCAACTTTTAATTCGGTTCGCAGTCTCATCTGCGCAATGAAGAAATGAAAGGACCCGGATATGCAGCTTCCCCAAGTGACGCCGACACCTCGGACAATAAGCCGTATTGCCATTGGCATAGTTGTACTGATCGCGCTGTACTTGCTGTGGCCGTTCTATTCCGTTCCGACCGGAAGTCGCGGCGTCATTACCCAGTTCGGCAAGATCGTTGGCATTGAAGGCGAGGGCCTGGCGATATTGCCGCCCTGGCAAAAGCTTTCCAACTTCAGCATCCGCGCCGAGAAGGCCGATATCGAAAACGCCGAGGGGAGCACCAGCGACACCCAGCCGGTCAAGGTGAGCCTGACGGTACGCTACAGCATTGCCACCGACCGGGTCTCGGAAGTATTCGAGAAATACTCGCACGATGGCGATCTTTCCTCCTATGTACAAACCGCGACGCAGGAGATCTTCAAGGCGGTGACGGCCAAGTACACCGCGCCGGACCTGATTGCCCAGCGCGCCAGGGTATCGTCCGACATCAACGCGGCATTGCGCGAGAAACTGTCGCTCTACGGTGCCCAGGTGATCAACATCGACATGCGCAACTTTTCATTTTCGGAATCCTATATGCATGCGATCAACGATAAGGTGACGCAGGAACAACTGCGGCTGGCCGCTGAAAACAAACTGAAGACGGTGGAGGCCGAGCAGAAGCAGAAGGTGGCCATCGCCGAAGCTGAAGCCAACGCGCGCAAAGCCCAGGCCGATGGCGAAGCCTATGCCAACCTGGCGGTAGCCAAAGCTCAGGCCGAAGCTCTGCGCGTGCAGAACGCCGCCCTGGCGCAGAACAAGGACGTGCTCGAGCTGCGCCGCATTGAAGTCGAGCGAACCAAGGCCGAGAAGTGGAATGGCGCGCTGCCGACGGCGATCTATGCCGGTGCGCCTATTCCCTTTCTGAACATCGCCAAATAGGACCTGCGTTCAACCTGGAACGCTTTCGGTGGCCGTGCTCGGTAGCGTTGGCGGGAAACGTCGGGAAAGCCTATGATCAGGCGCCCGGCGTTTGCCGGCCTCGTGTTCACCTTGGTGTCATCTGCAAATGCAAATCTTCTTTCGCCGCTGCATGCTGCCCGACGGTGTCGATGAACGGGCCTTGCCGCTGTTGATTGGCCGGGCTCTACGTGCTTTTGCCGACGGTTTCGTCGCGGTGCTGCTTCCCGTCTACCTGCTGGCGCTAGGCCTCGGCGCGCTCGATGTCGGCGTGCTGAGCACCGCCACTTTGCTCGGATCGGCGCTGGCCACGCTCGCGGTCGGTGCCTGGGGCCATCGCGTGCACCACCGGTACCTCTTGCTCGGCGCCGCACTGCTGATGCTGGCTACCGGTTTCGCGTTTGCGCTGCAGACGACCTTCTGGCCGCTCCTCGTGATCGCGTTCGTCGGCACCTTGAATCCAAGCTCGGGCGATGTCAGCGTCTTCCTGCCGCTCGAGCACGCCCGCCTCGGCGAAGCCGCGCAAGGCACGGCGCGCACCGCGCTGTTCGCCCGCTATTCGCTGCTCGGCGCTTTGTTCGCCGCGGTCGGTGCGCTCGCATCGGGAACGCCCGACTGGCTGGTCGCCGTGGCTGGAATCGAGCGACTAACTGCGCTGCGCGCGATGTTTGTCGTCTATGGATTGGTCGGTGGCGCTGTCTGGCTGCTCTACCGAGGCCTGCCGCCAGCGTCCGAGAAGCTCCCCGATCCGCCCGCGCCTCTGGGACCGTCGCGGCGCACGATCATCAAACTCGCGTCGCTGTTTTCGGTCGATGCCTTTGCTGGCGGACTGGTGATCAACTCGCTGATGGCCCTCTGGCTATTCGAGCGCTTCGATCTCTCGCTCGCCGCCGCCGGCAACTTCTTCTTCTGGACGGGCCTGCTCGCTGCCGTGTCGCAACTCGCGGCGCCGGCGGTGGCGGCGCGCATCGGCCTGGTTAACACCATGGTGTTTACTCACCTACCGTCCAATCTCTGTCTGATCGCCGCGGCCCTGGCGCCGCGCGTTGAGTTTGCCATAGCGCTGCTCTTCGTGCGTGCGTTGCTCTCGCAAATGGACGTTCCTGCACGCGGCGCGCTGGTCATTAGCGTCGTCACGCCCGGCGAGCGCGCGGCGGCGGCGAGTTTCACCGCGGTGCCGCGCAGCCTGGCCGCGGCGCTCAGTCCGACACTCGGCGCCGCGCTCTTCGCCGCCGGTTTTCTCGCCGCGCCGCTGATCGCTTGCGGCGTACTCAAGACCGCCTACGACCTTGCGTTGTGGCGTTCCTTTTCCCGGCACAACACCAAGGGTTAAGCCTTGATCGGCGCCTTGGCGCGCATTTGCGCCTGTCTGGCCAGCATCCAGCCCGGATATTCGGGCGACAGCGCGCTGACCGTGTCAAGCGCAGCCAACTCTTCGGCGGAAAACTCGACATCGGTTGCGGCAAGATTGTCGCCCAGTTGCTCGGCGGTCTTGGCGCCGACGATCACCGTGCTGACCTGTGGCCGGCTGAGCAACCAGGCCAGCGCCACGCGCGCCACCGACACCTGGTGGCGCTCGGCGATCGGGCGCATGACGTCGATGCAGCGGAAAGCGCGCGGCTTGTCGACGAGCGGAAAGTCGAAAGTCGCGCGGCGCGCACCCGCGGGGCCCTGGCCGTCGGGCGCAAACTTGCCGGAGAGCAGGCCGCCGGCGAGCGGGCTCCAGACCATCAGCCCAAGTTGCTGATCCGCCAGCAGCGGAAAGACTTCGCGTTCGAGGTCGCGCCCGGCCAGGGTGTAGTAAGCCTGCACGCTCTCGAAGCGGCTCCAGTGATTCTTTTCCGAAATGGCCAGCGCTTTCATGATCTGCCACGCGGCCATGTTGCACAGGCCGATGTAGCGCACCTTGCCCGAGCGCACCAGGTCGTTGAGCGTGGACAGCATTTCGTCGAGCGGTGTCAGCGGATCGAAACCGTGCACCTGGTAGAGGTCGATATGGTCGAGTTGCAGCCGTTTGAGGCTTGCTTCGACCTCGTTCATCAGGTGATAGCGCGACTGGCCGCGTCCGTTGGCGGCTTTCTCGTCCATGATCGCCGTGGCCTTGGTGGCAATGACGAGTTCATCACGCGGCAGGCCGAGCGCCTTGATCGCATTGCCGGTGAAGGCTTCCGACTGGCCTAGCGAATAGACGTTGGCGGTGTCGATGAAGTTAACGCCGGCGTCGAAAGACTGTTTGACGAGCGCGGTCGCGGCCGTTTGGTCGAGGCCGGACATCACTTTCCAGAAACCCTCGCCGACGCCGAAGGTCATCGTTCCCAGGCAGAGTTCGGATACATACAGGCCGGTGCGGCCGAGCAATCGATAGTGCATGGTTTATCCTCCAAGTTATGACGACGCCAGTTTAGCGCTTAGGCATGGCGACAAATGAAACGGGCGATGGCCGGTCCGGTCAGGATGACGACGAACAGGCGCAGGGTTTGTGCGGCGACGACGAAAGGCACGTCGGACTGGCTGCCGATGGCGATCAGGATCATCGAGTCGAGCCCGCCCGGACTCGTCGACAGATAGGCGGTCAGCGGGTCGGTGTGCAGCACCTGCACGAGCAGGGCCGCCGAAAGGCCGCACAGAACGATCAGAAAGACGGCCGAGAGCATCAGGCGTGGCAACAGGCGAAACGCCGAAACCAACAGGCGGCGGTTGAAGCCGAGACCGACATACCAGCCGAGCGTCGTCGCCCCCACGGCCTGCATCCAGAATGGCTGGTGCACGGTGAGCAGGCCTGTCGCATGCAAGGCGCCGCCGATAACAATTGGCAGGAGAATGGCTCCGGCCGGGATGCGCAAATACTTGGTCAGCAAGACGCCGGTCGCGGCCAGGCCAAGCGTGAGGAGTACCGGCAGCCACGGGCCGAAGGCTAATGACCGCGGCGGACGGGTGGCCATGACGGGTGCGGTGGCCAACAGGAAGTGAGCGACCGTGGACGCGGTCAGCACGACGATCAGCACGCGCAGATATTGCATCAGCGCAACGAGGCGCACATCGGCGCCATAGGCTTCGGCCATCGCCACCATCGCCGACGCGGCGCCCGGCGAGGACCCCCACGCCGCCGTGGTCCCGGGCAGCGTATGCAATTTCACCAGTGTCCAACCGACGATCAGCCCGGCGAGGACGGTGCTCGCGACGACCAGGCCCATGATCGCCCAGTCCCTGACGATGGTCACGACGATGGCCGCGGTGATGCTCTCGGCGACCGCACAACCGATCAGCGACTGCGCGCCGACGAAGAACTTGCGCGGCAATACCAGGCCGGCACCGGCGACGCTGAAAGCGATTCCGCACAGCATCGGCCCGACCAGGAAAGCGGCCGGGAGCCCCTGCCGGTGCAGCAGCAGGGCTACCGGCAAGGAGACGGCGAAAAGCAGCAGCCAGTACGCCGAATTTCTCCAGAACAACTGCTTCATAGGCCGCGCCGTGCGGAGTATCGGCGCCGTGCCGCCGTTCGGCTCGAGTCATGCTTAGCAATCGGGAGTGCTTGCCGCGCGCGGGTCCGCTGAATTCGCATACTTGCCTGAGCGATCTATTGTTTGATAGTGCCGAACGTGTGAACATTGCGGCTTGTCTTTGAATGCGTCCGCAGGTGCACCGCCCAGTTGCATGCGGCGAACGTCGATCGCCACATCGTCCGAACATTCTATTGTAACCGCTGGATCATCTCCTCGCGGTATGGGTGTAGAGGGGCCACCGCCAGCGCCTCATGTTCGTTGCGTTAAGCGGTGCTCGAGAGACGATCTCACGATTCTTGCTCAGTGAATACGATTTCACGTTTCTTGCGGATTGCCGGGGCGACGATGACGACGAGCAGTGCCGCGGCGATGACCAACATGGTCAGCGACAGGGGCCGGGTGACGAAGACAGTGAAGTCACCGCGCGAGAGGACCAGAGCGCGGCGCAGATTCTCCTCGAGCATCGGGCCGAGGATGTAGCCGAGCAGCAGGGGCGCCGGTTCGCAACCGAGCTTGACGAAAACATAGCCGAGGAATCCAAAAGCGATTGCCACCCAGACGTCGAACATATTATTGTTTGTGCTGTACGCGCCTATCGTGCACACCAGCAGAATCATCGGATAGAGCAGCCGGTAGGGAACGCGCAGCAGCTTGACCCAGATGCCGATCAGCGGCAAGTTGAGGATGACCAGCATCAGGTTGCCGACCCACATGCTGGCGATCAGTCCCCAGAACAGATCCGGGTTGCTCGTCATGACCTGCGGGCCGGGCTGGATGTCGTGAATGATCAGCGCGCCGACCATCAGTGCCATCACCGCATTCGACGGGATGCCGAGGGTCAACATCGGAATGAAGGAGGTCTGTGCACCGGCGTTGTTCGCCGACTCGGGGCCGGCGACGCCTTCGATTGCGCCCTTGCCAAAGCGCGATGGATCCTTGGCGATCCGCTTTTCAATCGTGTAGGAGGCGAACGACGATAGCGTCGCGCCGCCGCCCGGCAAGATGCCGAGCAAAGATCCGACCGCCGTGCCGCGCAGCACGGCCGGGAAGGCCTCTTTGAACTCGGCCCAGGTGATCCACAGGCGGCTGATGGGCTGGCTGAGCAGATTCCTGTCCTCCGTCTGTTCGAGGTTGCCGGCAATCTCGGCGAAGGCGAAGAGGCCCATGGTCATGGCGACGAAACCGATACCGTCGATGAGTTCGGGGACTTCGAAGGAAAAACGCGCCGTTCCGGTATTGACGTCGGTGCCGACGATGCCGAGCAGCAGGCCGAGGATGGTCACGAGAACCGCCTTGAGCACCGACCCGTGGGCCAATGCGATGGCCGAAACCAGGCCGAGGACCATCAGCGAGAAATACTCGGCGGCATCGAAACTGAGCGCGACGTCGGCGAGCGGCGGTGCAAAGGCGGCGATCACCATGGTCGAGACGCAGCCGGCAAACAGCGAACCGAGGGCGGCGATGCACAGCGCCGCGCCGGCGCGCCCTTGTCTGGCCATTTGATAGCCGTCGAGCACGGTGACCACCGAGGACATTTCACCGGGCAGGTTAACGAGGATCGCCGTCGTCGAACCACCGTAGGAAGCGCCGTAATAGATGCCGGCAAGCATGATCAGCGCGGTCACCGGCGGCAGGCCGTAAGTCGTCGGCATCAGCATGGCGATGGTCGCCACCGGGCCGATGCCGGGCAGCACGCCGATCAGCGTTCCGACCACGCTGCCGATGAAGGCATAGAGCAGATTGATCGGCGTGATCGCGACGGAAAAGCCGAGCGCCAGATTATGGTAGAGATCCATCATTGAATTCCGGTAATGAAGACGGGCCACACGGGCAGCGGCATGGACAAGCCATAAACGAAGACGACGACGGCGACGGCACCCTGAATGAGCCCGCTGATCAGCGCTTCCTTCCAGCTGAATTCATCGCTCGCCAGCGAAGAGATGAAGACGAGGATCGTGCTGGCCAGCACCAGGCCGAGCCGCTCTCCGAGCAGGATGAAGACGCCGACGCTGAGCAGAATGATGAAGAGCGGCTTCCAGTGCCAGACCGGTTGTTCCTCGGTCGTCGCGCGAAAGCCGCCGAGCGCGAGGATGGCGCCCAGGCCGAGCAGCAGGATGCCGAGGACGCGCGGGAAATAGCCGGGCCCCATGCGTGCGGCGACGCCGATCGCATATTCTCCCGAGAGCACCAGCGCGGCGAGGCCGAAGGCCATGAACAGCAGACCGGAAAGAAAGTCCTTGGGGTTGCGAATCAGATGCATATGCCCTCCTTGCGCGGCCGCTTGGCGCCGCAGCGGTTATCAGTCAATTGCCGGCTTGCAAATTCTAAGCTACGCGGCGAGGCGCGCCAACGTGGCGACGACGGCATCGCCCATTTCGACGGTTCCGACCCGCTGCATTCCCGGCTGGAATATGTCCGGCGTGCGATAGCCTTCGGAGAGAGTCGCGGCGACGGCGCGATGCACGCGTGCGGCGAGTTCCGGGCGATCGAACGAGTAGTGCAGCATCATCGCCATCGACAGGATCGCGGCCATCGGATTGGCGATGTTCTTGCCGGCGATATCGGGGGCGCTGCCGTGCACGGGTTCGTAAAGGCCCTTGCTGCCCTCGGCCAGCGAAGCCGACGGCAGCATGCCGATTGAACCGGTCAGCATCGCCGCGCAGTCCGACAGGATGTCGCCGAAGACGTTGCCGGTGACCATCACGTCGAATTGCTTGGGCGCGCGCATCAACATCATTGCCGCCGCATCGACGAAAACGTGCGTGAGCTCGACATCGGGATAGTCCTTGCCGACGCGTGTCACGACTTCGCGCCACAGCTGCATCGTTTCGAGAACGTTGGCCTTGTCGACCGAGCAGACCCTGCGCCGGCGCGTGCGCGCCGTGCGGAAAGCGACGTGCGCGATGCGCTCGACTTCCGATTCAGAATAGACCATGGTGTTGAACCCCTGGCGCTCGCCGCTCGCCAGCGTGCGGATACCGCGCGGCTCTCCGAAATAGAGGTCGCCGGTCAACTCGCGCAGGATGATGATGTCCAGCCCTTCGACGATTTCCGGCTTCAGCGTCGATGCGCCGATCAACTCGGGGAACATGAACACCGGACGAAAATTGGCGAACAGCCCGAGGTCCTTGCGCAGCCTGAGCAGGCTCGCGCCCGGCCGCATCGCGTAAGGCAACTTCTCGTCGCCGGGAACGCCGGCCGCGCCGAACAGGATCGCATCGGCCTTGCGCGCGATCTCGAGCGTCGCCGCCGGTAGCGGGTCGCCGGCGGCTTCGACGCCGGCGCCGCCGATCGGCGCTTCGGTCAATTCCATTGCCGTGTTCTTGCCGACGACGGCCTTGAGCACCTTGACGGCTTCGCGCGTGACTTCTTTACCGACGCCGTCACCGGGCAGGATGGCAATTTTCATGATTCTTCCTTGTCAATGAATAGCGATAAGAAAATGGATTGATGTAGCGATCGCTCAACGCTTGTCGAGCGCTTCCTCGTAGGCCGAGATATGCGCCGACTGGCTCAGCGTGTAATCGATTTCGTCGAGTCCCTCGAGCAGGCAATGCCGCGAAAACTGATCGATGGTGAAGCGATGGACGGCGCCGTCAGGCGCCGTGACCGCCTGCGCCGCGAGATCGACGACGACTTTCGCGCCGGGATTGGCGCGTGCCGAACCGATCAGCGCGGCGACCGCAGCGGCCGGCAGAACGATCGGCAGCAAGCCGTTCTTCAGCGCGTTGGCAAAAAAGATATCGCCGAAGCTTGGCGCGATCGCGACGCGAAAGCCGTAGTCATAGAGAGCCCAGACCGCGTGTTCGCGCGATGAGCCGCAGGCGAAATTGTCGCCGGCGACGACGACGCGCGCGGCGCGATACGCGGGCTGGTTGAGGAGAAATTCCGGATTCTCGCTGCCGTCCTTGCGATAGCGCAGGTCGCGGAAAAGGAACTCGTCGAATTGCGCCGAGCGCGGCTTTTGCAGATAGCGCGCCGGCAGGATCTGGTCGGTATCGACGTTGGCCTGCGCCAGCGGCAGCATGACGGCGTCAAGCGTCTGAAAGGCTTCCATGTCAGTTCCTCGCGATCAATTGCCGGACGTCGGTCAGGCGGCCGGTGACGGCGGCCGCGGCGGCCATTGCCGGGCTCATCAGGTGGGTGCGCGACCCCGGCCCCTGGCGGCCGACGAAGTTGCGATTCGACGTCGATGCACAGCGCTTGCCCGGAGCGACATGGTCGCCGTTGGTGGCCAGGCACATCGAGCAGCCGGCATGACGCCACTCGAATCCCGCCGCGGTGAAGATGCGGTCCAGGCCTTCGGCCTCGGCCTGCAGCTTGACCAGCGTCGATCCTGCAACGACCCAGGCGGCGACGCCCGGCGCGACGCGCCGTCCTGCTGCAATGCCTGCCGCGGCGCGCAAGTCCTCGATGCGGCCGTTGGTGCACGACCCGATGAAGACCTGGTCGATGGCAAGATCGGTGAGCGCCATCCCCGGCGTCAGCCCCATATAGGCGAGCGTTTTCTGCATGCCTTCGCGACGCTGGGCGCTAGGCGCCGCAGCCGGATCGGGCACGCGCGCCGAAATCGGCAACGCGTCTTCGGGGCTGTTGCCCCAGGTCACCATCGGCGCGAGCGTGCCGGCGTCGATGTTCACTTCGCGATCGAAGCGCGCTTCTTCGTCGCTGGGCAACTGACGCCAGCGCGCCAGCGCACGGTCCCAATCGGCGCCGGTCGGCGCAAAGGGCCGGCCAGCCAGCCATTCGAAGGTGCGGTCGTCGGGGGCGATCATGCCGGCACGGGCGGCGGCCTCGATCGACATATTGCAAACCGTCATTCGCCCTTCGACCGACAGCGCGCGTATCGTTGACCCGGCATATTCGATCGCTTGGCCGCTGGCTCCGGCGGCACCGATGCGGCCGATGATCGCTAGGATGATGTCCTTGGCGCTGACGCCGCTCGGGAGCGCACCGTCGATCGTGATGCGCAGCGTTTTCGGCTGCGGCAGCCAGAGCGCCTGCGTCGCCAGCACATGGGCGACGTCGGAGGCGCCGATACCGATCGCCAGCGCGCCGAGCGCGCCGTGGGTGGCCGTATGGCTGTCGCCGCAGACGATGAACATGCCCGGCTGGCTCAGCCCCTGTTCCGGCCCGACCACATGCACGATGCCCTGGCGGCGGTCGTCAAGGCTGAAGAAGCGGATGCCGGCGCTCGCCGAATCGCGCTGCAGGGCATTGGCCATTTCGCGCTTTTCCGGGTCGGCGACCGAGTTGAGATCGCGACTGTCGGTCGGCACATAGTGATCCTGGGTCGCCGTCGCGCGCTGCGGTGCGCGCACCGTGAGGCCGCGCTGGCGCAACATGGCGAAAGCCGGCGCCGAACCGTCCTGGAGCAGATGCGAATCGACGTAAAGCAGACTCTGTCCGTCGCTGCGCTCGATGACGCGGTGCCGTGACCAGATCTTTTCGAGCATCGTTTGTGCTGCCGTGTTCTTTTCCATTTTCCTCTGCCTGTCCATGTCCGCGCCGCTAGCGCCGCGCGATGCGGCGCCAATCCGGGAAGTCAGCCGCTCCCGCTCCGCCGCGCAAGCGAAGGGTGTGGCAATGACTTTGAAACGAAATGCCCGGCGGCGACCGCTGACGGCCGCCTTGCGCCCAATGATTAATCGACCTGTTTTGCGCCCGACAATCTGACAATCTCGCCGTAACGCACGAGTTCCGACTTGACGAACTTCGCGAAGTCTTCCGGCGATCCGGTACCCGGCTGCGCCGCCAGTTTCGCCAGCTTGGCCTTCATTTCCGTTGTCTGGAGAATCGAGTTGATCTCCTTGTTCAGGCGATCGACGATCTCCTTGGGCGTGTTGGCCGGGGCCATGACGCCATAGAAGGTCAGCGTATGCACGTTGGGAATACCCACTTCGTCGAGGGTCGGCGTGTCGGGCATGGCCGGGTTGCGCGTCGGCGCAGCGACGGCCAGCGCCTTGAGCTTCCCGGCGGCGACGAAGGGCAGGCAGGTCGGCGGATCGAGCAGCAAATCGACCTGGCCAGCAAGCAGCGCCGTTTCCGCGGGGCTTGTACCCTTGTAGGCGACGTGCACGATGTCGATGTTGGTCGAGGCCTTGAACATCACGCCGAACAGATGTTGCGACGAACCGACGCCGCCCGAACCAAAATTGATCTTGCCGGGGCTGGCTTTGGCGATGGCGACGAGTTCCTTGGCCGAGTTGGCCGGCGACGACGCGGGAACGACGAGGAAACTTGGCACCGTATAGACCAGCGCCACCGGTGCGAAATCCTTGATCGGGTCGAAGCCGAGCTTGGCATAGAGGTGCGGATTGACCGCATTCGGCGACAGCGAGCCCATGAGCAGTGCGTAACCGTCGGGTTTTTCCTGGGTGAATAGTGCGGTGCCGATATTGCCGCCGGCTCCCGGCCGGTTCTCGATGACGATCGGTTGTCCGAGGCGTTCCGACAAGGGCTGCGAGATGATGCGCGCAGCGGTGTCGACACCGCCGCCGGGCGGCCACGGAACGATCATGCGGATCGGCTTGGAGGGATAGGTCTGGGCCTGGGCGAAGCCGCAGGCGATCAGCAATGCAGCGAAGCACAGGGGCTTGAGCAGCTTGGTCCGCATCTTGGTATTTTCCATTTGAACGTCCTCCGTGATGAACCGGATGAGAACAATGCGGCAGCTTCGCTTGTTGCACAAGAATAATTAGCTCATACTTGCCATGACAAAATGTGATGGCAGTGATGGCGAGACGACTCCCTCCCCTGAACGCCATCCGAGCGTTCGAAGCCTCCGCCCGAAGCGCAAGCTTCACCAGCGCCGCCGAAGAACTGTGCGTGTCGCAAGGCGCCGTCAGCCGCCATGTCGCATGTCTTGAGGCATGGCTGGCCGTCAAGCTGTTCCGTCGCGTGCACCGCGGTATCGAACTCACCGCGCAAGGCAGCAGCTACTTTCGCCTCGTGAAAAGTGCGCTTGACCAGATCGAAGCCGGGGCCCGCCAGTTGCAGTTCAATCCCGATGAAAGACGGCTGCGCCTCAAGCTGCCGCCGACCTTCGCAATGCGCTGGCTGGTGCCGCGCCTGGCCCGCTTTCATGCGCTGCAACCGAAGATCGACGTACAGATTACGACCTCGCACGAGCCGGCCGATTTCGATCGCGAGGACGTGGATGTGAGCATCTACTCTTGGCCGGCGCCGCCTTCCGGGCCTGGCTATCGCCGGCTGTTCGGCGAGGTCTTGCTGCCGGTTTGCGCGCCCGGATTGCTGGCCAACAGCCCGCCGCTTGTCGAACCCGCGGATCTTGCCAACCACGTCCTGCTCTGTTCGCTCAACCGTCCGCTCGACTGGCCGACCTGGTTGGCGGCGGTCGGCGACATCGGCGTCGACGGCAACAGCGGCTTGAAATTCGAAAACGCGGCGCTCGCTTACCAGGCGGCGACCGACGAACTCGGCGTGATGATGGCGCAATTCGTTTTCGTCGAGGACGATTTGCGCACCGGTCGCCTGGTCGCGCCGCTGGCCTTGCACGTGCACACCTCGCGCGCCTATTTCCTCGCGACTCACCCGAACCGCGTGCAACCGGAACGAGTACTCGCGTTCGAAGACTGGATCGTCAAGGAAGCGGCGCTGGCCGAAAGCCGCTTTCCTTGAAGTGGCGAGACGCCAGGACGTCAGCGCCCGCAATATAATTTCGTCGTCCCGGCGAAAGCCGGGATCCCGTTTCTGGTTCAAATTCTGGATTCCGGCCCCGGATTCAAACATTCCGGGGTGACGTTCTTTCGCCGGAATGACGATGCCCTATTCAATCGGCTGCTAACAATCCCGACGGCCGGCATGTAGTCAAGTTGACTAAAGCGTCCTGGTTCGGCCGCCGTCGACGTCGATAATCGCGCCCTGGCAGTAGGCGGCTTGCGGCGAAGCCAGGAAAGCAACGACGCGGGCGATCTCCTCGGGCTGGCCAAAGCGCGCGATGCCGATCGTCGCGACGATTTGCGTCGCCGCGTCGGCGAGCGAAACCGCGTGGTCGGCGGCATACTGGGCGACGCGCTTTGTCAGCCGGTCGGTCGCGACATCGCCGGGGTTGATGGCGTTGACGCGAATCCCGTCCTTGATGCCGCGATCGGCGAGGACTTTGGTGAGGTTCAGCATTGCCGCGTTCACTGCGCCGCCGATCGAGAATTCGGCGCTGCCGGTGCGCCCGCCGACGCCGACGATATTGACGATCGCGCCGCGGCTGGCCTGGAGCAGAGGCCACGCGGCACGCGAGCAGCGCACGGTGCTGAAGAACTTGAGCGCGAAGCCGTCCTGCCAGTCGTCCTCCGAGAGTTGCAGGAAGTCGCCGCGCTTGGTCGCGCCGGCGTTGTTAACCAGGATATCGACGCCGCCGAATTTTTCCACGGCAATGCCAATCACGCGTTGCGCGGCGTCCACATCGCGCAGGTCGATGGCCACCGTCGCGACTTCGGTCGGGCACGATTTCCTGACCTCCTCGAGTCCCTCTGCGGAGCGCGCGGCGATGACCAGGCGCGCGCCTTCGCCGGACAAAACCTGCGCGATCGCGCGTCCGATGCCGCGGCTCGCGCCGGTGATGATTGCCACCTTGTTGTTCAACTTCAGATCCATGCTATTACCCCGTGCTAAGGATGATCGGGGGACCAATCGTGCCTCAAGACATGCGTCGAGGCAAGCGTGCAGCTGCCTTCAGCGCGCCTTGCGCCGGCCCTTGGATGGGTCCGGCGCGTACCAGGCGAGCTTGTCGCGCAGGCGGACGACGGTACCGACGATGATGAGCGCCGGTGAGGTAATACCGGCTTCATTGATCTTGGCAGGCAGTGTCGCGAGGTCGCCGGTCAGCACCCGCTGCCGCTCGGTGCTGCCGCTTTGCACCACGGCGGCCGGATGCGTCGCCGGCAGACCGTGCGCGATCAACTGCCGGCAGATTTCGGCGATGCCGCCGACGCCCATGTAGAAAACCACCGTTTGCCGCGGCCGCGCCAGCGCTTGCCAATCGAGGTTGACGCTTCCATCCTTGAGATGGCCGGTGGCGAAGCTCACCGTTTGCGCGTGGTCGCGGTGCGTCAGCGGAATGCCGGCATAAGCCGCGCAGCCTGCAGCAGCAGTGACGCCGGGAACAACCTCGAAGGGGATGCCGAATTCGCACAGCGTCTCGATTTCTTCGCCGCCGCGGCCGAAGATGAACGGATCGCCGCCCTTCAGGCGAACGACGCTCTTGCCCTCGCGCGCCAGGCGCACCAGCAGCAGATTGAGCTCGTCCTGGGGTACCGTGTGCTTCGATGCCTTCTTGCCGACGCTGATGATCTGCGCATCGCTGCGCGCCAGGCCGAGAACGCCTTCGGCGACCAGATGGTCATGCACGATGGCGTCGGCTTCCCCGACCAGGCGCGTCGCGCGCACGGTCATGAGGTCGAGCGCCCCAGGGCCGCTGCCGACGAGGTAAACCATTCCTGGTGCCGGTGGAATCTGTTTCATTACTTTCCATTATTCGACGCGTAGCCTAAGCATAAAGGTCATGCCGTGCGAGTTCAACCGATCTCTCGCTTTCAGGCGGCGCCCGGCACGCTGCGCCGCGGCTTCGCCTGCCGTCGCGGGGGTACTGCTTGCACGCGCCGGTTCAGATAGAATTCGCAACTATGATGCTTTGTTCAATGAGATCGACTTCAGGGACATAAAGAAATGGACATCATGACCAACATTATCGCTGCCGAAGAAGATGAATTCACCGCCATCGGCGAATCGACCTGTCCGCTCGACGAATGGAGCGGCATCGAGGCGCTCGGCCTGGATACGCTCAAGGTGGCGACGCTGCATTGTCTGCTGACCGGCGACTCGATGCAGAGGGCGCTTGATCTGTACGAACCGGTATACGTCTCCGAAAATGAAACCATCGTTCTGCGCATCGCCGGCGAATTGATGGAGAAGCTTGCGGCCCTCGACGAAGAGACGCTGGAAGATCTTGCCGGCGAATTGGCCGCAAGCGAAGAGTTCGAAGCCGATGAATGGGATCCTGAAGATGTCCTGGCGCAACTGACCGAACTCGCCGAACTCGCGCAGCTTGCCGAGTCGCAGGGGCAGAATCTGTTCGTCTGGATAACTCTCGTACGCGAATGAGCAAGCCCCGTTCGCCTGCGCGGGTCGACGCGGCAGGACACTCGCGCAAGTCGCACGTCTGGCCCGTTCATTCTTCGACAAGGTCAGGACGAACGGGTAAGCGCTCAAGCCATTCGCCATCGCAGGGTACAGCAAACTCAGTTGAGCTTGTAGCGCGCCAGGAAGTTGACGCGCGGCATGTCGCCCTTCACACCGTCGAGAGTTTCACGCTGGCCGCGGATGTCTCAAGGTCCGGCTTACTTGATTCATACTCTTGCAAGCTTGGGAAACGCATTTCCGAGTAAGGCACGAAGCGCGTCTTGCGCCGGATACGATAGCCCCACCAGAGCAGCAGGAAAAGCGGAATGCCGATATACGTTGCGATCATGCCGATCCAGTCGATTTGCCCTCCCATGACAGCGTCGTAGCTTTGCCCGAGAATGACCAGCAGACACATGCCAAAAGCAAACAGCGGCCCCCACGGGAAGAATGGCGATTGATACGGCAGGATGTCCAGCGAAATGCCTTGGGCAATCAATCCTTTGCGAAAGCGGTAGTGGCTCACCGCAATGCCGAGCCAGGCCACGAAGCCGGCCATTCCGGACAGGTTGAGCAGCCACAAATAAACGGTCTGCCCTTCAAAAAGCGAGGAGGCAAAACACAGCGCGCCGATTACCGCGGTCGCCAGCAGCGCATTGAGCGGCACGCCGTTGCGGGTAAGCCGGGCGAACAGCTTAGGCGCGCGGCCTTCGGTGGCCAGGTTGTAGAGCATCCGGGCGGAAGCGTACATGCCCGAATTGCCAGCCGAAAGGACTGCCGTCAGAATCACGGCATTCATGACGCTGGCGGCGATGGCAAGCCCGGCGCGCCTGAAAACCAAAGTGAAGGGGCTGACGCCGATTTCGTTGAGATCGGATTTGAGCAGGTTGGGGTCCGTATAGGGCAGGAGGATGCCGATAACCGCGATGGCCAGCACGTAGAACAATAGAATCCGCCAAAATACCTGACGTACCGCGAGGGGAATGTTCTTGCCGGGATCTGCCGATTCACCGGCAGCGACGCCAACCAGTTCGGTACCCTGGAACGAAAAACCGGCGACCATGGCCACGCCGATCATCGCTGGAAGCCCCCCGACGAACGGGGCGTCGCCGAGCGACAGATTGGCAAATCGCGGGCTCGCTGGCGCATCGCCCATGATGCCGAATATCATCAGCGTTCCCGTGACAATGAAAGCGATGACGGTAACGACCTTGATCAGGGCAAACCAGAATTCGGCTTCGCCAAAGCCGCGCACGGAAATGGCATTGAGCAGGAACATCAGTGTCAGGAAAAAAGCGCTCCAGACTATCCCCGGTATGTCCGGAAACCAGTATTGCATCACCATTTGCGCGGCAACGAGTTCGACTGCGATCGTCACCGCCCAGTTGTACCAATAGTTCCAACCGAGCGCAAAACCGAAGCCCTCGTCGACATAAAGGGCGCCGTAGGTGGAGAACGAGCCGGCGACCGGCATATAGGCCGCCAGTTCGCCGAGGCTGGTCATCAGGAAATAGACCATGGCGCCAATCAGCAAATAGGCCAGGAGTGCGCCACCTGGTCCGGCGCGCGAAATGGTGGCGCCGGAGGCAACAAACAGACCTGTGCCAATCGAACCGCCGATAGCGATCATCGCCAGGTGTCGCGCCTTTAATGAACGGCGCAGTTTCGGGCTGGAGGGTCGGATTGGGGCGGGAGAGAGAAGGGGCATGAGCGGGTCGACTCGGGCAACGGATTTCGATTGATTCGGGAAGGTGCGCTCTCTCGTGCTCAGATCCTAGCCCGGCGGCACAGACGCAATTGAATCCAACAGCCTCCAAGGACAAGCAAGGCCGGAGCCCCATAAACCTCGGCAAGGCGAAAGCGACTGTCGGGGACAAGGCATTTTATTCTGACTATGGCTGAGTATCCGAGACCGCGATTCTAGACTGTTACCCGATGCCTGTCTCGACAATCGGGAAGACGATCATGCGCTCACGGCGATTTTCGTTTCGACCAAAGCGGTCGCGGAGCCCCGACACTTTGCCCACCAACGCTCGGCGGAAGTGCAGGCATGTTGGGCCTTACCGCTTGCGTCATCGTCAAACACAACAAACGGCGCAAAAGGCATCCGGTGAGGCATATTATCCCTTGATATAAGCCCACCTTCGGCGTAATTTCCCGACTTCGGTGTGTCCTTATCTTTTTGCGCTTCCCTGTACTGTAGAAGAGGCGGGGGTAAGCACATCGATATCCGGTCGGCCAAATGAAAGCAATCGCCTTCCGAGATGCGCCCATCAAGTCGATAGGCAAGTTCACCAAAATTGCACGAATAACTAAAGAACCATAGTTGATAGGGAGAACCTTTGTGATCTCAGCGAAAAGAATCGGAACGGTGTTGGCTGGTATTTGCCTCATCGGTCCAGGCACGTCGGGCGCCGCCCTCGCAGTTAAGGCGGCAGATGCGGTCTATTTGAACGGCAATGTTTACACGGTGGAAGCCAAACAGCCGAAGGCGCAGGCCTTGGCGATCATCGGACAAGAACTGGTCTACGTCGGAAGCGACAAGGGCGCAAAGAAATATGTCGGCGCGACGACCAAGGTTTTTGATCTGCGAGGCAAGACCGTGCTGCCCGGCCTGATCGAAGGCCATATGCACTACACGCGTGAAGGCATGATGCTGCTTCAGGTCAATGCCTTCTGGCTGCCCAAGGATGTGATTATTGCCAAGATCAAGGCCGAAGCCGACAGGCTGCCGGCCGGAACCTGGATCGTCGGCACCGGCTGGAACCAGGAAGTCTGGCCCGACAAGAAGTTCCCCAACAAGGCCGATCTTGACGCGGTGGCGCCAAACCATCCGGTTTCGCTGACCCGTACCGACGGTCACGCCTTGTGGGTCAATTCCAAGGCGCTCGAAATGGCCGGAATCGACAAAACGACGGCGACGCCGGAAGGCGGCGTGATCGAGAAGGATGCCAGCGGCGAACTGACGGGCATCTTCTATGAAAACGCCATGGCCAATATTCGCAGCAAGATTACCCCGCTGAGCACGGAGCGACTGAAAGAGGGCATGCTCCTGGCGCAGGCCGAAATGTTCTCGTACGGGCTAACCACCTCGATGAGCGCCGGCAACACGACGATGAACTCCGTCGAGGATGTTCAGAACATGAAGAGCCTCTACGCATCCGGCGAGTTGAAGGTCCGCATCTACGCCATGGTCAACGGCGAACATGCGGCGCCCTATTACAAGTCCGGTCCGGAAATCGGCTTGTTCAACGATCGGCTGACGGTGCGGGCGATCAAGTTCTACGCGGACGGCTCGCTCGGTTCCCGGACCGCGCTCATGCTCGAAGATTACAGCGACAAGCATGACTGGAAAGGCGTCGCCAGAACCTCGAATGAAAAGCTGCTCGAATACATCCGCACAGCCAGCAGAGCCGGCTTCCAGGTGGCAGTCCACGCCATCGGCGACGGAGGGGTGCACAACGTCATCGACCAGTATGAAAAAGTCCTGACGGAAGACAAGGTCACGCCCAATCACCGGTGGCGCATCGAGCATTACCAGGTGACGACGGCAGCCGATCTGGAGCGGACCGCGAAGCTGAGAATCATACCGTCAATGCAGGCCGTGCACGCCACGTCGGACAAGAACATGGCGGAAACCCGCATCGGACCCGAACGCATCAAATACGCTTACGCCTGGCGCAAGGTGCTCAAGGCCGGCATGGTCATTCCTGGTGGCTCGGATGCTCCGATCGAATTGATCAATCCCTACCATGGACTATATGCCTCGGTGACGCGGATGGACCGCGACGCGCAGCCGCCCGGCGGTTGGTATCCGGAAGAAAAGCTGACGCGCGAAGAAGCGCTGAAAACCTTCACCATCTGGCCCGCCTACGGCCAGTTCGAGGAAAAAATCAAGGGCTCGCTGAAGACCGGCAAACTCGCTGACTTCGTCGTCATTGACCGCGATTATATGAAGTGTCCCGAGAGCGAGATCAAGGACATCAACGCCTTGATGACCGTGGTCGGCGGTGAAGTCGTCTACAAGAAGGCAATGTAATAGCGGATAAGACTTCAGCGATTCTGATGGTCAAAGGGCACTTCCTTGGAAGTGCCCTTCTATTTTGCAATAGCGGATGCAAGCCAAACGGCAGCCCGGCCAAGATTAAATGACGATTTGAGAGCCGAGCTCGACGACGCGATTCGAAGGGATCTTGAAGAAAGCGGTGAGGCTGCTCGCATTGCGGAACATCAGTGCGAAGAGCAGCACGCGCCAGCTCGCCATCTCGCCGCCGAAGCGCGGGATCAGCGTTTCGCGGCCGAGGAAGAACGAGGTGTCCATCATGTCGAACGCAAGGCCGAAATGCGCACACTCGCCAAGCGCGGCCGGCAGGTCCGGTTCTTCCTTGAATCCGTAGTGCACTGTAACCCGCCAGAAACTCTCCCCAAGATTGGCGACCTCAACGCGGTCAATTTCTGGAACAAAGGGCACATCAAAGATGCGGATAGTGACGATAACCATCCTCTCGTGCAGTACCTTGTAGTGTTTGAGACTATGCAGCATCGAGCGCGGCACGCCTTCGGGCCTGCCGGTCAGGAAAACGGCGGTTCCCGGCACGCGCGTGCAGCCGCCGAGCCCGAGGCTGGTGATGAAGGGAGCGAGTTCGATCGAGTCCTGGTCGAGCTTCATGTGCAAGACTTCGCGGCCGCGCTTCCAGGTCGTCAGCACGATGAAGACGGCGAGGCCGAAGACCAGCGGGAACCAGCCGCCGGCGACGATCTTGGTCGAGTTGGCCGTGAAGAAAGCGCCGTCGATGACCACGAAAGGCAAAACGCAAAGAACCGCCTGCCAGGTTTTCCAGCCCCACATGTCGCGGGTGACAACGAAAGCCAGCAGATTGGTGATCAGCATGGTGCCGGTGACGGCAATACCGTACGCGGCCGCGAGGTTGTCCGAGGAGCCGAAACCGAGCACCAGCGCGATGACGGCGACGAGCAGCACCCAGTTGATCGCCGGCAGGAAGATCTGGCCCATCTCGCTTTCGGAAGTATGGCGCACCTGAAAGCGCGGCAGGTAGCCGAGCTGCATGGCCTGCAGGGTCATCGAGAAAGCGCCGGAAATGACGGCCTGCGAAGCGATGACGGTGGCTATGGTGGACAGGATCACCAGCGGCATCAGCGCCCAGTTCGGCGCCAGCAGATAGAAGGGGTTTTCGATCGCCGCCGGATCGCGCAGCAGCAGTGCGCCCTGCCCGAAATAATTCAAGAGCAGGGCCGGTAGCACCATGCCGAACCAGGCCAGTTGAATCGGTCTGCGGCCGAAATGGCCCATGTCGGCGTAAAGCGCCTCGCCGCCGGTCAGCACCAGAACGACCGATGCGAGCGAAAAGAAGCCGAGGCTCGGATTGGCGAACAGGAAAGACACACCCCAGGCCGGATTGAGCGCGCGCAAGACGCTGGGTTCGGTGATGATATTGCTCACGCCGAACAGCGCCAAGACGCCGAACCAGATCACCATGACTGGCCCGAACAGCTTGCCGACACTGGCCGTGCCGCGCCGCTGGATGATGAAAAGCCCGATCAGAACAATCAGCGAGAGCGGAATGACGAAAGGCTTGAAGGCCGGCGCGATGACCTCCAGGCCCTCGACCGCCGAAAGCACCGAGATGGCCGGCGTGATCACGCCATCGCCGTAGAACAGCGCGGCGCCGAAGAGACCGAGCGTGACGATGATCCAACGCTTGCGCGAACCGGCCGGACTGTTGCGCAAGGCCAGCGCCATCAAGGCCATGATGCCGCCTTCGCCACGGTTGTTGGCGCGCATGATGAAGGAAACATATTTCCCGCTGACCACCGCCATCAAGGCCCAGAAGACCAGCGACAGGATACCGAGCACATTGTCCGGCGTGATCGGCACGGGATGGTGCGCGCCGCCGAAAACTTCCTTGAGCGCGTAGAGCGGGCTGGTGCCGATGTCGCCATAGACGACGCCGAGTGCGGCGAGCGCCAAAGCCTGGAAGTGCGCTCGTGCTGAGGGGTCGGTTTGGGTCATGAATTGTTCTCTGCAAACAAAAATACTTGAAAAAATAGCCAAGCACAGCGAACCATATGAAGCGCTGGTTTCCACGCAACCGCTGATTAAGCCCCTCGTCTCGTTCCGGCGCAAGCCGGATTCGATCATCGTCGGTCGGGTTGGACCGCAGGCCTTAACCCGACATGATCAGTGATAATCTCTAAAAGGTCTTCCTTGTCGCACGGCGGCATATTGCGCTTACGGCTGGAAGCGATAGCCTACGCCTGTTTCGGTCAGTAGATACTTCGGCTGCGTCGGGTCGTCTTCGAGTTTCTGCCGCAGATGGCCGACATAGACGCGCAGGTAGTGATTGCTCTCGACACTGGCCGCGCCCCACACCTCGCGCAGCAGATGCCGCTGGGTCATGACCTTGCCGGTGTTGGCGAGCAGCGCGCAGAGCAGGCGATACTCGATCGGCGTGAGGTGCACCGGCTCGCTGCCGCGCGTGACGACGCGCCGCGCGAGATCGACCTGCACGTCGCCGAAGGCGATAAGCGGCGTCGCCGCTTCGCCGCCGCGGCTTTGCCGGCGCAAGAGGGCTCGCGTGCGGGCGATGAGTTCGCCGACGCCGAAGGGCTTGGTCAGATAATCGTCGGCACCGACATCGAGCGCCTGGATCTTGTCGCGCTCGTGCGAGCGCGCCGAAAGCACGAGGACCGGCGTATCCGACCAGGCGCGCAGCTGGTGGATGAAATCGATGCCATTGCCATCGGGCAGGCCGAGGTCGAGAACCACCAGGTCGGGTTTCTGCTTGCCTGATTCGAGCAGCCCGCCGGCCAGCGTATCCGCCTCGAAGACGCAGCAGCCTTCTTCTTCGAGTGCCGCGCGCACGAAGCGGCGGATCTGTTTTTCGTCCTCGATGATGAGGACTTTGGTTGCGGCCTCGCTCACGGCCGGTGCTCGAGGCCTAAGGCTTCGTGGGCGATTTCTTCCTCGATGACCGGCGGCGGATTGCCGAGCGGCAAGGTGAAGCTGACGCTGGCGCCGCCTTGCGGACGGTTGGCCGCGCTGATCGTTCCGCCATGCGCTTCGACAATGGCGCGCGAGATGGCCAACCCAAGGCCGACGCCGGGCGTGGTCGATTCGGCTTCACCGCGCACGAACATCTCGAATACGGGATGTGAATTGCCGGGCGTAAATCCGCGGCCGCTGTCGCCAACGCTGATTTCGGCCTTGCCCTCGTCCGCGCGCACGGCGATTTCGATCGGCGAACCAGGCGGCGAGTATTTCGCGGCGTTTTCGAGCAGGTTGCAGAACACCCGCTCGATCAGCACGGCGTCGAACTCGAGCAGCGGAAAATCCTTGGCCAGGGCGACCTTGACCGGGTGTTCGGCGAGCGCGCGGCCGAGCAGCTTGATGCTCGCGCCGATGACTTCTTCGACCGGCTGCCATTCCTTCTGCAGCGTCACTTCTCCGGCATGCAGGCGGGCCATGTCGAGCAGATTGCCGACCAGGCCAGCCAGACGCTCGGCCTGTTCGCGAATGGCCTCGGCCGTCTCCAGCGCGTTTGCGGCTAGCGGCGGTTTGCTGACGGTCAGCGAATCGGCGAGCCCGACGAGCGCCGTCAGCGGCGTGCGCAGATCGTGCGACAGCGCCGAAAGTATCGAACTGCGCAGACGCTCTGAGACGACCTGCACCTGCGTGTTCTGGGCCACGTCGACGTAATGCACGCGCTCGATGGCGATTGCGGCCAGTGAGGCCATCGTTTCCAGGCGTTCGCGCTGGCCCAGCAGGCGATCGGCGTCGCCGTCGACCGGCGCCACGGCGATGACGCCGCGCACGCGCATCGGCGCCTTGAGCGGCAGGTAGAGCACGGCATAGCCGCTATCGACGAGTTGCGAGCAATTGACCGAGGCGCCGCCTTCGAAAGCGATGATCGCCAGGCGCGGCTCGATCTGCAGGCGGGCCGCTTCCTGCCCGACACAGGGTTGCAGGCCGCCGGTCCCATCGGGCAGAAGGATCGTCGCTTCGGCGTTCAGTACCTGACGCTGGAATTTGCGCGTGATTTCGGCAATCTGCTCGACGGTCAGCGTACCGGCGAGGTCGCGCGCCATTTCGTAGAGCGCCCGGGTGCGCATGGCTTCGGTGTCCGATTCATCGGCTTGCCGCCGCAGGCCTGCGGTCAGCTCTCCGGTGATGATCGCCACCGCCAGCATTACGGCAAAAGTGATCAGGTACTGCGCGTCGTGGACGGCAAATGAAAAGCGCGGCGGAACGAAGAAGAAGTCGAACAGAGCGACGCTGAGAAAAGCCGCCAACAGCGCCGGTTTCAGGCCCAGCGTGACGGCGACGAGGAGAACCGTGAGCAGGAATAGCATCACGATATTCGCCAAATCCAGATGCCCAAACAATGGCACGGCAATTAACGTCATCGCCGCGCAGAGTAGCGCAGCAAGCGCGAATTTTTGCCAGTCGGCGAGACTGGCGAGCCAGGTGTTTTGTTGCTTAGAAAGAAGCCCCATGATTGACCCATTATTCCAAATTAGCTTGAATTCAAGCCTGCCGTCATTTTCTCGCGCTGAAAGTAAAAATTGTGTAAAAATTTTTTTGGCGCGGCATTGCCACGGCATCGCTGTCCTGCATGGATTGTTCGCCGGGCAGGAATTTGGCTTCGTGTGAATGAGAGGCAATGTCAATCCGGCGTGCCGTGCTAACCTTGCCGCGGGCCCGTCAATTTGCGACGCGCACAGCGCCAGCAATCCACAATCCGTAGCGCAGGAAAACCCATTGGGAGTGACAATGTCGACGAATTTTACGAGCAGCACAGATACAAACTCCACGGTGCCGTCCGAGCCGGCAAATCATCATCTTAGATTTCATGTTCGGAATGCTCACCTCGCGCCGGTATTTGGCACGGACTGGTTCGCATTGAAAGCGGAGGCCTTTGCGCGATTCTTCGGCACGCCGTCGTTTCTCATCGCACAGACGATAATCGTTGCTCTGTGGATAGTCGCGAACGTCGCGGGACTTGCCAAGTTTGACCTTTATCCTTTTATCCTCTTGAACCTTGCCTTCAGTCTGCAAGCGGCCTATGCGGCGCCCCTGATTCTGCTGGCGCAGACGCGACAAGCCGACCGCGACAAGGCCCACGCGGAGGCGGATGCCCGGCATCGGGAGGATTTGGCAACGGCCAGTGAACAGCGTCAAACGCTTGTCGGGCAACAGACCTTGCAGTTGATGGAGTTGTTGAAACAAAACACGGAATTGACCGAGCTCACCAAACAATTAAGCCAGCGCATTGAGGGCCTGACGCGGGAAATGCACGCCAGATTCTTGCAGCAGGGCCAGGTCACTTAGACTGATCGAGAACTGGCGGCAGTCAAAGGGAATAGATGGAAATCGATGATGAAGAACCCGCTGATCGAGAAGATAGAAGCCAAGTTGTTCGCAGTTCCTCTGTCGGAAGTGCTGGTCGACGCCAAGCATGGGGACCATACGCATTTTGAATTGGTGACGGTGACCATCACGCTGGACGACGGGCAGGAAGGCACGGGATATACCTATACGGGCGGCAAGGGCGGTCATGCCATTCTGGCGATGATCAAGTCCGATCTGGCTTCGGTGCTCGCGGGCGAGGAAGCGGCCGAGATCGATCGCATCCACGACTTTATGGAATGGCATATCCATTATGTCGGGCGCGGCGGGATCGCCTCGTTTGCCATTTCGGCGATCGATATCGCACTCTGGGATATCCGCTGCAAGTCCATGGGACAACCGCTTTGGAAAGTAGCCGGCGGCGCCTCGAATGTGACGAAGGCCTATTGCGGCGGCATCGACCTTGGCTTCTCGACAACCCGGTTGCTGAACAATATCCAGGGCTATCTGGCGCGCGGATTCAATGGCGTCAAGATCAAGGTCGGACGAAGCGATCTTGATGAAGATATCGAGCGTGTTCGAGCAGTGCGGGAACTCATTGGCGATGACACGACCTTTATGGTCGACGCCAATTATTCGATGAGCGTCGATCAGGCGATTCTTGCCGCCAAAGCTTTCATGCCCCATGACATATTCTGGTTCGAAGAACCGACGCTGCCCGACGATTATCAGGGATACGCCGCCATTGCCGCTGCGACGGGAATGCCACTGGCAATGGGCGAGAACCTCCATACCATTCACGAATTCCGAACGGCCTTCGAGCAGGCAAGACTCTCCTACATACAGCCCGATGCGTCGAATTGCGGCGGCATCACGGGATGGCTGCGTGTCGCCGAATTGTCGAGGCAATACGGGATTCCGGTTTGCACGCATGGTATGCAGGAACTGCACGTCAGTCTGCTTTCGGCGCAAGCCAATGCGGGCTGGCTGGAAGTTCACAGCTTTCCAATCGATGAATACACGACGCGACCTTTGGTCGTTAAAAATCGCCTTGCCGTGGCACCAGACTTTCCGGGTATAGGTGTAAATTTCGATTGGAATAAGCTCAAGCCTCACCTGGTCACAGACGCCGTCATCTTCTGACAAAGCACGGAGAACCTGTGCGGCCTGTACCGGAACTCAGCGATGAACGCGAGTGGATAAAGGCGAGGTGGTTTGCCCAGCTGGTCAAACTCGGTGCAGGCGGCGACTTTTCAGTCACTGCGGACTTTAAGCTAATCGTCCATGAGGATATTCATCTGCTTCAAGATCGGTTCGGCCGCGTTTAAGCGGTCCTTTGTTTGTTGCGGGAATGCCAGCGCGAAAGAGGTGATCAGGAAGTCAATGAGAAACGTCGGTCCCGCAATGGAATTGTGGAAAGCCAAACTGCGGACTGAGCACGGCAAAAGCACATCGGCCAACGGTGCGAGTGGTGAGCCGTAGCCGTCGGTAATGACCACGATCTTTGGCCCGAATTGTTTGACTATCTTCAGTGCCTCAACCGTCGACCGTGAATAGCGCGGCATGGTGATCCCGATGACCAAATCGGCCGGCGTCATATTGATAATTTCGTCGACAATGTTTCCGGAGTCCGCTTCGAGAAGCGTGCAATTGCCGGTAACCTGGTTGAGCGTCTGGTGCAGGTAATACGCGATGGCGAAGCTTGACCGAATTCCCACGATGTAGATGTTTCTGGCCTTGGCGATGAGATCGACACATTCGTCGATGACATCCTTCGTCAGGAAGTCCATCATCGACTTGAGATTGTTGATATGGTTATCGGCACAATTGGACAATATGCTGCTGTGCTTGAGTGATTTCTTGCTCACCTCCAATCGCGTGGTCGGGGCAACGCGGTCACGCAATAGCTCCTGCAGATCCCTTTGAAAATCGCTGTACCCTGAATAGCCGAGCTGGAACGACAGGCGCATGACCGTTGCCGTGCTGACCCCGGCTTGGAGAGACAGTTGATCTAGCGTCATGAAAGACGTGTCAACCGGGTTCTTGAGAATATAGTCCGCAACCCGCCGCAGCGCCGGCGTCATTTGTGCGGTTTCTCGTTCAAGACGAGTAAGCAGAGTTTGTCGCATAGCTTGTCAGCACCTCATTTGTCTTTGTTATTGGCTTGACGTCATTACAACATGGCGCCAGCTCTTGGAGAAGTTAGCAGCCGTCAAAACAGGACCTGATTCGATTCGATTGACAGGACATTATCCCCCCGCGTATGATGAAATGTATTATTTACAACATAAGTATATCGTGTTGTACAAATTACAACATATCGGAAGGGGGCTTGTGCCGTGAAAGCTTGCGAAGACTTTTCTCTCTTTACTCCCGGCCCCGTCAATGTGCCCCCGAGGGTTTTGGCGGCGGGTGCTCGCCCCTTTCTTCATCATCGCACTGCTGAAGCCGGTGTGATCATTTCGAGCTTGGTACAACAAGCGAAAAATCTTTTCGAGACACGGCAGGACGTCCTTCTCGTGCACACCACCGGTCGCGGCGCGATGGAAGGTGCCATCCAAAATCTGTTGTCGCCGGGTGACGAAATCCTCTCGGTTTGCAACGGTAAATTTGGCGAGATGTTCGCGGAAATCGCAGAAAAGAACGGGGTGGTTGCGCATTGCATTGGCACCGACTGGTTAAAGCCATTGCGCCTGGAGGATGTGGAGGAGGCGCTCAAGACTAGGCCCAATATCAAGGCGATTACCGTATGCCATAACGAAACAACGACGGCTTGCCTCAACGATGTCGAGGGCATTGCTTGCACCGCAAAAAGGTACGGCATCCTGACGATCGTCGATGCAGTCAGTTCCGCCGGGTGCGCGCCGATCCGGTTTGACGCCTGGCAAATTGACGCGCTCGTGACGGCGTCGCAAAAAGGGCTTATGTCCCCGCCGGGATTGAGCCTCGTGGTCTTGAGCGATGCAGCTTGGCAGGCGGTCGATGCTTCGAGGAATACCCGGTTCTATATTCAATTCCGAGATATTCAAAAGAATCTGAATGGCAAACGCGCCGAAACGCCGGGGACGACACCGATGTCCCTGGTCGCCAGCGTGGATGAGGCGCTGTCGATGATTCTGTCGGAAGGCAAAGAGCAGTGTTACGAACGCCATGAACTTGTGGCGAAAGCGATTCGCTCCGGGTTGACCGCCATGGGGCTCAGCCTTTTTCCCGAACAATCCAATAGCCGGTCGCCAGCGCTGACGGCTTTCCGCGTCGCTCCGGAAGTGAGCACGGCACTGAAGAAGTATCTGCGGGAGACGTTTGGCATCGTCGTCGCCAGCGGGCTGGGGAAAGACTACAAAGACAGCGTTGTGCGCATCGGGCACATGGGGCATGTCTATGCAAAAGATGCGCTGACTATCATTGCGGCGGTGGAAGCGAGCCTCTTTCATTTCGGCGCAATAAAGTCAATCGGGGCTGGAACCGCTGCGTGCTCGCGATCGATCATCGGGGATTAGCTTTCACGCGTAACCGATTCTGTCGAAATTCAACCGCTTACTTTGAGGGGACGAAATGACTGCCGTATCAACAACTGCAACTGCTCCAAGAAGCAGAAAACAACCGTATTACATTTTGGCCGCATTGGTCGGTGGAATAATCTTCGGCTACCTCTTTCCAAGTGCCGCGGATTCGCTTAAACCGTTCGGGGATGCGTTCATCAAGATGATCAAGATGATCATCGTTCCCCTGGTACTGGCGACGCTTATCACGGGCATTGCCGGTGCCGGTGATTTCAAGAAGATGGGCAAGCTTGGCGGGAAGACGCTGATCTGGTTTACCTTCGCATCGACTATCGCTCTGCTTCTCGGCCTGGTGATGGCGAATCTTATCAAACCGGGTTCCGGCGTCGCCTTGATGCAGGTGGCACCGCCTCCCGGCGCTAACAAGACGCTCACGCTGATGAGCAACACCGATCTTCTGCTCAGCGTAATTCCGAGCAATATATTCGAGTCGCTCGGGACCGCGAATATGTTGCAAATCGTCTTCTTCTCGTGCTTCTTCGGGGTGGCCACCGCGTCTCTCGGCCAGCGAGGAAAACCGATCCTCGATTTCATGACCGCGCTGATGGAGACGATGTTCGCGGTAACCAACTATGTCATGAAGCTCACGCCGGTAGCAGTCTTCGCCCTTGTCGGATGGACCGTCGGGAAATATGGCCTGGATTTGATCCTGCCGCTTGGGAAACTGATCGTCACGCTATATGCCGGCCTCATCATCTTTATCGCAACCGTTCTTTGGACCGCATGTCTGGTTATGAAAGTGAGCTTTTTCCAGGTCCTGCGCGCCATGAAGCAGCCGCTGATTCTTGCTTTCACCACGTGCTCGAGCGAAGCCGCCCTTCCCTTGATGCTGGAGAATCTGCAGAAATTCGGCGTGCCAAAACACATCGTGAGTTTCGTTTTGCCTACCGGCTACTCATTCAATCTCGATGGGTCGATTCTGTACAAGTGCATGGCGCTCGTTTTCATCGCGCAGATGTATAACATTCCGCTCGACGTTTCGACTCAGGCCATGATGGTCGTCACAATGGCGATTGTGCAAAAAGGATCTGCCGGTGTCCCAGGGGCCGCATTCATGGGGCTGTCATTCGGTGTCGTCGCTTTCCATCTTCCAATGGAGGGTTTGTTCATGATCATGGGAATCGATCGCCTCCTCGATATGGGACGAACATCGACGAACGTGATTGGCAATGCCGTGGCCTCGATACTGGTCGCGCGTTGGGAAAATGAGCTTCCGCCCGAAACCGTGCAAGCGGCTTACACGAAGAATTACGACTAGGACGACTTTGCTGTGAGTGGCCTAACAATCGCCGAGAAGATTTTTTCTTCACATGCCGGCCGGACAGTGCATGCCGGCGAGGATATCGTGGCGTCGGTCGATCTGGTGATGGCAACAGACGGCTCGGGTCCTCTGGCGCTTGATCTGTTCAAGAAGATGGACGGGAAGGCCGTTTTTGATCCTGAGAAGATTGTCATGGTTCTGGATCATTATGTTCCTTGCCCAAATGACAAAGTCGCGGCACTACAAGATGGCATGAGGGCATTTGCGGCGGCGGGAAATTGCAGAATCTTCGACCTGGGCGAAGGCATTTGCCATCAGTTGCTGCCCGAGAACCGGTATATCCAGCCGGGCCATCTGATCGTCGGCGGCGACTCGCATTCGACGACCTATGGCGCGTTCAATGCCGTCGGAACCGGAATCGGCTCATCAGATCTTGCCGCTGCGATGATCGCGGGAAAGCTGTGGTTCAAGGTACCGCACAGCATCAGGATTACGTTGAACGGTCAGCTTAAGCGGTGGGTTACGGCCAAGGATTTGGCTCTTTGCATCGTGGGACTTCTCGGGGCAGACGGCGCTGCGTATAAGGCGATCGAGTTTTCCGGATGCGCTATCGGCGATCTGCCGATTGACGACCGCATGACGCTTTGCAACATGATGGTGGAAACCGGCGCGAAATGCGCCGTCATGCCCGGAGACGCCCTGACCCGGTCATTTTATGGCGGAACGGATCGATTCGTATCGGCAGATGAAGATGCCATCTACGAGCAAAGCGTCGACATCGATCTCGGTTCAATTGAACCCATGGTGGCGCTTCCACATCACGTCGACACGGTTGCTCCGGTTTCCAAACTCAGTGACTTGCCCATGCACATGGGGGTTCTCGGCACGTGCACCAACGGGCGAGTCAGTGATCTTGAGTTGGCCTTGTCCGTGATGGGTGATTCGCCCGTGGCCAAAGGATTCGAACTGCTCGTCGTTCCGGCATCGCGATCCGTTTATCTCGAAGCCCTTAGAAAAGGTCTCATCGAAAAGCTGGTTGCGAAGGGAGCCGTTGTGCTGCCCCCGGGGTGCGGGCCATGCTGCGGATCGAGTCCCGGCATACCGAGCAATGGGGAAAATGTCATATCAACCGCCAACCGGAATTTCATCGGGCGAATGGGCAATGTTGCCGCAAATATCTATTTGGCCTCGCCGGCAACCGTTGCCGCGAGCGCAGTCAAAGGCGTGCTTGCCGACCCCAGGGGAGAGGCGCGATGAATTTCGAGGGGAAAGCACATCTGTTCGGTGACGACATCAACACCGATTACATCATTTCTTCTCGCCGCAAGCGCGACACGCTCGACGAGGTTGCTCTTGCCAGGTATTTGATGGAAGACCTCGATCCATCCTTCGCCGCGAGCGTATCGCCCGGAGATATATTGGTAGCCGGAAAGAACTTCGGCTGCGGCTCGGCCATGGAAATCGCCACCCTTGTGATTCGCGGCGCAGGAATCCCCGTGGTCATAGCCAAATCGTTTGCCAGAACATTTTTCCGCAACGGGATCAATTGCGGAATCTTGCTCGTCACTTGCGATACCGGCTTGATCAAATCGGGCGATCTGGTCGCCGTCGGTTCAAATGATGATTTCACATCGGTGACCGTAAACGGGAAGCGGATTTACTCCGGTGCAGCGCTGCCGGCATCGATGCGTTCAATAATCGAAAGCGGTGGATTGGTTTCGTATATGCGAAATTCCCAAGGCTTTAGCAACTAATCTATTCGAGGTGACAGCATGTCAAATGTCGGTTTCCGGATCTACACTCAAATCGATCGTCCGGCGCGGGAAATCGTCGAGAAGTTTAAGGGCCTTCCAGTGGCCAACATTGCCGACGAAATGAACCGAATTGGATGCATGGATGCCAAAATCAAGCCGATCAACGAAACACCACTGCTGGGCGTGGCATTCACCGTTAAAGCCAGAATTGGCGACAATCTCATGTTTCACAAAGCCTTGGACCTGGCGCAGCCGGGAGATGTCATCGTCGTCGACGGTCGCGGCGATCTGGCCAATTCGCTAACCGGCGAAATCATGATGCGCCAGGCGATGAAAAAGGGCATCGCCGGTATTGTCGTCGACGGTGCGGTCCGTGACCTCGATGCGCTAAGAAGAATGAATCTCGCAATCTATGCGGCTGGGGCTACGCCGCAAGGTCCGTACAAGGACGGTCCCGGTGAAATCAACGTGCCCGTCAGCTGTGGCGGAGTGACCGTAAATCCAGGAGACATCCTGGTTGGCGACGCGGACGGAATCGTCGTCATCTCGCCACGCGATGCGGAGGAGCTCGCCAAGCGCGCAGCCGCAAAATCTCAAAAGGAGCAAGCGATCTTCAAGGCCATCGATGAAGGAACGCATGACCGCTCCGCATACACGGATGATGCTTTCCGCAAGCGCGGATGCGAGATCATTGAAGGCAGCTGGAGCGCTGCGCATTAAGCCGTGCGCTCGAGTTCGTGTTCGTGCTGGCAAACCACCCCGTCCCGACAGGGCGGCTGGCTTTCAATAGGCTAATCGCCCGTCAATTTCTTGATGAGCTTGTCGGTAATATCGACTCTATTGCTGACCGCGATAGCCTCTTGCAATACCATATCCAAGTGCTCCGATTCGGCAATTTGGATAATCGCTTTATTGGCCTTCTCGAGAATTGATGACATCTCTTCGTCTCGCAAAATTTTGATGTCTTCCTGAAACTCTCGCTGGCGTTGCTCAAACCTGACTGAGATCTCGGCTACTTCGGCTTCCTTTGCTTGCCGTTCGCTATCGGATAGGGACGATCCCTTTTCCGACAGAGCAGCTTGACGCGACTTGATATCATCCGCAATTCGTTGAAGTTCGCGCCTGCGCTCGTCGAACTCCTGATCCATTTTCTTGCCTGCCTTGATGGACGCGGGAGCTTCCCGGAATACGCGTTCCATATTGACGTAAGCAATCTTCAATTCATCGGCGTAGGCCTTTAAAAAGACGGGAACGACGATCAGGCATGAAAGAAGCGCAAGCCTTAATCCTTTTTGCATGAAGCACCTCGGTGTTAGAAATTGGGAAAATGGACCGCTGCGAAATTCTGATCATCAACCCCGTGGATTCAAGGCATTAAGTCGCTGGTTTGTCGGTGTCTTTTCCAACATATGCTGCCAATTATGCGGAAAAAGAGGCCAGAAACCTTGCCGATGCTTGGGTTATCTGGCTTTCCTAAGACCACTTTGGAACCAAAGATGGTGGAGGCGGGGGGGATCGAACCCCCGTCCGCAAGTCCTCTACGAGCAGTTCTACATACATAGTCCGGTCATTTCGGTTTTAGCCCTTGCACGCCGGCCGAACAGGCTTGCTTCAAGCGAGTTACCTTGGATTTAGCCCCGGCCAAAGTAACCCTGGCCGAGCCGAGCCTCTGTAAATGACGCTGTAGTGAGTTGCCTCACCTGACCCAGAGACCGATCAGTACAGCGGTCCAACCGCCTAAGCGGCTAGAGCAAAACGCTCGTCGTTGGCGTTTAGTAGTTTCCAGATGGATTTACGAGGTCACTGGTCCTCGGTATGCCCTGCGCCGCTTTGCAACCCACGTCGAAGCCAGGTCGCCCCCATTTCACAGATAGCGGTGTGACCCGCGACCTGTTTGAAAAGTTTCAGCAGCACCATTCTAGCATGATTCGCAGCACACGAATTCGCTTGCGGACGAGCGGCGTCAGACCGCCTTGACCGTATGCAGCAGGTAGTTGACGCTGGTATCGCGCCCCAGGCTGTAGCGCTGGCTGAACGGGTTGTAGCTCATGCCGATCAATTCCTCGGGTTCAAGCGCAACGCTCTTCGCCCAGCGCGAGAGTTCGGAGGGCTTGATGAATTTGGCGTAGTCATGCGTGCCCTTGGGAAGCAACTTGAGGATGTATTCGGCGCCGACAACGGCGAGCGCATAGGCTCTGGGGTTGCGGTTGATGGTCGAGAAGAACACGTGGCCGCCTGGCTTGACGAGTGCGGCACAGGCGGCAATCGTGCTGGCCGGATCGGGGACGTGTTCGAGCATCTCCATGCAGGTGACGATATCGAACCGCCCGGGAGCCTGATCAGCGAGATCTTCCGCCGCAATCTTCTCGTAATCGACCTGCCGCCCGCTTTCCAGCAAATGCAGGCGAGCTACGGCGAGAGCCTTCTCGGACAGGTCGATGCCGGTCACGGCGGCGCCGCGTTGCGCCATGCTCTCCGCGAGTATGCCGCCGCCGCAGCCGATATCGAGGACCTTCTGCGCTGAAAGCTCAACGTGACCGGCTATCCATCCGAGGCGCAGCGGATTGATTTCGTGCAGCGGTTTGAACTCGCTGTTCGGGTCCCACCAGCGGTGAGCGAGGTCGCTGAATTTGTCGAGTTCGTTCTGGTCGGCGTTGAGCATGGCGCACCGCGTCTCACGAGTGTGGAAACAAAAAAGCCCCGCCGAGGCAGGGCTTTTTCTACAACAGGAAAATTACTTCGAGGTGCCGATGATTTCGATATCAACACGGCGGTCAGGCTGCAAGCAGGCGATGACCTTCGGGCTCTTCGGACCCTTGCACTGGCCGGCCTTCGTGACCGGCTGCTTCGAACCCTTGCCTTCCGTGTAGATGCGGTTGGCCGGGATACCCTTGCTGACCAGGTAATCCTTGACAGCAGCAGCGCGCTTCTCGGAAAGCTTCTGGTTGTAAGCAGCACCACCGATGCGGTCAGCATGACCGACGGCGATCACGACTTCGAGCACCAGGCTATTTGACTTGGCGGCGACGTCATCAAGTTTGGCACGGCCTTCGGGACGCAGCGTCGCTTTGTTGAAGTCGAACAGCGCGTCGGCGGCCAGCGTTACCTTGGCGCCCATGGGCTTCGGCGTGGCGGCGGGGGCGACGGCAGCGGCAGGCGCGGCCATCGGGGCAGCAGCAGCCGGCTCACAGACGGACTTCGGGATCAGGTCCTTGTCGCACTTGCAGCCATTCTTGTCGGTGGCCGCTGCGGCCGGAGTCCAGAAGCCGGTACGCCAGCACAGTCCGAACGGGCTTGTGGCAACTTCGCCGCGACCGTCGATGACGTAGACGCTATTGACCTGCGCCTGAGCCAACGAGGCACACAGGCCAAGGGTGACGGCCGCTACGGCCATGATGGTATGTTTTACGGTTTTTTTCATCTCGATTTACCTCGTTAGTTGTTGCCCGCGGATGTTCGTCCGCCTGGCATGTTACGCCTCATTGTTGATGGAAATAGTCAAGTATTGCGCGGACAAATTTGATTTTGCCACAAAGCGGCTAGATTTATCAACTCAATTTCATTACTGGCAAGCAGCGTGCCGTGGGCAACGCGGCTCTGCCCAGCCACCCACACGTCGGTGACATGCTCGCGTCCTGCGCAATAAACGATTAGCGACGCAGGATCATAGCATGGGACCAATCCGACGTCATCGATCGAGATTGCGCACAGGTCTGCCGCCTTGCCGGCGGCAAGCGAGCCGATTTCGGCGTCGAGGCCGAGTGCCTGGGCGCCGCCGAGGGTTGCCATGCGCAGCGCCTGGTGCGCGCCAATGGCTTCGGCTTGTCCGCTTGATCCTTTGGCTAGCAAGGCGGCAAGGCGCATTTCCTGGAACAGGTCGAGGCGGTTGTTGCTGGCCGCGCCGTCGCTGCCCAGGCCGACGTTGACGCCGCTTTGGCTGAGCGCGGTGATTGGCGCGATGCCGCTCGCCAGCTTGAGATTGGAACTTGGGCAGTGGGCGATCGAGCAGCCGTGCTGCGCCAGCAGGGCAATCTCGTCGGCGTCGAGATGCACGCCATGCACGCCGATCAGGCCAGGGCTGAGGAGTCCGAGCCGGCGCAGGCGTTCGACCGGGCGCATGCCAAAACGCTGCACGCTGTCGTCGATTTCGGCTTTGGTTTCATGCAGATGCAGATGGATGGGCAGATCGCACTGCTCGGCCAAGGTCAGCACTCTGGCGAAATTGCGGTCATTGACCGTGTACGGGGCGTGCGGCGCGAGGCAAAAGCTGAGCAGCGAATCGTCGTCCAACTCCTCGCGCAGCTCGTCGCGCGCGGCAAGTCCCTTGGCCAGGTAGTCGTCGGCATCGGTGGCGTAGGCGGTCGGGAAATCAAGGCTGATAAGCCCGATGGCGGCGCGCATGCCGGCGGCCTGAGCGGCCTGCGCAGCGGCTTTCGGGAAAAAATACATGTCGTTGAAACAGGTCGTGCCGCCGCGCAGCATCTCGGCGCAGGCGATCAGCGTGCCGTCGTATACGAACTGCGCGGATACATGTCTGGCCTCGGCCGGCCAGATATGTTTCTGCAACCATTCCATCAGCGGCAAATCGTCCGCGAGGCCGCGCAAGAGCGTCATCGCGGCGTGCGTATGCAGGTTGACGAGACCGGGAATCAGAATGTGATGCGGCAGCTGTTTGACTTCGTTTGGTGAAAATTGCTGGCGCGCTTCCGATTGTTGCAAAATTGCAACAATCCGGCCTTTGTCGACGGCGACCGCGTGATTTTCGAGGACGATTCCGGCTGGTTCGACGGGAATGATCCAGCGTGCTTCGATCAGCAGATCTATCGGTGCGTTCATTGGCCGAGCTGTTATTTCCTTGAAAAACCGCAGCAGCAGTGAAGTTTTTCGCTAGCTTACTTTGAATCGGCCGGCATTTCGAGAATCGGCCGAAATTTCACTATTTCCGGCGTGACAAGCGGCATCCTTTGCGGCTGGTGCGGGCGCGGGAGAACGGCTGGAAAATCAGTCATATTTGCCTCTTCTTGGCGCTGATTGGCTGATGCGGGCGTGGTAGAATCGCCTGTTTGGTCAAGACGGCCAAATCGACTCCGATTTGGATTCTTGCTCGAAACACCGATAGAAAATGGAATAAGCCGTGGATCTGTTCGCCAAAGAAATACTCCCCGTCAGCCTGGAAGACGAAATGCGCCGCTCGTATCTCGATTACGCGATGAGCGTGATCGTCGGACGGGCGCTGCCGGATGCGCGCGACGGGCTCAAACCGGTGCACCGCCGCGTGCTGTTCGCCATGCACGAGCTGTCCAACGACTGGAACAAGGCCTACAAGAAATCGGCGCGCGTCGTCGGCGACGTGATCGGCAAATACCACCCGCACGGCGACACCGCGGTCTATGACACGATCGTGCGCATGGCGCAGGATTTCTCGCTGCGCTACACGCTGGTCGACGGGCAGGGCAATTTCGGCTCGATCGACGGCGACAACGCGGCGGCGATGCGTTATACCGAAGTGCGCATGGCCCGTATCGGCCACGAACTGCTCGCCGATATCGACAAGGAAACCGTCGATTTCGGACCGAACTACGATGGTTCCGAGCAGGAGCCGCTGATCATGCCGGCGCGCATCCCGAACCTCTTGATCAACGGCTCTTCGGGAATTGCCGTCGGCATGGCGACCAACATTCCGCCGCACAACCTCAACGAAGTCATCGACGCCTGCCTCGCGCTGCTCGCCAATCCGGAGATGACGATAGACGAGCTGATCGACATCGTCCCGGCGCCCGATTTCCCGACCGCCGGGATCATTTACGGCGTGTCCGGCGTGCGCGAAGGCTATCGCACCGGCCGCGGCCGGGTGGTGATGCGCGGCAAGGTCCATTTCGAATTGATCAAGGGCAGCAACGACCGGCACGCGATCATCATCGACGAGCTGCCCTATCAGGTGAACAAGCGCAGCCTGCTCGAGAAAGTCCGCGACCTGGTCAACGAGAAGAAGATCGACGGCATCTCCGACCTGCGCGACGAGTCCGACAAGTCGGGCATGCGCGCGGTCATTGAACTCAAGCGCGGCGAAGTGCCCGAGGTCGTACTCAACTGCCTGTACAAGCAGACGCAGTTGCAGGACACCTTCGGCATGAACATGGTGGCGCTGATCGACGGGCAGCCGCAGCTGCTCAACCTCAAGCAGATGCTCGACTGTTTCCTCGCGCACCGGCGCGAGATCATCACCCGGCGCACGGTGTTCGAACTGCGCAAGGCGCGCGAGAAGGCGCACATCCAGGAAGGCCTGGCCGTGGCGCTCGACAATGTCGACGAAATCATCGCGCTGATCAAGGCCTCGCCGACGCCGGCCGACGCCCGTCGCGGCCTGATGGCGCGCCTGTGGATGTCAGCGACCGTCGGCCAGATGCTGCAGCGCGCCAAGCTTGATGCGACGCGCCCGGAGGGCCTCGGCCTCGAATACGGCCTGTCGAAGAGCGGCTACCTGTTATCCGAGGCGCAGGCGCAAGCCATCCTCGAACTGCGCCTGCAGCGCCTGACCGGCCTCGAACGCGACAAGATCGTTTCCGATTATGCCGAGCTGCTCGAACGCATCACCGATCTCATGGATATCCTCGATCGGCCCGAGCGCATCAGCGAAATCATCGTCGAGGAACTGACCGGAATTCGCGCCCAGTTCGGCGACAAGCGCCGCACCGAGATCGTTCTCGATACGCAGGACCTCGGCATCGAGGATTTCATTACGCCGCAGGACATGGTCGTCACGCTCTCGCATACCGGCTACATCAAGTCGCAACCGCTCGCCGATTATCGCGCCCAGCGGCGCGGCGGGCGCGGCAAGCAGGCGGCGGCGGTGAAGGAAGACGATTTCGTCGACCACCTGTTCATCGCCAACACGCACGACTCGATCCTCTGCTTCTCGAACCGCGGCCGCGTTTACTGGCTGAAGGTCTACGAGGTGCCGCAGGGTACGCGTATCGGCCGCGGCAAGCCCATCGTCAATATGTTCCCGCTCGAAGAAGGCGAGAAGATCAGCGCCATCCTGTCGATCAAGGAATTTACCGAAGACCGCTACATCTTCATGTGCACCGCGCAGGGCATCGTCAAGAAGACGCCGCTCTCCGATTTCTCCAATCCGCGCAAGGCCGGCATCATCGCAGTCGCGCTCGACGACGACGATTTCCTTGTCGGCGTCGAGATCACCAACGGGACGCAGGAGATCGTCCTCGTCTCGGATGCCGGCAAAGCCGTGTGGTTCGACGAGGAAGACGTCCGCGCCGTGGGCCGGACGGCGCGTGGTGTGCGCGGAATGTCGCTGGCGGAGGGCCAGCGCGTCCTGTCGCTGCTGGTGGCCGAGAGCCATCAGGAGACGGTCCTGGTGGCCACCGAAAACGGTTACGGCAAGCGCACGGTGCTCGCCGATTTCCGCCATTCCGGGCGCGGCACGAAAGGCGTCATCGCGATTGCCGCGAGCGAGCGCAACGGCAAGGCGGTGGCCGCGCGCCTCGTCCGTGACGAAGACGAAATCATGCTGATCACCACAGGCGGCGTGTTGATCCGCACGCGCGTCAAGGAAATCCGTGAATTGGGCCGGACGACGCGGGGCGTGACGCTGATTTCGCTCGACGAGGGCGAGAAGCTCGCGGGGCTTGAAAAAGTGGTCGAAACCGAAGACGATCAGGACAACGGCCTGGAACCCGGAAGCGACGCGGATGCGGCGCCGGAAGAAACGTAGTCCTTGACCAGCGCTTGAGCCGATTACCTGTCTGCCGACACGATGCCGGAGATGAACCATGAGCGATGATCTGAAAGCAAGCCTCGCGGCGGTGCGCAGCGAGATCGACAGCATCGACGCGCAATTGCTCGCACTCTTGAATCGCCGCGCGCGCTGCGCGCAACAGGTCGGTGAGATCAAGGCCGGGCAAGGTGAAGCCGGACATATTTATCGCCCCGAGCGCGAGGCGCAGGTCTTGCGCCGGATTCAGGAAACCAATCCGGGGCCGCTGTCGAACGAAAGCGTGACCTGGTTCTTCCGCGAAGTCATGTCAGCCTGCCTGTCGCTCGAGCAGGCGCTTGGCGTGGCGTTTCTCGGCCCGCTCGGCACTTTTTCGGAGAGCGCGGCGACCAAGCATTTCGGCCATGCGGCGCGCCTCCTGCCGCAGATTTCCATTGACGACGTGCTGCGCGAGGTCGAAGCCGGCCACGCCGATTATGCCGTCGTGCCGATCGAGAATTCCACCGACGGCGCGATCGGCCGCACGCTCGATCTCTTGATGAGCACGCCGCTCAAGATGTGCGGCGAAGTGATCCTGCGTATCCACCAGCATCTCTTGTCGAACGAAAGCTCGCTCGACGGCATCAGCAAAGTCTATTCGCACGCGCAATCGCTGGCCCAGTGCCACGAATGGCTCAACCGCACCCTGCCCAAAGCGCAGCGCATCCCGCTTGGCAGCAACGCCCAGGCCGTCCAGGCGGCCGCGACCGAAGCCGGCGCGGCGGCGATCGCCGGGGCGGCGGCGGGCGAGCGTTATCAGCTGCCCGCGCTGGCGAGCAACATCGAAGACGAGCCGAACAACACCACGCGTTTTGTCGTTCTCGGGCGCCAGGAAGCCGGCGCTTCGGGACGCGACAAGACGTCGCTGATCATGTCGGCGCATAACCGCACCGGCTCGCTGGTGAAACTGCTCGCACCATTTTCCGATGCCGGCGTGTCGATGACCCGGCTCGAATCGCGACCGGCGCGGCATACCCTCTGGGAATACGTGTTCTTCGTCGACGTCGAAGGCCATCACGACGATCCGGCCGTAGCAAGCGCGCTCGCCGAGCTTGGCCGGCGCGCTGCCTACCTCAAGGTCCTCGGTTCCTATCCCGTCGCCGTCTACTGACGGCCAACCTGTTTTCAAGGAAGTCCATGTCCCTTAGCGATCAGACCCTGCCCAATGTCCGCGCCATTTCGCCTTATCTCGCGGGCAAGCCGATCACCCAGTTGGCGCGTGAAATGGGAATTCCGGTCGAGCGCATCGTCAAACTGGCGTCGAACGAAAATCCGCTCGGCATGAGTCCGCTGGCCAGGGTGGCGATGGAAGAAGCCGCGCTCTCGCTCGAGCGCTATCCGGACGACTTCGAGCTGAAGAACGCGCTGGCCGGGCATACGGGTCTGCCGATGGCGCGCATCGTTCTCGGCAACGGGTCGAACGATGTACTCGACCTGATCGCCCGCGTCTTTCTCGCACCCGGGCGTTCGGCGATCTTCGCGCAGCACGCCTTCGCCGTCTACCCGCTGGCCACGCTGGCGGCGGGTGCCGAACTCATCGTCGTGCCGGCCAAGGACTTCGGGCATGACCTCGATGCGATGCGCGCGGCAATTCGCCCCGATACGCGCCTGATCTGGATCGCCAACCCGAACAACCCGACCGGAACCTTTGTTACTTACCCGCAGCTCAAGGCCTTTTTGCAGGCCGTTCCTGCCGATGTCATCGTCGTGCTCGACGAGGCTTACAACGACTACATCCCGCCGGCCGAGCGCGCCGATACGAAGGCCTGGCTCGCCGACTTTCCGAACCTGGTGATCACCCGCACCTTCTCGAAGATCTATGGCCTCGCCGGTTTGCGCATCGGCTACGCGCTGGCCTCGGCGGAGATCGCCGACCTGATGAACCGCGTGCGCCAGCCCTTCAACTGCAACAACCTGGCGCTGGCCGCGGCGACCGCGGCACTTGGCGATCACGATTTCGTCGCCAAGAGCTATGCACTCAACCGCGCCGGCATGGCGCAGATCCTCGCCGGGCTCGAACGCCTCGGCTACCCGGTCATCCCTTCGCATGGCAATTTCATCACCTTCAAGGCTGGCGACGCCGCGACGCTCAACCAGAAGTTGCTCAAACAGGGCGTCATCGTCCGGCCGCTCGGCGGCTACGGCATGCCCGAGTGGCTGCGCGTGACCATCGGCAGCGAGACCGACAACGCGCGCTTTCTCGAGGCGCTGGCCAATAGCCAGGAGAGCGCGGCGAAATGAGCGCCGCGCCGGAATTCGGCAAGGTCGTCGTCTTCGGTGTCGGCCTGATCGGCGGATCGTTTGCGCTGGCGCTGAAAGCCACTGAGCAGGTCGAGGAAGTCGTCGGTTTCGGGCGCAGCCTCGCGACGCTGACGCAAGCCCTCGACCTTGGCATCATCGACCGGGTCGGCGCCAACGCCGGGCAGGAAGTGGCCGATGCCGATCTCGTCCTGCTCGCCACGCCGGTCGGCCAGATGCCCGAGATCATGGAACGCATCGAACCCTATCTAGGCGCGGACACGGTCATTACCGACGGCGGCAGCACCAAGGCCGATGTCGTCGCCGCGGCGCGACTGCATTTCGGCGATCGCGTCGGCCAGTTCGTTCCCGCGCACCCGATCGCCGGCGCCGAAAACAGCGGTGCGAGCGCGGCGCGCGCCGATCTTTACCGCGAGAAGAAAGTCGTCCTGACGCCGTTGCCGGAGAACTCGGTGCTCAATGTCGCGCGCGTGCGCTCGGCCTGGGAGTGGTGCGGCGCGCAGGTGCATGAACTGTCCCCCGGCCAGCACGACGAGGTTTTTGCCGCCGTCAGCCACCTGCCGCATCTCTTGTCGTTCGCGCTGGTGCACGGCCTGACGCAGCGCCCCGACAGCAATCTCTATTTCAGCTACGCCGCGAGCGGATTCCGCGATTTCACGCGGATTGCCGCGAGCCATCCGGAAATGTGGCGCGACATCTGTCTCGCCAATCGCGGCGCCCTGCTCAAGGAGCTCGACCGTTATCGCGCCCAGCTCGATGAGTTGCGCGTCGCGCTGCAAAAAGGCGACGGCGCGGCCCTCGAGCAGACCTTCAGCATTGCGCGCACGGCGCGCCGCGGCTGGGCAGAAGGACAGGGCAAGCCATGAACTTCATCGATCTGCCGCCGCTGCTGTCGGCACGCGGCACCGTGCGCCTGCCGGGCTCAAAAAGCATCTCCAACCGCATCCTGCTACTCGCCGCGCTCGCCGAGGGCGAGACCGAAATCCGCGACCTGCTCGAATCCGACGACACGGCGCATATGCTGGCCGCGCTGGTGGCGCTTGGCGTCGCGGTCGAGCCGCTCGGCGACGGCGCCTACCGGGTGCGCGGCGCCGGCGGGAATTTTCCGGTTAAGCAAGCCGAACTCTTCCTCGGAAATGCCGGCACCGCTTTCCGCTCCTTGACCGCGGCACTGGCGCTTTCCGCTGGCGAGTACACGCTGTCGGGCGCACCGCGCATGCACGAGCGGCCGATCGCCGATCTCGTCGATGCCTTGCGAGCGGTCGGCGCCGAAATCGACTACCTCGGCAAGCCAGGCTTCCCGCCACTGGCCATTGGTAGGCGGCGCCCGCCGCCGCTGCATGCCGCCGGTGTCGTGCGGGTGCGCGGCGACGTGTCGAGCCAGTTCCTGAGCGGCCTCCTGCTGGCGCTGCCGCTGACCGGCGTCGAGACCACAATTGAAGTCCTCGGCGATCTCGTCTCGCGGCCCTATGTCCAAATCACCTTGGCGATGATGCGGCGCTTTGGCGTGCGCGTGGTGCAGGAGGGCGCGCGGCATTTCGTCGTCCCGGCAGCGAGTCATTACGTGGCGCCCGGCCTGATCCGGGTCGAGGGCGATGCCTCGGCGGCCTCATATTTTCTTGCCCTGGGGGCCATCGGCGGCGGCCCGCTGCGCGTCGAAGGGGTCGGACGCCAATCGGTCCAGGGCGACGTGTGCTTTGCCGACGCCCTGGCGCTGATGGGCGCGCGCATTGAAATCGGTGAGGACTGGATCGAGGCGAGCGCGCCGGCTTCAGGAAAGCTGCGCGGCATCGCCCTCGATGGTAACGACATTCCCGACGCGGCGATGACGCTGGCGACGACCGCGCTCTTTGCCGCCGGCCCGACGACGCTGTCCAATATCGCCAGCTGGCGGGTCAAGGAAACCGACCGTATCGAGGCGCTCGCCACCGAGCTGCGCAAGCTCGGTGCAACGGTCGAGACCGGCGCCGATTTCGTCCGCGTGACGCCGCCTCCGGCCGGACTACGCACGCCGCCTGAAGGCATCGCCACCTACGACGATCACCGCATCGCCATGTGTTTCTCGCTGGCGGCGCTGGGGGTGCCGCTGCGCATCAACGATCCGGGCTGTGTCAGCAAGACTTTCCCCGAGTATTTCGAATACTTTGCCGCCGTGACGCAAGCGGTGCCGGTAATTGCCATCGACGGTCCTTCGGCGTCCGGCAAGGGGACGATCGCAATACGGGTGGCGCAGGCCCTCGGCTGGCATTATCTCGATTCGGGCGCGCTCTATCGCCTGACGGCGCTCGCGGCACAACGCGCCGGCGTGGCCTGGGGCGACGAAGCCGGCGTCGCCGCCGTCGCTGCCAGCCTGGATGCGGAATTCGGCGAAGACTCGATCAAGCTCTCCGGCGTCGAGGTCGGCGACGCGATCCGTACCGAGGATATCTCGTCGGGGGCCTCGCAGATCGCGGTTATGCCGGCGGTGCGCGCGGCCTTGCTCTTCCGGCAGCGGGTCTTCCGCCGGGCGCCGGGCCTCGTGGCGGACGGCCGCGACATGGCTTCCGTCGTGTTTCCCGACGCCCAGACCAAGGTTTTTCTCACCGCCAGCGTCGAGGTGCGGGCGCAAAGACGTTATAAGCAGTTGATCGAAAAAGGAATCGCTGCTAGTATCCAGCCTCTTTTGCTGGATTTGCGCGAACGCGACGAACGCGACAGCCGACGCAGCGTCGCGCCCTTGCAGCAGGAAGCCGACGCCCACTTGCTCGATGCGACGAATCTGACCATAGATCAGACCGCTGCTCAGGTGCTGGGCTGGTTCAGGAAGATTTTGTAACAGCGGTTCGTAGCAGGGGGCGCGGCTTTGCGGCGCTTCCAGGTATTGCCAGTTCGGGTCCCGTGACTGGCGATGTTTTTTTAACTTTACCCGCAGTCATGCGGACAGGTCCCTCACATATGTCAGCCAACCCCGTAGTTCAAGAAAGTTTTGCCGACCTTTTCGAAGCCAGCCTCGCGCGCCAGGAAATGCGCCAGGGCGAGGTCATCACCGCAGAAGTCGTTCGCATCGACCAGAATTTCGTGGTCGTCAATGCCGGACTGAAATCCGAAAGCTATATCGAACGTGAAGAATTCTTAAGCGATGCCGGCGAACTCGAAGTCAAGGTCGGTGATTTCGTTCAAGTCGCCATCGAGCAGCTCGAAAACGGTTTCGGTGAAACCCGCCTGTCGCGCGAACGCGCCAAGCGCGTCGCCGCGTGGAACTTCCTCGAAGCCGCGCTTAACGAAGGCACCCTCGTGACCGGCACGATCACCGGCAAGGTCAAGGGCGGCCTGACCGTCATGGCCAACAGCGTGCGCGCCTTCCTGCCCGGATCGCTGGTCGACATGCGCCCGGTCAAGGACACCACGCCGTACGAAGGCAAGACCTACGAATTCAAGGTCATCAAGCTCGACCGCAAGCGCAACAACGTCGTCGTTTCCCGCCGTGCCGTTCTCGAAGCTTCCGTCGGCGAAGAGCGCGAAGCGCTGCTCTCCAACTTGAAGGAAGGCAGTATCGTCAAGGGCATCGTCAAGAACATCACCGATTACGGCGCCTTCGTCGATCTCGGCGGCATTGACGGCCTGCTGCACATCACCGATCTGGCCTGGCGCCGCGTCCGTCACCCGTCCGAAGTACTGGCGGTCGGCGACGAAGTGCAAGCCAAGATCCTCAAGTTCGACCAGGAGAAGAATCGCGTTTCCCTGGGCCTCAAGCAGCTCGGCGAAGATCCGTGGGTCGGCATTTCGCGCCGTTACCCGCAGAGCACGCGCCTGTTTGGCAAGGTCACCAATCTCACCGATTACGGCGCATTCGTCGAAATCGAACAGGGTATCGAAGGCCTGGTGCACGTTTCCGAAATGGACTGGACCAACAAGAACGTCCATCCGTCCAAGGTCGTCCAGCTCGGCGACGAAGTCGAAGTGATGATCCTCGAGATCGACGAAGAGCGCCGCCGCATTTCGCTGGGCATGAAGCAGTGCGCAGCGAATCCGTGGGACGAGTTCTCGATGAACCAGAAGAAGGGCGACAAGGTCCGCGGTGCGATCAAGTCGATCACCGATTTTGGCGTGTTCATCGGTCTGCCCGGCGGCATCGACGGCCTGGTGCACCTCTCCGATCTGTCGTGGTCGGTTCCCGGCGAAGAAGCCATCCGCAACTTCAAGAAGGGTGACGAAGTCGAAGCCGTCGTTCTGGCCATCGACACCGAGAAGGAACGCATTTCGCTCGGCATCAAGCAGCTTGACGGCGATCCTTACACCAGCTTCATCGCCACCCACGAGAAGAATGCCATTGTCAATGGCGTGATCAAGTCGGTCGATGCGCGCGGTGCGATCGTCACCCTCGAAGGCGACATGGAAGGCTATCTGCGCGCTTCCGAAGTCTCGCGCGACCGGATCGAGGATCTGACCAAGGTGTACAAGGAAGGCGATGCCGTCGAAGCGATGATCATCAACATCGATCGCAAGACGCGCTCGATCAACCTGTCGATCAAGGCCAAGGATCAAGCCGAGCAGCACGAAGCGATGCAGAAGTTTACGGCCGACAGCAGTGCGAACTCGGGAACGACCAATCTTGGCGCTTTGCTGAAAGCCAAGCTCAACAACCCGCAATAAGGTTTGCGTATGACCAAGTCAGATCTGATCGCGCGGCTGGCGGAGCGGTTTCCGCAACTGGTGGCCAAGGACGCCGATTACGCGGTCAAGATGATCCTCGATGCCTTGTCCGAGGCTTTGGCCAAGGCCGATCGCATCGAGATTCGCGGCTTTGGCAGTTTTGCGCTGAACTATCGTCCGCCGCGCGTCGGCCGTAACCCGAAGTCCGGGGACAAGGTCAGTGTGCCGGAAAAATGGGTTCCGCATTTCAAGGCCGGCAAGGAACTGCGCGAGCGCGTCGATAGCGCGCTCAAAGCGGACTGAGTCGGCCGCCGTGGTCAGAACACAGGCGGCAACGCGAGTTGCCGCCTTTTTTATCGCTCGGAGATGAAGATGCGTGCCTTGTCGTGGGCCTGCCGGATTTTCATATTCCTGTTCCTGCTCGCCTTCGCGCTCAAGAACACGGACCCGGTCAGCGTTCGCTTTTTCCTTGACACCGAGTGGCAAGCGCCGCTGATCATCATCGTTCTGGCTTTCTTCGCCGGCGGCGCGGCACTCGGGGTATTGTCGCTGCTCGGCACGATTTTCGGATTGCGTCGCGAAGTGTCCCGATTAAAGCGCGACGCGAGGCAAATTGAGAAAAGCAGTTAAGCGCAACGAGCGCACGCGATTTGCATGGCGACAACGATTAGCATCGTCATTCCGGCGAAAGCCGGAATCCAGGTTTTTGGGGCACAATCTGGATCCCGGCTTTCGCCGGGATGACGTGGTCTTGAACGGCCCCATGGCGCCTAGGCGGTTTGGCATGGCCCTAACTGAGACTCCTCGATGATTGAATTCGAGTACTGGCAACTGCTCTTCTTCCCGCTCTTTTTCGCATTGGGCTGGGCCGCCGCGCGCATCGATATCAGGCACCTCGTCAAGGAATCGCGGGCGCTGCCGCGCTCGTATTTCCAGGGGCTCAACTTCCTGCTCAACGAGCAGCCCGACCGGGCCATCGAAGCCTTCGTCGATGCCGTCAAGGTCGATCCGCAGACCATCGAACTGCATTTCGCGCTCGGCAGCCTTTTCCGCCGCCGCGGCGAGATCGAGCGCGCAACGCGCATGCACCAGAATCTCGTCGATCGCGAGGATCTGCCCGAAGACTTGAAGTTGCAGGCTTTGAGCGAGCTTGGCCAGGACTACCTGAAAGCCGGCCTGCTCGACCGCGCCGAGGAAATCTTCGACCGGCTGCGCAATTCGCCGCGGGTCGAAGATGCCAAGCGCAATCTCCTCGAAATCTACCAGCTCGAAAAAGACTGGGAGAAGGCGATCGCCATCTCCGCTGAACTACCCGATATTTCGACGCAGAAGGAAGTTGCCGAGTATTTCTGCGAACTGGCCGGAGCCGAAATGATACGTTCGCGTCCCGACGCCGCGAGCGCGTATCTTTCGACCGCGCTCGAGCGCAATCGCAAGTGCGTGCGCGCGAGCCTTCTGCAAGGCGACATCGAGGCGCAACAGGACCGAAGCGCAGAGGCGATCGCCTGCTGGCAGCGCATCGAGCAGCAGGATCCCACCTTCCTGGCGCTCGTCGCGCAGCGCCTGCTCGATGCTTTCCGCAAGCTCGATCGCCGCGACGAAGGCCTGCAGCTTTTGCGCGGCTATCTCGAACGCTACCCCTCGCTCGACCTGCTCGACGTGGTCTTTCAACTGGTGCTCGAGAGCGAAGGCGCCGACGCGGCCTATGCCCTGGTGCGCGACGAACTCAAGCGCAATCCGACCCTGCTCGGTTTCGACAAGCTGATCGAAGCGCGCCTGCTCGTCGCGCCGCCCGAGTCGCGCCCCGATCTCGACCTTGCCAAGAGCATAGTGCAAGGTTATACGCGTCGCCTGGCGCGCTATCGGTGCGATAATTGCGGTTTCAAGGCGCGCCAGTTCTATTGGCGTTGTCCGGCTTGCGGCGGCTGGGAGACCTACTCGCCGAAGCGCACCGAAGAATTCGATTTGACGCCTTAGTCGGAGAAATTGTTCATGCAGTTGGGAGATCTGTCGGCTGTTCGCCTGCTCGTCGTCGGCGATGTCATGCTCGATCGCTACTGGTTCGGCGAGGTGTCGCGCATTTCACCCGAAGCGCCGGTGCCGGTCGTCAAGGTCGAGCGCAGCGAGGAGCGCCCGGGCGGCGCGGCCAACGTCGCGCGCAACGCCGCGGCGCTCGGCGCGCAGGTCTGCCTGCTGGCCCTCGTTGGCAAAGACGAGCCGGGCGAGAGCTTGAAGCGTCTACTCACTGCGGGCGGAATCGACGCCAGCCTGCACGTCGACGAAGCCATTACCACGACTGTCAAGCTACGCGTCATCGGCCGCCAGCAGCAGCTCCTGCGCATCGATTTCGAGACGACGCCCTCGCACGAAGTGCTGCGCGCCAAATTTTCCGAATTCGGCGCGCGACTGCCCGACTGCGACGCGGTGATTTTTTCCGATTACGGCAAGGGCGGGCTGGCGCATGTCAGCGAAATGATTCGCCTGGCGCGCGCGGCGGGAAAGATCGTCCTCGTCGACCCGAAAGGCGACGAATACGCCAAGTACGCCGGAGCGACGATCGTCACGCCCAACCGTTCCGAAATGCGCGAAGTGGTCGGGCGCTGGAAGGACGAAGCCGAACTCGAGGCGAAAGCCAACGCCTTGCGTTCCGAACTTGGGCTCGAGGCGCTGCTGGTCACGCGCAGCGAAGCGGGAATGACGTTGTTTCGCGCGCAGGGCACGGCCCATGAACCGGCGGTGGCACGCGAAGTGTTCGATGTGTCCGGCGCCGGCGATACCGTCATCGCGACGCTCGCCGTGATGCTCGCGCATGGCGCCGATTGGCCCACGGCGATTCATGTGGCGAACGTTGCGGCGGGCATCGTGGTCGGCAAGCTCGGCACCGCGGTGGTCACGCGCGCCGAACTCGATGCTGCACTCAACTGAGCTTAGCGAAGGGCTGATTAAGTGGAAATTCGTCATTCCGGCGAAAGCCGGAATCCAGTAAGTGCGACGAACTGGACACCGGCCCCGGATTTAAGCCTTCCGGGGTGACGTTCTTTCGCCGGTGTGACGAGTTAACTTAGGTGCAAGAAAAGAACTGCAAGAACTGAGGATATGGGATGTATACGATAGTTACCGGTGCTGCCGGCTTTATTGGTTCAAATCTCGTCAAGGCGCTCAACGAGCGCGGCGAGAGCCAGATCATCGCCGTCGATAATTTGACGCGCGCCGACAAGTTCAGCAATCTCGTCGACTGCCAGATCGCCGATTACCTCGACAAGGATGAATTCATTGCACGGCTCGCCGCCGGTCGCTTCGACGGTGATGTCGCCGCGGTATTCCACGAAGGCGCCTGTTCCGACACCATGGAAACCGACGGCCGCTACATGATGGAAAACAATTTCCGTTACTCACTCGCGCTGCTCGACTGGTGCCAGGCCAAGGAAGTGCAATTTCTCTACGCCTCGAGCGCCGCGACTTACGGCGGCGGCAGCGAGTTCAAGGAAGAGCGCGCTTTCGAAGCGCCGCTCAATGTCTATGGCTATTCGAAGTTCCTCTTCGACCAGATCGTCCGCCAGCGTCTGCCCGAAGCCTTGTCGCAGATCGTCGGGCTGCGTTACTTCAATGTCTACGGCCCGCGCGAATCGCACAAGGGGCGCATGGCTTCGGTCGCTTTTCACCACTACAAGCAGTTCCGCGCGGCGCGCAAAGTCAAGCTCTTCGAAGGTTGCGACGGCTACGCCGACGGCGAGCAGAAGCGCGACTTTGTCAGTGTCGACGATGTCGCCAAGGTCAATCTTTTCTTCCTCGAACATCCGCGGAAATCCGGCATCTTCAACCTCGGAACCGGCCGGGCGCAAAGCTTCAACGAGCTGGCCGTGGCCAATGTGAACGCTTGCCGGGCGCTCGCCGGCGAAGCGGCGCTGCCGCTTGCCGAATTGCTGCGCCAAGGCTTCATCGAATACATCCCTTTCCCCGAGGCGCTCCGGGGCAAGTACCAGAGCTTCACTCAGGCCGATCTTGCAAAGCTGCGCGCCGCCGGGTACGACGCACCTTTCGCCTGCGTCGAGGAAGGCGTCTCGCGCTATGTCAAATGGCTGGCCGCGCATGCATAAGACGCTCGAGGACTTCGTCGGCGGCACGCCGCTGGTGCGCCTGAAGCGGCTTCCGGGCGCCGCAGTCGAGGCGCGCGGCAACGTCATCCTGGCCAAACTCGAAGGCAACAATCCGGCCGGTTCGGTCAAGGACAGACCGGCGCTGTCGATGATCCGGCGTGCCGAAGGGCGCGGCGACATCAAGCCCGGCGACACGCTGATCGAAGCCACCTCGGGCAATACTGGCATCGCGCTGGCCATGGCTGCGGCGATGGGCGGCTACCGAATGATTTTGGTGATGCCTGAAAACCAGAGCGTCGAGCGCCGGCAGACGATGCGCGCCTTCGGCGCCGAGCTGGTGCTCACGCCGAAGGACGGCGGCATGGAACTCGCGCGCGACGTCGCCGAGAAGATGCGCGCCGAGGGCCGCGGCATCATCCTCGACCAGTTCGCCAATCCCGATAATCCGCTCGCGCATTACGAGGGCACCGGCCCCGAGATCTGGCGCGAAACGCAGGGGCGTATCACCCATTTTGTCAGCAGCATGGGAACGACCGGAACGATCATGGGCGTTTCGCGCTATCTCAAGGAGCAGAGTCCGGCGGTGTGCATCATCGGCTGCGAGCCCGCGCCCGGGTCGCAAATCGCCGGCATCCGCAAGTGGCCGCAAGCCTATCTGCCGAAGATCTTCGACCCGGCGCGCGTCGATCGCGTCGAACCGGTGGCCCAGCACGACGCCGAGGAAATGACCCGGCGCCTGGCCCGTGAAGAGGGGATTTTTGCCGGCATCTCCTCGGGCGGCGCGCTGGTCGTCGCGCTGCGCATCGCGCGCGAAGTCGAGAATGCGACCATCGTCACCATCGTTTGCGACCGCGGCGACCGCTACCTGTCGACCGGCGTTTTCCCGGCCTGAACGACAATGAACCCCGTCCTCGTTTTCGATATCGAAACCATTCCCGATGTGCCGGGATTGCGTCGTCTGCATGAGCTCGACCCGGCGCTGTCCGACGCCGAAGTCGCCGAAATGGCTTTTCAGCAGCGCCGGGCGCAAAGCGGCAACGATTTTCTGCCGCTGCATCTGCAGCGCGTCGCGGTGATCTCCTGCGCGCTGCGCGCCGGCAAGGATTTGCGCGTTTGGTCGCTGGCCGAGCCCGAGCAGAGCGAAGGCGAAATCATCCAGCGTTTCTTCGACGGCGTCGAGAAATTCACGCCGCAAATCGTCTCGTGGAACGGCGGCGGCTTCGACCTGCCGGTCCTGCATTATCGCGGCCTGATCCACAGCGTCGTCGCGCCGCGCTACTGGGATCTGGGCGACGGCGATTACGGCGACAGCCGCGACTTCAAGTGGAACAACTACATCAGCCGCTACCACACGCGCCATCTCGACCTGATGGACCTGCTCGCGATGTACCAGCCGCGCGCCAGCGCCCCGCTCGACGCGCTGGCCAAGCTGATCGGCTTCCCCGGCAAGCTCGGCATGGACGGCAGCAAAGTCTGGGAAGCGTGGCAGGCCGGGAAGGTCGCCGAAATTCGCGACTACTGCGAAACCGACGTGATGAATACCTACCTCGTGTCCTTGCGCTTCCGGCTGATGCGCGGCGAGCTTTCGCGCGACGAATATGCCGTCGAGATCGCCTTCGTGCGCAGCGAACTAGAAAAGTTGGGCAAGCCGCACTGGCGGGAATTCCTCGCCGCCTGGGGTAAGTGACAGCCGCAACGCCGGCTTGCGACCTGCGGCCTGATTAACGTTTATAGTTACGCCTATGACACTGAAGATTGCCGTTGCCCAAATCAACGCCACAGTCGGCGATTTTGCCGGCAACGCGGCGCGCATCGTCGATTTCGCCCAGCGCGCCCAGGCGCAAGGCGCAGACTTGCTGCTGACGCCGGAACTGGTGCTCTGCGGCTACCCGCCCGAGGACCTGCTCTTGCGCGAGGATTTTTACGCCGCCTGCGAACGGGAACTCGATTCTCTGGCCGCCAAGGTGCAGGGCATTGCCGTCCTCGTCGGCCACCCGATGGCGAAAGACGGCAGCTGCTTCAACGCTGCGACGCTGCTCGAGGGCGGCCGGCGCGTCGCCACCTACTGCAAGCAGCGCCTGCCCAACGAGGAGGTCTTCGACGAAGAGCGCTATTTCGAATCGGCCGCGATGCCCTGCGTGGTGACGATCAAGGGCGTGCGCTGCGGCATCAATATCTGCGCCGATGTCTGGGAGGCGGGCTCGGCGGACCTGGCGCGCGACGCCGGCGCACAGGTACTGCTGGTGCTCAACGCCTCGCCCTACCACATCGGCAAGCAGCAGTTGCGCGCCGAAATCCTGCGCGAGCGAATCGACGCCACCGGTCTGCCGATGATCTATGCCAACATGGTCGGCGGGCAGGATGAACTGGTTTTTGACGGCGGCTCGTTCATGCTCGGTTCGCGCGGTGAACTCTGTTTTCAGATGCCGAAGTTCGAAGAAGCACTGGGCATCGTCGAACTGGTCGACGGCCAGCCGCTGCCCGGCGTGATCGTTGCCGAGCCAGCGATCGAAGCCGAAGTCTATCGGGCGCTGGTCGTCGGCGTGCGCGACTACCTCGGCAAGAACGGCTTTCCCGGCGCGATCATCGGCCTTTCGGGCGGCATCGATTCGGCGCTGACGCTGTGCGTGGCGGTCGATGCGCTGGGCGCCGACAAGGTGCGCGCGGTGATGATGCCGTCTCCCTACACCGCAGACATCAGCCTCGCCGATTCGCGCGAGATGGTGCGCCTGCTCGGCGTGCGCTACGACGAAATCAATATCGGGCCGGCGATGCAGACTTTCGCCGACCTGCTGCAAAAGGAATTCGCCGGCCTGCCGGCCGACACCACCGAGGAAAACCTGCAGGCGCGCATCCGCGGCATGATCCTGATGGCGCTCTCGAACAAGAGCGGCTCGCTGGTGCTGACGACCGGCAACAAGTCGGAAATGGCCGTCGGCTACTGCACCCTTTACGGCGACATGGCCGGCGGTTTCGCGGTGATCAAGGACATCGTCAAGACGCTGGTCTATCGCATCGCGCGCTGGCGCAACACGGTTTCCTACGCGATTCCCGAGCGCATCATCACGCGTCCGCCGTCGGCCGAGTTGAAACCTGGCCAGACCGATCAGGACAGCCTGCCGCCGTACGAGGTGCTCGACGCCATCGTCGAGGCCTATATGGAAGAGAATCTCTCGCCGCGCGAGATCATCGCCAAGGGCTACGCCGAGGCTGACGTGCGCCGCGTCGTGCATCTGCTCAAGATCAGCGAGTACAAGCGGCGCCAGTCGCCGGTCGGAATCCGCGTGACGCAGCGCGGTTTCGGCAAGGACTGGCGTTTTCCGATCACCAATCGCTATCGCGATCCATATTGAGCGGCAATTTCTGGTACGATCTCGTTAGTCATTTTGGGAGGCAGTGGCAATGAAGAAAATCGAAGCGGTAATAAAACCTTTCAAACTCGACGAAGTTCGCGAGGCGCTGTCGGAAATCGGCGTGTCCGGCCTGACGGTCACGGAAGTGAAGGGTTTCGGCCGGCAGAAAGGCCACACCGAGCTTTATCGTGGCGCCGAGTACGTCGTCGATTTCCTGCCCAAGGTCAAGATCGAGATCGTCGTCGCCGACGGCGAGGTCGACAATGCCATCGATGCCATCATCAAGGCCGCGCGCACCGGCAAGATCGGCGACGGCAAGATTTTCGTCTCGGCCGTCGAGCAAGTCGTTCGCATTCGCACCGGCGAGACTGGCGAAGCGGCCGTCTGATTGCCGCTGCAGGCAAAAACGGCTCGCGCGATCGCGAGCCGTTTTCGTGTCGGGGCGTTCTTGTCGCTCTCCTCCCGCGCGCGATTCGCCGCGCGTTAGAATCACGCCGCAGAATCCCCACCACCGCAATTGCAAGGAGTACGACCAATGTCCGATGATGGATTTCATGTGCACGGCCCGCACGATCACGAAGTTGAACATGCTGCCCAACACGGCGGCGACCGGTTTACCGCACAGGTGGCCGTACTGACCGCGGTTCTTTCAACGGTCGGCGCGATCTTTGGCTACATGGGCGGGCATTCGCAGAATGCGGCGCTGCTCTACAAGAACGAGGCGGCGATTCAGAAAACCTCGGCGTCGGATCAGTGGAATTACTACCAAGCCAAGAGCAACAAGCAGAACCTCGCCGAGCTGGCGGTTGCGCTGACTGCGGGTGGCGCACAGGAAAAATTCAGCCAGGCCGTCGAGCGCTATAAGACGGAAAAGGAAGAGATCAAGATCGCAGCGGAAAAACTCGAGGCGGCCGCCAAGGAAGCCGACCAGAAGAGCGAAGAGGAAATGCACGTGCACGAACGCTGGGCACTGGCCACGACCTTGCTGCAAATCGCCATTGCCCTCTCGGCGATCACGCTGCTCACGCGCAAGCGCTGGATGCTGGGCGGTGTCTTCAGCGCTACGGGAATCGGTCTGGTGTTCGGCGTGATCGGTTATCTGCACCTGTGAGCACGTATGCGTGATTCAGTCCGCTGGCTTGGCCTGGCCTGCGGCCTGCTTGCCGCGACGGTCTTCGCCGGCGAGTCTTGCCGGATCGGCTTTGACATCGGTTCGTCCGGCATCCGCGCCGGTGTTTCCGACAGCAGCGTGACGACGCGGACCGACATCGATTTTATTGGCCCGTTGCTGGCCGGCGGCGGTCTCGACGAGACTGCGACGATAGCGGCGCTGCGCGAATTGCCGAAACAGGGCGGTTTTCCCACCGATTGCGTTCGCGTCGGCGGCGGCTTTTCAGCCTGGCGCATTGCTTTGCGCGAAGATCCCGATAAGCTCGCCGGCATCCTCGCCCGCATCGAGGCCGCGAGCGGCGTCGCCGTGCTCGTGCTGCCGCAGAATGTCGAAGGCCGCTACGGGTATTTCGCTGCGCGCCAGTTGCTCGGCGACAAGCTAAAGACCAGTCATGTGCTCGACATCGGCGGTGGCAGCATGCAGATCGCCGGCGAGCACTGGTCATTCGGCGATGACCTCGGACAGAAGCTTTGGCATCGCGCGCTGTGCGAGAAGGTCCGCATGACCTCGATCTGCGTGCTACAGCCGATGAGTGTCGCCGATCTCGCCGCTGCGCGCACGCTGCTCGCGGAGAAACTCGAGGGCGTCAGGGCTGCATTGCCGCCACCCGTGTCGATGACCGCCATCAGTCCGCCGGTGACGCGCGGCGTTCTGCCGGCGGTCGAGCGCCTTTTCGGCAAAGACGCCGGACACGACGCCATACAGCGCGCCAGGCTCACGGCCGCAATTGGGGAAACGGCCGAGCTGACGCTGGAAGAAACGGAGAAACGCTTCGCGATTCCGGAAAAATATGCCATGTACCTGCTCTCCGACATGCTTCTCGTCGAAGGCGTGTTGCAGGCCACCGGCGGCGAAGCCTTGCAAGTCTCGGAAATCGATCTGACCAATGTGCCCGGGCTACTCGCCGATGATCACGCCTTTGCCTGGAGCGGGCATTACGGCTGCTATCTGCAACGTCTGCATCAGGCCGGTGTGGCGGCTTACGCCAGTGATCCGCAACGTTGTGGCGACCCGGCTAGCGTGGTGCGCACCGTTCAGCCTTGAGCAAAACCCAGAGCGCGCCTTCACCGCCGTCGTTCGGCGGGGCGTGACAGAAAGCCAGCACATCCTTGCGCCGCGCCAGCCAGCTCCTGACGAGCTGGCGCAATACGCCTTCGCGGCCGGGCGAGCCGTTGCCGCGGCCGTGCACGATGCGCAGGCAGCGCTTGCCCTCGCTCTGCGATTCGGCGAGGAAGATCGCCACCTGTTCGTGCGCCTCGTGCCGGTTCATGCCGTGCAGGTCGATGTGGTTCTGGATGGCCCAGCGGCCGCGGCGCAGATCGCGCAGAACGCTGCGCGGCAGGCCATCGCGCAGGAAGGAGTCGGCGTCCGCAATGGCCAGGAGGTCGTCGATTCCGAGCGCGCCATGCAGCGATTCGCTGATCGCCGCGGCTTCGTCGAGTTCGCTCTGGCGCGGCCGCGCGCTCGGCTTGGGCGGTTCGAAGCTGAGCCGGTCGACCGGGCGCAGCGGCGTCGCGCCGTCGATCGCCGCTTGAAACGCGGCCAGATCGTCGGGGTCGGGTTGCTGACGCTGATTCATTTGCAGACTTTGTCACCGGGAAAGGGCATTTAACCACGAAGAGCGAGGAGAATACGAATCAAGCAGGCTTGAGCGGCATGGTGCGCCGGTTCCTTGCCATGCAGCATATTTCCAATTCGTCTTATCTTGAAAGCAAGCGACCATGATTCCCTTGAGCAGCGATACCGAGACCCGCCCGACGGCGGCAATGCGCGCGGCCATCGCCGGCGCCGAAGTTGGCGATGAACAGCGCGGCGAGGACCCCACCGTCAACCGCTTGCAGGAGCGGGTCGCCGAACTGCTCGGCAAGGAAGCCGCACTGTGGTTCCCCGGCGGAACGATGTGCAATCTTGTGGCGATCAAGGTGCATACGCGCCCGGCCGACGCGATCATCTCGGATTGGATGGCGCATATCATCCGCGCCGAGTCGGGCGGCATGGCATTGAGTTCCGGTGTGCTCGTCGAGCCCGTCGTCAGCGAGCGCGGCAACTTCGGTCCTGATGATTTGCGCCAGGCGCTGCAGCGGCTCAAGACAGCGCCGCCACCCTACGGCCCGACGCCGCGCCTCGTCTGTGTCGAGCAGACGCACAATTTTGCCGGCGGCACGGTGTGGTCGCTCGGGCAATTGCAAGCCCTGTCAGCGGCAGCGAAAACCGAGGGGCTGGCGCTGCACATGGATGGCGCCCGACTGCTCAATGCCTGCGTGGCCACCAAAACAGCCGCCGCCGATTTTGCGGCGACGGTCGACAGCTTGTGGATCGACTTCACCAAGGGGCTGGGCGCGCCGATCGGCGCGGTGCTGGCCGGCAGCAAAGCTTTCATCGCCGAAGCGCGCCGCTACAAGCATGTGTTCGGCGGCGCCATGCGCCAGGCCGGGATCGCCGCGGCCGGCTGCCTGTACGCGCTCGATCATCACGTCGAACGGCTGGCCGAGGATCATGACAATGCCCGGCGGCTGGCCGAAGGCCTGGTGCAAATTCCGGGAATTCACGTCAGGACGCCGCACCCGGAAACGAACATGGTGTTCTTCGATCCCGCCGGCATGGGTTTGACGAACGAGGCCTTCCTCGCGAAATTGCTCGACCGCGGCGTGCGCATGGGGCAGGTGCGCGGCGAGATCCGCGCGGTGACCCACCTCGATGTCAGCCGCAAGGACATCGACACGACGCTGGCGGCAGTGGCCGGCATCGCCTAAGGAAACACTGAATAAGTAGCACCTGTAGTGAACGATTCTTTTGTCATTGCGTCAAAAGAAGAGAGTTGACCACGAGGGGTGCAGGGATGAAACAGATGACACTGGCGGCGGCAAAGGGGTTCGAGAAGCATCGGCGGGCGACGCGCAAGGCGGAGTTCTTGGCGCGCATGGAGAGTCTGATGCCGTGGTCGGCGTTCTGCGCGTTGATTGAGCCGCATTACCCGAAGGCGGGAAACGGACGCCCGCCGGTTGGAGTTGAGCGCATGTTGCGGATGTACTGTATCGCCAACTGGTTCAACTTGAGCGACGAAGCCTGTGAAGATGCGCTCTACGATGTTCCGGTCTTTCGCGAGTTTTGCCGCATTGACTTGGGCCGGGAGCGCGTACCGGATGCCACGACACTGCTTCACTTCCGTCATCTGCTCGAAGCGCACGAACTCGGTGCTGCCTTGTTTGCCAAGGTCGGAGAGTTGTTGATGGCCAACGGCATGAAGCTCTCGGGCGGCACGATTGTCGATGCGACGCTGATCGCCGCACCGCCCTCGACCAAGAATCAGGACAAGACCCGCGATCCGGAAATGCACCAAACCAAGAAAGGTAAAGACTGGCACTTTGGCATGAAGCTGCACATTGGCGCCGACAGCCAGACCGGCCTGGTTCATAGCGCGAGCGTCACGGCGGCCAACGTTCATGACAGCCACCAAGTACCGAACCTGTTGCATGGCGGCGAAACCCGTTTCTACGGCGACAGCGCCTATCGAGGCAAGGCGCAGAGAGCGCGGCTCAAGGCACTGGCGCCCAAGGCGAAAGACTTCACCAATAAACGCGCCTACCATAACTGCCCGCTGACTGAGGCCGACAAGGCGACGAACCGGCGCAAATCCAGCGTGCGCTCCAAGGTCGAGCATCCGTTTCTGGTCTTGAAACGTCTGTGGGGCTTTGCCAAGGTGCGCTATCGCGGCTTGGCGAAGAATGCCAACCGGGCCTTCGCCATGCTGGCGATGCTCAACATCAACAAGTGGGGACGACCGCTGACAGGAGAGTTGCGTCCGCAATAAGCAGGATGCCGGGGAATGCCCCGCAACCTGCCCACAAAACGGCCATTCCATCGATGAAAATCCAACGTGTTTCACAATTTCGTCTCGACTCCCCTTTGCTGCGGCAATTCGCGGTTACTTATTCAGCAATTCCCTAAGTTCCCTCGATTCATCTCCACGATGACTCGACCGAGGTGGCAATTGGATCGGGCCATCATCGTTTCTATTTCATCGCCGGTTGGAGCTTTGCTATCGATTGGTATGCCGACATCCCGACCAGAGCCAAAGTCCATACCACGAGAGGACCGGACGGGAGATCGAATAGCGTCGACAACCCCAGCCCCAAGGCATAACCAGCTGCACCGACACCATAGGCGACGAACAAGCGGCGACTGGGCAAGTACCCTCGGCTAGCCAAGGCGGGAACGATCAGGCTGGCAAAGACCAGGTAGACGCCGACCAACTGGACTGAGGCGGTGACTGCGAAGGCGAACAGTCCGTAGAAGCCGAAGCGTCCAAGCCGCCTTCCGCGCAAAAACCATAAGATCAGGATGATGGCATTGAGAACGGCAACCGGCAGCAACTGCTTGTAGCTGACCCACAGGATCTGGCCGGACAGCAATTCCTGCAGGTGTTCGCCGCCGTGCGGATTATTCGCGACCAGAATCATTCCGCCGCTTGCCGCGAGTGCGAACAGCACACCGATCAGCGCCTCCTGAATTTCCGGCCAGCGCTTTTCGGTCCAGGTCAGCAACGCGGCGCCGAGCAGTGCTGCCGAGACGGCGGCCACCTGCGCCACCCAGCCTTCAGGCTCGAAACCGACCCGGTCCGCGGCAATCACGCCGAGGGTGGCGATCTGGGCGATGGCCAGGTCGATGAACACGATGCCGCGCGAGAGGACTTGCATCCCCAGCGGCACATGGGTCGAGAGGACCAGTAGGCCGGCCAGGAGCGCCGGGACGAGGATCGAAAGGTTGAAGGCGTCAAGATTCATTTGTTTTTCTCCGCGGTCTATTTGAGGACGGCCAGAAGCCGCTGGATCGTATCGTCGAAGAAGCCGAACAAATCCTTGGCCCGGTCGGATCCGCCGACCGTGGCCGGCAGGAGCACCGCAGGAATCTTGGCCCGTTCGGACAGCCACTCCGAACCGCGGCTGTCGTTGTAGGTCGAGCGGATCACCGCTCGCGCCGGCTGCCTCTGCAACTGCGCCAGCACTTCCGACAGGTGGGCGCTGGTCGGTTCGACACCGGGCTTGGGTTCGAGCGTCGCAACTTCCTGCAATCCGAGCCAGTTTTCAAGATAGACGAAAGCCTTGTGGTGCACGACGATGTTCATGCCCCTGAGCGGTGCGGCCTGCCGCTCCCAATTGGCGATCGCCGCCTTCCAGCGTTCGGCAAAAGCCTTGTAGTTGTCTTGGTAGTAAGTACCGTTCGCTGGATCGATCTCCGCCAGACGTTTCGCCAGCGCATCGGCAACCAGCGCGATATTGCGCGGATCAGTCTGGATATGCGGGTTGCCGCCGGGGTGCACATCACCGAGCGAACGATCGACGCTACTCGGCACTTCGAGCAGATGAACCAATTTGGCTGCTTCAAAGCAGCCGGGTTGGCCGACCTGAATCTTCGAGTTGCCGGCCTGCTGCTGCAAAATCGGCAGCCAGCCGATTTCGAGTTGCGAACCGGTACACACGACCAGGTCCGCGCTGCGCGCTTTCGCTAGCAGACTCGGCTTGGCCTGAACGTGGTGTGGGTCCTGGAAGGCGTTGGTGGCGCTATAGACGCTGACCTTGTCGCCGCCGAGTGCCTCGGCTAAGGCGCCCCACTCGGGTTCGCAGGCGAGGACATTGAGCGCGGCCAGCGCGGGCAGTGCGAACGTCGCAAAGGCCAGCGCCAGTAATGGTTTAATCGGTTTGTTGACCATGGCCGTCTCCTAGAATTTGTGGGCACCGTGGGCGCCAAGGCTCATCTGGTATTGCAGGAAAATCTGGTTGTCCGTCATGCCCTGAATGGACTTGTCCTGGGCAAATTGCAGGCGAATGCGGCTGAACTCGCTCGGGTTGTAATCGAGCATCACGGCGTAACTGCTCGGGGCGTAATTGGGGCGCAGCAGCGCGGCGTTGTTGATGCCGTAGTCGACGCTGCCCACATCGAGCCGCTCGCCGCGCAGGCCGACTCGCCACGTCGGCGCAAACTGGTAGACGGTCTGCACATACCAGCCCGATTGCGTGGATGCATAGCGCCCCGCCGAAGGTCCAAGCGAAGCGCCATTCGGGTCGTAAGTCAGATCGCCACTCTCGATCCGCCGCAGGTATTCGCCCTGGAGCTTGACATAGGTGTTGGTGGCGTTGCCGTTCGGCGCCCATTTCCAGACGCCGTCGGCAATCCACAGCTTGCTGCTGCCGCTGAAACTATTGCTGACGGCCACGCTTGCCGCATCGCTGTCGTCCCATTGCCGATCATGCGGCGAGGTGGCGAGCAGCGAAAGGCCGGCGCGCCAGCTGTTGCTGACGCCGAGATCACCGCCGACGTGCGCAAAAAGGGCGCTCGCCCCGGAGCCGTTCTTGTCGCGGTCGGTGCCGGGGTAACTGGCGCCGCGGCCCAGTTCGGCGCCGAATTCGAGAAAGGTATCGGTCGGTGCAAGCCAGCGCAGTTGAACCCCGTCATTATTGAATTGACCGCCGAGAAAGGCTTTGTAGGCTAGCGGCGGATCGACGAAGTCCCAAGTATGGGAGTGTTGCTCGTTGAGATAGCCGATGCCGGAGAAATAACGCCCGGCTTTCAAGGTCAGGCCATGCGGCAGCGAAATGGTCTGGACGAAAGCCTCCTCGGTCGACACCGTATTGTCGGGATGGATGGAAAAATTCATCGCGCCGTAGAACAGATGATCGATATTGGCCGAAACCCCAAGCTCGCTTTCGGTCAGGCTGAAACCCCGCTGCGGCTTGATATCGTCAATGACACTGCCGGGCAGATGGAAGCCGGTGATGTGATAGTCCTTCGGGTTCTGCGAAAGATTGCTGTACTGGCCCGAGAGGATCAGCGAGATGTCCGGATTGAAGGCGTTGGCCCCGGTCGGTGTGGCAGCGGGTGTGCTCGCCGCCATCTCGGCCTTGGTCGCCGCGCTCTCGGCCGAGGTGGCCTTGGCTTCCGCCTGGACCAGGCGATTTTCCAGGTCACTGATGCGTTTTTCATAGGCTGCGCGCAGTTGCGCAACTTCATCGCGCAGGGCGCGCAGATCGGCGTCATCGGCTGCAAAGGCAATGGCGGGGATCGATAGCAGCGCCGCCAGCACAGTAGAGTAGATTCTCATGTCTCTTCTCCAAAGCAATGGGAAAGCCGTCTGCGCCATGCAAACGGCGAGAGCAAGACGTCAGAGCAGGACCGGTGGCGCGCGTGCCGGGTAGGATGCCGCGAAATGCGCTGGTGCGTCAGCGCGCGAAGGTTCATGAAAGATGATGGCCGCGGCCTGCGCTTCGGCAACCGTCGGCATCAATGCGGGTGGTGCGGCATTGAGCGCGGCGAAGGCGATGCACGTCGTGCACTCGCTGGAGGGCGCATTCTTGTCTTTGCCATCGCCGCTGTCCGCAGGGACGGATGCGGCGCGCAGGTCGGCACCGATATGCCCAATCGCGTGAACGAAAGATGCTTGCTGCGCACCGAACAGAAACAGGGCGCAGACGACTAGGAAGAAAGTATGGCGGCGCATCGGCAAACAGTCGCGCGACCTTACCCGATGGTCACATCGAACTTCCTGTGGCTCTCCGCTTCGCAAGTCCCAAAGCCGTGCAGACCATCGACCAGCCAGTTGCAGTACAAGTGGTTTCCGTTGGCATTGGTCAGCGTCGTGATCACGCGCCCAACCGTGTGCTTGTGGTCATATGACTGCGCGAGCGGGTGATCAGGCGCCGCCTGTGTGCGCCACGCGCCGGTATAGAGCTGGCCGTCCAGGGTGACTTCAATTTGATGCGGCTGAACGAAGTTCTGTCGCACGAGTCCGCTTCCGCCTTGCCCGGCTTCCTCCGGCACCAAGGTCAGGGATACCGGCGCGCACCCGGAAAGGAATGTTGCCGACATAATGCCCATCGACGCGGCGAGTGCACGCGTGCTGAACGCCTTCATGATTTGTCTCCAAAGCAATGGCCAAGCCGGCCGCGGTATGCGGACGGCGACAACACGAGCAAGGCTTCAGAGAACGGCGGGCGGCGCGCGCGCGCCGTAGGGCAGCGCGGAACGTGCCGGCACTTCAGGCAGAAGAATTTCAGTGAATGAAATCGCCGCCGCAGGCACGATGTCAATCGGCGCGACAAACGCGGGGGGCGCGGCGGTGAGCGCGGCGAGGGCCGCACAGGTCTCGCAGGAACGATCGGAATGCCCGTCACCGTCGGCGCCACCCTGGACGGACACGGCGCTGGTCGTCACGCCGATATGGCCGATCCAGTGGGCGAAAGCGAACTGCTGCGCGGCAAGCAATAAGAAGGCGCAGACAATGGCAATCAGCGGCGACGTTCGGTGGCTCATGGTGACCATCTTAGTCCACTAAACCGTCTCGGGGGTTCAATCGTCAGCGGGACAACACGCTTTCCGACTTTGAAATCCGATGCAAGTGCCTTTACCGTCTGGCGGCTGCAAGCGTGCCGACCGGCGCGGGTTCGGGCCGCCGCCTCAGTGCTCGAGGCCGTCGAGGTAGCGCTCGGCGTCGAGCGCGGCCATGCAGCCGGTGCCGGCCGAGGTGCACGCCTGGCGGTAGATGTGATCCTGCACGTCGCCCGCGGCGAACACGCCGGGAATCGAGGTCGCCGTCGCGTTGCCCTGGCGTCCGCATTCGGTGATGATGTATCCGCCTTCCATTTCGAGCTGCCCGGCGAACAGGTCGGTGTTCGGCTTGTGGCCGATGGCGATGAACACGCCCATCAGCGGCACCTCTTCGGTCGCGCCGGACTTGACGTCCTTGATGCGCATGCCGGTCACGCCGCTCGCGTCGCCGAGGATTTCGTCGAGTGTGCTGTTCCACTTGATCGTGACCTTGCCGGCCTTCTCCTTTTCGAAGAGCTTGTCCTGCAGGATTTTCTCGCTGCGGAATTTATCGCGCCGATGCACGACCGTCACGTGGCTGGCGATATTGGCCAGATACAGCGCCTCCTCGACCGCCGTGTTGCCGCCTCCGATCACTGCGACCCGGCTGTTCTTGTAGAAGAAGCCGTCGCAGGTCGCGCATGCCGAAACGCCGCGCCCGGAAAACGCTTCTTCCGAGGGCAGGCCGAGGTACTGCGCCGAGGCGCCGGTGGCGATGATCAATGCGTCGCAGGTATAGCTGCCGGCGTCGCCGATCAGCATGAGGGGCTTCTCGGTCAGTTTCGCGGTGTGGATGTGGTCGAAAAGTATTTCCGTCTCGAAGCGCTTGGCGTGCGCCTCGAAACGCTGCATCAATTCCGGTCCCTGTACGCCTTGGGCGTCAGCCGGCCAGTTGTCGACGTCGGTCGTGGTCATCAGCTGGCCGCCCTGGGCCATGCCGGTGATCAGCACCGGTTTGAGGTTGGCGCGCGCGGCGTAGACTGCCGCCGTATAGCCGGCAGGGCCGGAGCCAAGGATCAGCAGGCGGCAGTGGCGGGGTGTTGCGCTCATCGTCTAGCTCCGGAAAGGTCAGGACGAAATTATAACCGGCAATCAATAGCCGTTCCCTCATCGGGGACTTTCCATCAAAGTATCTTATAATCGCTCCATAAGCATTTGAAATAGCGCTCAAATGAAAGAGAACCCCATGGCAAGAGAAGTGCGTCCGTCGGGTCAGGGCTCTGCACGGTCGGTATTGCAAAACATCCTGCTGTTCGCCGGCCTTTCCGAAACGCAGCTCGAACAGATTGCGCGCATGGCGGTGAGCCGCAAGGTGCCGCGCAATACGACGATCGTCCGTGCCGGCGACTACACGGACTCGCTTTTCGTCATCGTCAGCGGCAGCGCCAAAGTCATGAACCGCGATGCCGAAGGCAACGAAGTCATTTTGACCCTGCTCGGCGCCGGCGAATGCTTTGGCGAAATGGGGCTGATCGACGGTTCGCCGCGCTCGGCTGATGTGGTCACCAGCGAACCCTGCGAACTCCTCGAGATTGCCAAGGTCGATTTCACCAAGGCCCTGGCGGAAAACGTCGACCTCTGCCTGAACATCATGAAGAGCCTGGTGCTGCGCTTGCGCATGGCGAATCGCAAGATCGAGAGCCTGGCGCTGATGGACGTGTACGGCCGGGTCGCCAAGCTGCTTCTCGATCTTTCCGAACAGGAAGGCGACTTGCGCCTGATCCGCCGCAAGGTGACCAAACAGGACATGGCCAAAATGGTCGGCGCCTCGCGCGAGATGGTCAGCCGGGTGATGCGGGATCTCGAGGCCAGCAACTACATTCGCATCGAAGACGGTCGCATCGTTCTGACCGGGGATTAAGCGCAGACGGCTATAATGGCCTTTTGCCCAATCGCTACGCATATCGATGGCTTCGCTCAACAAGATCACCGGCCGCATGGATGGCGCCGCCGAGGCGCCCAATCCGCTGCCGGAGAAAATTGCGCTGGTGCTGCAGGAGTCGCGCTGGCTGGCGCTGATCGTCCTGGCGGCGTTCCTCGGTCTCGCGCTGTGGGGCTATCAGCGCGGCGATCCGGGCTGGTCGCATGCGGTGCAGGGCGTCGTCCTGCACAATCCCGCCGGCCGTGGCGGCGCCTGGCTCGCCGACCTGCTGCTTTATGTCTTCGGCCTGTCGGCATGGTGGTGGGTGGTGCTGATGCTGGCGCTCGTCTGGTGGGGCTACCGTCGCCTCGACGGCCTGCGCACGGCCGACCGGCGGCCGCTGTATATTGCGCTGGCTGGATTCGTCGTGCTGATCGTCGCCAGCAGCGGGCTCGAAGCCTTGCGCTTCTATTCGCTCAAGGCCCAGCTGCCACTTGTTCCGGGCGGCATGCTGGGCATCGAAATCGGCAGGCTGTCGGTGCACTATCTCGGCTACACCGGCGCAACGCTGACCCTGCTCGCTACCCTGGCGCTCGGGTGGAGCATTTTTTCCGGAATGTCCTGGCTTTCGGCAGCCGAACATTTTGGCGCCCTGCTCGATTTCATCTACCGCACCGTGCGCGATCAGATCGAACGCTGGCAGGACCGGCGCATCGGCCGCGAGGTGGCGCGCGAACGCGAAGCGGTGGTCGAAGACGAGAAGCGGCGTGTCGAAACGCATGAACCGATCTTCATCGAAACGCCGAAACCGGCCGCCGCGCTGCCGGTCAAGGTCGAAAAACGGATCGAGCGCGAACGCCAGGTGCCGCTGTTTCCCGAAGCGGTGGTCGGCGGCCTGTTGCCGCCGCTGCATCTGCTCGAACCCGGAACGCCGCAGACCGATCGCGTCAGTCCGGAAAGCCTTGAATACACTTCGCGCCTGATCGAGCGCCGGCTTGCCGATTTCGGCGTGCAGGCGCGCGTGCTGGCCGCCTATCCGGGGCCGGTGATCACGCGCTACGAAATCGAGCCGGCGGTCGGCGTCAAGGGCGCGCAGATCGTCAATCTCGCCAAGGATCTGGCGCGCGCGCTGTCGATGGTCTCGGTGCGCGTTGTCGAGACGGTGCCCGGCAAGTCGTGCATGGCGCTCGAGCTGCCGAACGCCAAGCGCCAGATCGTGCGCCTCTCGGAAATCATCTCGAGCGCCGCCTACCACGACATGAGTTCGCCGCTGGCCATGACGCTCGGCAAGGACATCGGCGGCAACCCGGTGGTCGTAGACCTCGCCAAGATGCCGCACCTGCTGGTTGCCGGCACGACCGGTTCGGGCAAGTCGGTCGGCCTCAACGCCATGATATTGTCATTACTGTACAAGTCCGAGCCGGACAAGGTGCGGTTGATCCTGGTCGATCCGAAAATGCTCGAGCTGTCGATCTACGAAGGCATCCCGCACCTGCTTGCGCCGGTGGTCGTCGACATGAAGCACGCGGCCAACGCGCTGTCCTGGTGCGTCGGCGAAATGGACAAGCGCTACAAGCTGATGTCGGCGCTCGGCGTGCGCAATATCGCCGGCCTCAATCACCGCATCAAGGACGCCGAGAAAGTCGGCGGCAAGCTGGCCAATCCCTTCTCGCTGACGCCGGAAGCGCCGGAACCGCTGGTGCCGATGCCGAACATCGTCGTCGTCATCGACGAACTCGCCGACCTGATGATGGTCGCCGGCAAGAAGGTCGAGCAGCTGATCGCGCGCCTTGCGCAGAAAGCGCGCGCCGCCGGCATCCACCTGATTCTCGCGACGCAGCGGCCGTCGGTCGATGTGATCACCGGCCTGATCAAGGCCAACATTCCGACGCGCATGTCCTTCCAGGTGTCGTCGAAAATCGATTCGCGCACCATCCTCGACCAGATGGGCGCCGAAGCGCTGCTCGGACAGGGCGACATGCTCTACCTGGCGCCGGGAACCGGCTACCCGACGCGCGTGCACGGCGCCTTCGTCGCCGACGACGAAGTGCATCGCGTCGTCGATTATCTGAAACGCGCCGGCGCGCCGAATTACGTCGAAGGCGTGCTGAGCGGCGCCGCGCTCGATGATGACGAGGAAGGCGGCAACGGCGACGAGGAGGGCGGCGGCGAGGGTCGGGGTGATGGCGAATCCGACGCGCTCTACGATCAGGCCGTCGAAATCGTCATGAAGAACCGCCGCGCGTCGATCTCGCTGGTGCAGCGCCACCTGCGCATCGGCTACAACCGCTCGGCACGGCTCATCGAGGCCATGGAAAAAGCCGGCTTGGTCTCGGCGATGGACGGCCGCGGCGGCCGCGAGGTCATCGCCCGCAGGGAAGGAAGCTGATGTTCGAGAATGCAATTTTTCACCGCACGGGTGCGGTGTTCGGGTTTGCTTTGCTGGCGCTGAGTCTGCTTGCAGCCCAGCCTGCCCATGCCGGCGCGATCGACAAGCTGCATCAATTTCTCGAAACGACGAAGACCTTGCGCGCCGATTTTTCACAGACGGTGGTCGCCAAGAACGGCAAGAAGCCGCAAGTCTCGAACGGCGTGCTGATGCTCTCGCGCCCCGGCAAGTTCCGCTGGCAGATCGAACGGCCGTACGCGCAGCTGTTGGTCGGCGATGGCGACAAGGTGTGGATTTACGATCCGGACCTGCGCCAGGTGACGGTGAAGAAGATCGGCAACGCGCTCGGCAGCACGCCGGCGGCACTGCTCGTCGGCGACGAATCGCACAACTCGCTCGACAAGAATTTCACGCTGCGCGAAGCCGGCGAGCGCGACGGGCTCGAATGGCTTGAAGCACTGCCTAAACAGCCCGACAGCGGTTTCGAGAAACTGCAGCTCGGCTTTTCCGGCGGTGACCTCAAGGCGATGGAACTCTACGACAACTTCGGGCAGACGACTTCGCTTGCCTTCTCGCGCCTCGAGCGCAATCCGCAGATCGCGCCGGGCCAATTCCGTTTCACGCCGCCAGCCGGCGTCGATGTCATCGGTGAGTGACCTTTTCGCCCAGGCGCATCCGGTACCGCTTGCCGAAGCGCTGCGGCCGGCGACGCTCGACGAGGTGATCGGCCAGCAGCATCTGCTCGGCCCGGGCAAGCCGCTGCGCCTGGCTTTCGAAGCGAGGAAACTTCACTCGCTGATCCTCTGGGGCCCGCCGGGCGTCGGCAAAACGACGCTGGCGCGGCTGATGGCCGACGCTTTCGACGCCGAGTTCATGGCGCTTTCTGCGGTCTTCTCCGGCGTCAAGGACATTCGTGAAGCGGTGGCGCGCGCCGAAGCGACGCGCGCGCAGTACGGCCGGCCGACGATCCTCTTCGTCGACGAAGTGCATCGCTTCAACAAGGCGCAGCAGGACGCTTTCCTGCCCTACGTCGAGAACGGCCTCTTAACCTTCGTCGGCGCGACGACCGAGAATCCGTCGTTCGAAGTCATCTCGGCGCTGCTCTCGCGCGCCGCCGTCTATGTGCTCAATCCGCTCTCGCCCGACGAACTGGGCCTGTTGTTCGACCGTGCCTGCCAGCGGGCTTTGCAAGGCCTCGTCTTCAACGAAGACGCGCGCGCCCGGCTGATCGGCCTCGCCGATGGCGATGCGCGGCGGCTGATCAATCACCTCGAGCAGATCCGCACGGCGGCAGCCACAGTCAAGCTGCCGGTCATCGACGGCGCCTTTATCGACAACACGCTGGCGCAGAGCCTGCGCCGTTTCGACAAGGGCGGTGAGGCCTTCTACGACCAGATTTCCGCCCTGCATAAATCGGTGCGCGGATCGAACCCCGATGCGGCGCTCTACTGGTTCTGCCGCATGCTCGACGGCGGCGCCGACCCGCGTTACCTGGCGCGGCGCATCGTGCGCATGGCCTGGGAAGACATCGGTCTCGCCGACCCGCGTGCCGCGCAGGTGGCCGGCGAAGCGGCGCAGACCTATGAACGACTCGGCTCGCCCGAGGGTGAGCTGGCGCTCGCCGAAGCCGTCATCTACATGGCCATGGCCGCCAAATCGAACGCTGCCTACGTCGCGTATAATGCGGCGCGTGACTTCGTTTCCGGCGATGCGTCGCGGCCGGTGCCGCTGCACCTGCGCAACGCGCCGACGAAGCTGATGAAGTCGCTCGACTACGGCAAGGACTACCGCTACGCACACAACGAGGCCGAAGCCTATGCGGCCGGCGAAGACTATTTTCCCGAAGGCATGCCGGCGGTCGAGTGGTACCAGCCGGTGGCGCGCGGGCTGGAACTGAAGATCGGCGAGAAGCTCGCGCACCTGCGCGAACTCGACCGCGCTGCAAAAAAACTAAAAGACCCTGAGGACTGACCATGCTCGATATTCAACTGCTGCGAACCAACCTTGACACCGTTTGCGAGCGCCTGGCCACGCGTGGCTACGTGCTCGATACGGTCGCATTCCAGAAACTCGAAACGCAGCGCAAGACGCTGCAGACGCGCACCCAGGACCTGCAGGCGAACCGCAACAGCCTGTCCAAGCAGATCGGCATGTTGAAGGGCAAGGGCGAGGATGCGACGGCGGTGATGGCCGAAGTGTCGGCGCTCAAGGCCGAGCTCGATGCCAATGAAATCGCCCTCGGCGACTTGCTGCGCGAGTTCGACGCCTTCGTCGCGACGATTCCGAACACGCCGCAAGACAGCGTTCCGGTCGGCAAGTCGGCGGAGGACAACGTCGAAATCAAGCGCTGGGGGAAACCGGCAAGCTACGACTTCACGGTCAAGGATCACGTGGACCTCGGCGAGGCGCTCGGCCAGCTCGATTTTGCCACCGCCGCGAAGATTGCCGGTGCGCGCTTCTCGCTGCTCAAGGGGCCGCTCGCCCGGCTGCACCGCGCCATCGCCCAGTTCATGCTCGACGTGCATACCGAAGAGCATGGCTACACCGAAATCTACGCGCCTTATCTCGTCAATGCCGCGAGCATGACGGGGACCGGGCAGCTGCCGAAGTTCGAGGCCGACCTGTTCAAGATCCTGCGTCCCGACGCCGAACCGCTGTATCTGATCCCGACCGCCGAAGTGCCGGTGACCAACATCGTGCGCGACGAAATCCTCGCCGCCGGCGCGCTGCCGCTTAAATTCGTATGTCATACGCCGTGCTTTCGCTCGGAAGCCGGCTCGTACGGCAAGGACACGCGCGGGATGATCCGCCAGCACCAGTTCGACAAGGTCGAACTGGTGCAGATCGTCGCCGCCGAAAAATCGGTCGAAGCGCTCGAGGAGCTTACGCGCCACGCCGAAACCATCCTCGAAAAGCTCGAGCTGCCATACCGCCGCGTTGTCCTGTGCACCGCCGACATGGGTTTTTCGTCGGCCAAGACCTACGATCTCGAAGTCTGGCTGCCGGCGCAGAACACCTATCGCGAAATTTCCTCGTGCTCCAACTTCGAGGCGTTCCAGGCGCGGCGCATGCAGGCAAGGGTGCGCAACGACAAGAACAAGACCGAACTCGTGCATACGCTCAACGGCTCGGGCCTAGCCGTCGGCCGCACCCTCGTTGCGATCATGGAAAACAATCAGCGCGCCGACGGCAGCATCAGAATCCCCGACGCATTGCGTCCCTACATGCGGGGTGCGGAGATCATTACGCTGCCGCGCTGATTGTTTCGGCGCAGGCTAACTCGCGCGCAGCGCGAGTTAAGCCGCGTAGCGGCGGCCGTAGCCAAAATCGCCGGCGCGCTGACGGCAGCATCAGAATCCCCGACGCGTTGCGTCCCTACATGCGTGGTGCAGAGATTATCACGCTGCCACGCTGATTGTTTCGGCAGAGACGGTCATACCAACCGCATTACGCAAAACCATCGTCATTCCGGCGAAAGCCGGAATCCAGGCTATTGGCGTGGGAACTGGGTCCCGGCTTTTGCCGGGACGACGCTCATCGTGTTCCAATCGGCCTCCCGCAGCATCACAGTGCCTGGCGCTTTGGGTCCTTATCCGGGCGGTGTGGAGACCATCGCTGCGGCGATTTGAAACCGGCGCGCTTGGCTGCCGGAATCTTCTTGCCAGCCGGCGTTTGCTTCACCACCTTCACCTTGTCCATCGGGCGGTAGGGCCGCTCATGACGATTGAGAATGTCGCTGTAGATGCGCACGTTCTCGGCCATGATTACCGCTTCGCCACCGCGCCCCTTGCCCGATTTGAGCCGGTTGTAATACTGCGGCCTGGCCAGCAGCGGCAGGATCTTCTTCATTTCATACCACGAGTCGGGGTTGGCCTTTTGCGTCGTGGCCAGGTAGCGGGCGGCATTGAGATGGCCCATGCCGAGATTGTAGGCGGCGAGCGCCAGCCACAAGCGGTCGGGCTCGCGAACGCTCGGCGGCAGGGCGTCACGCAGGTCGTTCAGGTATTGCGCCCCGGCGCGAATGCTCTGGGCCGGGTCGAGGCGGTTGCTGACCCGCAGCAAATCGGCAGTGTCTTCGGTCAGCATCATCAGACCGCGCACGCCCGTCGGGCTGGTCGCCAGCGGATCCCATTGCGATTCCTGGTAGGCGAGGGCGGCGAGCAGCCGCCAGTCGATGCCGGTGCTCGTCTGCGCCGCATGAAACAGGGGCCGATAGAGTGGCAAGACCGTGTGAATGCGCTCGATGAAACGCACGCTGTCGGCTTGCGTGAGCCTATCCACGTGCCCGAAATAGCGGTCCTTCAGGCGGTCCATTTCCCCGCTTTTCTGAATGCGCTCGAGAAAGGCATTGGCTTTGGCGATCAAACCCGGCTCGACGCCCGGCGCAAAAAGCCAGACGATGGGACGCTCCTCGCCGATCACCAGCGAGTCCTGCAATTCGGGGTAGTAATTGCTGCCGATGTCGAACTCGGCGTTGTTGACCAGGGTGGCATCGAAGCGCCGAGCGGCGACGCCTTCCATCAGATCGAGTTCATTGTGCCGGTCTTCCGCGGCGATGATCAGATCGGGCACCTTCTTCGCGATTTCGCGCAGCGCGGCCTCCTGCCGCGAGCCGGCGACGACATGGACGGTCTTGCCGGCCAGTTGCTTGATCGCGGTGAGCGGCAGCGAGGCTTCGGGCGTGACGAGGACGTTGTGGCTGTGGTAATAGGGCACGCTGGCCTTCAACTCCGGATCGTCGACCGGAATTTGCCATGCCGCGGCCAGGTGCGCTTCGCCGTCCTTCAGCCGGCGCATGATGTCGGCGTCATTGTCGGCGACGACGATGCGGTATTTCAGACCGAGATCCTGCGCCAGCATGCAGGCCAGATCGTAATCGAAGCCGCTCGCGCCGTTGCCGTCATCCGGCGTATAGGTGGTCGAGCCGGGCCGCGTCAGGATGACCAGTTCTTTTGCCGTGGCGAGTGCCTGCGGCGGCTTCTCGCCGCAACCGGCCATGCACACCGCAAAAACCAGGAGGATGAAGCGCATCTATTGGTCGACTTGTGCTAACATCCTGCCCCTGACGGAGAGGTGGCAGAGTGGTCTATTGTACCTGACTCGAAATCAGGCGTACTGCAAGGTACCGAGGGTTCGAATCCCTCCCTCTCCGCCAGCAGGAACTATCCCCTAGCCAAACTCACAAGGTTTGGCTTTTTGCTTTCTCGGTTTCGTATCGCCACAGTCTAGCCAAATTCGAATCGTTCTGGTGTGAGCGTGGTGCCGTCAACTCGGAGACGGTTACGCCGAGCCGGTCAGCAGCGGAAGAATAGACCCAAATTCGTCGTTGCGCGCAATTTCACGATGCGCTGACGTGCCGGATGGCCGTCGGCAATCGCGTTCGTCGGCAGAATTTCGCCGCATTCCGATCATGGCTGTTGGGCAAGGCGAGGGATCGCGGTCAGGGGTAGCGGTCACAAAAACCTTGCAAGTGCGCCGATATCGAACTAACGTAAACAAAACACCTAATTAAGCCTCCTCACGGCACGTTCTGTGCGCTCACTGCCTCGGCTTGATGAAAATCGCCGGGGCTTTCTTGTGTCCTTGAGCTTGACGAGGAAGGCTTTCGCAGCCATGAGCCGATATTCTCGTTTATTGACGCAGATTCATTGATTCCAGAACCGCTTATCAACTCTTCAAGGAGAATTGCAAGGTGAATAATCAAATCATAAAGACCGACCAATCGTCGCCGGCCTTTGGTCCGTTTTCGCAGGCGGTGATGAAAGACGGTCTTCTTTACACTTCGGGATTGATGCCCTTTGTTCCCGGAAGCGGTGATCTGGTCAGCAACGATCTTGAAGAACAAATGCATCAGGCCATGCGCAATATGAAGGCGGTCCTCGCGGCCGCGGATATGACGATGGAAGACCTGATCCTGGTGACGATCTACACCACGGATATGCAGGAATTCGCGACGCTGAACAAGGTTTATGCTTCCTATTTTGCGGGATTGTCCGTCTATCCCAGCCGGGCCGCAGTCGGGGTCTCCGCCCTGGCCAAGGCGGCGAGAATCGAATTGACGGCCATTGCCAAGAAGTAGCTTCGCCGGCTGCTGCCGGTTTCATCGGCGTCATGCAATAATGGAGGTGTGATCGATTTATAGAGACCGCCATGAGATTACTGATTGCGGCCGTCCTGTTATTGGCCAGCGCTTCGGGCGGCGGCGCGACGATCTACGAATGCCGCGCTTACAACGGGTCGTCTTTTTTTTCCGAAGATTCTTGTGCGGAACACAAGGCGGTCGGGGTGTTTTTGCACACAGTCCCCGACGGGATGACATTCGATCAGCAGGTGAATATCGTCACCGAAGGACAAAAGCGGAAAGCGGCGAATGCCAAACAGGAAGATTCGGAACGAACCCGGCAAGGGGAATGCGGCCAGATCGACCGAGAGTTGAAGGATCTGCAAACGAAATATGCGAGCTGGCAGTATTTCCCGATTGAGCAGGTGAATGCCGATCAGGGACGAGAGAAAGATCTAAAGGCCAAGCGCTCGCATTTTCATTGCAATTCCCAATGAAGTGCAGTCGCCGGCGCTGCGACTGCCAGTCTGAGAAAGGATGCGCGCGAAACGGGGTCAAGGGGTCTTGAGCGGATATTTCGCGTTGCCCGCAGCACTTGTGTCGCTTGGACCGGCCTGCTCCGGATCTGGGTCTGGCGTGGCCGCAGCGTTGCCCGCCTTTATCTCCGCAAGATTGATCGGCGTCCAGCGGCAGCAAGCGACACTTACAGGTCGGCGCAACTGGCCTCGGCCGGTTGGTTTGCCGTCGTTCGTCATCGCTGGTTCTCCTTCGCGCAAGAGTACGAGCTGCCATCGTAAGGAGTGCGAAGTCTGCGGAATATACGCGGGCACGAGTATTCATCTGCCCGGATACCGGTAGGTACGCATTTTTGGGGTGCTTCGGCGGTCCGGCGCTGGCAAGTTCTTCGGTTTATGCATAAACTGTCAATCGATGATGCCAAACGAATGGCATGAGGAAAGTGAAATCCGGGGGAGATTCATGAAGGTTCGCGTTCTGCTCGCTGATGACCATCAATTGCTTCGTGAGGCTCTGCGAGCGTTGCTCGAGAAGGAAGCGAGCCTCGAAATCGTCGCCGAAACGGGCGACAGGCTCGAGGTTGTGGCGCTCGCCCGGCAAACGCGCGCCGATGTCGTGTGCATGGATATCAACATGCCCGGAATGAACGGCATTGAAACCACCAGGCGCCTGCTCGGCGTTTGTCCGGAAATCAAGGTGATCGCCCTTTCGGCATTGACTGACCAGCGTTATGTCCTTGACATGATCGATGCCGGGGCTTCGGCCTACGTGACCAAGGCCGCGGCCAGCGATGAACTGCTGCATGCCATCAAGGCGGTGCGCAGCGGCAAGAATTATTTCTGCGCCGATGCGGCCGGCGCGCTAATGACCGCGCTGCTCGTCAAGAACGGCAAACAGGATCAGGGTGGCGCCGCGAGTCTCGGTGCCCGCGAACGCCAGGTGCTGCAACTGGTGGCCGAAGGGCATTCGTCGCCACGCATTTCCGAGCTGCTTCACATCTCGCCGGCGACGGTCGAGGTGCACCGGCGCAACATCATGCGCAAGCTCGATTTGCACAGTGTTGCCGAGCTGACCAAGCTGGCTGTCCGCTACGGCCTGACCTCGGGTTGAGGGTCCTCGCGGGCCACCCGTTAATCAAAATACCTGTTTACCGGTATTGCCGCTGCGCCGGGGGGCGCTAGAGTGATATCCATATTGCATATCGTGCATGGATCTACTCCTCCTGTCTCGGCGCCCCCCGAGACTTTTATCCCCGCCGCTCACGCTGGCGGGGTTTTTTTTCCACGATCCGGACCGTCTTTCGCCGGGTGGCAATTACGGCGCCGGGAACCGATGCGCGCGGCACCGCGGGAAGAGCGCATTTGACTGTTACGAAGGGCTAAGGGATACTCCGGGCATGTCTTGCCTGCCCAGTTGGCCCCGATCCGTCTCTGCCCGCCGTGACCCGTCAAACCCCTGAAGTTTCCCTCATCCATCTCGACCACGTTCCCGACATCAGGCTCATTGCCTGCGACATGGATGGCACACTGCTCGATGACGAGCATGCGATCCACGACGATTTCTGGCCCCTGATCGATGAATTGCACGCCCGCGGCGTGATCTTTTGTCCGGCCAGCGGCCGGCAATATTACAGCCTGCTCGAGCGCTTCACGCCGATTTCCGACGAATTGATCTTCATCGCTGAAAACGGCACTTACGTGATGCAAAAAGGGATCGAACTGAGTTCCGATTGCCTGGCCAGCGAAGCGGCCAGGGATCTCATCCGCGTCTATCAGGACTTGAAGCGCAGCGAGACGGATGTCGGCGCTGTGCTGTGCGGCAAGCGCTCTGCCTACATCGAGAAGAGCCCGCCGGAATTTCTCGCCGAGGCGCTCAAGTATTATCAGCGGCTCGAGATCGTCGACGATCTCTTGACTGTCGAAGACGATTTTCTCAAGGTGGCCTTATTTACCTTCAGGTCATCGGAACGCGTGATCTATCCTGCTTTGACGCGTTTTTGGCACAGCCATCAGGTGGTCGTTTCCGGCGCCCACTGGCTCGACGTCATGTCGCCGCAGGCGAACAAGGGAGCGGGCCTGCGGCACATTCAGGAGAAGCTGCAGATCACGCGCGATCAAACGATGGTTTTCGGCGACTTTCTCAACGACCTCGAGATGATGGACGAAGCCACTTATTCTTTCGCGATGGCCAATGCGCATCCGCTTCTGAAAGAACGCGCCAGCTTCCTTTCGCCGGGAAACGCCGACAACGGCGTCGTGCGCACCATCAAATCCGTATTCGGGATCGCCTAGCCGCACATGCGCTACCTTGTCATCGTCACCATTCTTTGGGCGTTTTCATTCAGCCTGATCGGGCAATACCTGGCAGGCCAGGTCGATAGTGACTTCGCGGTGCTGGTGCGCGTGCTCATCGCCTGTGCGGTATTCGTGCCTTTCACCCTGTGGCGCGGTTTGCCGAGCCGCCTCCTGGCGGGGTTTTGGCTGGCCGGCGCCCTGCAATTCGGCGTCACTTATCTTTGTCTTTACCGCAGCTTTAGCGTGCTCACGGTCCCCGAAGTCCTGCTGTTCACGGTACTGACGCCGATTTACGTGACGCTCTTCGACGATGCGCTGGCGCGTCGTTTCAATCCTTGGGCATTGGTGGCCGCGGCGGTCGCCGTAGTCGGCGGCATCATTATTCGCTTCAAGAAGATCGAAGGCGACTACCTGCTCGGCTTCCTGCTTCTTCAACTTGCCAACGCCACGTTCGCCGCAGGTCAGGTGCTGTGCCGCCGCCTGCTGCTGCGCTATCCGACGGGCCAGCCGTTGTACCGCTTCTTCGGCCATTTCTTTCTCGGCGCACTGCTCCTCGCGCTTCCATCCTTCCTGCTTTTCGGCGATGCGGGCCGGCTGCCGCAGACCGCTGTGCAGTGGGGCGTGCTGGCGTGGATGGGGCTGTTCGCCACGGCCCTGGGAATGTTCTGGTGGGTCAAGGGCAGCACCGAGGTCGACGCCGGCGCGCTGGCGGTGATGAACGAGTTGCATGTGCCGGCCGGGCTGCTGGTGAACGTCCTGATCTGGAACCGCAATGCCGACCTGCGCAGCCTGGCGCTCGGCGCCACGGTGATTCTCGCCTCGCTGTGGATTAATCGGCTGGGGCGCCAGCGGACCTGCTGAGAGACCGGACGCTGCAAGCGCGGCAAAGACCGGCTGTATTCAGACGTGCGCTGCAACTTCTGTTTGGCGCGCCGGCTGCCGCCGCCCTGGCCGGTATCTTTCCCGTGCTCGACCGAATGATCGGTCCCTGAAGCGCCGTTCCGAGGCATCGCCGTGCAGCCTCATGACACTGGCGTTCCGCTCTGCTAATTGCCTAGAGGGCGGGGCAGGAATTCTTTAACGAATATGCATTTGACATTTTTGGGAATTTTCTGTACAACCCCATGAATGTTGGAGTATTCCTTTAGCATATATATTTCAGATCGGACCTTGGCACCGCGCGCCAGCGCTTGCCTCGATCGACGCGCTGTGGATCGCCACGGAGCGTCATGAAGCGTCATGCCGCGATGAACCGCATCTACCGTCTGGTGTGGAGCGTGGTGCACGAGGCCTGGCTGGCCGTTGCGGAGATTGCGCGCGGGAGAGGAAAGGCGACCGGCAAAAGGCTGCTGCTTTCCGTGTGCCTCGG
>CAISOB010000016.1 GCA_903886975.1 uncultured beta proteobacterium
GTAGGCCTTCGCCTCACCACCATACTTCTTCGCCATGATCTTCGTGATCGCCGCCGTCAATGTCGTCTTGCCATGGTCAACGTGCCCAATCGTCCCCACATTAACGTGAACCTTCGTCCGTTCAAATTTTGCCTTAGCCATTTAGAGTATCCTCAAAGAGCAGAAATCACTTCTTGTTAATCACGGCCTCGGCGACGTTCTTCGGCGCCTCGGTATAGTGTTTGAATTCCATTGAGTAAGTCGCGCGGCCTTGCGACAGCGAACGCACCGTCGTCGAGTAACCGAACATTTCGGCGAGCGGTACCTCGGCCTTGATGGCCTTGATGCCGCCAGGAATGTCGTCCATGCCGTGCACCACGCCGCGTCGGCCGGACAGGTCACCCATGATGTTGCCCATGTATTCCTCGGGCGTCTCGACTTCGACCGACATCATCGGCTCGAGCAGTGTCGGCGAGGCCTTCTTCATGCCTTCCTTGAAGGCCATCGAGGCGGCCATGCGGAAAGCATTTTCGTTCGAATCGACGTCGTGGTAGGAACCGTCGAACAGCGTGAACTTGACATCGACGACCGGGTAGCCGGCGAGCACGCCGCTCTTGATGCAATCCTGCAGGCCCTTGTCGACGGCCGGTATGTACTCGCGCGGCACCGATCCGCCCTTGACCGCATCGACGAACTCGTAGCCCTTGCCGGGCGCGTTGGGTTCGATCTTGAGCCAGACGTGGCCGAACTGGCCGCGGCCGCCCGACTGCTTGACGAACTTGCCTTCCTGTTCGACGGTCTTCTTGATGCATTCGCGGTAAGCCACCTGCGGCGCGCCGACGTTGGCGTCGACATTGAACTCGCGCTTCATGCGGTCGACGATGATTTCAAGGTGCAGCTCACCCATGCCGGAAATGATCGTCTGCCCGGTTTCTTCGTCGCCGCGCACGCGGAACGACGGGTCTTCCTGCGCCAGACGGCTCAGCGCAACGCCCATTTTTTCCTGGTCGGCCTTGGTCTTCGGCTCGACCGCGATGTGGATCACCGGCTCCGGGAAAACCATGCGCTCAAGCGTGATCTCCGCGGTCGGATCGCACAGCGTCTCGCCCGTGGTGACTTCTTTCAGCCCAACGCAGGCGGCGATGTCGCCGGCCAGAACTTCCTTGATTTCCTCGCGATTGTTGGCGTGCATCTGCAGCAAGCGGCCAATGCGCTCCTTGCGTCCCTTGGTCGGATTGTAGATGGTATCGCCGGTCTTCAGCACGCCGGAATAGACGCGAATGAAGGTCAGCTGCCCGACATACGGATCGGTCATCAGTTTGAAAGCGAGCGCCGAGAACTTGGCGCTGTCGGAGGCTTCACGCGTCGTGGGCTTACCGTTTTCGGCTTCGCCGGTGACCGGCGGAATGTCAACGGGCGAGGGCAAGAGGTCGATCACCGCGTCGAGCATGCGTTGCACACCCTTGTTCTTGAACGCGGTACCGCACAGCATCGGCTGAATCTCGCAGGCGATCGTCCGGTCGCGCAAGCCCTTGGTGATTTGCGCCTCGGAGAGTTCGCCCGTTTCGAGGTAGACGTTCATCAGTTCTTCGGAAGACTCGGCAGCGACCTCGACCATCTTGCTGCGCCACTCTTCGGCCTGCGCTTGCAATTCGGGCGGAATTTCGCGGTAGTCGAACTTCATCCCCTGCGACGCTTCGTCCCAATAGATGGCCTGCATCTTGACCAGATCGACGACGCCCTGGAAGTAGTCTTCCTTGCCGATCGGGATGACGATGGGCACCGGCGTGGCCTTCAGCCGCGTCTCCATCTGGGTAACGACCTTGAAGAAGTCGGCGCCCTGGCGGTCCATCTTGTTGACAAAAGCGAGGCGCGGAACCTTGTACTTGTTGGCCTGACGCCAGACGGTTTCCGATTGCGGCTGCACGCCGCCGACCGCACAGTAAACCATGCAGGCGCCGTCGAGCACGCGCATCGAGCGCTCGACCTCGATCGTAAAGTCGACGTGGCCCGGCGTGTCGATGATGTTGATCCGGTGCTCGGGGCGGATGAAATCCATGCCCTTCCAGAAACAGGTCGTTGCCGCCGAGGTGATGGTGATGCCGCGTTCCTGCTCCTGCTCCATCCAGTCCATGGTGGCCGCGCCGTCATGCACTTCGCCAATCTTGTGATTCACACCGGTGTAGAACAGGATGCGCTCAGTCACCGTCGTCTTGCCGGCGTCAATGTGCGCGCTAATACCGATATTGCGGTAGCGATTGATTGGAGTTTTGCGTGCCACAGTAATAAACCTTCACTAGAACGCTCGTCGCCACATCAGTGGCGACGAAAATACATTTGATCAGAACCGGAAGTGGGCGAAGGCCTTGTTGGCGTCCGCCATCCGATGCACTTCGTCGCGTTTCTTGACGGCACCGCCGCGGTTTTCCGAGGCTTCGAGCATCTCGGCCGCGAGACGCTGGCCCATCGATTTTTCCGAACGCTTGCGTGCGGCTTCGCGCAGCCAGCGCATGGCCAACGCCATGCGGCGGCTCGGGCGAACTTCGACCGGGACCTGGTAATTGGCGCCGCCGACGCGGCGGCTCTTGACTTCGACCAGGGGCTTGACATTGTTCATGGCCAGGCCGAAGACTTCGATCGGATCCTTGCCGCCCTTGCTGGCGATCAGTTCAAAGGCACCATAGACGATGCGCTCGGCAACCGACTTCTTGCCGCTCATCATGATGGTGTTGACGAATTTGGAGACTTCGATATTGCCGAATTTCGGATCCGGCAGAATATCGCGCTTGGGTACTTCGCGACGACGTGGCATGACAACCTCTCAAAATATCAATTCAGTTGAAGGCCGGCGCGACATGCGCCAACCCTCGCGGCCGCCCATAAGAACGGCCACTTACTTAAGCGGCTCGTGTTACGCCGCTTTCGGACGCTTGGTGCCGTACTTCGACCGGCTTTGCTTGCGGTCTTTGACGCCCTGCGTATCGAGCGATCCGCGCACCGTGTGGTAACGCACGCCGGGCAAATCCTTGACGCGGCCGCCGCGGATCAGGACCACCGAGTGCTCCTGCAGGTTGTGGCCTTCGCCGCCGATATAGGAAATGACTTCAAAGCTGTTCGTCAGGCGGACCTTGCAGACTTTGCGCAGCGCCGAGTTCGGCTTCTTCGGCGTGGTCGTGTAGACGCGCGTGCACACGCCGCGCTTCTGCGGGCAGTTTTCGAGTGCCGGAACCTTGCTCTTGGCACGTACGGCTTCGCGCGGTTTGCGCACCAGCTGGTTAATCGTTGGCATAGTTCAATCTCTAAATTTCCTGCGGCGACGGCGCTTCAACACGCCAGCGTCTGCAAAAAAACCAAGGCGGACCAAGGGCCGCCTTAGCGATTTTTATATCACAAGCCAGGGCAGTGGTTAGCCCTGGCCGACAAAGACCCGCGATTTTAGGGTCTATCCCGCCCCAAGTCAACCGACCGGAGCGTCCTGCGCGTTCTCGACGGCCGGCGCTGCACCGTCGACAATTTCCTGTCCGCCGAGATCGAGACCCGCGGCATTGCTCTTGCGCATCCGGTGATACGCAAGCCCCGTCCCCGCCGGAATCAGGCGGCCGACGATGACGTTTTCTTTCAGCCCGCGCAGTTCGTCGCGCTTGCCCATGATTGCGGCTTCGGTCAGCACCCGCGTGGTTTCCTGGAAAGACGCCGCCGATATGAACGAGTCCGTCGACAAGGAAGCCTTGGTAATGCCGAGCAGCACCGGTTCATAGCTCGCGGTGAGCTTGCCCTCGGCGGTCATGCGATCGTTCTCGTCGAGCAGGTGCGCGCGCTCGACCTGCTCGCCGCGAATGAACTTGGTGTCGCCCGGATCGATGACCAGGGCGCGCCTGAGCATCTGGCGCACGATGACTTCGATGTGCTTGTCATTGATCTTGACGCCCTGCAGACGATAGACGTCCTGCACCTCGTCGGTGATATAGACGGCCAGCGCCTCGACGCCCTGTAGCCGCAGGATGTCGTGCGGGTCGGGCGCACCGTCCACGATCAGTTCGCCCTTGTTGATCACCTGGCCATCATGCACCAGCACGTGCTTGTCTTTCGGGATCAGGTACTCGTGCGTCGCGCCTTCGAGATCGGTGATCACCAGGCGCTGCTTGCCCTTGGTGTCCTTGCCGAAAGACATGGTGCCGGTAAATTCCGCCAGCATGCCGGCATCCTTCGGCGTGCGCGCTTCGAAAAGCTCGGCAACACGCGGCAGACCGCCGGTGATGTCGCGCGTCTTGGCCGATTCCTGCGGCAGGCGGGCCAGCACATCGCCGACCGAGATTGTCTGACCATCAAGCACGGTGATGATCGCGCCGACCTGGAAGGTGATGGTCACCGCATGGTCGCTGCCATGCATGCGCACTTCTTCACCGGTGGTGTCGTAAAGCCTGACCTGCGGACGCAAACCCTTGGTCTGCGCCTTGCCGCCGCGCTTCGGATCGATGACGACGAGCGTCGACAGACCGGTCACTTCGTCGATCTGCTTGGCGACGGTGACGCCCTCTTCGACGTTCTCGAATTTCACCAGGCCCGAATATTCGGCGATGATCGGCCGCGTATGCGGATCCCAGGTGGCGAGCTTGGTACCGGCCTTGGCCTGCTGCCCGTCGGTAACCTGCAGGGTCGAGCCGTAGGGAACCTTGTGCTTTTCACGTTCGCGGCCGTTGTCGTCGGTGACCAGAACTTCGCCCGAACGCGTGATGACGATTTTCTCCCCCTTGGCGCTGGTGACATAGCGCATCGATGCCGTAAAGCGCACGATGCCGGCGCTCTTGGTCTCGACCTGGCTGGCGACCGCCGCGCGCGACGCCGCGCCGCCGACGTGGAAGGTGCGCATGGTGAGCTGGGTGCCCGGCTCGCCGATCGACTGTGCGGCGATCACGCCGACCGCTTCGCCGACGTTGACCGGCGTACCGCGCCCGAGGTCGCGGCCGTAGCACTTGGCGCACAGGCCGTAGCGCGTGTCGCAGGTGAGCGGCGTGCGCACCTTGACTTCGTCGATGCCAAGCGCGTCGATCAGATCGCAGAGATCTTCATCGATCAGCGTGCCGGCTTCGATCACCGTTTCGTTGGTTTCCGGGTTGATCACATCAACGATGGCGACGCGGCCGAGAATGCGCTCGCGCAAAGCTTCGATGACTTCGCCGCCCTCGATCAGGGCTTTCATGGTGACGCCGTTCTCGGTGCCGCAATCGTCCTCGATGACCACCAGGTCCTGCGTCACGTCAACGAGACGACGTGTCAGGTAACCCGAGTTGGCGGTCTTCAGTGCGGTATCGGCGAGGCCCTTACGCGCACCGTGCGTCGAGATGAAGTACTGCAGAACGTTCAGTCCTTCGCGGAAATTGGTGGTGATCGGCGTCTCGATGATCGAGCCGTCGGGCTTGGCCATCAGGCCGCGCATGCCGGCCAGCTGGCGAATCTGCGCGGCCGAGCCGCGCGCGCCGGAATCGGCCATCATGTAGATCGAGTTGAACGACTCCTGCTTGACCCGATCGCCGTGCCGGTCGATCACTTCTTCGTGGCCGAGCTGCTCCATCATCACCTTGGCCACCTGGTCGCCGGTGCGACCCCAGATATCGACGACCTTGTTGTAGCGCTCACCGTTGGTCACCAGACCGTTGGTGTACTGGCTCTCGATTTCCTTCACTTCCTTTTCGGCGGCGGCGATGATCTCGCCCTTCTGCGTCGGCACCAGCATGTCGTCCGAGCAGATCGAGATGCCGGCGCGCGTCGCCAGGCGATAGCCGTTCTGCATCAGCTTGTCGGCGAAGACGACGGTTTCCTTGAGGCCGCAGCGGCGGAAAGCGCCATTGATCAGCTTGGAGATTTCCTTCTTCTTGAGCGGCCGGTCGAGCACACTGAACGGCAGGCCCTTGGGCAGAATCTCGGAGAGCAGCGCGCGGCCGGCCGTGGTTTCGTAACGGGTGATGGTTTCCTTCCAGCCGTTGTTGCCGTCCTTCTCGTATTCCTTAATGCGCGCCGTGATCTTGGCGTGTATGTCGAGCTCGCCGGCCTGCATGGCGCGGGTGATTTCAGCGAGGTCGGGGAAGATCATCCCTTCGCCCTTGGCGTTGATGCGCTCGCGCGTCGCGTAGTAAAGACCGAGAACGATGTCCTGCGAGGGGACGATGATCGGTTCACCATTGGCCGGCGAGAGCACATTGTTCGAGGCCAGCATCAGGGTCCGGCATTCCATCTGGGCTTCGAGCGAGAGCGGCACGTGTACGGCCATCTGGTCGCCGTCGAAGTCGGCGTTGAAGGCCGCGCAGACGAGCGGATGCAACTGGATCGCCTTGCCTTCGATCAGCGTCGGCTCGAAGGCCTGGATGCCCAGGCGGTGCAGCGTCGGCGCGCGGTTGAGCATAATCGGATGTTCGCGGATCACGTCTTCGAGGATGTCCCAGACGACGGGTTCCTGCATCTCGACCATCTTCTTGGCCTGCTTGATGGTCGTCGCCAGGCCCATCAGTTCGAGCTTGTTGAAGATGAACGGCTTGAACA
>CAISOB010000017.1 GCA_903886975.1 uncultured beta proteobacterium
CGCAGCGCATCGAACAGATCGCACAAATGACCGAACGCAACAGCGCCGCCGTGCGCAATACCGCCGAAGCCGTCCAACGCATGAGCGGCATGAGCCGCCAAATCGCCGAGGCGCTCTCGGCGTACAAGGTCTAGACGGAACCTATCCTATCGCCGTGAACGCCTGCTAGCAGCGAACCGGCGAATCGCCGACGCGCATGCGGCGGATTGAGCGCGCTCCGGATTCGGCGGGAATACGAGCATCCCAGCGACATAACGTCACTTGGTATACAATAGCTTATGGGATTTACCTGTCGAGCTTCGATAGCGTATGCAACCGGTCTGATCGAAGCTCGAAAACCTCTAATCCTCAACCCAACAACGGAGAACCAAAGATGCGTAACCATGTCCCCAGTGTCATTTTCAAAACCCGCGTACGCAACGAAGCGCTGGGCGGGCCAAACCCGTTCGAGTGGAAGGATCTGAGCAGCGACGAGATCTTCAAGGGCAAGAAAGTCGTCGTATTTTCGCTGCCCGGCGCATTCACGCCGACCTGCTCGACTTCCCATCTGCCGCGCTACGAAGAGCTCTATGCGGACTTCAAGGCGCAAGGCGTCGATACGGTCGTCTGCATCTCGGTCAATGACGCCTTCGTCATGTTCCAGTGGGGCAAGAGCCAGAACGCCAAGAACGTTTTCCTGCTGCCGGACGGCAACGGCGAGTTCACCCGCAAGATGGGCATGCTGGTCGACAAGCACAACCTCGGCTTCGGCCAACGCAGCTGGCGCTACTCGATGTACGTCGAGAACGGAGAGATCAAGAAGCTCTTCGCCGAAGCCGGCTACGAGGACAACTGCAAGACCGACCCCTTCGAGGTGTCCGACGCCGACACGATGCTCAAGTATCTGAAGAGCCGCTAAAGCAACCGGATCAGGACGTCGCGCGCTCGCGCCCTCCTGACCCGGCGCACTAGTCCTCGCGCCAGACGTCGCGCATGGTGACGAATTCCTCCGCCGCCGTCGGATGAATGCCGATGGTCGAGTCGAATACCGCTTTCGTGGCCCCGGCGCGCATGGCGATGGCAATGCCCTGCATGATCTCGCCGGCATCGGGCCCCATCATGTGCACTCCGACGACCCGGTCGCTGGTCCGGTCGACAATCAATTTCATGAAGGTCTTTTCGTCGCGCCCGCTCAGGGTGTGCTTCATCGGCCTGAAGGTCGATTTGAACACGCGCAAACGCCCGAATTTGGCGCGCGCCTCATCTTCGGTATAGCCTACCGTGCCGATATTCGGCTGGCAGAAAACCGCCGTCGGGATGAATTCGTAATCGACACGGTCGTCCCGCCCGCCAAACTGGCGCCGGGCGAAAGCCATGCCTTCGGCGAGCGCCACCGGGGTCAGTTCCATCCGCCCGACGACATCACCGAGCGCGAAGATGCTCGGTTCGGAAGTACAGTAGTCGGTATCGACGACGATGTTGCCGGCGTCGCTGATCTCCACATTGACGTTCTCCAGGCCAAGGCCTTCAAGGTTGGCCTTGCGCCCGGTGGCATAGAGCACCGCATCGACTTCGATGATGGCGCCGTCGGTGAGCAGAACCTGCAGGCCGTCGCGCCCCACGGCGATCGACTGCACGTTGACTTCGAAGCGCAGGTCGACACCGCTCTTGCTGATCTCCTGAGCCGCGTGCGCCCTAATGTCGGCATCGAAGCCGCGCAGGAACAAGGGGCCGCGGTACAGTTGCGTCACCTTGGCGCCAAGGCCATTGAAGATGCCGGCGAATTCAACCGAAATGTAGCCGCCGCCGACGATCGCAAGGCGCCTCGGGAATTGCGCGAGGTCGAACACCTCGTTGGAACTGATCGCCAGATCGCTGCCCGGAAATTCCGGAATATGCGGCCAGCCGCCGGTAGCGATCAGGATCTTTCCGGCCGTGTAATGCTGTCCACCGACGGCGACGGTATGCGCATCGACGATCGTCGCGCGGCCCTTGATGACATCGGCCTTCGCGCCGGCCAGCACATTCTCGTAGACCACGTTGAGCCGGGAGATTTCGGCCTTCTTGTTGTCGCGCAAGGTGGCCCAGTCGAACGCAGGCGTTCCACCATCCCAGCCGAAGTTGCGCGCGTCCTTGAACGCCTTGCCGAACTCGGCGGCGTAGACGTACAGTTTTTTCGGCACGCAACCGACGTTGACGCAGGTGCCCCCCATGTAGCGGTCTTCGGCGACCGCAACCTTGGCGCCGAAACCGGCAGCCATGCGCGCCGCCCTAACGCCACCCGAACCGGCGCCGATCACGAATAAATCGTAGTCTTGCATATTTCCCCCTATCCCAATGCACTAGTCTACCAGTGTTGGGCTCGCAACGATTGCGCTGATCGTCCGCTCGGGGAATTGTCAGTTCGAGTCTTGATCGACGGTACGGTATCGACAAGGCTCAGGCGGCGAAACCGAACAGTTCGCGCGGCGTATCCCACACGAGCTTGCGCCGTTCCGCTGCGTCGGGGAACAGGGCAAGCAGGATCGCCAGCAGGACGCCATAGTCGACTCGCGACGTTCCGCGCAGATGCGGCCAGTCTGATGCCCACAGGCAACGTTCGAGCGTGAAGGCGTCGACGAGCGCTCGGACGTAAGGCCAGGCATCCTGGTGCGGCGCTGGCTGCAGCGAGAACTTCGCGAGCCCCGAGAGCTTGACGAAGGCGCGCCCCGTGGCCCCGAGTTGGAGCACCGCCCGGAATCCCGGCTGGTCCAACCCGGCGGCTATGGTCGGACGACCGCAATGATCGACCAGGATGCGCACTCCCGATTGCAACAGCATCGGCATCATGGGAACGAGCTGATCGTGCTCGACCTGGATGTCCACGAACATGTCGAGTTCCTGCAGCGCTGCGAGCAGCGGCGCGGCATCGCGGTAATAGTCGACGCCGTAGTGCGTGACGTTCCAGGCCACGCCGACAATGCCATTGTTCTTAAGCCTCGCCAGTTCGGCGAGCGGCGTATCGTTGCGCACCAGCGCTATGCCCCTGTAACGCCCGCGGCCACGGGCGATCGTGTCGTACAGGCAGGAGTTGTCGAAGGCATAGCCGGAGTTGGGGGCGACGAGCAGCGCGTAACGTGTGCCGTAGGCGTCGAGCACGTTGTCTAGTTGCGCCGCCGTGCCCATCTCCTGGCCCATCGGCGCGTAGTGCGTGGCCGCGCCGTAGGGGAATCGGGAAGGATCGAGCACGTGCATATGGCAGTCGATTTTCGGCTCGGCGAAAATTTGGAAATCCATGCCGGACTCTAGCTCTGGAATGTCGCGGCGATCGCTTGCCGCAGCGCCGGCGTGATCTCCGGCATGACGCCGAACCACGCATTGAACGCCGGACGCGCCTGATTGAGCAGCAAGCCCATGCCATTGACGGTGATGTTACGGCGCAGCCGCGCGCTCTCGAGCAAGGGCGTCTCCGGCGGAACGTAGATGAGGTCGCCGACCAGCGCGCCCTTGGGCAACCGATCGAGCGCGATGTCGACCGGCGGTTTGCCGGCTGAGCCGAGGCTCGTGGCGTTGGCGAGCAGCGCCACGCCGTCCAGCGCCTGCGAACGCTCCTCCCAGGGCACAACCTTGACCGCCGAACCGACGGCGGCGGCGATCTCCTCGGCTTTCTCCCTCGTGCGATTGAGCAGGCGAATTTCCGTCGCACCTTGCGCCGCAAGACTCGCCACGAGTGCGCGCGATGCGCCGCCGGCGCCGAGCACCGCGATCGGCCCGCTGTCGGGGCGCCAGTTCGGATCGGCGTCGCGAAGGCTTTGAATGAAGCCATTGCCGTCGTTGTTGAAACCACTGAGCGTCCCGTCCTTTTCGACAACCACGGTATTGACCGCGCCGATCCGCCGCGCAAGATCGTCGACGCGGTCGAGAAACGGAAAGATCGCCTGCTTGTGCGGCGTCGTGACGTTGCAGCCGCGCAGCCCGAGCGCCGCGAGCCCGCGCACCGCCGCTTCGAGCTTTTCGGGCGGGACGGCAAACAGCAGGTAGCGCCCGGCGATGCCGTAGTGCGCCAGCCAGTGGTTGTGGATGACCGGCGAGCGCGAATGCGCGACCGGCCAGCCCATGACGCCGGCGACGCCGAAGGTGCTTTGATCTGTCATCGTTTATGCTCCTGAATTATCTTTCCTGCATTGGCGCATCGAGCCTTTCCGGATCGGGTACGTGCCCGCCGAGGAACAGGCGGTTGAGATTGGGGTCGTCAAGAAGGTGTGCGGGCGGACGATCGAGCGCGAGCCGCCCCATCTCGAGCACCAGCGCGCGGTCGGAATACTTGAGCGCGGTGCGCACGTTCTGCTCGACCATCAGCACCGTGACGCCCTGATCGGCAAGCTGGCGCAGCAGCGCCATCACTTCCTGCACGAGCCTGGGCGACAAGCCGATCGAGGGCTCGTCGATCAGCAGCACGCGCGGGCGCAACAGGAGGGCTCGGCCGATTTCGAGCTGCTTCTGTTCGCCGCCCGACAAGGTCGAGGCCTGGTTGTCGATGCGCTCGAGCAGGCGGGGAAAACGCGCCAGCACCTCGTCCATGCGCGGCCCGCGCTCGGCGCGCGGCAGCGTGATCCCGCCGAGTTCCAGGTTGTGCAGCACCGAGAGCGAGGCGAACAGATTGCGGCCCTGCGGCACGTAGGCCATGCCCTGCGCGAGCAATTCGCGCTGCGACTTGCCGTTCACCCGCCGCCCTTCGAAGCGCACTTCGCCCGAGCGTGGCACGAGCATGCCGAATAGCGTCTTGAGCACCGTCGATTTGCCGGCGCCATTGGGGCCGATCAGCAGGGTGATCTCGCCCGCGCGCGCGTCCAGCGTCGTGCCGTTGAGTATCGTCACGCTCGGCGTGTAACCGGCGACGACCTGGTCGAATTCGATGATGGAGTTGCTCATGGTCTTTGCCGACGTCAGCTCAGTTCCCAAGGTAGGCTTCGAGGACCTGCGGATTGGCCTGCAGCGCGGCGGGCGGGCCCTCGGCGAGCACCCTGCCCTCGACCATGCACAGGACATGCGGACAAAGCTTCATGATGAAGTCCATGTTGTGTTCGATGACCACGAAGCTGCCGCCTTGCGTGCGGTTGAGCGCGAGCAGCAGGTCCAGCAATTCGTCGACGAGGCTCGGGTTGACGCCCGCGCACGGCTCGTCGAGCAGCACCAGCCGGGGCGCCGGCATGAAGGCCATGGCAATGTCGATCAACTTCTGTTGACCGTAGGAGAGAGATCCCGCCGGCAGGCTTGCGACATGTTCGAGCCGGAACAGGCCGAGCATTTCGTCGGAGCGATGGCGTAAACCGGCATCCGGCCGCGCAAACAGCCGGCCGGGCATCGTCCCCTTCGATTCCTGCGCGGCCGCGATCAGGTTGTCGCGCACCGACAGCCGGCCGAAGACCTGCAAGGTCTGGAAGGTGCGCCCGACGCCGCGCCGGGCAAGCTCGAGCGGCGACATGCCGGTGATGTCCTCGCCGCAGAATTCCACGGTACCTCCGGTCGGCTTGATCTGGCCGAGGATGGTATTGAACAGCGTCGTCTTGCCCGAGCCGTTCGGACCGATCACGCCGACGATTTCGCCGGGGCGGACGGACAGGCTCACGCCATCGACCGCCTTGATGGCCCCGTAGTGCTTGCGCACGTCGATCACATCGAGGAAGCTCGGCCTGAGGGTCATTTCGCAGCCTTGCGCGCGAAGCGATCCGGAATCGAGCTCAGCCCCCCCGGCAGCCAGACCATCAGCGCGACCACCAGGAAACCGAATACGGCCAGGTACCAGTTCTGTGCGCCGCGCAGCCATTCGGGCAAGAGCACGATGATGACCGTGCCGAGCACCGGGCCGAAGAAACGGCCGGAGCCGCCGACAATCACGGCGAGCAGCATGGTCATCGACCAGCTGAAGTGGAAGGGGGCGGGCTCGATGAAACCGACGAGCGCCGCGAAATAGACGCCGCCGACGCCGGCGCAGGCGGCGCCGATGGCGAAGGCGAGCAGCGTATAGGCGGTGATATTGATGCCCAGGCTCTCGGCGCGGATCGGATTGTCGCGCAGCGCGGCGAAAGCCCGGCCCCAGGGCGAACGCAGCAGCCACCACAGCAGCGCCACCAGCGTAAGCGTCGACGCGTAGGTGAAATAGAAGAAGGGAATCGCGCCATCCAGCGAGTAACCGAGCAGTGACGGGCGTGGAATTGCGGAAATGCCGAAAGTGCCGCCGGTGATCGTCTGCTCGTTGCGCATCATCAGGAACACCAGCACGTTGAAGCCGAGCGTGGCAAAGGCCAGGTAATGGTGCTGCACGCGCAGCGCCGGGAAGCCGAGGGCCAGGCCGACGATGAAACAGGCGACCGCGGCGATCGCCAGCACCAGCAGGAAAGGCCAGCCGAGTTTGAGCAGGATCGCTGCGTGATAGGCGCCGATGCCGAAGAACGCGGCGTGTCCGAGCGACATCTGGCCGGCGTAGCCGACCGTCAGGTTGAGGCCGTAAGTCGCCATCAGGTAAACGCAGAACAAGGTCAGGAGATACAGGCCGTAGCTCTTGAGGAAGAACGGCAGCACGCCGAAGGCGATCAGCGCGACGGCGAGCATGAACAGGCGCGTACGTGTCATCGATCGTCATTCCGGCGAAAGCCGGAATCCAGGCTTCTGAGGCACCCACTGGGTCCCGGCTTTCGCCGGGACGACGCTTCCTTGGCCAAATCACCCTTGATCGCAATTTCCGAACTCATACCTTGCGCTCCTCGGCCTTGCCGAGCAGGCCCTCGGGCCGGAACAGGATCACCGCGAGAAAGAGCAGCAGTGCGACGCCCTCCTTGTAGGCGGGCGAGATGTAGAAGCCGACGATGTTCTCGAGCACGCCGATCAGCACGCCGCCGAGCAGCGCGCCGCGCGTCTGGTTGAAACCGCCGATGATCGCCGCGAAGAAAGCCTTCTGCCCGATCGAGTCGCCCATGTCGAACTTGGCGAGGTAGGACGGGGCGATCAGCAGCGCTGCGACGGTAGCCAACACCGCATTGATCAGAAAGGTGTAGAGCACCATGCGCTGCACGTCGATGCCGAGCACGCGCGCAGCGTCGGTATTCTGCGCGACGGCCTGCATTGCGCGGCCGGTCACCGTGCGATTGAGGAAGGATTGCAAGCCGACGACGATGATCCCGGCGAGCAGCAGCGTGCCGAGATCGGCGTAGGAAAAGCTCACGCCACCGAAGGCGAGCTGCCCGCTCGGAAAGGCGCTCGGGACCGGGAAGGCCAGCGCGCTATAGCCGGCCTTGGTGCCGTTCTTGAGCCCGATCGACAGGCCCATGGTGGCGATCACCAGCGGGATGACGCCGAAGCGGACCAGCGGATCGACCACCACGCGCTTGAACCCGACGCCGAGAACCAGCATGGCCAGCGCGCAGGCGATCAGGAAAGCCAGCCACAGGGAGGCGCCGGCCTTGATCGCGATCAGGATGGCGAAAGTGGGCAGCATGACGAACTCGCCCTGGGCGAAATTGATGACGCCCGCCGCTTGCCAGAGCAAGGTGAAGCCGAGCGCGGCCAGGGCGTATACCGCCCCGGCCGCAATGCCCGATACCAGAAGCTGCGGCAGATCGCCCATCGGTGACGCGAATGAACGTGGTTCTACTTGCCGGCCGAGAGCGCGGGCAGCGTCGCGATGATTTCCTGCTTGCCGTTCACGACCTTGGTCATGAAGCTTTCACGATCGAGGTCGCCGTTGTTATCGAAACTCACGTCCATCAGGATGCCCGGGTACTGCTTCACCGACAGCTTGATGCCGTGCATGGCGTCGGCGAAGGCCTTCTGATCGAACTTGCCGACCTTCTCGGTCACGGCCTTGACGATGTACATCGCGGTGTAGCCCTTTAGCCCGTTGTGGTCGGGCTTGTAGTTGTACTCCTTCTGGAATTTGGCGGCGAATGCCTGGATGCCGGGATCCGGCGCATCGGCGGTCAGGCCGACGTGGGCCACCGCGCCGTTCGCCGCGTCGCCGGCGAGCTCGATGACCTTTTGTCCGGTCAGCGTCGTCTCGCCGACCACGGGTTTCGGATAGCCCTGCTTGCGCAGCTCGCGCAGCACCCGCGCCGACTCTTCCTCGTTGCTGTAGGCGAACAGCGCGTCGGCATTGGCCTCCTTGGCCTTGAGCACCGCGCCGGAAAAGTCGAGCTGGCCGGGATCGGTCGAGATGTCGGCAGCGAGCTTGATGCCTTCGGCTTCGATGGCTTTCACGAACACGTCGCGGCCGCCCTTGCCGAAGTCATTATTCACCCAGATCACGGCCACCGTCTTGGCGTGCACCGTGTCCTTCAGATAGCGCGCGACCTTGGGCATGGCCGTGCTCTGCGTAAAAGAGGTGCGAAAGATGTAGGGATTGCCCTGCTGCGTGATCGCTGCCGCTTCGCCGCCGGTGAAGTTCGGCACGCCGGCGCGCCGCGTCTCGACCATGCTCACCAGGATCGAACCGGAGAAGACCGGGCCCATGACCACGTAGGCGCCGTCATCGATTGCCTTGACCGCGAGCGCTTTCGAGACCTGCGGTTGCGACTGCGTATCGTTCGACGTGTAATCGATCTTGCGACCGAGAATGCCGCCCGCGGCGTTGATCTCCTTGACCGCGAGCTTGATGCCGTCGTTGAAGTTCGTTCCCGATGTCGCCCCGGTGCCCGACAACTCGACGAGCCCGAAGATCTTGACTGGCGTGTTCTGGGCGAGCAGGGGTTGCGCCAGAACGATGCTGGAGAGGAAAGCGGCAATGCGAATCAGGGTGCGCATGATGAACGACCTCCAATAGCAAAATATGGTTTGTAGGGGGCGCGATCAAAGCGTATGAATTGTTCTGCCTTTCGGCCCCACCAGCCGCGAACAATGCGCCCGACTGCCAGAAGTAGTCGGCCATCGACATTGCCACGCGAGAAGCGGTCAGACCGGCGGCATCATTTTTGGTTCAACGAGCGATATGCGAGCTGGGATGTCGCCGACTCGACGATTTCCTACCGTTGCCAGGCGGAACGACGCGAATCACGCCGGGACCGCCGCGGAGCCCAATGCCGGGCCCCGCCAGCATCAACAGACTGGAATGACCAGACTATCCGAGTTATCGCGATGATATGACGTTGGCAATAATATTGATCGAGCTAGCAAAGCCTTTTCGACGCCAGAGCAAGGATCGTCGGCTTAAGATCCGGCGGCCTTAACGAAGTGAAGCGGTCTTGTCACTTCACTTAGCACTTCACAGAAGTACTCAGCCTTCGAGCGTCTCCCAGCGCTCGAGCAGGCGCATCAGCTCGACGTCTATTTCGGGTAGGCGCAACGCCAGGCGCTGCACTTCCTGCGGCTCGGCCTGGTAGAGCGCCGGGTCCTGCAGGCGCAGGTCGATCGCTTTCTGCTCCGCTTCCAGCGCGGCGATCTGCCCCGGCAGTTCGGCGAGTTCGCGCTTTTCCTTGTAACTTAACTTGCGGCTGCCGTCGGCCTTGAGCCTGGACGCGGGCGCGGTGGCGGCCTGCACGGCGCGTCTTGCCGCCGGCAGCGCCTCCTCGGCGCGCCGCCTGGCCTGATAATCGGCCCAGTCCTGGTAGCCGCCGGCATATTCGTGCCAATAGCCCTCCCCTTCGGCGGCGATGGTCTGGGTCACGACGTTGTCGAGAAAGGCGCGGTCGTGGCTCACGAGGAACAGCGTTCCCTTGTACTCGTGCAGCAGTTGTTCGAGCAGTTCGAGCGTTTCGATGTCGAGGTCGTTGGTCGGCTCGTCGAGCACCAGGACGTTGGCCGGCCGCGCGAACAGCCGTGCCAGCAGCAGCCGGTTGCGCTCGCCGCCGGAGAGCGATTTGACCGGCGAGCGGGCGCGCTGCGGGGCGAAGAGAAAATCGCCGAGATACCCGATCACGTGTTTCTTCTCGTTGCCGATCTCGACGTAGTCCGAGCCCGGCGAGATGACATCGACGAGCGCCGCCTCTTCATCGAGCTGGGTGCGGAACTGGTCGAAGTAGGCCACCTGGATTTTCGTGCCGAGACGCACGCGGCCGCGGTCGGGTGCCAGCTCGCCGAGAATGAGGCGCAATAGCGTCGTCTTGCCGGCGCCGTTCGGGCCGATCAGGCCGATCTTGTCGCCGCGCTGCAGGCGGCAGGAAAAATCGCGGACGACTTTGAGCTCGCGCCCGCCCTGCTCGAAACTCTTGCTCACGCCGTCGAGTTCGGCGACCAGCTTGCCGCTCTTGTCGCCGGCATCGAGCGCCAGTTCGACCTTGCCCTGGCGCTCGCGCCGCGCCGCGCGGTCGCGCCGCAACTGTTCGAGGCGCAGCACCCGGCCTTCGTTGCGCGTGCGCCGTGCTTCGACCCCTTTGCGGATCCACACCTCCTCCTGCGCCAGGAACTTATCGAAGCGGGCGGTCTCGAGCGCTTCGTCGTGCAGCATCTGTTCCTTGCGCGCCTGATAGGTCGCGAAACTGCCGGGGCACGAGAGCAGTCGCCCGCGGTCGAGCTCGACGATGCGCGTCGCGACGCGATCGAGAAAACGCCGGTCATGGGTGATGAAGACCATGGCCACGCCGGAGCTCATCAGCATCTCTTCGAGCCATTCGATGGCGCCGATGTCGAGGTGGTTGGTCGGCTCGTCGAGCAGCAGGAGCTCGGGTGAAATGGCCAGCGCCTGGGCCAGCGCCAAACGCTTCTTCTGCCCGCCGGAGAGCGTGCCGACGCGCGCCTCGGCATCGAGCGAAAAACGCTGGATGACACGTTCGGCCTGCGCCTCGAAAGACCAGGCGTTGCAGGCCTCGAGTTTGCCCTGCAGCTGATGCAGGCGCTCGAGCTGGGCTTCATGGTCAATCGACGATTCGGCCATCGCGTGCGCGACGGCGTGATATTCGGCGAGCAGCGCCGAGACTTCGCCCATGCCGGCCACCACCGCTGCGAACACCATGAGTTCAGGATCGAAGGGCGGCTCCTGCGGCACGTAGCCGATGTGGATTCCCGGCTCGCGCCACACCGTCCCGTCGTCGAGCGCCGATTGCCCGGCGAGGGCGCGCAGCAGCGAAGACTTGCCGCTACCGTTGCGCCCGATCAGCGCGACGCGCTCGCCCGGGTCGAGCTGGAAATCGGTGTGATCGAGAAGCGGCACGTGGCCATAGGCCAGCGAGGCATCGGACAAAATCAGGTGCGGCATGAAGGGGCTTACTTTCCGGGAATGAAGACACTTGCGCGAGAATGCGAGCCCATGCGACGGACTGCCGCAATTTTACCCCGCGCGCCGAATCGCTGCAGCGCGCCGCGCGATGCACATCCCGCCCTTTGGACGCAGCCGTCAGGATGAACGGAAACTGACCGATTGCCGCCACGTCGCGCTAAAATACGCCCGACCTCCTCGTAGCATAATGGATAGTGCACGCGCCTCCTAAGCGTGAGATACAGGTTCGATTCCCGTCGAGGAGGCCAAGCAAGCCTCTAAGGAAGTCCAGCATGATCCAAGAAGCCCGCCTAAGTGCGGGTTTTTTATTGATTTATACTCCATATGCGTGTAATGTCGTCCAATGACATCTGGCGAAAAGTGTGTGTAACTTTGGGTGCAACCCCGAGTTACACAAAAGGAGTTACACACAAATGGCTCTTACCGACACCGCGACACGTAACGCGAAGACTGCTGAAAGCCCGTATTCACTCGCAGATAGCGGAGGCCTTTCCCTTCGGATTCAACCCAATGGCGGCAAGTGGTGGCGGTTTCGCTATCGTTTCGGCGGTAAAGCGAAGATGCTGTCCTTGGGTATCTATCCTGATGTGAGACTGAAAGACGCGCGAGTTCGGCGTGACGCTGCGCGCAAGCTGCTGGCCGATGGCATTGACCCGGGTGAGCATCGTAAGGAGGCGAAGGCAGAGCGCGCCATTCGCGCGGCGAATAGCCTCGAGGCCGTCACGAGAGAATGGGCAGAGAAAATGGCCACGTCTTGGGTGCCTGCCTACGGTCAGCGGCTATTGCGGCGCTTTGAGCGTGACATCTTCCCGCTGATCGGGGAGAAGCCAATATCCGAAATCAAACCGGTTGAGCTTCTGGCCGTTCTCCGTAAGATCGAAGCACGCGGAGCGATCGAAACAGCGCACCGCGCGCGCGGGGATTGTGGGCAGGTTTTCCGATACGCCATCGCTACCGGTCGTGCCGAGCGTGACGTAGCTGGCGATCTGCGCGGCGCCCTCGAGCCAAAGCACACAAAGCACTTCGCTTCCGTGACTGAGCCTGCGAAAGTGGCCGAACTGCTTCGGGCGCTCGATGGGTATCAAGGCTCCCCCATCGTGCTGGGTGCGATGCGGCTTGCTCCGCTAGTCTTCGTGCGCCCCGGCGAGCTACGTCACGCACAGTGGAAAGACATTGACCTTGATGTCGGCGAATGGCGCTATACGGTAACAAAAACCAAGACAGACCACCTTGTCCCCCTCGCCTCCCAGGCCGTAGCTATCCTACGGGACTTGCAGTTGATAACCGCCACCGGCCGCTATGTCTTCCCAAGTGCGCGCAGCACCGGCCGACCGATGAGTGATAACGCCGTTCTTGCCGCAATGAGGCGATCAGGCATACCCGCGGACGAAATGACTGGCCATGGTTTTAGGGCGATGGCTCGAACAATTCTTGATGAAGTGCTCGGCTTTCGGCCGGATTTCATCGAGCACCAATTGGCGCATGCCGTTCGCGATCCGAACGGCAGAGCCTACAACCGAACGGCGCACCTGTCGCAACGCAAGAAGATGATGCAAGCATGGGCGGATTATCTGGACAAGATCAAGGCCGGTGCCGAGGTGATACCGCTTCGCGGTGGCGTAGCGTAGCGAGTTCGCCGCGCCTAGCCTGCGGGTAGCTCCCAAAGGCGAAAACCGGGCACCTTCTCCTGGCCGGCGCGGCTCCTAAATGAAGGTCGCGCGGGAAGGTGTGCGAGATGAAATCATTTTATTCGATTCAAGAGCTGGCAGACATCCTCGAGACGAACATTTATTCCGTTGCTGATGGCTTGGCTGCCTGTGGAGTCACGCCTTACTGCGACGGAAGGAAGGCGAATATATCCGATTGGAGAAGACCAATCTCCGTCCGTGGTAATGAGATATTCGTCACGACAGGTATCGCTATTGAGCCAAACCCAGACACGGTAGTCGTATCGACCGAGGCCCTTCCACTTCTTTGGGTACAGAATATCAAGGACGCCACATCGGCGTTAGCCCGCGCGGACGGGCAGGACAAGAATCACAAGCAATGGCCTTGGGGCAACCGTGAAACCGAGCTGCTTAGGAAGCTGGCGTCCGCGGCCGAGAAGCTCTGGAGTCTTTATGACCCAATCGATCCGACAACCGCCCCAACCAATAAACAGGTAATCGACTGGCTCAAGAATGAGGGCGTGTCTCGTCGAGTGGCCGAAGTCATGGCACAGATTCTGCGCGATGAAAAATTGCCGTCAGGGCCGAGGAAGAGTTAGCCGCGCCCACCGATATCCTGCATTGGCAAGGAAACTGGGCGCTTTTACCAGTTGTCCGCGCCCAGTAACCGCAGAGAACTGCGTCTATTGCTAAATTTGTTGGGCAATCAGGATGCGTTCGTTCCTACTTGGATAAGGACGGATGCACATGAACCAACTTCCTGAAACCGGATTCCTGCGCCTCTCGCAGATCATCGGCAACCCGAAGGCCATTCCTCCAGTCCCACCGATTATCCCCATCAGCAAATCCAGTTGGTGGAGCGGGATACAGGCGGGCAAGTACCCGAAGGGCCTGAAGCTCGGACCACGCACGACGGTCTGGGATGTCACATCAATCCGCACCTTGATTGCTACGGCAGGAGGTGCCCGTGAATAACAAGCGATATGCCACGAAGGCCGCTAGGATCGGGCAGGAAAGGCGGGCTGCGTGATGAAGTTCAAAAATCGACGACAGTACACCGCCGAACAATTCGCGCAAGACATTACCGCTGTGCTGCCGTTTGTCCTTCTCGATCTACAAGAACTCGGCGTCATGACAACCTGCGCCAATTGCGGCAAGCCGTTCGATGGTGCTTCATTCGCAGTGCGCGGCCGCAAGCTTGCAGATGGGGAAACTGAGGTGGAAATCGTTGCCATTTGCATCATATGTGGAAGTCAAGCCGCGATGCACCCTAATGACTGGGCGCATGTATCCGAATCCAGCGGTCTGTATCCCGGAGAGCACGAATGGGCAACACTCGTTCAGGCGTTCCGTTCGTTGGCCGTAATTGCCTGTATGAAAGCACACGGCGGGCTCATATATTCGACAAGCGACACGCCATGAATGCTCGCCCCGTCCCTCTAACTCCAAATTTTGGCAGCATCCCGCCCATCCTCACCGCGCAGCCCTGCTGGGTTTTGTGGTGTTACATGGTGAAAGACGGGAAATATACCAAAGTACCGAAGCGACCCGGCGGCAGTTACGCGAGTACGACCAACCCCGCCACATGGAGCACATTTGCCGGCGTCCGCAGCGCCTATGAGCGTGGCGGCTTCGATGGTGTGGGTATCGTGCTTACCGGAAAGCCGCTCGAAAATGGGTTTTATTTGATTGGTCTGGACTTCGACCGCTGCCTTACGGGCGGTGTACTTGATGATGACCCGCGTCAGGCCATTCAGCGGCTCGACACCTATGCAGAAATCAGTCCGAGCGGTGAAGGTATCCGTCTTTTCTTCTTGCATGACAAATCCATTCCCGCTTGTAAGAAAAATGTGGATGGCAAATCACGTGAAATTTATTCCATCGCGCGTTACCTGACCGTCACCGGGCACTCACTCGGGCAAGCAAAGAAGGTGCGCCATGTTGCTTGAAACGATCCTTGAAAAATTGCAGCTCACCGCGAATACCGTACCGGCCTCCCCAGACATCACCTATGCCGCGCGGCATTCCGGTACGGCCGTGCTCGGCCAGTTGAATGATTCTGCACACAAGCGATTCGAGCGTTTCCTTGGATCAGTGGCGCTCGCCGGCAATCTTCTTCCAATGCCGGATTACATCAAAGCGTGGGCAACGCCTGGCAACATAGAGCCAGCCGGAAACGACAAGTACGCCCGGCGTACACGACTCACCAGCGGTGATGATTCTGACTTTGAAAATGACGCATCAGGCGCCGACTACGCATTGGCCTGCGACCTTTTTCAAGAAGGATTCGAGCCGGGAGATGTCGAAATCATCATGCGCGCTACGCGCTATCGTCCAAAATTCGATGAAATGCGCGGCACAGCTACTTACCTTGCGCGCACTGTCAGCAAGGCAATTGAAAGCATAGCTCTGAGCAACAGCGCACCACCTATAGGGCTGCCAACACTCGCTCTTGAGCGTGGGCGCGTCAGTATCCCGACAACGCCGCCGCCACCTCGCGATTATGTCTGGCAAGGTCGCATGGTGGCCGGTCACTCTTATGCTCTTGGCGGCTTTGGCGGCGTATCAAAATCTCAGGCCGCGTTGCAGTTAGCCGCTTCAATCGCCCTCGGCGTGATGTTTTGCAATATCAATACAAAAAGAGGTTGTGTCCTCGGCATATTTGGTGAAGACGATATCGAAGAAGTAGAGCGCCGCCTCGGCGCGTATGCCGCGCATGAACGATTTACGTCAAGCCAGCGCGCCGAGTTGGAAAAGAATATCCGCACTTTCGGCCTGATCGGTGAAGATACGCGGCTGACGGCTACAAGAAACGGCATACTCGAAAGCACTCTATTCTCGGAACCAATTATTGCCGCCGCCGTTGCCTTGGCTGCACACAGCGGCGAGCCCATACGGCTAATCGTCCTCGACCACGCCGGGCTAGTTCATGGCGGCGATTTCAATGCACGCGAAGACGTCAGCCTGACAATGCGCATCGTCAATCACATCGCACACCAAACCGGCGCTGCCGTGTTGCTTCTGGCCCATAGTCCGAAATCCGCAACCGTATCGGAAACCTCGGACGCCGCCGCAGTCGCAGGCAGTACGGCTTTCGTGGATCAAACGCGCGGCGCTTTTATCCTCGCCACCATGCGTCCCAAAGAAGCGAAAGCATTGGCAATCCCGGATAACCTACGCCAGCAATACGTTTCGTTAACGGTCGTCAAGAACAACTACGGCAAAACGGGGGCGGTGTCGTGGTTCATGCGCGATAGCCCGCCTGGCTGGGAAGTCGGCGTCCTGGTCCCTGTCGACCTACAGCCTCCCTTGAAATGTGCAACGCCCAGCGCCGCCGTCGCGGAGCGCATTAAGCAGTTCATCGCAGCCCATCCGGGGCAATACTCAAAAACGGCGTTGCGTGAACAGCGCGGCGGAAAGACGGGGGTGCTCAAGGCGAGTAAATCAGAAGTGGCGGCGGCAACTGATGATCTGCTTGCCAATGGTGAACTGATTACCCGCGTACCCACCCAGGAAGAACGAAGCAACTTTAACTTGAGTCAACAAATCAAGTCTGTGCTGCACCTTCCGTACGCGGAAAAAATCACCGAGGATGCAGACCATGAAGCCCGGAATTAGGCCGCCCTCTCAGGGCGGCATGAACTTGGTCCGGCGGCTTGTAAGCCACGCCTTTGCTTGCGTTGAGCCGCTTTTTTTAAGAAGCCCTGAAAAACAGGGTAGAAAAGGCGCCTTAGACCCGCATGGATACTGGCTTCATGCCGCCCTGATGAATACCACGTCCTTACGGACGTTCCGCCTTTTAGGGCGGCATGCGTCCGGACGTAAAAGGATTCCAAAATTGCGTGACTACCAAAACGTGTGGGGTAGCAGGTCGTCCGCCACCAGTCGTTCACAAGGACATTCTTCGGAAAGCCAGCCGTGAGCTACATGGTGTGAATGCCGGAATGAAAGGTAGCCACGTGGCGGTGTAGTGGGAGCCAGTCCTGATGCCTAATCTTTGATCTGTGATGGATCGAGGAAGGCAGAGAGGATGTACAAAGTGGACCTATACGCCAAAGTGAGGCGGGC
>CAISOB010000018.1 GCA_903886975.1 uncultured beta proteobacterium
CCATTAACGAATACATTGCAGCCCACAACGCCAATCCTAAGCCTTTCATTTGGACGGCCAAGGCGTCGGACATCCTGGCCAAGGTCACCCGAGCGCGGGCCAAACTAAATAAGAGCACTTCTAAATGACGCACTACACTAGAAGCGCGGCGAGAAAGCCGATCGCAGTTCCCAGCGCGATTTCTTTGTGCAGGGCGCGCTCGGAGGACGGCGATGCGCTGTGCAGGCTGCACAAAAACGCGTAAAGCAGTTCAGCATCTGCCGCCATTGCGCGCTGCGAGCGCCTAATCACCCGTCGGTGCGTCGCTACCGCGCGGTGGGTGTGCCGTATCGCCGCTGAGTAATAGATCAAGCGCGCGCCTGACTTCGCTTCCTTTGCCCGCGCGCAATGCCAGCGGGCCGGGCTGATGCGAACGTAAGAACGCTTGGTAACGTCATTTCGAGCGGCCATGAATTCCTTTCCTAGCCCGTCTATCCGTCATTCGAAGCGCATTAAAGCAAAGCTGAATCGAGCCGAAACATGATCGGCAAGCGTCGTTCCGCGCAGTTGTCCGGAAGCAGCGCGTTGTGGCGGCAGCGGCCGTAGCTTTGGCAGAAATATTTACCGGCCTTGGTGTAATTTTTTCCTGGATGCAAGACCATTTGCACGCCTATTGCTCTGCGACTCCAATGGCTCGACATCGCCCCCGGCGCAGGCAATTGGCCGCCGTCCGGCACAGCGCTTGCTCCGGATTAGATCGAGAGCGTCCTTCGAGAGGCGTTCCGGAAGCTCAGCGCTACGGCATTGATTCCTGTGGGGTTCAAGGTCCGCGTCTGATCCGGACCTTCTGCCCAAGTCTTCATCCAATGACATGGGCGGCGCTCTCCCCCTCGCGCGTTACGTCTTTGGCATCGCTATTCTTTGAAGCCGCGGAGGCGCTCAGTGTCTATTGCACGCGCTAATGTCACTGACCTGGGCCGTCGTAAAGGCGTGCGGGTCGAGCGTCGGCGAAGTCTGCCCCACCGCAGTCCTCCACGAGCCGATCTGCATTCATCGGACAGCCGTCAACGCGCTGGAAAGCGAGATCGCCGCCGCTCATCGATTCCGCGGGAAATAACCGCGGAACGTGGTATCTATTTCGAACTTACTTGGATGTTACTGGAAACCGAGGTCACGCCTTCGGTACCCTGCGCAATCGAGACAGCCTTGTCCGCTTCGTCCTGCGATTTGACCTTTCCGCGCAGGGTCACGACACCGGCACCATCAGTCTCGACTTTGATCTTGGTCAGGCTGGAGATCTTTTCCGCCGCGAGTTTGGCCTTGACCTTGGTCGTTATCGCCGAGTCCTTGACATACGTCGAGGCACGCTTGCCGGTGCTGTCCGTATCGGCGGAATAAGCGGCCGCGACGGGAACCAGCGCGGCGGCCAGGATAAAACAGCTGGTTGCGAACTTGTTGGTCATGATCTTCTCCTTTGACCATAGCGACCGAAGGCGGCAAGCCGGATGGCCCGCGAAAGTCTTTAGTCCCCTTCAAGGATCAGCAAGAACGGTGCCTTTACGCACTTCCATCCCAAACGCTGGCAACCGCAAGGGCGCCAGTCATGTATGGTAGAATGGTCAAAAACGCCGAAGCCGCTTCAATCATGCAAAGGCAAACCACGATGCAAACCAGCGCCAAGAACCGGAAACCAGCCCCACGGAACTTCCAGCACGTCGAGCCGCTTTCGATCAGCACGCAGCTCTATCGTCATTTGCGCGGTGCCGTCGTGCGCGGTGAATTGCACCCCGGACAGGCGCTGTCGGAGTCTGAAATTGCCCGCCAATATTCGACCAGCCGGCAACCCGTACGCGAAGCTTTCATAAAACTCGCCGAGGAACGTCTCGTCGTCATTCAACCGCAACGCGGAACCTTCGTCGTCAAAATCTCCGTCGCCGATGTGCTTGACGCGCGCTTCGTGCGCGAAGCCATCGAGGTGGCCGTGGCGCAGGAAGCCGCAACCATGGCGTCGCCGGCAGCGATCAAGGAAATGCGAGACGTGATCGAACGGCAAAAACAGGTTGCGCACGGACATAATGAGGAGTTTCTGACGCTCGACGAGGAATTTCACCGCACACTCGCGCTCTCGGTCGGCCGGGCGCACGCCTGGCGGGTAATCGAAAGCATCAAGGCGCAGATGGACCGCATCCGTTACCTGAGCCTTGACGACGCCACACCGATTCCCTTGATCATTAAGCAGCACACGCGCATGGTCGATGGTATCGAAGCGGGCGACCCGACCGCGGCGGCAGCGGCGACGCGCAGCCATCTACGCGAGATGATCGTCTCGCTGCCTCATATCGCGGCGCGCTTTCCCGACCTGTTCGACCCAGCCTAAATGGCCGGGCCCGGGACAGCAGGCCACGCTATTCAGGCGCTCCGGCCGGCGAGCGCCAGCACCTCGGCCCAGACGCCCTCGTCCGCCAAGACGCCGTTGGCCAGATGTTCTTTGCGCGTCCGTACCGTCGATTCTCCGGGGTAGCGCACCTCCGTGTTGTTTTCTGCTGGCGTGGATGTATTCACGTAATCGGCGACGCCGTCAGCGACCTGGTTGGTGAATTCCTCGCCCCCGAGCTTGCGCGGATCGATGACGATGAAGATTTGCGAGCAGCCGGTGCAACTGCCGCGCTGGATCTTGTCGATCTCGTTGGTTGCTATACCTTCCGAAAGCACCGCGGCGAGAGTATCAAGCAGAATCGCAAAACCGGAACCCTTCCAGTACCCGGCCGGCAAAATTCGCATCGATTGTTCGATCGGGCCTGGCTCGGAGGTCAAGTTGCCGTCCTTGTCGAAGCCTCCCGGGTAGGGCAGCTGCGCACCCTTGAGGCGGGTCACGCCCAGTTTGCCATAGGAGTATTGCGACATCGCCATGTCGAGAACGATGTGGCCTTTCTTGCGCGGCACCGCCATGACAAAGGGATTATTGCCAAGACGAGTGTTCTTGCCGTCCCAGGCCGGCATGCACGATTCGGTGTTGGTCCAAGCAATGGTCATGAAGCCGCGGTCGGCGGCGTACCAGCCGTAGGTGCCGCCGCGCATCCAGTGCGTGGTATTGCGCAGGGCGACGATGCCGACCCCCTGTTCGGCGGCAATCGCCATCGCCCGATCGGCGGCGAAAAACGCGTTGAGGATGCCGGCACCCTGGTTGCCGTCGTGAATTTCGATGACGCCCAATTTCTTGACCAGCGACGGCTTGGCGCAGATATCGACCCAGCCGCGCTTGATGTAATCGACAAAACGCGCGACACGGTTCAGGCCATGCGAGTAGACGCCGTCACAACTCGATTCGCTGTGAATGCGGGCGCAGGTCTGCGCATCGTTTTCGTTCATGCCGGCCTTGATGAAGGCTTCGGCGACCACTTGCTGCATTGTTGCAAAGGGGATACGTAGCATTTCGTCTATCTCATAAAGTTTCGGAATTGTCTGGCACTTACCAGTTCCACAAGGTGCCATCTTCGAGGCGCGCAACCGGCAGATACGCTGGTTCATAGGGATACTTCTTCGCCAGTTCCTCGTCGATCTCGACACCCAGCCCCGGCTTGTCGCCAGGATGCATGAAGCCGTCGTTGAACGACCAGCCGCACTGGAAGACTTCCATCGCCGGCTCGGGATAGCCCATGTACTCCTGCACGCCGAAGTTGGGCACCCACAGGTCGAAGTGCAGCGCTGCGCCCATGCACACCGGCGACAGGTCGGACGGCCCGTGCGCGCCGGTACGCACCTGGTACATCGCGGCAAAATCGGCGATGCGGCGCATGTGCGTGATGCCGCCCGAATGGGCGATGGTCATGCGAATGTAATCGATCAGCTGCTCTTCGATCAGTTGCTTGCAGTCCCATATCGTGTTGAACACTTCGCCGACGGCGATCGGCGTGACCGTATGCTGACGAATCAGGCGGAAGGCTTCCTGGTTTTCGGCCGCCGTCGGATCTTCGATCCAGAACAGCCGGTAGTCTTCGATCGACTTGCCCAGGCGTCCCGCTTCGATCGGCGTCAGGCGATGATGCACATCGTGCAAAAGGTGCGGCTCGAAACCGAATCTTTCGCGCACGGCGGCAAAGAGCTTCGGAATGTAATCGAGATACTTCTCGGTCGACCACGATTGCTCTTCCGGCCAACCCTTGGTCGCCGGCTCGTAGGCGCCGCCCTTGGAAACGCCGTACACCGATTTCATGCCGGGAACGCCGCACTGGGCGCGCAAGGCCTTGAAACCCTTTGCCTGATACTTGGCAAACGCGTCAAGCGTCTCGGGAATGTCGCGGCCCGTGGCATGGCAATAGACCATCACATGCTCGCGCGAGGCGCCGCCGAGCAGCTGATAGACCGGCATATTCGCGACCTTGCCCTTGATGTCCCAAAGCGCGACATCGACGGCACCGATCGCGCACATCGTGACCGGGCCGCGGCGCCAGTAAGCGCCTTTGTACAGGTACTGCCAAATGTCTTCGATCTTGTGCGGATCGCGGCCGATCAGCAACGGACAAAGATGATCTTTCAGGTACGAAGCGACCGCCAGTTCGCGGCCGTTCAGCGTGGCATCACCCAGCCCGATGACGCCGTCATCGGTCGTGATCTTGAGCGTCACGAAATTTCGTCCTGGACAGCAGACGATCACATCAGCAGCAACTATCTTCATCTTATCTCCTTGGAATTTCCGGCAGAAACCGCCAGCTTGCGCATCAAAGCTGGGGCAACTAATCTACCATACCAGGTTAAGTAAAGACAACTTCAACACATGTCATCCGGTCAGACTTCATCCACCAAGTCAAGGACACCGCTACGTTTCGCGCAAGAGAGCGCCCTCACCTTTCGCAGTAGTAACACAACGACTTCCCCCAGACGAATATCGCTTCCTTATAGTCCCCTCGCTCGGGCTGCCGATCCTCCGTTCGGCACCGGCGGTTAGGAGCGGTGCGATTCAAGTCACCGCATTCGCGTCGTCGCCCGACTTGCTGCCCAGGGTCAGTTCGACGCGATGCTCGCGCTGGTCGTCGATCAACAAGATCGCCGACCCTTCCTGTGCGATGCCGTCAAGCATGATGCTTCTCACTTCGTGCGACGCGTTCGCGTCCTCAATAGATTGCGTGATGACGATGTGATAAAGTGTCGCGCGATAGCGGTAATGAATCGTGAATGAGGGCCAGTCGGCCGGGATGCAGGGCGAGAGATGCAACTTGTCGGTGGCCAGCCGCAGGCCGAGCAGCGATTCGAGCATCAGGCGGTACATCCAGCCGGCCGACCCCGTGTACCAGCTCCAGCCGCCGCGTCCGATGTGCGGCGCGAGTGCGTAGACATCGGCCGCGATCACGTAGGGTTCGATCTTGTAGACCGCAACGGCTTCGGCGGACAGCGCATGGTTGACCGGGTTGATCATGCGCAGCAATTCCCAGGCGCGCTCACGCTCTCCGAGAGCGGCAAAGGCCATCGTCGCCCAGATCGCCGCATGCGTGTATTGCCCGCCGTTTTCCCGCACTCCCGGAACATAGCCACGGATATAGCCGGGATCAAGATCCGAGTTATCGAAAGGCGGATCGAGCAAGCGCACCAGGCCGTCGTCGCGGCGCACCAGTCGGTCGTTCACGGCTTGCATGGCCAGACGTGAGCGATCCGGATCGGCGCTTGCGGGCGCCTTGCCGTCGGCGATGCCGGCGCGGCTCAGCACCGACCAGCTCTGCGAAATCGAATCGATTCGGCATTCGGCATTGCTCGTCGAACCGAGCGGCGTGCCGTCGTCGAAATAGGCGCGCCGGTACCATTGACCGTCCCATCCGTGCTGCTCGATGTTTTGCCTGAGCCGGATTTCCTCGGTGTGGCAAAGCTCGACGAAGACCGAATCACCGACCAGGTCCGCCACGTCGGCAAACTGCCTGAGAACCTCGCATAGGAAGAATCCGAGCCAGACACTTTCGCCCTTGCCGCCGATGCCGACCAGATTCATGCCGTCGTTCCAGTCGCCTGAACCCATCAGCGGCAGGCCATGCGCACCAAACTGCAGGCCGTGCCGGATGGCCAGTTGGCAATGCGCGTACAGGCTGGCGAGCTGCGTGGAAACACTGGGCAGATCGTAGTAGGAATCGTCCTCCGGGTTGACCGGACGGCCCTCGAGGAAATGCACAGGCTCGTCGAGCACCCCGGTGTCGCCGGTACTGCGCACATAACGGCAGACGGCGAGCGGCAACCAGAGATAGTCGTCGGAACAATGGGTGCGTACGCCGCGGCAAGCTGGCGGATGCCACCAGTGCTGAACGTCGCCCTCCGGGAATTGCCGGCTCGCGGACAACAGCAGGTGTTCGCGCACCAATGCAGGTTCCGTATGGATGAGCGCCATCATGTCCTGCAACTGGTCACGGAAGCCGAAAGCGCCGCCGGACTGGTAATAACCGCTGCGCGCCCAGATGCGGCAGGCCAGCGTCTGGTACAGCAACCAGCCATTGGCAAGCACATTGAGCGCCGCATCGGGCGTTTCGACCTGTACCGCACCCAGCGTGTGCTTCCAATGTCGCCGCACGGCTTCGAGTGCGGCGCGCGCGGCAACCGCACCGCGGAAGCGCTGCACCAGTTTGCCGGCATCGTCGGCATTGCGCCCGACGCCGAGCCGGAAGACGGTTTCGTGTTCCTCGCCATCAACGAGATCGAAGCTCACCTGCAGTGCACCGCAGGGGTCGAGACCGGCGCCGACCTTGCCCGAAAGCCGCGCGCGCTTGAGCGCCGCCGGATTGCGCAGCGTTCCGTTGCGCCCGAGAAATTCGACGCGGTCGCCGCTGCACGTGCGCAAGCGGTCGTCGACGTCGAAAAAAGCCACGCGTTCGGAGAACTCCATGCTGTAAGGGTTGCGCGCCTGCAGCGCGCCAGTATTCGCGTCGACTTCGGTGCTCACATGCATTGCCGACTTGGCGCGCAGATCGCCGAGCACCCACTCGACATAGCCCGTCACGGTGAGCCGGCGCGGCCGCCCCGATTCGTTGCGCATCTTGAGCACCGAGAACTTCACGGCGGCATCAAGGGCGACGTACACCCACAGTTCCGAATGAATGCCTGCGGACTTCGTTTCGAAAACGCTGTAGCCGAACCCGTGGCGCACGACGTAAGACGTTGCCGTGCGCGCGGGCAAAGGCGACGGCGACCAGAATTGGCCGGTCTCTTCGTCGCGCAGATAAAGCGCTTCGCCGCTCGCATCGCTCACCGGATCGTTGTGCCACGGCGTCAGGCGAAACTCGTGCGCGTTCTCGCTCCAGGTGTAGCCGACGCCGTTCTCCGAAACGATGCAACCGAACTGCGGGTTGGCCAAGACGTTAACCCATGGCGCCGGCGTCGGCTGTCCAGGCTCAAGTACAATGACATATTCGTCGCCGGCTCGGGAAAATCCACCCAGCCCGTTGAACAGTGTCAGATCGTCGCGCGGAGTGACGCTGGCCGAACTCGGCTCGGGACGCGGCGGACGGCTTGGCGTGAGCCGCGGCGGCCGCAATTCAGCTAGTCGGCGCACAGCGAACTGTTCCTCAAGCGTGCCGCGGGTGTCGCTGATCACCGCCCGCGCAACCGATTCGAACAGGATGCGATCCTCGGCCGAAATCTGTTCCGCCGAGCGCACAAATATCCCGCCGGGCCGGTCAATCACGCTGGCCTCGATACCGGAAGCGATCAGGCCGATGATCTGTTCCTGCAAACGCTGCCGGTAACCGGCGTGATCCTCGTTCCAGATGACCAGATCGACCGCCAAACCCTTCAGACGCCAATAGGCGTGGGCCTGCACCAGCTGGCGCACCAGTTCGATATTGTCGGCATCGCCGATCTGCAGCAGGACGATCGGCAGATCGCCGGATATGGCGTAGCCCCAGAGCCCCGACTGGCCACGACGATTGTTGATCAGCACCGTGGGCGGCGCGCGCAGCGCGGCATTGGCGTAGATGACCGAACCGGCCAGGCGCGCATGCAGTTGCGCCTCGGCTTCAGTGGCATTGAGCTGGCGCAGCACGACCTGGCTGTGCGTCCAGGCCAGGTCGAAAACGCGATCCGCGAGATGCCGGTCGCGATACTTTTCCACCAGGCTGACGGCCAGTTCGCGCGTCTCGGCGACGCCCAGGACGAAATCGATTGTCGCCGACTGTTCCGGATCGAGGCTGATGCGATGGCGGATGGCGACGATCGGGTCGAGTACGGAGCCTTCGCTGCCCGAAAGCGCGCCGCTATCGCTCATCGCCAGCGGATCGGTGACACTGCGCCCGCGGCCGATGAAGCGCAGGCGATCGGTCTCGTAGGACACGCCGCCGATGTCGGCGCCGTGCACCATCAAGAGGTGCAGCATCCACGGCGGCTGTTCGGCACGCGAACGCGGCCGGCGTGTGCACAGGATCGCGTGACGCTCGCGCAGGATCTCGGTCTGCACGAAGAGGTTGGAAAAGGCCGGATGCAGCGCGTCGGCAGCGAGCGGCGCGATCACCACTTCGGCATAGCTCGTGACTTCGATTTCGCGGCGTTGTCGCGAGCGGTTGTTGATGCGCGTGCGCCGTATCTCGATGTCGTCCTCGGGTGAGACAACGATCTCGGTATGCATCTCGAAAGCGCCGGGGCCATGCGCGACGGGGTCGCGGCGGCGAAACTCGGCGCGCCCTTCGGAGAAGATCGCCTCGTAACTGAGCGCTGGCGTCAATGTCGGTTGATGCGCCGCTGACCAGGACGTTCCGCTCGCGCGCGGCAGCTCGTGACCGGTCAGTTCGCGCACATAACAGAAACTGCCCCAATTGTCGCAAGTGGCATCTTCACGCCAGCGCGTGACGGCGATATCCTTCCAGCGGCTGTAACCGCCGCCGGCGTTGCTGATCATTACGTGATAGCGCCCGTTCGACAAGAGTTGCACTTCGGGCATCGTCGTGTCGGGCCGGCTGAACACCCGCGTCGGCGTCTCGGCGACGACCGGCGCCGCCTGCACTTCCGAGAGCTGTGCGGTCTGGGCGAACAGCGCGGTCGCCTTCGGAATCCGCTCTTGCAAGAGCGGCATCACCGCCTGGAACAGGCGGTCCGACTCGAAGCGCCGTTGCATCGGGCAGTCGAGCAGCAGATAGGCAAGGGCCAGCAGGCTCATGCCCTGGTGATGCGCCATGAAGGACAGCACGACCGCGCTGGCCTGGCCGCGCCGCTGCCGCGAGGGCGTGTAGTCGATCGCCTCGTAGAAACCGAACTTGCCGATCAGCCCTTTTGCGGCCAGGCCCTGGAGGTTCAAGCAGGCTTCCTCGGGCGCAACCATCAGGGCAAGTACGGAGGCATAAGGCGCGACGACCAGATCCTCGGCCAGGCCGCGCTTGAGCCCGAGTCCGGGGACGCCGAAAGCCCGGTACTGGTAGTTGAAATGCACATCGACCGTGTTGTAACCGGATTCCGACATGCCCCAGGGCACACCGCGCTGGCTTCCGTACTCGATTTGTCGCGCCACCGCCCCCTTGCAAGTTTGATCGAGCAGCGTGTTGTCGTAAGTCGGCATGACCAGGAGTGGCATCAGGTACTCGAACATCGAGCCGCTCCACGACAGCAGAACCGGCTCGCCGCCCGCGGCGGTGAGCAAACGTCCGAGCGCGAACCAGCTCTCCTGCGGCAATTGGCCCTGGGCAATTCCGACGAAGGTGCATAAGCGCGCTTCGGAAGCCAGCAGATCGTAGAAACCCGAGTCGGCACGCAGTTCGCCGACGTTGTAGCCGATGGTCAGCAAGTGCCGCGACTTGTCGAGAAGGAAGTCGTAGTCCAGATTCGCCAGTTCGCCGCAGCGCAGCGCGATGTTTTCGATCGCCGCCAGCCGTTCACGCGCACGGCCGCTCCCCTCCTTAATGGAACGCTGCAAAGCGGTAAGCCAATCGCGTTGTTCGGACGTTGCGGGTGTCGCCAGCGCGCTGAGCCATCGCTCGATATGTGCACATGCCTCAGCGTCCAGCGTCGTCAATCGGCGCAGCGTCGGGACACTTGCTATCCCCGGCAGATCAGCAAGGCAGGCTTCGAGTCCCAAAGGTGCTGTTGGCGGCTGCAGCCACGGTGCCAGGAAGTCCAGTTCATCAAGTGCTTCGCGGCATTGCCGGGCGAGTGCCTCGGCCCATTCCTGGGTTTCTGCCCTTTTTGCGGCTCCGCTTTTCCCGTCCCCCGCCCTTGCCGCGGCCGTTTCGGCGCTGAGCGCCCGAGGGTCCGTGCTTTGCGCGGCGAACTCGTCAGCGCGGCTGGCCAGGCGTGCCAGAGTCACGCGTGCTGCGGCCAAGGTCTTCGGTTGTACCAGCGAAACGACCTCCAAGTCCTTCCAGAAATCGGCCAAGGGACCAGTAGCAGCCATTTCCGCCGTATCCTCGGCATCCGTGAGAATACCGAGCGTATCGCTCATACCATCGAAAAGACGAAGCGGCAGTATCCGCTCGTCAGCCAATACCAGCAAGCCCGCGCGCAGGGTCAGCAGATGTCCGGCGAGATTGCCGCTATCGACGGTCGATACGTAAAGCGGCAAGAGCGGCTGCAGGGTTTGCGTGTCATACCAGTTGTAGAAGTGCCCGCGATAGCGTTCCATGGCGTCGAGCGTGTTCAGCGTATTTGTCGTGCGCTGGACCAGTTGCCTGGCCGTGATGTATCCGAAATCGTAAGCGCTCAGATTGGCCAGCAGCGCAAGTCCAATATTGGTCGGCGAGGTGCGATGAGCGACCATTGCACCGCGATATTCCTGAAAATTGTCCGGCGGCAGCCAATGGTCTTCGGCACCGACGAAGGTATCGAAAAACGCCCAGATGCGGCGCGACAGCCCGCGCAGAAAGAAAGTTTGCTCGGCGGTAAGTGCCGCCACGCGGCGAACCAGCGGGCGACTGACCCACCAGGTGACGAGCGGCGATGCGAACCACAAAATGAGAACCGGTGCGGCCACCGCCATGACATGCGGAAACCTTTCCGCCAGCAGAGCCGCGACGCTTGCGGCAATAGTCGGCGCGATCCACATCGACCGCCAATTCGCGACCAGCGCATTGCGCGTGCGTGCGGCCAGCGCACTTTCCGCGTCGCTCGACGGATTCCATTCGAGCAGTCGTTTATGCGAGACGCGCATTCGCCATGCGGTTCGCAATATGGCGTCGAGACTGAAATAGGCTTCGTACGGCAGGCAGGCCAGTTCGAACGCCACCTGCATGAAGCGGCGCGCCACCGAATGGCCGATGGCGGCAAGATGCTGGGCCAGCAGCACCTCTTCCGGCTTGCGCAAAAGTTCAAAGAGCGAAACGAGCACGGGGGGCAGCAGCACGATGCCGATGATCGACAGGGTCCACAGTCGGGCCGAGGCGAAAACCGTCCAGCCAAGCAGCAAGAGGAGAGTCAGCGCCACGGGCACAAGGCTGCGCCGCAGGTTGTCAATCAGTTTCCACTGCGACAAGACCGAGAGCGGATTGCTCTGCTGCCCGCCATTCATTGCGGCACCTGCCTCGCCACTCCTGGTGTTTGCGTCGGGGACGTAGCGTCGCAGCCAACCGGCCAGTTGCCAGTCGCCACGTATCCAGCGGTGCCGGCGGCTTACGTCGGCGTCATAGCGCGCCGGATAGTCCTCGAACAGGTTCACATCGCTGAGCAAACCGGCGCGCGCGTAACAGCCCTCGAGCAGATCGTGGCTGAGAATCGTGTTCTCGGGGAAGCAGCCACCCAGCGCCTCTTCGAAAGCGTCAACATCATAGATGCCCTTGCCGATGAAAGAGCCTTCGTCGAAGACATCCTGATAGACATCCGAAATGGCGCGGGTATACGGATCGATGCCCGGTTCTCCACCATACAGGCGGGCATAGCGCGACCGGTTGGTTCCGGGCAGACTGATCGCCACGCGCGGTTGCAAAATGCCGTAACCCTCGACAACACGCCTCTGCGCCGCATCATAAACGGGGCGATTCAAGGGGTGCGCCATGGCCCCGACGAATTGACGCGCCGCATCGCGTGGCAGCTGCGTATCGGTATCCAGCGTGATGACGTACTTTACGTTGGCAAGGATCGCCAGGTCGCCCACGACGAGTGCAAAACCGTGTCGACATATGCCGTTGGCCTCGATACCGCGCAGCAGCGCGTTAAGCTCAGCGAGCTTGCCGCGCTTGCGCTCGTAACCCATCCACCGGCCTTCCTGCGGATTCCAGCGCCGCGTCCGGTGAAAGAGGAAGAAGATATCGTCCCAGTCCTGATCCTCGCCCTGGCGGTATTTCGCGTTCAACTCGTCGATTCGCGTCCGGGCCAGTTGCACCAGCGGCTCGTCCTCGGGCAACGATTCGTGAACGGCGTCGCGAAAATCGGTCAGCAGGCCAAAATGCAGGCGTTCGTCGCGATTGGCCAGGAACCTGACTTCGAGCGCTTCGATCAGATTCTCTATGCCCTGCGCATTGCTGAGCATGGTTGGAACGATGACCAGGGTGCGGCAGGCAGGCGGAATACCTTCGGAAAAATCCATTCTGGGCAGCGCATGCGGCGTCACGAGGAGCGTCGCGAGCCAATTGACCAAGGCCACGGCGAGCTGGCTCGAGGCCAGCAGCGCCAGTATGCCGACGAAGACCAGCAGCAGATACGCGGCACCTGCGGAAAGCCAGCCGGGCATCGCGCCGAAAGCCCCGGCAATTAGCCACCTGGTGTGCGCCTGTTCGAGCAAGGTTACCGTGCCAAGCACCGCGATCAGAAAAATCGGGCCAAGATAGAGGACAGTGCGGAAGCGGGCCGTCGTGCGACGCAAAATCTGCGGGATTGAGAGGCGGATCGCGGCCGCCCGCTCGAGCTCCGGAAGGCCCTTGTCGATCAGGTAGAAACCAACGTGTCGCCTGCGGCCGCTGTCGCCGCCCGCTTGCGCCAACTCGACCGCCTTGCGCGCCACTTCGCCCTCGCTCAGGCCGCCGGTCTTGGCGATCGCCTCGGTGGCGTGGCGGTAGCGATCGCGAGTCGCAAAGTCCATTCGGCCGTAGACATCACCCGGATCTTCAAGCAGTGTCTGCTCGACGACGCTCATCGTTTCGACAAACTCGCGCCAGTCCATCGCCCCCAGTAGTCGCAGGCTGCCGATGCTATTGCTGATCGAGACCTGATCGGCCGCCTGCTGCTGGTTCTCGATCTGGATCAACTGCTCGATCGTCATGCCCGAATCGGAAAGCTGCTGCTCGATCCAGGTCAAAGGCAGCGCCAGAGCGGGGCCCCGCCCCTGCAGGCGGCGCGCGAACTCCGCAACAAACGCGCCAACCATCGGCGGATTGGAACGCGCCATGTCGGCGATGACCAGAATCAGGTTCTTGGGGTCTTTCTCGACAGTGTCCGATATCTGGTCTGCCCAGGAATCTGCCAGATTACGCTCCAGCCGGCCTGCGGCGATGCGCACGCCGACACGCCGCAGATTTTCGATAATCGCCAGCCGCAGCATGATCGGTGTCGCCCACAATTCGCCAAGTTTGAGCGGCGCGACCGACTGATAGGCGGCAATGAAACGGCTGAGGACGGCGGCATCGACGCGACCGTCGCCATGCGAAATGATCTCCAGCGCAATGTCGTAGACCCGTGGGCGTCCCGCTGCCGGCCCGGGAATTCTGCTTTCCAGGCGCGGAAGTTCGCGGCTGTATCCCTTCGGCAGGTGTCTCTTGGCCGTGCGTATCTGTTCTTCGATCAGATAGAAATTGTCGAGCAACCACTCCCCGGCCGGGGTGATCCGTCTATTTTCATTGACCGCCGTGGTGAGCAGCTTGCACACCCCAAGCAAGGCGCTCTCGTTCGCCGCGAGCCGCGTCAGCAGTTGGTCCGGCGCGCGCCCGCCGGCCAGCCGGTGCGAGGCGGCCAGCGCCTTGCCATGCTGCTCCATCTGGTCGGCGCTGAACAACTCCGCGCGCAGCGGCGCTTCTTCATCGCCACGAATGCGCGGCAAGCCGTTACCGTCAAGCTGTCTTTTCAGGTACTGCACATATCCGGCGAATCGGGTGCTTGGGTTCAATTGACGAGTGCCTCTACGGGGGATGAGTTTGATGGCGCCGCACGCTTAGCACCGTCGGCTCACCGATGCATTCACTCGAAGCCCTTGAGATCATTGCCGAGCCTTAAATCCATAGACCGGGCGACGACAAATGCGGTTCCACTATAGTCCGGCGCGGCCCGATATGGGCCGTCTGCAGGAAATATAAGTCGGCGGGGTGAAATTACTTATCGTTCCGTCCACTAATTCTGCGAGAATTCCTGACCGGTCTTCCCGCCGACTAAGCAAAAAGAAGTTTCTGCAATCAACTTTCAAGTACCCACCGATGAATCCATTGTTCGCGCCGGAACCCCTCATCTTTGTCGATCTGGAAACCACCGGCGCCAACTTTGCTAACGATCGCATCATTGAAATCGGTTGCGTCGAAGTCGACGAGCAAGGGGTGCGCGAGTGGAGTTCGCTGGTCAATCCCGACGCGCCGATTTCGGGTTTCATCACCGGCCTGACCGGCATCGATACGGCGATGGTGTCCTCCGCCCCGTCCTTCGAACAGCTTGCGCCGGTCGTCCTCGACAAGCTGCGCGGTCGACTGTTCATTGCGCACAACGCGCGGTTCGATTACGGCTTCCTCAAGCGCGAGTTCAAGCGCGTGGGTATCGATTTTCGCGCACCCAGCTTGTGCACCGTCAAGCTGTCGCGCAAGCTCTTTCCCGAACATCACCGCCACAGTCTCGATAGTCTGGTGACGCGTTATAAGATAACCGTCGCGAATCGCCATCGCGCCCTCGCCGATGCGCGCGTTCTTTGGGATTTGTGGCAGCGCTGGCACGATTTGTTGCCGCCCGAGCATATCCGGAAGACGATCGAGGCCATCGTCGGCCGACCGGAATTCCCGCCGCAGATCGACCCGGCTCTTGCCGAGGATCTGCCCGAAGCCCCGGGCGCTTATGCCATTTACGGCGAAGATGACCGCTTGCTCCTGACCAAACGCGGCTCGAATATTCGCCAGCAAGTCTTCGCGCATTTCGCGCCCGCCAACCGTGATGCCGCATTGGTGCGCGACACGCGGCGTGTCGAATGGCATGAAGCCGCCGGTGAACTGGGAGCGCGCCTGGCTGAGCTCGAATTTTCAGCCGCCACGCGCAAAGCCGCTGAGGCGCTCTGCACATGGCAATTGGCGCGGCGCGGCGACGGGGACTTTCGTCCGCAACTCGTCTATGCGCGCGATCTAGATTTCGCCCTTGCGTCCGATTTGTTCGGCCTGTATGCGAGCGAGCGCGAGGCCCTTCATGCGCTACGTAAGCTTGCCGAAGCGCACCGCCTATGCCACACGCAAATCGGTATCGGCACGGGAAAGCCCGGCGAAGCCTGCGTCGCGTACAAGCAAAAGACTTGCCGCGGCGCCTGCGTCGGCAAGGAAGCGATCGCGCTGCATAGCGCACGTCTGATGATGGCGCTGGCCAAGTTCAAGCTTTCCGAATGGCCCTACGCCGGGCCGGTGGCTCTGCTCGAGCGCGACGAATTTGGAACGCGCGAGGACTATCATGTGATCGATCGCTGGCGGTACCTGGGCACCGCGCACGACGAAGCGTCGATGTATGCTCTGCTCGATAACCGCAGCGAGGCGGAATTCAATCCCGACATCTACCGCATCCTCAACCGTTTCATGAAAGCCGGGGAACTGCGCGTGCTGGCCTTATCGGCCAGCGCTTCGCTCAAGTCATTTTGAGATCTCGATCGTCACGGCCCTGCCCGAGCGTCCTCCGGCCGCACGCAACAAATCCTCGATGTCGGTATTGCCACTCTTCAGCGCCCAGTCGATCGCCGTCTCACCGTTCTCATTGGCAATATTCGCATCGGCCTTGTTCTTCAGCAGCAATTCGACGACATCGAGGTGCCCATAGCGGGCGGCAAAGAACAGCGCAGTCGAGCCGTTCTCGGTTGTCGCGTCAATCTCTGCGCCGCGTTTGAGCAGGTAATCGACGACCGCGGCGTGCCCATTGAAAGCGCCGTAGACGAGCGGAGGCCAGCCATAGAAATCCACCTCCGCGCCAGCCTCGACGAGGCGTTTTACGAAGGCGAGATTTCCGATGTATGCGGCGATACTCAGCGCCGATTCTCCGTTGCGGTTGCGGGCATTGATCCGGGCGCGGTGCTGCAATAGATAGTCAACCAGTTCCGGAATGTCGCGACGCACAGCCTGGATGAGCAGCGTATTGCCCAACCGGTCAACCGTATTGACGTCGATTCCACGTTTGATGAGTTCTATGGCCGCTGCGGGGTCATTACGGATCAGTGCCTCTTCCATGTCATCATAGGCACCCGCGCAGGCGAGCACGGGCATTAGCAGTACGAACAGCAAAGTGAAGAGCTTCATCGAGCCATCCTTGGTTGTGCCGGGCGGAAAAGGCGAAAAAAATTCTCGGTCGTCGCCGCCGCCAGTTCCTCGAAAGGGATTTCGCGCAAGCGCGCAATCTCTTCGGCGACATACTTTACGTACCCCGGCTGGTTGCGCTTGCCGCGATAGGGTACCGGCGCCAGATAGGGCGCATCGGTTTCGACGAGCAGTCGATCGAGCGGAACCCGGCGGGCAACGTCCTTGACGCTGAGCGCATTTTTGAAGGTCACGATGCCCGAGAGCGAAATATAGAAACCCATGGCCAGCGCCGCCTCGGCAACTTCCCAGGTTTCGGTGAAACAATGCAGGACACCACCCGCCTCGGCGGCATTTTCTTCCGCCAGCAGGCGCAGCGTATCGACAGTCGCCTCACGGTTATGCACGACCAGCGGTTTCCCGGCTTCGCGCGCTGCACGGATGTGGACGCGAAAGCGCTCTCGCTGCCATTCCGGTGCATCCTTGTGCCAGTAGTAATCAAGTCCAGTTTCGCCGATGGCGATGACTTTCGAATGCTGCGCCAGGCGAACAAGTTCGGCGACCGCCGGCTCGCGCACGCCGGTTGCCTCAGGATGGACGCCGACCGATGCGAAGATGAACGGATGCGCTTCGGCAAGCGACTGAACCCGCGGAAAATCTTCGAGATTGACGCCGATACAGACCGCGCTTGCGACCTCGTTGTTGCGCATGAGGTCCAGCAGTTGTGAAAGGTCGTCAGCGAAATCCGGAAAATCAAGGTGACAATGCGAATCAACCAGCATCGGAAAGCGACTCACATGGTATGCGTCGGACGCGTCGATTGCATAACGCCGCCGAGCAAGCCATCCATCTTGCGTCGCGCCTCGATTCCGCTCTCGTCGTTCTTGAAATGCACACCAATTCCCTGCGCCTTGCTGTTTTGCGCACCCGGCGGCGTAATCCAGACCACCGTACCGGCGATCGGCAGCTTGGCCGGGTCATCCATCAGCGACAGCAGCATGAACACTTCGTCACCGATGTTGTAAGCCCGCGTAGTCGGGATAAAGATGCCGCCATTGCGCAAGAGTGGCATGTAGGCGGCGTAAAGCGCCGACTTTGAATTGATATTGAGCGACAACACGCTCGGGCGCGGCGCGCCTACACCCATGGGTTTGGAATCGCTTGCGTCTGCCATATTTGCCTCAGGAGGCCCGGAACAAAGCCGCGTACGACATAAAAAACTCCTCGAGAAACAAGCGGCTATTCAAAGGTTGTTCGCACTGCGTCTTGTATTGTAGCGTCTTCCGGCTGAATACCAAAAGATTGGGCGTGGCAGTCGCTTGCGCCAGAGTCCGCAATCGCTGTTCCTGCCCGATGAAATAACGCAAGGGAAGCCCCTCGCCGGCCAGCGTCAGATCGAAAAGCCATTTCTGCGCCCATCCGATCATTCGTTTGAGGGGCGCGGGCCGTTTGTCGGCCTTCACGACACGGTCGATGGCAGCGGCCGCCGCCAACGGATCAAGCGCGCTCCCGCGTGCCATTTCAGCGACCAAAATATCGAGCAAGGCAGATTCTTCCTGGCTGCCGAGTTCCACCGCCAAAAGCGGTGCGCCGCCGGCCATTGCCAGCCAGTGTGCCGGCTCATCAACACCCGCCTGGGCCAACCATTGCTCGGCCAAGGCGCGAACGGGCTGCTGAACGGGAAGTAATTGACAGCGGCTTCGAATCGTTGGCAGCAAGCTGTCAGCCTCGCCTGTAACCAATAAAAATAAAGTACTTGGAATTGGTTCTTCAAGTGATTTAAGAAGAGCGTTTGCGGTCGAACGATTCATCGCTTCGGCAGGATTGATGAGAATGACGCGGGCGCCATGACGATGCGTTCCGACGTGGAGAAATTCATCAAGGGCTCGGACTTGATCGATGGTGATCTGCTGGCTCGGTTTCTTTCGGGCGCTCGCTTCAGCCCGGTCGGTGCTCTCTTCGGCCAGCGCTTCCGGCTGCAGCAGCCGAAAATCCGGGTGATTGCCTTGCGCCAGCCAGCCGCAGGCGGGGCAAACGCCACAGGCTTGCGTAGCCGCTGTCGGACTTTCACAAAGCAAAAACGCGGCAAAATGACGCGCGAGATCGAACTTCCCCATGCCCGCCTGACCCGCGATAAGCAGTGCGTGCGGCAATTGCGTGCGCCTCGAAACGAGCTGCGCCCAAGCATCGGGATGCAAATCTATTATATTCATAAACAATATGATACGACTATATCCTCGACTTTTTTCTTAACTATTCCTAGATCTTGTTCAGCTTTGATAACTTGAATTCGCTGTGGGGCGATCGCCGCGCGCTCAAGGTAGGCTTGCCGCACGCGACCATGGAAATCCGCGTGTTCCTGTTCAAACCGGTCGAGTTGGCGACCCTGTGCAGCAATCCGTTCGCCGGCGAGTGCCGGAGACAAATCAAAGAGAAAAGTCAGATCGGGTTGCAGATGTCCATGCACCCACCGCTCGAGATCGTCAAGTTTATTCTTGGCTAGACCGCGTCCGCCACCCTGATAGGCAAAAGTCGCATCGCTGAAGCGGTCACAAATCACCCAGTCGCCGCGTGCCAGCGCCGGCTCGATTACTTGCGCCAAATGCTCGCGGCGCGCGGCAAACATCAACATCGCCTCGGTCTCGAGATGCATCGGCTCGTGCAGTAACAATTCCCGAAGTTTTTCGCCGAGCGGGGTGCCTCCTGGCTCGCGCGTCGATACGACGTTTAGGCCCCGGTTGCGGAGCAAGGTCACAACGCCGCCTATATGCGTGCTTTTCCCGGCGCCGTCGATGCCCTCGAAAGTGATGAACTTCCCTCGTTTGCTATTCAATGCCTTTTACCTTCCACTTCGCTGATAGCGATTTACCGCCTGGTTGTGTTCATCCAGCGTAGGCGAAAACTGACTGCTGCCGTCGCCGCGCGCGACGAAATAGAGGGCCTGGCTTGCTGCCGGATGCAGCGCAGCCTGCATGGATGAGAGGCCCGGCATGGCGATCGGCGTCGGGGGTAAACCCGTGCGCGTATAGGTATTGTACGGGGTGTCGCTGAGGAGATCACGTTTGCGCAGGTTGCCGTCAAAGCGCTCACCGAGACCATAAATGACGGTCGGATCAGTCTGCAGCAGCATTCCCTGGCGCAGACGATTGACGAAAACTGCCGCCACCATCGGCCGGTCCTGATCACGCCCGGTTTCTTTTTCAACGATGGACGCCATGATCAAGGCCTGATAGGGCTGGCTGTAGGGCAGGCCCGGTGCGCGCGTCTCCCACTCGCGTGCGAGTTGATGCTGCAAAGCCCGGAAGGCACGCGCCAGCACGTCGACATCTTTGCTTTGCTTGTCAAATAGATAGGTGTCGGGGAAAAACAGACCCTCGGCGATTTTCGCCTGGGCGCCCAGCAATCGCAGGATTTCCGATTCCGGCAAACCCTTGGTGTCATGGCGAAGGTCGGGATGGGCATCCAGTCGTTCGCGCATCTGACGAAAGGTCCAGCCTTCGATGAAAACAATTTCCCCTTGCGTCACATCACCGCGCGTCAGCTTGTTCAACAATTGTCTGGCGGTGATGCCCCGGCTCACCTCGTAACTCCCCGCCTTGATCGACGACTCGACACGCAGAACCTTGCCCAGAACGATGAGCAACCATGGCTGGAGCGGCACGCCGGCCGCGGCGATTTCTGCGGCCGCGGCACGCAGGGAACTGCCACGCGCGATGTTAAAATCCACCTTGTCGCTTATCAATTCAAGCGGCGACGACACCAGCCAAACAAAACCGCCAACCGAAACAATAATCAGGAAAAGAGCGAGAACGAGCAGGTTTTTTAGGGGTTTATACATCGATCCGGCGCGTTCGATATGGCCTAGAGCCTTGAATGAAAGCATGCGATGGGAGTAGCGATATAATAGCCCAAAGGCGGGTCAATGGACCGATGTACTGCACCGAGGCCAGGCCCAGGACCCCGGCGCTTGCGGCAAACTGTTTACCGCTTGCTTGGCAAACGCCAAGCTGCAAGAATTTAACGGAACAACGATGAACGCCAATTGGCAAGAATTCCTCGGCGCCTGCGGTGGCCGGATAGATCACGGCCGAATCTCCGATTTCGGCGATATCGGCGCCGAACTTCTCGCGGCGCGCGATGCGACGATCGTTTCGCCGCTGGCGCACCTTGCAACAATTGGATTCGCCGGGGACGACGCCAAGGCTTTTCTGCACAACCAACTAACCAGCGATGTCGCGCACCTCAGTGTGGATGCGGCGCAACATTCCGCCTGGTGTACGCCCAAAGGCCGAATGGCGGCGAGCTTTCTGTTGTATCGTGAGCGATCAGAGTACCGCGCGCTCTTATCCGCAGACCTGCTGGAGGCCATCCGCAAACGCCTGCAAATCTTTGTGCTGCGCTCCAAGGTTGTCATTTCCGACCTGTCAGACCGCTGCCAATTGATCGGTCTGGCCGGTCCGCAGGCGGCGGCCACCCTGCAGAGCGCGGGTTTGCCGACGCCGGACGAGACATTGAAGACTTCGGCTTTCGCTGGAGGAACAGTGATCAAAGTGGACGGCCTACGCTGGATCGTCGCGGTCGGCAGTGATGCGGCAAAAGCGCTCTGGCAGAAGCTTGCGGCGAATGCCCGCCCTGTCGGAACGGCGGCATGGCAGTGGCTCGATATTCAAGCCGGCATGCCGTTGATTACCGAAGCGACGAAAGAAGAATTCGTTCCGCAGATGGCCAACTTCGATGCCATTGGCGGCGTCAGTTTCCATAAGGGCTGTTACCCCGGACAGGAAATTGTTGCCCGCGCCCAGTATCTCGGCAAAGTCAAACGTCACCTCTACCGGGTCCGCACTACAGGGGCAATGGCGGCCGGCGCCGCCATACTCACCCCGGAAGATGCCCTGCACCCTTGCGGTATGGTCGCCAACGCGTCGCCCGCGCCGGGCGGTGGCTTTGTCGGGCTCGCGGTCATCCAGGAGAATTTCATCGCTACGGGCAATCTTGAACTTGGCGCACCGGGTGGCCCGCGCGTCATGATTGACGGCGTCGTCCGCTAGGGCTTCGGCCAGTTTCGATGTGCCTGATCGTCCTCGCCTGGCAAGTCCATCCGGACTACCCGCTTGTCGTCGCCGCCAACCGCGACGAGTTCTTCGCGCGCCCTGCGGCGGCCGCCGCATTCTGGAGCGATGCACCGGATGTTCTCGCCGGCCGTGATCTGGAAGCGGGCGGTACTTGGCTTGGGGTCACTCGGCGGCAGCGTTTTTCCGCGCTGACCAATTACCGCGAGGGCGGCCGGAAACTCGTCGGTACTCGTTCGCGCGGGAGCTTGGTCGCTGATTTCCTCGCCGCAGAGATCGATCCGCAAGACTACCTTGCGGGCTTGGCCGCTCGCCGTAGCGATTACAACGGTTACAACCTCTTCGTCGGCGACGGACGTCGTCTGGCCTATTGTACCAATCGCGGAACCAGCCTTGATCCGCGCTGGCTATCACCGGGAATTTACGGACTATCCAATCACCTTCTCGACACGCCCTGGCCCAAACTCGCCGCCGCGAAAGCGAGCTTTGCCGCTGCGCTGGCGCAATTGCCGGCGTCGGCGCCCTTCTTCGAGCTTCTCGCCGATCGCGAAATCATCGCCGATACCGAGCTTCCGGCAACCGGCGTAGCGCTCGAATGGGAGCGTGTTCTGTCGGCGATCTTCGTCGCGTCGTCGCATTACGGCACGCGCGCTTCAACCCTGCTGACCATGCATCGCAGCGGCGTGGTTGCGCTCGTCGAACGCAGTTTCGGCCCGGGCGCGATTCCGCTCGGCGAAGTCTGCCAATCCTTCGAGTCTGCGCCCTCAGTTCTCGGTAATGTCCACTGAGGTATAAACCGGAACCCGATCGAAGAGTTCGACGATCTCCGCGTTGCGCATGCGGATACAGCCGTGTGAAGCAGGGATGCCAATCGGCGCCTCATCCGGACCGCCGTGGATATAGATGTAACGGCGCATCGTGTCGATGCCGCCGAGACGATTGCGCTGCGGCTCACAGCCCGAAAGCCAGAGGATGCGCGTGAGGATCCAGTCGCGTTCGCGATATGCGGCGCCGAGTTCCGGCGTATAGATCTCGCCGTTCGGACGGCGCGCGACAAATACCGTGTTGAGCGGCTGGCCGGCACCGATCTTGGCGCGAATCAGATGCTTCCCGCGCGGCGTGCAGAAGCTGCCGAATTGTTCACCAACGCCATTGCGGGCCGTTGAAACGGGGTAAGAGCCCAGAATCCGGCCATCGTCGTCGAACAGGATCAACGATTGTTTTGCGATCGAAATTCGAATGTTCAAGCTATTGTTCCCGGTTGACGCGGCGCGCCGCAAAGAAACCCGACAGCAGTTGGCCGCATTCGGCGGCGAGCAGACCGCCGACGACTTCGGTATGGTGGTTCAGCTGTTCGTTGGCAAATAAATCAATGGTGCTCCCATGTACGCCTGTCTTCGGATCGCGGGCGCCATAAACGACCCGCTTGAGGCGCGCGTGCAGAATGGCGCCGGCACACATCGCGCAGGGTTCGAGCGTGACAAAGATTTCGCAGCCAGGCAAGCGATAGTTCTCGAGTCGGCGCGCCGCATCACGCAAGGCTGCAATTTCGGCATGAGCGGTCGGGTCGCTCTCGCCGATCGGCGAGTTGAAACCACGCCCGACGATGACCCCTTCGCAGACGACAACCGCACCGATCGGCACTTCGCCGAGACACTCGGCCGAACGCGCCATTGAAAGCGCCTCGCGCATGAAAAACTCATCATTCATTGAGTGATTCTACCTTAGCGACGAACGCGCTTCGAGGATCGGGTTCAGGCATCTTCCAGGGCTCAGTGCAACAAAGTTGCATATGCACGAGAATTGAGGCAGCATTGGCCTTTTTCAAGCGGCGGAGCCTTGTCGCGTCTATGCCTCATTCATCCCGCCACGTGAGACCAGGAAACACCCCTCGTCCCAATCCCGCGCTCAGTGCCGGCGCGCTCTCGCGTCTGCTCTGGGCCGGCACCGCTTTGCTTATCTTGTGGCTGACAATTTTCTGGGCAACGAGATGAATTCCGTCGCGCCACCCATCGTCAGATTCAACAATCTGACGCTCGGGTATAACCGGCATCCAGCGGTCCACCACCTGCAGGGGGAGATCGCGAGCGGCAGCCTGCTTGCCGTCGTCGGACCGAACGGCGCCGGAAAATCAACGCTGCTCAAAGGCATCGTCGGCGAACTGCGTCCGATGCAAGGGCGAATTCGGTTCAACGGCGTCAAGCGCGAAGACGTCGCCTATCTGCCGCAGCAATCGACGCTCGATAGCAGTTTCCCCATCGTCATCCACGATTTTGTCGCCATGGGGCTGTGGGCTCAATTTGGCGCTTTCCGTGGTTTCGATGCCCCGGCCAGACGGCGCATTGAAGAGGCCATCGCCGCGGTCGGCTTGAGCGGGCTGGAAAACCGGGCGATCGGTCAAGTCTCAGGCGGACAGTTGCAACGAGCGCGCTTTGCGCGAGTGATTCTGCAGAACTCGCCGCTCGTCCTGCTCGACGAACCCTACGGCGCGATCGATGCCAATACGGTGCGCGACCTGGCAAGGCTGGTGCGCAGTTGGAGTGGCGAAGGCCGCACGGTGATCAGCGTGCTGCACGATTTCACGCATGTCCGCGAGGAGTATCCCGAAACCCTGCTGCTGGCGCGGGAAGTGGTTGCGCGCGGGCCGACCGCCCAGGTACTGAGCGAAGCAAATCTGCAGCGCGCGCGGGAGCTTGCCGAGGCGCAGGGCGAAATTTTGGGCGCGGCGGCGATATGCCATGCAGACACCGGTGCCGTCGCGGAGCACCACCACGGATGAGCCTGATCGATACCATTGCCAGTTTTCCGCTGATCTCGCCCTTCGTCGAGTTCGGCTTCATGCGCCGCGCCCTCGCCGGCTGCCTTGCCCTCTCGCTCGGTGCGACGCCGATCGGCGTCTTCCTGATGCTGCGCCGCATGAGCCTCGCGGGCGACGCAATTTCACACGCCATTCTGCCGGGCGCCGCAGTCGGCTATCTGGTTGCCGGACTCTCACTGTCGGCGATGACCCTCGGCGGACTGATCGCCGGCATCGCCGTCGCCGTACTGGCCGGCGGCGTAGCGCGCAATTCGGTGGTCAACGAAGATACGAGTCTGGCCACTTTCTACTTGATTTCGCTCTCCGCCGGCGTGTTGATCATTTCCATGCGCGGCAGCAACGTCGATTTGCTGCACGTCCTATTTGGCAGCGTGCTCGCCCTCGACGATCCCGCCCTCTTCTTGCTCGCGGCATTCGCTTCGTGTTCGATTGTGTCCATTGCCTGCGGTCTGCGCCTGATCGTGCTCGAATGCTGCGATCCGCTCTACCTTGCCCGCGTCAGTCGCTGCAGTCCGCTGGCGCACTACGGTTTCATGATTCTCGTCGTCATCAACCTGATCGGCGGCTTCCATGCGCTGGGCACTCTGATGGCCGTCGGCATCATGATCTTGCCGGCCGCCGCAGCGCGCTTCTGGGTCGGCGACATCGTCCCGATCATCCTCGTCGCGGTCCTCATCGCCTTTGCCGGCTCGCTCAGCGGCTTGCTTATGTCATATTACGTCAACCTGCCGGCCGGCCCGGCAATCGTTCTGACGCTCGGCGCCTTCTATATCGCGTCGATGGCGATCGGGCCGCTCGGACCACTGCTCAGCCGTCTACGTCCACGCTGGCACTTTGCGCGCTAGGCTTTGATGCAACCCTCACAAAGATTTTTGATTCGCTGCCTGGCGGCCCTGGCGTGCTTGGCCATCGTCAGCACGTCCGCGACCGCTGTGGCCGCAGAAATTATCAACGTCGTCGCGACCTTCAGCGTGCTAGGCGACATGACATCGCGCATCGGCGGTCCACGGGTGCGGGTCCATGCCCTCGTCGGCCCCGATGCGGATGCCCACGTCTATCAACCGACGCCAGCCGACGCCAAGACCATCGCCCAGGCCCGACTGGTGATCATCAACGGTTTTGGATTCGAGGGCTGGATCGCGCGCTTGATCAAGTCCTCCGGCTATCGCGGCGAGGTTCTGATCGCGAGCAAGGGCGTCAGGACACTGGCGCGGCAGACCGGAGACCGCGAACCCGACCCGCATGCCTGGCAGGATCTTGCCAACGCGCTGCGCTACGTCGATAACATCGCGCAGGCGCTCGGTGACGTCGATCCGGCCGGGCAGGCCGAGTATCGGAGCAACGCCGAAAAATACAAGGCGAAAATCCGCAGCCTCGACGCCGATATCCGGCGCAGTTTGGCTGCGCTGCCTGCGGCGCGGCGCAAGGTCGTCACCGCGCATGACGCCTTCGCCTATTTCAGTCGCGCCTACGGTATCGCCTTCATCGCGCCGGTCGGCATCAGTACCGATGCCGAGCCGTCGGCGGGCGATGTCGGGCGCATCATCGAGCAGATCCGGCGCGAACGGATTCCTGCGGTATTCATGGAAAGCATTTCCGACCCGCGTCTGCTCGAGCGCATCCGCCGGGAGTCCGGCGCGCGCATCGGCGGCGTCCATTATTCCGACTCGCTGTCCAAGCCCGGCGGGCCAGCGTCCAGCTACCTCGATATGATGCGGCACAATGCCAGCACGTTGGAGGCCGCGCTGGCCAATTGAAGTTCAACATGGACAGCGCCGGCGCCGCACGGTAGAATTCGCGCCGTCATTGGGGAGTAGTCGCCCTCGGCCGCGAGGGGCTTGCGTCAACATGCTTGACTGATCGGTCATGGCGCCAGCGGTTTCCTAACTTGGCAAGACCTTTGACCATATCGCCTTCGGACTGGCCGGAGCGACGCTATGGTCATTCGTCTTCTTCCGGCCATGGAGTACCGCTTTGGAAGCCTTCCTCGTTTCGACCGGTGTCGTCGCGCTCGCTGAAATCGGCGACAAGACCCAGTTACTCGCCTTCATCCTGGCCGCAAAATATCGCAAACCCTGGCCAATCGTTGCCGGAATATTCGTCGCCACCATCGCCAATCACGCCGGCGCCGGTGCGCTCGGCGCCTGGCTGACTTCGCTGATTTCTCCGGCATACCTGCGCTGGGTTCTGGGTATCTCCTTTCTGGCGATGGCCTTATGGACTCTGATCCCGGACAAGTTCGACGAGAAAGACGCCAAGCTCGCCCGCTTCGGAATTTTCGGAACGACGCTCATTGCATTCTTTCTGGCCGAGATGGGCGACAAGACACAGTTCGCGACGATCGCGCTGGTCGCCGAATATCATGCCTTCCTGCCGGTCGTCGCCGGAACGACGCTCGGCATGATGATCGCCGATGTGCCGGCCGTCTTTGTCGGCGGCCGGATTGCTGACCGGCTACCCGTTCGCTTGGTGCATGCAGTCGCGGCGGCGATCTTTGCAATCCTGGGCACGGTTACGCTGCTCGGAGGCGGAGAACGATTCGGATTCTGAAACGGCGACGACAGCGGACATCGTCCGATGTCCGCTGGAGCGGCGTACCTTCGGCGCGACCGTAGGCTAAAGGCCCGTCGACAATTGCATAAAGAAGCGCGGCGAGCGGTCGGTTGGTTCGGATGAGTGCGCCGGGCCTGGCCAGGCGAGCGAACTGCGCAGATTGAAGCCCTTGTAGCCGACCCAATTGACGCCGACGCCATAGGCATAGAGCTTGCGGACGTTGTCGACATCGAAGGCCGATGTGTTCTTGTTGATCGTCGAGCGACCGGCGTCCAGGAAAGCGGCCAGCACCCAGTTGCCGGGCAAAGCGCCCGGCGCAAGCAGGTAGCGCAATTCCAGGTTGCCTGTGATGCCCTCGTCACCCGACGCTGCGGCGACCGGATAGGCGCGAACGCCGTAAGGCCCGCCAAGGCTGAATTTTTCACTGCTATCTAGATTTTTCGAGGCGACCTGCCCATTGACGGCGCCGTACCAGGACCACCGCGGTGCGATTGTCTGCTGACGGTTAAGGGAATACGTCCATTTGCTGAAGTCGCCCTGGCTGCCGCGACCCAGCGCACTGGCGTCAAAATCGCGCTGAACGCGCGTTTCGAGAAACAGCCGGCCGCGTGTCGCGGCCAGCGTCGCCGTGTTGGTGCCGCCGCCCATCCAGCCATCCGTGCTGTCAGCTACGAGACGTGCGGTCCAGTTGTCCAGGCGTTTATTCGTTACGCTCCCGACAAGGCCGATCCGGTCTTCCAGGTCTTTGGCTTCGAAACCCATCTCTCCGAGGATATTGAGCGAGCGCGAGCGAATGAAGGGATGCGACAGCTTCGCGCCGACAACGACCGCCTGTCCCGAAGCGTCCAGCGCGGAAAAGTCACCGCCCAGGCGATAATCGAGTGCGCTATAGGAGAGTTGCGCCTTGCTGCCCCAGGTATTGATCGGCATAAGGTAGGCGGCGCTCACGCTATTCAGTCGGCCGCCTTGCGAGGTAAGCCCGCCGAGGCTGAGCTGATCGCCGAGACCGAGCGGATCATTGAGGTATACGCCGACGCCGAGCCGGTGTTCGCCGGAGGAAATGGAGCCTACGTTATCGACCTCGACACTGCCCGAAATCAGGCGCCCTTCGGTGATCGTGACGCCCAGATCGCCGGTGCCGAAATCGCTCCCGGTTTCCAGAACACTGCTCACGCCAATCCCCGGAAGATCGTTGAGGAGCAACAGCGGGCGCTCAAGGTCGCTTTCGGTCAGGGCCCGATCGCGCGGGATGTGGCTCAAATAGCCCAGTGCGATGCCGTCCCTGAGACGAAGCCCGGGTGTCGATTCAAGTTTGATCTTGCCAAGCCGGCCCTCGAGCACAGTGATTTCGACGACGCCATCCTTGATCGTCTGTGCCGGCAAATACGCCGTCGCCGCGAAATAGCCGCGCTCGCGGTAGTACGCCGTGATCGCATCGTCAGCCGCTTCAAGATCGGCGAAGCTGAGTTGCTTGCCGATGCGATCGGCAAGCAACGCCTGCAGCGCCTCTGGCGCGAAAGCCGTCACACCGGTCAAGCGAAACGCATTGACCTCGACGGCCAAGCCGATGTCGCCGGGTGTCAGGCGTTTGGGTCGGGAATCAAACTGGATAGCCGGACCCGTCTTGGGCGGCGATGGCAAGGGCGGCAGTTCGCGTAACATCTGGCCGGCGTCGGGTATCGCTTGCGCGTAAGCGCAATTGATCGCGCCAACGATGCCGACAATGCCGGCGATGGCCATGACCAGCACACGCCGCACCAGCGCGTGCATCGCCATCAGCGCTGGCCGCTTAAAATTCGCCCGAGCGCGTGCGCGCAAAAAGCACGTCCGTGCGCCACACCGTCTCTTCGAATAGCTGAGGCTGCGGCTGCGGCGCGCGCGGTACTCCGCGGTCGGACTCCGGGACAATTTGCCCGAAAGCAAAACCGGCCCGCAAGTCGATTCGGCTACTGCCATACGGATCGAGCAGAAAAACATCATTCTTCCCAAGCAGACTTTGCCACACCTCGTTGGTCATCGCCGATGCGTCAAGGGGCGGGATCGGCTGCGGTGGCTGCTGTGGCAGCGCAGGCGACTTTATCACGAGATATGCCGTCGTAGCCATGATGTTGTAGTTATTATTGAACAAGCTGCCCTGCGTGATCGCGTAGGGATTGCCGGCCAGCGTTTCGCCGGGCGCGCGTGTCAAGCTGCCGCTCAAAGTGTCCGTTCCGATCAGGCCGGGCCCGCTGATGCGGTAAGTCAGAAGCGGATCGGCGGCGCCCAGTAATTTGCTTTGATCGTCAATGATGACCGTCAATGGTGCCCGGTTGATGACGCCCGTCGCATTGGTCTGCGTCGCGACCGCATAGTTGGCGCCGCCGTTGCCGTCGTTCAAGGTATAGGCCGAGACGCTGAGCGTCTTGCCCGAACCGGCGTTCGCCGTGTCATAGGTTTCGGCAAGGCCGGTCACCGTGTCGCCGGCAAAGAGTCCGCTGACGAGCGGCGTTGCGGCGGCCGTCAGCGTGCCGTCGTACGTCTTGCTGTTGGTCTGCGCGGTGAGCGTGAGATTCGCCTTGCTGATCGTGCTCGTGGTGTTATTGGCATAGCTCACGTTGTAGTTGCCGCCGCCGTTGCCGTCATTGACCGTGACGCCGCTCGTGGTGACCGTCTTGTTGCCGAGCCCGAAGTTCTTGTCGGTATAAGCGAAAGTACCGCCCGAGAGGCTGTCGAAGACATTGCCGTTGCTGACGTTCCGGTAGAGCGTCCCGCCGCTGACCACGGCCGTCCCAAGCGCGGCCAGCGTGCCGTCGTAGCCGCGCGTCACATCGCTGGTCGTCACGGTCAGTGGGGCCGGGGTGATGACACCGGTCGTATTGGTCGGCGTGCCGACCGTATAGTTGGCCCCGCCGTTGCCGTCGTTCAAGGTATAGGCCGAGACGCTGAGCGTCTTGCCCGAACCGGCGTTCGCCGTGTCATAGGTTTCGGCAAGGCCGGTCACCGTGTCGCCGGCAAAGAGTCCGCTGACGAGCGGCGCTGCGGCGGCCGTCAGCGTGCCGTCGTACGTCTTGCTGTTGGTCTGCGCGGTGAGCGTCAAATTGGCCTTGTTGATCGTGCTCGTGGTGTTGCTCACGTAGCTCACGTTGTAGTTGCCGCCGCCGTTGCCGTCATTGACCGTGACGCCGCTCGTGGTGACCGTCTTGTTGCCGAGCCCGAAGTTCTTGTCGGTATAAGCGAAAGTACCGCCCGAGAG
>CAISOB010000019.1 GCA_903886975.1 uncultured beta proteobacterium
CCGAGGCACACGGAAAGCAGCAGCCTTTTGCCGGTCGCCTTTCCTCTCCCGCGCGCAATCTCCGCAACGGCCAGCCAGGCCTCGTGCACCACGCTCCACACCAGACGGTAGATGCGGTTCATCGCGGCATGACGCTTCATGGCACTCCCGTAAAAATATGCTAACGGTATATACCAGACTCATTATTATCTATTTTGGCGACGTATTCAAGTGATGGCAAATAAATTTGCAAGCTTCGATGACTACTTGGAGTTCGCTAAACGACAGCGAATGCGAGACGCTGCGCGTGGATGTTTTGACTGGCTGAGCGCTTTTTCCGCGATAATGGCGGCCTTTGCACAGGGTCTGATTTCTCAATGGCAATCCAGTGGTACCCGGGTCACATGACTTCGGCGCGCAAGAAAGCAGCCGAAACGATGGCCTCGATCGACGTGGTGATCGAGGTCCTCGACGCGCGTCTGCCGGAAGCGTCGACCAACCCGCTGGTGCGCGAGCTGCGCCTGCACCGCCAGCGCCCCTGCCTGAAGGTATTGAACAAGGCCGATCTCGCGGATCCAGAGGCGACCCGCGAATGGCTGGCTTTTTACGACAGTCAGGAAGGCGTCAATGCTGTTGCGCTGTCGAGCAAGAATGCGCGCGAAGTGGCGCGGATTCCGGCTTACTGTCAGCGCCTCGCGCCGCATCGCAACGACAACACCAAGCAGCTGCGCATGATGATCATGGGCATCCCCAACGTCGGTAAATCGACGCTGATGAACGCGCTCGTCAAGCGCAAGATCGCCAAGGTCGGCGATGAGCCGGCGGTGACCAAATCGCAGCAGATGCATCAGATCAGCGTGCGGCATTCGATCACCGATACGCCGGGTTTGATGTGGCCGAAGATCGAATACCCGAGCGACGGGCTGATGCTCGCCGCGAGCCACGCGGTCGGTCGCAATGCGATCATCGACGAGGAGGTGGCGGTCTTCCTGGCCGGACTGCTGCTGGCCCGCTACCCAGACCTGCTGGCGGCGCGCTATGGTTTCGCCGTCGCCGGACTCGACGCGGTCGCGGTCATTGAACAAATCGCCGGGCGACGCGGCTTGCTGATGCGTGGCGGCGCGCCCGACTTCGAGAAGGCTTCATTCGTGCTGATGCAGGATTACCGCGACGGCAAACTGGGCCGGATCAGCCTCGAAACGCCGGCGACACGCCGCGTGATGCTCGCCGCTCAGGTGAAATTGCCGGCGACGCAAGACGACTCCTAAAGCCCGCCACGACTTACTGGCGCTCGGTCGGCTCGGCTTGCGTCTTGACGACGAAGGGCTTGACGAAGGGAACCACCACGTGGAAGACGTACCAGCCGGCAAAACTCAGCAGGCATAACCAGACGACCAACTGGACGAAGAAGCTGCGCAGGTCGCGTTCCTGCCGGCTAATCTTTTTCGCCGGATCGGTCGCGCCGCATTGCGGGCAAGCCAGCGCTGAAGTATCAACCTGATGTTCACAAGCGCGGCACGGTACAAGCGGCATTACGTTATCCTTGTCGGAATCACCGGCAAATTATAAGCTGCAGGACGGCAATGATGCTAGCAGCAGCGCGTCTCCGCGCCGCCGAAGGAAGGAACAATGAAAGACCGCTTGACCGAGCTTGAAATCAAGGCCAGCCTGACCGAGGATCTGGTCGAGGAACTCAACCGCGCCATCTTCCGCCAGCAGCAGCAACTCGATCTGCTGCAAGAGCAGCTGCGCCACCTCTACGGGCGCATGCAGGCCAACGCCGAGCCCGTCGAAGCGCGCGATTTGCGCGACGAAATCCCGCCCCATTACTGACGTGGCAAGACCTACTTTGGTATCAGCGCGATCGTCCGGTTCTCCTTCAGCTTGCCGACGACATGCATTTCGCATGGCTTGCAATCAAAACGCAAGGTCAGTTTCTCGTTGCCGTTCATCAGGACCATCGGATCCGGACGGATGCCCTTGACCTGCTTGGGGCAGAGATTGAAGCTGTAGCGCAGGCAGTGCTTGGTGATCATCAGCGATACTTCGCCTTTTTCCTCGTGGCACTCATAGGCTGGCGCGATCACGCGAACACCGTGCTTCTCATAGAAAGCGCGGGCCTTGCTGTTGGCGACATTGCCCAGATAGCTCAGCGTGTCTTCCGGATAGGGCACCGGCGGCTCGACCGGCGCACGCCGCGGCGGTCGCTGCCGGGCAGCGCCCCGTGCCGCGTCGAGGGCGACGACGGCGTCGCGGCGCAGGGCGTTGATTGCCGACGCGGCGATAAACCATGGTTGGCCGATGGCCAGTTCCAGCGACGCAACGCTGTAGATCGTGCCGCCGAGCTTGGAGAGGTTCTCGCGCAAGGTTTTCAAGGCTGCTTCGGAGTTCTTCGCGGCCTCCTTGCGACATGACAGATGGGAAACGGCGCTGACGCCTTCGTCGTCGGTGAGCCGCAGCGCAAAGCCGTCCGGGGTTTCGTCAAGACGCAGGCACAGGGCAATGCGCCGCTCGGCCGACGGCTTTTCGAGCTGGCGTTCGAATTCCTGGTCGCGATTGCGATAGATCGCCGTGTTCACCCCCAGGTCGCCGGGCAGCCCGGCCTCGCTGAGCAGCGGAAACAGGCGATAGCCGGAGCCGACCGCTTCGGCGCGATTGATGCGCAGGCCAGCCAGCTCGCCGCGGGCGTCGAAGTAACTGATGCCATCGCCATTGTGCAGCGGGGCCTTGCTGCTGACGACAAAACTGTCACGCGCCAGGCCGGTGACCTTGCCGATTTGTGCGCCGATGAATTTCGGCGATTCGAACGCGCCGATATCGGTCTTGCGATCATTCACGAAATAATCGGTCGCGCCTCGGTTGAAGGTCTTGTCGGCATGCGGTGTGAACAAGAAAGTGCTCGAACCCGACGAGCTGCGGCGTAAGCCTGGCGATTCGGCGATGATCTCGTCAAGCTGCTGGCGGTAGTGCGCGGTGATGTTCTTGACGTAGGCGAGATCCTTGAGCCGACCTTCGATCTTGAACGAACTGATCCCGGCGGCGATCAGCGCGCGCAGGTTGGCGCTCTGGTCATTGTCCTTGAGGGAGAGCAGGTGCTTGTCGGCGGCGATGAGCGTGCCGTCCTGATCGGCGAGCGAGTAGGGCAGGCGGCAGGGCTGCGAGCAATCGCCACGATTGGCGCTGCGCCCGGTCGTCGCGTGGCTCAAGTTGCACAGGCCGCTGTAGCTCACGCACAGCGAACCGTGCACGAAGAACTCAAGGGTCGCCGTGGTCTGCGCGGCGATCCTCGCGATCTGGTCGAGCGACAGCTCGCGCGCCAGCACCATCTGCGAAAAGCCTACATCCTCGAGAAAACGGACTTTGGCCAGGGTACGGATGTCGGCCTGGGTGCTGGCATGCAACTGGATCGGCGGCAGGTCGAGTTCGAGCAGACCCATGTCCTGCACGATCAACGCGTCGGCACCGGCTTCGAAAACCTGCCAGGCCAGGGCCCTGGCGTCCTCGAGTTCGTCTTCCCTGACGATGGTGTTGAGCGCCACGAGAACGCGGGCATTGTAGCGATGCGCGTGGCTAGCCAGCCGTGCGATGTCGGCGACCGAATTGCCGGCATTGGCGCGGGCGCCGAAAGCCGGGCCGCCGATGTAGACGGCGTCGGCGCCATGGATGATGGCTTCGATGCCGAAATCGGCATTCCTGGCCGGGGCGAGGAGTTCCAGGCGGGTGGGTCTTAGGTTGGTTTCCGCGGTCATGGAGACGATCTGGAGCAAGGCTTGCCATTGTAAGTCATTGATGCCAAAGCTTCCTGCGCAATTGCGCGGCTTGTGTCAACCGCTTGTCGAAAGGCGCGTTATTAGGCTCATGGTGGGCATCCACCGAACCAAAACGGAGTTGAACATGGGCAGTCTGAGTACCGAATCCTTCGATGAGTTCCTGGATTCATTGAAACAAGCCGGTGTAGCGATCAGCAACGAACTCGAGTTGCGTGAACGCCTTGCCGAAGTCCAGCGCTGGCGTTATGCCTTCTCGACGCTGGCCTCGAACGGCCGCCCGCTCGGCATCCGTTTCCACGACCACAGCGCCGGCGGCAACGAAGCGCAGATCCACCGCGCCTTCACCCAGTTTCAATTTCCGGAAAGCATGGAAGCCGCTTTTGCCGCAAGTCTGCGCGCAGAACACTGATCAAAGGCTTGCCGCCCCTCGGGCGACAAGCCACTCGTTCCGCCGATGGCCGGCCTGATCCGGCTTTCGGGGAGTAACAGAAGGCCCGCCGTTCTTCGAACTGCGGGCCTTTTCCTTGGGGTGTTACCTTAGCGCGTGATCGGCCGATAGCGGATGCGCTTCGGCTTCGCGCCTTCTTCACCGAGCCGGCGCACCTTGTCTTCCTCGTACTCATGGTAGTTGCCGGCAAAGAAACTCCACTGCGAATCGCCTTCGCAGGCCAGGATGTGGGTACAGATGCGGTCGAGAAACCAGCGATCGTGCGAGATGACCATCACGCTGCCGCCGAATTCGAGCAGCGCGTCCTCGAGTGCGCGCAGCGTTTCGACATCGAGGTCGTTCGAGGGCTCGTCGAGCAGTAGCACGTTGCCGCCGGCGATCAGCGTCTTGGCCATGTGCAGCCGGCCGCGCTCGCCACCCGAGAGCGTTCCGACAAACTTTTGCTGGTCCGATCCCTTGAAGTTGAAGCGGCCGATATAGGCTCGCGCCGGCGTTTCGTACTTACCGACGGTGAGCAGGTCGGAACCGCCCGAGATTTCCTCGAAGACGGTCTTGTTGCCGTCGAGACAGTCGCGGCTCTGATCGACGTAAGCAAGCTTGACCGTCGTGCCGATTTCGACTTCGCCGCTATCGGGTTTCTGCTCGCCGGTGAGCATGCGAAATAGCGTCGATTTTCCGGCGCCGTTCGGACCGATGATGCCGACGATGGCGCCGCGCGGAACATCGAAGGAGAGATTGTCGATCAATAGACGATCGCCGAAGGCTTTGGAGACGCCGCGGAACTCGATGACCTTGCTGCCGAGGCGTTCGCCGACCGGAATGAAGATTTCCTGCGTTTCGTTGCGCGTCTGGTATTCGACGCTCGACAACTCTTCAAAGCGCGACAGGCGGGCCTTGCTCTTGGCTTGGCGCGCCTTCGGATTCTGCCGGACCCATTCGAGTTCCTGCTTCATCGTCTTGATGCGGCCGGACTCCTGCTTGGACTCGGTTTCGAGGCGCGCTTCCTTCTGCTCGAGCCAGCTCGAGTAATTGCCTTTCCACGGAATGCCTTCGCCGCGGTCGAGTTCGAGTATCCATTCGGCGGCGTTATCGAGGAAGTAGCGGTCGTGGGTGACGGCGACGACCGTGCCGGGGAAGCGCACGAGAAACTGCTCGAGCCATTCGACCGATTCGGCGTCGAGGTGATTGGTCGGTTCGTCGAGCAGCAGCATGTCGGGCTTGGACAGAAGCAGTTTGCACAACGCGACGCGGCGTTTTTCGCCACCCGACAGGTTCTTGATCGGCGCATCCCACGGCGGCAGGCGCAGCGCGTCGGCGGCCAGTTCAAGCTGGCTCGCAAGATCGGTGCCGGCGGCGGCGATGATCGCCTCGAGACGCGCCTGCTCTTCGGCGAGCTTGTCGAAATCGGCATCGGGCTCGGCGTAGGCGGCGTAGACCTTTTCTAGATTTTCCTGCGCCTGCATCACTTCACCCATTCCGGACTCGACTTCCTGTCGCACCGTGAGTTCGGGGTCGAGCTGCGGTTCCTGCGGCAGATAGCCAATGTGCAGGCCGGGCATCGGCGTCGCTTCGCCGATGATGTCCTTGTCGACGCCGGCCATGATGCGCAGCACGGTGGACTTGCCCGAGCCGTTGAGGCCGAGCAGACCGATCTTTGCGCCGGGAAAGAAGGAGAGCGAAATGTCCTTGATGATCTGGCGTTTCGGCGGGACGATCTTGCCGACGCGATTCATCGTGAATACGTATTGAGCCATGTCTTGTAATCTGCGTTAGAAATTGAAAGCGAAGAAAAGCGACCGAAGATTCGCGGCCGGGAAGGCGGCGGAACGGGTATGGACGATCAAGTGCGTATGGTTTCGTCGAGCGTGATGTCAACCATCAAGTCGTTCGACAGCCGCTCGAGGTCGGCTGTCAATGCGCGCGCATCGAGCGCCGGCGCAGCAGTCAGCACGGCATTGGCATGAAAGAGAATTTCTGCCGACATCGGCGCGCTGGACGTATGCGTGTTCAGGTCTTCGACATTGATGGCGTGCCGCGCGAGCACCTGCGAGACCTCGCGCACGATGCCGATGCGGTCATGGCCGACGAGCGCGAGCTTGAGCCGGCGCGTATTCTGTGGCGTCCCAGCGTTGGCGTCGCCGGGCAAGGATTCCTCACAGGTAACGCGCAGACCGGGGAGCCCGGCAAGCGCGGCCTTGAGCGCCATAGCCTGAGCGGTTTCAATGTCGACGCAAACGATGCCGGCGAACTTGCCCGAGAGGTGCGACATCGACGATTCAAGCCAGTTGCCCCGGTGTTCGCTGATCGCCGCCGCGAGCCGCTCGACAAGACCCGGGCGGTCGTCACCGATGACGGTGAGAACAAGCGATATCATGTCCTTGCGGGTGGTGCTGCGGCTGTCTTGCGGATTCATGGCGAACGGAGACTCCGGGGTGGTCAATGCCACATTGTAACCCGCCGCTTGCGCTAGCGAACGAGACCCTGCTTGCGCAGGATACTCGCAGCTTCCCTGCCGATCTCCTGCTGCCCGCTGCCGTTCGGATGCAGCCGGTCGAGCTTGAGCTCAGGCTTGGCGAGCACTTTGGAAAGAACGTTGGCGATTAGCGGAATTTTCCTGCGCTCGCCGATCTCCGCATAGAACGGCGCGTCGCTGAGGCTGGCGAAAAAAATTCCGGCAAGCTCGGGCTTGGGAACGCTCATGAGAATGGGCCGCGCGCCGCGGCGCTCGATTTCGGCCAGCATGGTTTCAAGATTGGCGACGATGGCCGTGGGCGATTGCCGGCGCAACATGTCATTGCCGCCGAGTTCGATGATCACGGCGACGGGTTGCTGTTCGTCGAGCAGCGCCGGCAGGCGTTCGACGCCGCCCGAGGTGGTGTCGCCGCTGACGCCCGCGTTAACGATTTGCCAGCCGGTCTCGCTGGCCAGCGTTGTGGTCCACGCGTGTTCAGAGCCAAGGCCGTATCCGGCAGTAATGCTGTCGCCGATGACCAGGACCTTGGCTCCGGTCGGCAGCGCGTCAAACTTGCTGCTTGCGCAGGCGGCGAGCAGCAGCAACAGCGCAGCAAGCCAAATGCGTGTTTTCGCCCAGCGGCGAACCAAGGAGTCGTTCTCGAACGGCATGGCCCAATGATAGGCCATCAGGACTGACTGTGCTGCCTGCGGCTGCGGATTACTTCTCCACAAAAGCGCGCTCGATGACGTAGTCGCCGGCCGCGCCGATATGCGGCGAGATTTCGAAGCCGCGCGCATCGAGCAGCGCGCAGCAATCCTTGATCATCGCCGGGCTGCCGCAGATCATGACACGGTCATTAGACGGATCGAAGGGCGGCAGGCCGATGTCGGCGAACAGCTTGCCGCTTTCGACCGCCGCGGTAATGCGGCCTTGATGCGTGAAAGGTTCGCGCGTGACGGTCGGGTAATAGATCAGCTTGTCGCGCACGAGATCGGAGAAGAACTCGTGATTGGGCAATTCCTGTGTGATGAAATCGCGATAAGCCAGTTCGCTCACCGTGCGAACGCCATGTACGAGAATGACTTTTTCGAAGCGCTCGTAGCTTTCCGGATCCTGGATCAGGCTGAGGAAGGGCGCAAGGCCGGTGCCGGTGGCCAGCATATAGAGATTCCGGCCGGGCTTCAGGTCGCGCAGGACGAGCGTTCCGGTCGGCTTGCGGCTGACGACGACGGCGTCACCGACCGAGAGGTTCTGCAGCTTCGAGGTCAGCGGGCCGTTGGCGACCTTGATGCTGAGAAATTCGAGGAACTCGTCGTGGTTGGCGCTGGCGATGCTGTAGGCGCGCGTCAGCGGCCGGCCTTCCTGCTCGAGGCCGAGCATCACGAACTGTCCGTTGATGAAACGCAGGCCGGCGTCCCGCGTCGTACGGAAGCTGAAGAGCTTGTCGTTCCAGTGATGGACGGACAGGACGCGTTGGGTAGATAGAGTGCTCATAGTGACCCTAGGACAGTATTCATTGCCTTGGATGCTATTCCATTGGCCATATATCTGTAAAATTGATTATAGTTATAACAAGTATCTATGGAGTGCATATGAAGTTTACCTTGCGTCAAATGACCGTTTTCGTCGCGGTCGCGCGGCAGGAGAGCGTCTCGCGTGCGGCGCAGGCGCTTTCCCTGTCGCAGTCGGCAACCAGCATGGCGCTCGGCGAGCTCGAGCGCCTTTACGACACCCAGCTCTTTGACCGCCTCGGCAAGTCTTTGCGGCTAAACGAAATCGGGCAAGCGCTGTTGCCGCAAGCGGTCGAGTTGATCGAGCGGGCCGCGGCGATCGAGACGGTGCTCGAAGGGCGCGCCGGTTTCGGCAAGCTGCGCATCGGCGCGACGCTGACCATAGGCAACTACCTCGCGACGCTGATCGTCGCCGATTACCTGAAGCGGCACCCGGAAAGTTCGGCGCAGTTGCAGGTGCATAACACGGCGACGATCATCGATCAGGTGGCGCGCTACGAACTCGACCTCGGGCTCATCGAAGGGACTTGCCGCCACCCCGATCTCGTTGTCGAACCCTGGGTCGAGGATGAACTGGTCGTCTTCTGTTCGCCGACGCACCCGCTGGCAAAGAAGGGTTCGGCAACGCTGGCCAAACTGGCGAAGGAACACTGGATCGTGCGCGAGCCCGGTTCGGGAACGCGCGAGACGCTCGATCGGGCGCTGCGGCACCATCATTCCGAATTGAAAGTGCGGCTCGAACTCGAGCACACCGAAGCCATCAAGCGCGCTGTCGAGTTCGGTCTCGGCATCGGCTGCATTTCAAGGCTGGCGCTGCGCGAGGCTTTCCGGCGCGGCAGCCTGGTACCGATCGCCACGCCCGAACTCGATCTGCTGCGGCATTTTCAGTTTCTCTGGCACAAGCGCAAATTTCAGACGGCCGGCATGCGCGAGTTCATCGCGCTGTGCCGCGAGATGACCGCCGGCGTCACGCGCAGCGACGAGATCGAGTGGCCTTTCATTCCCTGAGAGCAGCGCGGCGCGTAAATCTTGCCGGCGCCGACGAAAGCACCGTCAGAGCAAGGCTTCGATGTCCTTGGCGATGGCCTCGGGCGTCGTCGCCGGCGCGTAACGCGCGATCACTTTGCCTTCGCGATCGACCAGAAACTTGGTGAAATTCCACTTGATCGCTTCGCTGCCGAGCACGCCTGGCGCCGATTTCTTCAGGTGACGGTAGAGCGGGTGCGTCTTCTCGCCGTTGACGTCGATCTTGGCGAACAGCGGGAAACTGACGCCGTAATTCTTCTCGCAGAAACTGGCGATCGCTTCGGCCGATCCGGGTTCCTGCGCACCGAACTGATTGCACGGAAAACCGAGGACGACCAAGCCGCGTTCTCTGTAGCGCTGGTAGAGCGCTTCGAGGCCGGCGTACTGGGGCGTGAAACCGCACGCGCTGGCGGTGTTCACGATGAGCATAACTTTGCCGGCGTAGTCGGCCAGCGTTTGCGCCGGGCCTTGCAGACGTTCTGCCGTGAATTCGGATAGCTTGTACTGTGATTCGCTCATGCCCGCTCTCCTTGGATCGATGATCGCCGAATGGCACCGCGAGGTGGCTCGGAAAATAGCAGTGACCGCATCTTCATTCTAGCGTGCCTGTGCGGTCGTTCGGAGAGAGGCGGCGGAGGCATAGCCCCCGCGGCGAAAAGGCGGGGGCCATTGCGGCCCCCGCGCTGGCATCAATTGAGCATCGGCGCAACGTAAGGCATGGTCATGCCAAGCAGCCAAAGCATGATCAGCACGACAGGCAAGTGGAAGATCAGTTGCAGCGTCGAATACCCGGCAAGATCGCGTGCCTTGACGCCGATCAGGCCCATCAGCGGCAGCATCCAGAACGGGTTGACGAAGTTCGGCAGCGCCTCGGCGGCGTTGTAGACCTGCACCATCCACGCCAGATTGACGTGCAGCTGGTTGGCCGCGTCGAGCAGATACGGC
>CAISOB010000020.1 GCA_903886975.1 uncultured beta proteobacterium
GCAGCTTGCGGGCAATGACCGGGACGGCGTCGAAGAACTCGCGCGCGATCTCGACGGTCATCTGCAGGATGTCGTGGATGTTCTTGCCCTTGTAGTGCACTTCGAGCGTTTCGCGGTTGTAGCGTTTGCCGTGGCAGACGTCACAGGAGACGTAAATGTCGGGCAGGAAGTGCATCTCGACCTTGATCACGCCGTCGCCCTGGCAGGCTTCGCAACGCCCGCCCTTGACGTTGAACGAGAAGCGGCCGGGGCTGTAGCCGCGCGAGCGCGATTCCGGAACGCCGGCGAAAAGTTCGCGGATCGGCGTCAGCAGGCCGGTGTAAGTCGCCGGGTTGGAACGGGGCGTGCGGCCGATCGGCGACTGGTCGACGTTGATCACCTTGTCGAAATGGTCGAGGCCGGTGATTTCGTCGTAAGCGGCAGGCTCGACGCTCGAGCCGTACAGGTGGCGCGCGGCCGCCGCGTAAAGTGTGTCGTTGATCAGCGTGGACTTGCCCGACCCCGACACGCCGGTGATGCAGACGAACAGGCCGACTGGAAGTTCGAGCGTCACGTTCTTGAGGTTGTTGCCGCGCGCCCCGGTCAGCGTCAGCCAGCGATCGGGGTCGGGCAGGCGCGGCTTGCCGGGCACCTGGATGCGGCGGCGGCCGGAAAGATAGTCGCCGGTCATCGACGCCGGATTGTTGGTGACTTCCTCGGGCGTGCCTTCGGCAACGACGAAACCGCCGTGGATGCCGGCGCCCGGACCGATGTCGACGACGTAGTCGGCGCTGCGGATCGCATCTTCGTCGTGCTCGACGACGATCACCGTATTGCCGATATCGCGCAACTGCTTGAGCGTTTGCAGCAGGCGGTTGTTGTCGCGCTGGTGCAGGCCGATCGACGGCTCGTCGAGGACGTACATGACGCCGGTCAGCCCCGAGCCGATCTGCGAGGCGAGGCGGATGCGCTGCGCTTCGCCGCCCGAGAGCGTCTCGGCCGAGCGCTCGAGCGACAGATAATCGAGGCCGACATTGATCAGGAACTGCAGGCGGCTGGTGATCTCCTTGAGGATTTTCTCGGCGACCTGGGCCTTGTTGCCGGCGAGTTTCAGCGCGAGAATATAATCGCGCGCCTGGGCCAGCGGCAGATGATTGACGGCGTGGAGGGTCAGCGCATCCGCGTCGCTGCCAATGCGCACGTTGCGCGCTTCCTCGCGCAGGCGCGCGCCCCCACAGCTCGGGCAGATCTTGTTGCTGATCAGCTTGGCGAGCTCCTCGCGCACGGCCAGCGAATCGGTTTCCTTGTAGCGCCGCTCGAAGTTGCAGACGATGCCCTCGAAGGCATGCTCGCGCACCGTCGTCCGGCCGCGTTCGTTGAGGTAGCGGAACGGAATCGTTTCGCGCCCCGAGCCGTAGAGGATCACGTCCTGGATCGCCTCGGGCAGTTCGGCGAACGGCGTGTCAATATCGAAATCGTAGTGCGCTGCCAGAGAGCCCAGCATTTGAAAGTAGAACTGGTTGCGCCGGTCCCAGCCACGTATTGCGCCGGCCGCGAGCGAGCGCTCGGGATGCGCGACGATGCGCTTGGCATCGAAAAACTGGATCACGCCGAGGCCGTCGCATTCGGGACAGGCGCCCATCGGGTTGTTGAACGAAAAGATGCGTGGTTCGAGTTCCTGCAGCGAATACGAGCAGACCGGGCAGGAGAATTTGGCCGAGAACAGGTATTCCTTCTGGCTGTCCATCTCGTAGGCGATGGCCCGGCCGTCGGCGTGGCGCAGCGCCGTTTCGAACGATTCGGCGAGGCGCTGGCGCATATCGTCGCGAATCTTGATCCGGTCGACGACGACATCGACCGTGTGCTTGCGCGTCTTGGCGAGTTTGGGCAGCGCGTCGATTTCGTAAATCGCGCCGTCGACGCGCAGGCGTGCGAAGCCCTGGGCGCGCAGCTCGGCGAAGAGTTCGAGCTGTTCGCCCTTGCGTCCGGCGACGACCGGCGCGAGGATCATCAGCCGCGTATCGACCGGCAGCGCGAGCACGTGATCGACCATCTGCGAGACCGTCTGCGCCGCGAGCGGCAGCTGGTGCTCGGGACAATAGGGCGTGCCGGCGCGGGCGAACAGCAGGCGCAGGTAATCGTGGATCTCGGTGACCGTGCCGACCGTCGAACGCGGGTTGTGGCTCGTTGCTTTCTGCTCGATCGAGATCGCCGGCGAGAGCCCCTCGATCAGATCGACATCCGGCTTGTCGATGCGCTGAAGGAATTGCCGCGCATAGGCCGAGAGCGATTCGACATAGCGCCGCTGGCCCTCGGCATAGAGGGTGTCGAAGGCGAGCGAGGACTTGCCGGAACCCGAAAGGCCGGTGATCACGATCAGGCGGTTGCGCGGCAGGTCGAGATTGATGTTCTTGAGGTTGTGCGTGCGCGCGCCGCGTATTCTGATTTCTCTGAATTCTTCCATGAGTCGTGCCGGATCCTGTCGCCTGGGAGGCTGCAGCAAACCTGCTAATATACCCAAGTCCGACCGCTCATAGCGATCCTTGTTCCACTCTACCGCCCCCGGCGCCCACCGATGCTAGCTCCGACCCGTGATCCGATGACTCCGTCCGAGCGCCGCGCCGGCGTGGGGCTCGCATCCATTTTCGCGCTGCGCATGCTCGGCCTGTTCCTGATCCTGCCGGTGTTTTCGCTTGCCGCGCAGAAGCTGCCCGGCGGCGACAACCTGACCCTGGTCGGCATCGCGCTCGGCGCCTACGGCCTGACCCAGGCACTGTTCCTGATTCCCTTCGGCATGGCCTCCGACCGGCTCGGGCGCAAGCCGCTGATCGTCTTCGGTCTGCTGCTCTTTGCCGCCGGCTGCTTTGTCGCGGCCCTAGCCAATGATATCTACTTTCTGATTGCCGGGCGCATCCTGCAGGGCGCCGGGGCGATCTCGGCGGTGGTTACGGCGCTCGCCGCCGACCTCACGCGCGAGCAGCACCGGACCAAGGTGATGGCCATGATCGGCTCGTCGATCGGCCTGGTTTTCGCGGGATCGCTGGTCATCGCGCCGACGCTCTTCGCCCTCGTCGGCCTGCACGGCATGTTCGTCGTCACCGGCGTCCTCTCGCTGGCGGCCATATTCATCGTCACGCGCGTGATTCCGCCGGCGCCGCCCATCGTTCGCCCGGCGCCGGGCGGCAGCGCCAGGGCGTTGCTCGATCCGCAACTGCTGCGCCTGAACTTCGGCATCTTCTCGCTGCACCTCATGCAAATGGCGATGTTCATTGTCATCCCGTCGGCATTACGAACAATTGGCAACCTGCCGCTGCCCGAACACTGGAAAGTTTATTTGCCGGCCGTGCTCGGATCGTTCGTGCTGATGGTCCCGGCCATACTTTATGCCGAGCGCCGCGGTCGGGTGAAACAGGTTTTCGTCGCCGCGCTCGGACTCCTGTTGCTTACCGAAATCGGCTTTATTTTCGGGCGCGGCAGCTTCGTTTCGCTGGTCATGCTGGTGTTCTCCTTTTTTGTCGCTTTCAACGTCCTCGAAGCCATGTTGCCCTCGCTGGTTTCGCGCGTCGCCCCGGCGAACATGCGCGGCCTGGCGCTCGGCGTGTACAACACGACGCAGGCGGCGGGACTCTTCGTCGGCGCCGGGATGGGCGGCTATCTCGTGCAGAACGTCAGCGGCGACGCCGTCTTCGTGGTGTGCAGCGCGATGGCGCTGATCTGGCTGCTGCTTGCTGTTTCGATGCGGCAACCGCCCTTACGCAGACAGCAAGCGGCATAATTTTGCCCTTATAATCACTGTTTCGAACAGCCCTACATGGAGGCCATATGGCGTCGGTCAATAAAGTAATACTCGTCGGCAATCTCGGAGCCGACCCGGAAACCCGCTACATGCCCAACGGCGATGCCGTCGCCAATATTCGCATGGCAACGACGGAGTCATGGAAGGACAAGGCCACCGGCGAAAAGAAGGAAATCACCGAATGGCATCGTGTCGTCTTCTACCGCAAGCTCGCCGAGATCGTCGGCCAGTATCTGAAGAAGGGTTCGGCCGTTTATGTCGAAGGCCGCATCCGCACGCGCAAGTGGCAGGACAAAGAAGGCCAGGAACGCTACACGACCGAGATTGAAGCCAACGAAATGCAGATGCTCGGTGGCCGCTCAAGCGCTTCGTCGTCAGGCGGCGAAGCCGAATACGGCGGCAGCATGCCGTCACAAGGCGCCGGACCGGGTGCGCCGAGCAAGCCCGCAGCGCAAAAAGCGCCGAGCTTCGAAGACATGGACGACGACATTCCGTTCTAGCCCGTACCTGCGTTAGTCAAGGCAAGCAAACCCAGACAGGTCGGTGGCCTCTCTGGGTTTTATTCGCTCCTGTCGCCAACCCTTATATTTTCTTCACCGCAATGGCCTGAACCACGGCGCCGATGCCGGTGTGGTAGATTCCTTCGATCACCTCGCGCTCAAGTTCGATCAGATGCCGGAACTCGAGGCCAGCCAACTCGATGCGCAGCGATTCTCTGGTCTGCATGACGTCCGCCGATTTCCCGCCGCCCGTATCATGTTTCAATTGGTCGGGCGTATAAGCCTCGAGCAGAAAAATGCCGTTTCGCCTGAGCCCGGCGACGACTTTTCGATATAGCGCCTTTCTTACGGTGGAGGGCAAGGGGACAAATATCGATACGATCCCGTCCCATTGGTCTTCACCCAAATCGAAAGTCGCCAGATCGGCATGAATGAACTCGACCTCCACGTCGTTTTCTTTGGCGAGCTTTCTGGCTTTTTTCAGACCAACCCGCGAGGCATCCACCGCCGTTACAGCGTAGCCCTGTTTCGCCAGGAAAACGGCATTCCGGCCTTCTCCTTCGGCCAGGCTGAGAACCCGGCCTTTCGGGACGTGGCTGACGTTCTCCGCCAGAAACTCGTTCGGCGTTGTGCCGTATGCGTACCCTTCGGCGCTGTATCTTTCATCCCACATCTCAATTCTCCGATTGACGTAGCCATGCAAATCGAATTGCGCAGAGCCCGCCATATGAGCCAGCACGGGCTCAATGAAGGAGGCGACAGCGTGTTCGCGCAAATCTCCGGAAACAAAGCCAATTTGCAGACGGCGATCAGCGGCTTCTAAATTCGTATGGCGCGGCCAGATGGCGCGCAAGGGTTCGCCAAACCGCTCGCCAAAGCGGCGGTGTTCGGCAAACAATGTTTGCGCATCCATGCCATCGCTTTGACTGAGGCAGAACAGCCGATTGCTGAACGCCGCGGCGAAGTCGGGCTTGATCGCCAGCGTTCTGCGATAGCTTTCCGCCGCATCATCATGTTGTCCGAAGTCTTGCAGCGAATTGCCGAGGTTGTTGTGCGCCTCGAAGAAATTGGCGTTGATCGCCAGCGCCTGGCGGTAGCTCGCTACAGCGTCGTGGTGTCGCCCGATGAATTGCCAGACATTGCCCAAGCTATAGTGAGCTCCGGCGAAATTGGGGCTGATCGCCAGCGCCCGGCGACAACTCGCAATGGCGCCATCGAACTCTCCGACGGCCTGTAGCGCAACGCCCAGATTGTTGTGTGCTCCCGCGAAGTCCGGTTTGATTTCCAGCGCTCGCCGAAAACAGGCCACCGCCGCATCGAATTGCCCGAGGGCCTGCAGGGCATTGCCCAGGTTGTTGTGTGCCTCGGCGAAATTAGGGTTCATCTCGAGCGCGCGGCGGCAACTCGCCGCCGCTGCGTCGAGTTGCCCGACGGACTGCAGGGCGGCACCCAGGTTGTTGTGCGCGTCGATGTCGTCAGGCGAAAGTTCTGCCGCCTTACGCAAGGCGGATATCGAGTCCTTGCCCTGTGCCTGCAGGGATGCGCCGAGTACTTTCCAAGCGAATCCGGAGCGCGGATGCCGATCGACAAGCAAGCGCGCCAGGCTTTCGACTTCGGCATACAGCGCGGAATTGAACAGGGCGATGACCCGGTCGATTTCTTCCGGACTCGGCGCAGCGTCATTCGCGGCCGTGGTCAGCACCGGACCTTTGGCCTTCTTCTTGCCGCCGCCGCGGCCTGCGCCGTTTCTCCGAGATTTCACAATCGCCTTTCCTGCTTGGATTTGCTTCTCGCGCTGGATCGCAGCAAGGAATTGAGTTTGAGTTGCTTCGATTCTTTACCGCTTTCGGTCTGCAGCCCGATCGAATGGCGCGCTCAGAGCCCCAGGCGTTTCGCTGTCTGCCCGAAAAGCAGCGCCTTGGCTTCTTCGGTCACCGTGGACACGGTGTTGATTTTCTCTGCCAGCGCGTAGGCTTTGACGACGGCCGGCCGGGCCTGGATCGTTTCGAACCAGCGCTTCAGATGCGGGAAATCATCGAGGTTTTGCTGCTGCCGTTTCCAGTGAACGATCCACGGGTAAGAGGCCATGTCGGCGATCGAATAATCGCCGGCGACGAACTCGCGGTCGGCGAGGCGCTTGTTGAGCACGCCGTACAGGCGATTGGTCTCCTGCCAGTAGCGATCGATCGCGTAGGGAATCTTCTCCGGGGCGTAGTGGGCGAAGTGATGGCTTTGCCCGGCCATCGGGCCGAGCCCCGCCATCTGCCAGAACAGCCACTGAAGAACCTCGGCCCTGCCGCGCACATCGGCGGGGATGAATCTTCCGGCCTTCTCGGCAAGATAGAGCAGGATGGCACCCGACTCGAACATCGACAGCGCATCGCCGCCGCCGGCAGGCGCGTCGTCGACGAGGGCCGGGATGCGGTTGTTCGGCGCGATACGGAGGAACTCCGGTTTGAATTGCTCGCCCTTCGAGATATTGACCGGAACGATGCGGTAAAGGAGTTGTGTTTCCTCGAGAAAGATCGTGATCTTGTGGCCGTTGGGCGTCGTCCAGTAATAAAGGTCAAGCACGACTATTCTCCTTCAGGCGTTATGACTACCGGCAATTCTAGCAGCCTTAGGTGTTTTGCCTGATCGAAGCCTCGAGTTCCTGATGCCCGCGTGCGTATTCGGCCAGGGAGATGCCGGCCTTGATGGCGTCCCAGCCCTGCTGCAGGCTGATCGCCCCGGCCTTCGGGCCACCCGGATGGTCGAACACGGCGCGGCCGGGAACGATGGCGAAGTCGATCGACCCGATATCCTCGTACAGCGGCTGCAGGGAACCGGCCCATTGCGAGCCGGCCGGCACGGGCAAGGCCGACTTGACCGGGCAGGGCGCCGAGCGGCCAGAGCTATCGCTATGCGCCACACATAGTGAATCGCCGCAGGCGCGCACATCGTCGAGCACCGCGCTGCGGTAGTTCTTCATGCGCGCGCCCATGCCGGCGAAGATGATCGCGTCGAAACCGGCGAGCCGTTGCAGCTTGGTGATGACGCGCGAATGGATGCCGTAATACGGCGACTTGCTGATCGGCGCGACGCAATCGAAATGCGCGACCAGCGGCACCTCGGTATGCTTGCGCACCATGCGTGCAGCGGAGAGTCCGGTGCACATGGCGTTGATCATCAGCATGTTGGCGCCGTTCTTCACGCCGATATCGTGCAACTCGATCAGGCGGTCGACCTCGTCGGTGATGTTGGCGAGATAACAACATTTCTTGCCGGTCTTCTGCTCGGCATCGCGCCGCGCCTGGCCGAGCAGACGCGTGCGTTTTTCGAAAGGCGACCACGCGGTGTCGAAAATGAGTTCGTCGTCCTTGGCGATGTCGAGGCCGCCGAGCCAGCTCTGATAGGCGATATCGCGGAAGGGTTCGGGCGCAAGCCCGATGTTCGGCTTGATGACGCCGAAGAAGAGCGGTCGGTCGTAGACGCCGGTCAGTTCACGCAGGCCGGCGACGCCGAATTTCGGCCCCTCGAACTGTTCGAGGTAACCGGCGGGGAAGATGATGTCGTGCAGCTTGATGGCATGGATGCCGAGGCTGAAGTAGGCGCCCTCGCCGCAAGCCGCAGTCATCAGGTTCGGGATGGACGCGCCGATATTGCGGATCGGATAGGCGATCTTGACGCGGCAGGCCCAAATCGTTCCCCAGGATTCGAGCTGGAAGGGAATGCAGGGCCTGTCCGGTGTGCGCTCGACGACGAGGTCGATGACCCTGGCCGCGTGCAGCGGGCGCATGTCCTCGTCGACACCGACGCGTTTCCACTGCGCGGTGGATTGTTCCTGGCAGAGGTGAGCGGCCGCTTCGGTCGGCTCGAGGGTCGATTCGAAAAAATAATCAAGGACGACATACTCGCTCAGGTCGAGCGAACCGGGGTCCGCGAAAAATGCTTTTCTGTCGTCGTTCATTGCTGTGTTCTCCCGGGCAAGGCTGCATGGGCCGTTGCCGTTTTCTGGATTCCGGCTTGCGCCGGAATGACGCTTCTTCTTTAGGACTTGCCGAGCATCGCCGCCATTCTGTCCGCAACTGCTTGAGCGAAAGCCGGGTCGTTGATATGCAGGTCGATCTCCTCGACGCTGGTCGCGGGCTGCGGCTTGTCGGCGATGGCTGCGCGTACGCCGGCGGCAAATCCCGCGTCGGCTTGCGGATCGAACATCGGCCCGTTGGCAATATTGAGCTGGCCGAAGCCCTTGTTCGGGATCATCACCGCGACCGGCCCGCCGGCCAGACGCTCGATCATCCATTGGCCCGCCGCGTGCATTTCCGCGAAGTCGGCGCGCACATGGGTATGCAGCGGGTTGTGCAGCACATGCTTGCGCCCGCGGCGCTCGGCCGGCACGCTGTCCACCGGGCCGTAGAGGATGAAGTCGAGGGTGCCGGGAATCAAGATGCAGGGTATGCCGGCGTCGCGAATCGGTGTCAGGCGCTGCGCGTAGGCCGGGAAGATGCCGCCGTACAGGCCGTCGATCACGTCCTTCGGGCTCAGGTCGATGACGCCTTTGATGCGGCCTTCGGCGACGAGATTCTCCATGGCCTGCTGACCGATGCCGTTGCAATGGAAGGAGATCACCTCGATGCCGCGCGCTTCGAGCAGTTCGCGGATCTTCATCGCGGCGAGTGTGGTCACCCCGGCCGTCGTCAGGCCGACGGCGATCTTCTGCGCCTGCACCGATTCGGCGCCGATCTCGGCCATGCCGATCACGGCGCCCACGCCTTCGGCAAGCACCCGGCGGGTTATCACGTTCAAGCCGAGGATGTCGGCCACCGAATGGATGATGGCGATGTCGCTGGTGCCGACCAGCGGGCCGAAAGTCTGGCCGCCGTTAGCGATCACCGAGACCATCACTTTCGGGAAACCGAAGGGAAGTTCGCGCATCACCCCGGTCATCATCACCGTTCCCTGCCCGCCGCCGAGTCCGAGGATGCCATGGACTTTTCCGGAAGCGACAAGATCGCGCGCAATGCGCGTTACGCCCTGGCGCATCGAGAGGATCGCGTCATTCTTCGAGCCGCGCGCGAGGATTGCCTTGATGTCGGTGCCGGCCGCGGCGGCGACGGCGTGGCGGTCGATATCGGGAACGATCTTGGCTTCGCCGAGGATGCCGATATCGACGACCAGCGGGATATGCCCGCGGCTGGCAATCAGATCGCGGCAGAAAGCCGTTTCCTCGCCCTTGGTGTCGAGCGTCGCGGCAAGGATGAAGGTCAGTGGTACGGGCATTTACGCGTCTTCCCGGCTCAGGGCCTCGAGGATCGCGATCTTCGCGCACTCCTCGACGAGCTCGGCCTGCATTTCCGCTGCGCCGATATCTGTGGCCAGGCTGAAGATGCCGTGCCGCCTGTGAATGAAGGCGCGGGTGCCCGGGTGCGCGGCGAGAAAAACCGCAAGGTCGTCGACCATCTGCGTATCGGCGTGACCGTCGCTTACGAGAACCGGAATCGATCCAAGCTTCATTTCCATGTGCAGGGTGACGAGCGGAACCGCGTCAAAGCGCGCGGCGCAGGCGATAGCCCACGGCGAGTGGCTGTGGAAGATGGCGCCCGCATCCGGGCATTTCTGGTAGAGCAGCACATGCGACTTGATCTCGCGCGAGGGTTTCGCCGCGCCGGCGAGAACGCGGCCGGCGAAATCGGCATGGACGATGTCCGCCTCCTGCAGATCGGCGAATGAGCCTCCCGTGGCCTTGATCAGCATCGTCTCGGTGCCCGGGACGCGGACGCTGAGATTGCCGCCCGTTCCGGTCTGCAGTCCGCTGCGGTGGGCGCGCCCGGCGAAGTGCCGCATGGCGCTGATGTACCGCTCGAGCTGTGCATTCATGGTTTCGCTCATGGCGCTAGGGATACATGTCCTCACCGAGTTGCGCCGAGACATGGCCGATCTGGGCCGGATCGTGCGTCATCAGGATGTGGTCGGCGCGATGCTGGACGTCGATGATCGAATCCCATAGTTCGACGCAGTTCAAAAAGCGTGCAGGCAAGGTGATCGGCCAGCCGCGCTTCTTGTCGGGCGAAAGGTTCTCGCGTAGCAGGCACAGATCGCCAATCAGAAAATAGAGACCGGCCGCGGTGCTGACCGATACCGCCATGTGGCCCGGGCTGTGGCCCGGCGTCGGAACCATGCGGATGCCTTCGACGATTTCCTCTTCGCCATTGACCAGGTTGAACTTGCGACAGCGAAACGGCGCGTTGAGGCCGGCGCGTGGCGATTCGTAGGAATTCCAGTACATCGGGTTGGGATCCATGGCGAAGCGGTATTCCTTTTCGCTGACATAGAGCCGCGCCTGCGGAAACTTCTCGAGGTTGTAACAATGATCCCAATGCAGATGAGTGAACAGGATCGTGTCGATTTCGGCGCAATCGATTCCGACGCGCGCCAGCTGCTCGTGGATGGCTTGGCCCGGTTCCTGCAGCCCGTCGTGATGGTATTTTTCCGAATGCGCAGTGTCGCTCATCCCGGTATCGACGAGGATCTTGCGCCCGCCACCTTCGATCAGCCAGCAGAAGACCGGGTGCTTGATGATGACGCCGTGGCCTTCGCGGAAAGTCGCATATTCGGACTTGTCGAGAAACTGCCAGCCGGTCTGGATCTGCCGTATGGTGTAAGTCGCAATCATTGTTTCTCTTTCTTGGCTGGATCGCCGACGAGTTCGGAGGCGGTGATGCTGTCCATGATGATGGTCGAGATGAGGCCGCCGCGCAGCAGGCCGCGTATGCATTCGGTCTTGTTCCAGCCGCCGGCGAGAAAAATGCGTTCGGGGATCTTGCGGAAATCGTCGAGATCGATCGAAATCGCCCGCGCCTTGAATTCCGAATCGATTTCGCGCCCGTCCTTGTCGTAGAAGCGTCCGAGGATCGAACCCACGGCGCCTTTCTTCTTCAAACTGGCAAGATCCTTCTCATCGATGAAGCCGGCGCGGTACAGCATCGAATTGGTGTTGAGCGGGGCGATGCCGCAAATCGCGATATCGCTCTCCTTGCTCATGTCGAGCGTGGTGCGGATTGACTTGTCGAGCTTGAGCGATTCGCCGATCTCGGCACTGCTGACGATGATCGGCGAGGACATCTGGTAGCAGTGGGTGAGCAGTTTCTTGGCGAACATCGAGGCTAGGGTGTTGGTCGGAATATCGACATTGATCATGCCGAGTCCACCGGTCATTTCGACGATACGCCTGACCCGGATCGCGTTTTCGGAAATGCTCTCGGCCATGTGCGCGATGGTTCGTCCCCAGGTAATGCCGATGGCGATATCCTCACCGGCGCTGCCCAGGAGTTCGACGCATTTCTCGCCGACCATCTTGCGCACCAGGTCCTCGTCCATGGTGGACGTGACCGGAACGATGATCACCTTGCCGACGCTGTACCTAGCTTCGAGTTCGCAGGCCAGGCTTTCGTAGGACAGGTCGTCGTCGTAGATTTCAATCTTGACGATGCCCTTGTCCTCGGCTTCCTTGAGATAGCGCGAAACACGAAAACGCGAGATGCCAAGCTTACGTCCTATCGTCTGGATGTTCATTTTCTCGCGATAGAACAGGTAGACCGAACGGAGCAGCAGCGACTCCTTGGTCAGTTCGGTCATGCTCGCTTTCTTAGGCGTTTTCATCGGTCGATGCTGTTCGCTTAGTCCGCCGTCGAAACCAGCTGCGGTTCTTCTTCGGGAAGGCTGTAATAGACCGATAGTTCGTCCACCGCCATGGCCTGGATGGCGCGCCGCTCGGCCGTTCCACCGCGCTCGGCTGAAATTTCGCGGGCCCGGCGCGTATAGAACTCGATTTCCTCGACGCCGACCAGGTGGCTCAGGATGTGCTCGAGCGAACGGTACTGCGGCCAGCAGGTGGCGCCGAATTCGGCGAAGGTGATGACGCTCTGGAACAGGCCGGTATAGCCGACTTTCTCGAGCAGGTCGGCATCACAGATAATCTTCTGTTCGACGGTGACCGGGATCGTTCCGAAGCCTTTTACCTTGCCTTTGTGGCTGTAGATGCAGTCGCGGATCGCCGTTCGCTCGGCTTCGCTCCACTCGTCCAGCCAGCTGGCGCAGGCCGCGGCGCCGCGCTCGTGATGCCCGGCGGGATCGGGATTGCCGATGAAGCCGATGTCGTGCAGCAAGGCTGCGGCGAAGACGATATCCAGGCTGCAGGTTTCCGTCTCGGCGATCATGACCGCATTGAGCAGACAGCGGTGGATGTGATCCCATCCGTGCGACACGATGGACAGCCGGGCGTAGGTGTCGCGCACCCTCTCGTACAGGCGGCGATTGCGCTGTGTCGCAAGACAGGGCGCCAGCCGTTTCGTATTCACTTCCTTGCGCATGTTCGCTGCCTCGCCTTTCGCTGCTATTCGGTCGCAGGAGACATCATGTTATCGCCGTGGCTATACCATGCGCTCACTTCTTCCGTGCCGCGGCGGCAGCCCGTTTCTTTTCCAGAACCGGCAGAAAATCATAGGTCGGATAGAACTCGGTCTTGAAGGCGCCCCAGGCCTTCTGTTCGATCATCAAATTGACTTCGCGAACTTTCGCGGGCGGCATCTCCAGCGTCACCACCTGCCCGATTCCCATGAGAACCTGCCAGGAAACGATGCTCACGCCGGCTGGCGGGAAGTTCTCCCAAAAGCCCTGAGAGAAGAGAATCTCGTCGATCTGCTCGAGATTCTTGGTTTGGTCGTGCCTGAGAAAGATGGTGAGTCTTACCGATTCTTTTGTCATGACATTCCTCTGTGGCGCTGCAATTGCGGCCGCGCTGCGGCTGCGCGGGAATTCTCTAATGCGTTTGGGCCAACGGCGGCACCGTGATGACGACCAGCGCAACCTCATCTTCGCCGCCGTTGCGAGTCGCATGCACATCGCCGGCCTCGACGAGCACGGCGTCGCCGGGCTTCAAGGTGTGCAGCAAGACTCCCTTGGCGGAGATGCAAAGCGTGCCCGCCAGCACATAAAAGATCTGATCCGAGTCGGGGTGAACTTCGTCGTTGCTGCCGGCATCCTTGCCCAGCGTCGATAGCGTGACATTGGCGTGCTTCGACCCGGTGTCCGGGTTGAAGATGACCCGCGTCGTCATGTTGAAGTGATCGAAGGGCATGTAGCGCTCGCCCGAATCTTTGCGATTGACTTTCATTGCGGTTTCCCTTGTTGATGGTTTGTCGTTTTGGATTAGGCTTGCTTCCAGGGCTCGATGACGACCTTGATGGCCCCGTCCTTGCGCGTCAGGTAAGTTTCCAGCGCTGCGTTGTAGGACTCGAGCGGGAAAGTGTGCGTGACTACCTTGTCGCCGGCGATGAGGCCCGCAGCGAACATGTTGAGGACGCGGTCCGAAACATTGGGGTTGGCCCGCGAGCCGGTCAGCGTGATTTCGTTCATGACAATCCGGGTGATCGGCGGCAGCACGACATCGGCATCGTCGTAGAAGCCGAGCATATTGATCTTGCCGCCCTTGCGCACCGCCGCGAGACACTGGTCGAGCGCCACTGCGCCGCCCGAGCATTCCTGGATTTCGTCGACGCCGACGCCGCCGGTGATTTCGAGAACCGTCTTGACCGGATCGCCCTTCTCGTAATCGACGAGATGGGTGGCGCCGAGTTCGCCGGCCATTTGCAGGCGCTTGCCGCGGCCGACGACGATGATGTTCTTGGCGCCCATGGCCTTGATCATCTGCACCGACATCAAGCCGATGGCGCCCGGCCCCCAGACCGCGGCGTTGCCGCCGGGGGTGACGCCGATCATGTCGATGCCGTGCAGGGCGACGCCCGCCGTATCGAGCAGTGCGGCGTGCGCGAAGCTCAAGTTGTCGGGAATCTTGCGCAGCGCCTTGGTCGAATAGACGTTGTATTCGGCATTGGCGCCGGGGGTGACGAAACCGTAATGCCGGTGGCCCGAAGCGACGTCGCCGTAATTGAGGCAGAGGGTGTAGTTGCCCTTCATGCAGTTGGCGCAGGAGCCGCAGCCGCGGTGCGCCTCGCCGGCGACGCGGTCACCGACCTTGAAGCCCTTCACGCCAGTGCCCAGCTTTACCACCTCGCCCGACCATTCGTGGCCCAGCGTGAACGGAAAGACCGGCGGCCAATTCATTTTCGCCTTGAGTTTCCCGTGGATGATCTCCGGGTCGGTACCGCAGATGGCGATTGCCCGAATCTTGCACAGCACCTCGCCATCCATTGGTTCCGGTACCGGGACTTCGCGCATTTCATTCGTGTTGAATGCGACCAGCTGGCAGGCTTTCATCGTTGTTGGAATCATTGCACCCCCCTTTTATCGTCTTCACGGAACAGCCCGTGCGCCCACTTTGAACTGAATTTATCATCGCCTTCGTGAGCCGGTCAATGAAAAGTGATACAAATAAACCATTTTGCTCATATGTGCAGTTAGATGGCCGCCTTTTCTTCGGGCATCGAGGTCCATGGTTATGGCTATTTTCTGATATAGGCGCTAATAATTGCCGATCGGCCGATTCATGTCGCGGGTGAAACCGGTTAAGCAACTATGGGCCAAAGATTGTATCTAGATGCACATTTGAGCAGGAACTATTTTTTATTTAATCTTTCCTTGACAGAGCCTTATGCCCATGCTGAAATCGACTCCGTTCGAAGTAGGGTATAAAGAGCATCGTATGTCCTGTACATAATCAAACCAGGGGGAGTGACTATGAATAAGATTGTTTCGGCAATGATGATGATGGCTGTTGCAACCGGTGTGGCAGTGGCTCAGACGAACGCAAAGCCCGGGGTGGTGTATCGCGGTACCGATAGCGAAATCGCCGCCAAGGATTTCGGCTACGACGCCAAACCGAAACGGAAATACACCATCGCAGTCGTCGTGAAGAGCGCCGCCGCTCCGGTCTGGGAGTCGCACCTGATTGCCGCCAGGCGGGCGGGCCAGAATCTCGGCGTCGATATCATCGCCTACGCACCGACCAAGGCTGACAACATCGAAGAGCAGAAGCGCATCCTCGAAGATCTCGTCACCGCCAAGGTTGACGCGGTCGTCCTCGCCCCGGCCAATACCGAAGCGGTCAAGGGCCCGGTCAAGGATCTCTTGGCCGCCGGCATCGTCGTGGTCTATGACAACACCATGGGTCCTTCTGACCTCGACTACCTGTCCTTCGTCGGCATCGACAGCGTCGAGGCCGGGCAGGAAATCGCCAAGGCCATCGGTCCGATGATTCCGGGCAAGGGCAAGCTCTTGGTGCTCGAAGGCGTTCCGGGCCAATCGACTTCCGACCTGCGCATCAAGGGGATCATGGAGTACGTCGCGAAGAATTACCCGAACCTCTATGCCGAGAGCGCGGTCACGATGTGGCAGTTCGACCGCGGCCGGAAAGTGACTGAAGACTACATCACCAAGTGGGGCAAGGATCTCAAGGCCGTCGTCTCGGTCGGCGGCAACCAGTCCGAAGGTGCGGTCGAGGCGCTCAAGGCGGCCGGCATGAGCAATGTCATCGTCGGCGGCTTCGACGTCCAGGATCCTCAGTACGTTGCCGTCAAGAATGGCGGAGAAGCTTTTGTCGTTTCGCAAGGCGTCTACGACCAGGCTTATCTGGCCGTCGTCGCCGCGGTCCGCGCGCTCAACGGCGAGAAGGTGCCGCGTCTGATCAAGACGCCGATCGCCATCGTCACCAAGGCCAATCTCGACAAGATGGACGAGCGTCCGGAAGCGATGCTCAAGCGGCGTTAAGCGCAGTCGTGCCGAAGCAAGCCGGGCTCGGCAAGCCGAGCCCGGCTGTTTGTGTACCACCGCATTGCTGATCCTTCGCCGTTTTGGAGTTGTCGTTTATGGGTAACAGCGAGTACCTGCTTGAGGTCAAGAACGTCTCCAAGGTGTTCCCGGGGGTCAAGGCGCTCGACAACGTCAGTTTCGACCTGAAGCCCGGAGAAGTTCATATCCTGCTCGGCGAAAACGGCGCCGGGAAATCGACCTTGATGAAAGTGATCGCTGGCGCCTATTCGCCCGATGGCGGCGAACTGATCATAGACGGCCAGCCGGCGGCCAATCTGAATCCGCGCAAGGCGCAGGATCTCGGCGTCGGGATCATCTACCAGGAATTCAACCTGGTGCCCTACATGAACGTGGCCGAGAACATTTTCATCGACCAGCTGCCGGTGAAACACTTCTTCCGCATCGACCACGCGAGAATGCACCGCGAAGCCAAGGAAATCCTCGCTTCGCTCAACATGAACGTACCGACCACCGCCAAGACGATGGACATCAGCACGGCACAGCAGCAAATGGTCGAAGTCGCCAAGGCGCTGACGCACAAGTCGCGCATCCTGATCATGGACGAGCCGACCGCCTCGCTGACCGACCGCGAAATCGACCAGCTGTTCCTGACGATACGCGAACTCCGCGCCAAGGGCATGGGCATCATCTATATCTCGCACCGTCTGCAGGAACTCAAGGAAATCGGCGACCGCGTGACGGTGCTGCGCGACGGCAAATACATCGGCACGCGCAATCTTGCCGAGGTGACGATCGAGAGCCTGGTCACCATGATGGTCGGGCGCGAAGTCGGCGAACTTTATGAACGGGTCGATGTGACGCCCGGCGAAGAAGTGCTGCATGTCGAGAAGCTCAGTTCAAAAGCGGTCGGATTGCACGATGTTTCAATGAATTTGCGACGCGGCGAAATCGTCGGCCTCGCCGGCCTCGTAGGCTCGGGGCGCACCGAACTCGTCCGGGCGATCTTCGGCGCCGACCGCCACGATGCCGGCCAGGTAACGATCTTCGGCGAGAACATGAAAGGCAGCGCTCCGAAAGACAGCGTCAGGAACCGCGTCGGCCTCTTGCCCGAGGACAGAAAACGCCAGGGCCTCGCGCTCATTCTGTCGGTCGCCGAGAACACGCTGATGGCCAGCCTCGACAAGATCTTCCCCGGCGGCCTGGTCAACGCGCGCAAGGAAAAGGACCTCGTCGACGGCTACATCAAGAGCCTGCGCATCCAGACCCCGTCGGGTTCGCGCAGCGCCCAGTACCTCTCGGGCGGCAACCAGCAAAAGGTCGTTCTGGCCAAGTGGCTGGCGACCGAATCCGAAATTTTCATTTTCGACGAGCCGACGCGCGGCATCGACGTCGGCGCGAAGCGTGAGATCTACGGTTTCATGAACCGGCTCAAACAGAAGAATTGCGCGGTGCTGATGATATCGTCCGAGTTGCCCGAGGTGATCGGCATGAGCGACCGGATCTTCGTCATGCGCGAGGGCAGCATCGTCGCCGAAGTGCCGCACGACGAAGCGACCCAGGAAATGATCATTTCCTACGCAATGGGCGCCGACGTGGCGCCTGCCCGCCGCTCGGCTGCGGATGGCGCGCGCCCGCTTCCGAAAGCAGACGCATGAAGCTCTTGAAGACCCTCTCGCGGATCCCGAATTTCCTCTGGATCAACCTCGCGATGATCATCATCTTCGCGATGATCTCGGACCGTTACATGACGGTCCACAACATGATCAACATCCTGCAGCAGGGCTCGGTGCTGCTCATCGTGTCGGCGGCGATGACCATGGTCATCCTGAGCGAGGGGCTCGATCTGACATTGGGCGCGGTGATGACCATGGCCGGCATCGTCAGCGTGCTGGCGCTTCGCGCCGGCTGGTCGGTACCGATGGCCGTCATTTTCGGCATCCTCTCGGGCGCGTTCATGGGCGCGCTCACCGGCACGCTGGTGGCCATTTACAAGATGCCGCCGTTCATCGCCACGCTCGGCATGCAGGGCGTCATCTACGGATTCACGCTGGCCTTCACCAACTCTGCCGCGATCTTTACCAGCAATCCCGATTTCATTGTTCTCGGCTCGAAGATCGGAAATTACATTCCGGTCGCAGCGATCTTCGCCGCCATCATCTTTGTCGCAGTCTGGGCCATTCTGCACCACACGAAATTCGGGCGCTACACCGTGGCGATCGGCGGCAACGAAGCAGGTACGCGATTGTCCGGCGTCAACACCACTTTCTGGAAGTGGTTCGTCTATGTTTTCGCCGGCATCGTCTCGGCGATCGGCGGCATCATTCTCGCGGCCCGCCTTGAAGCGGCCGATCCCATCGTCGGCGTCGGCTGGGAGTTCGACGCCATCGCCGCGACCATCCTCGGCGGCACGAGCTTCACGAAAGGCAAGGGTGATGTGAGCGGCACGGTACTCGGTGTCCTGCTGATCACGGTACTGCGCAACGGCATGAATGTCGTCGGCACCCCGACCATCTGGCAGCCAGCGCTGACCGGGACGATTATCATTTTTGCCATTGCCTTCCAGGTCTGGATGTCGATGAGAGAGGATGCACGAAGATGAGTATCCAGACCGCCGTAATTCAACCGTTCAGACGGAAGCTGTCGCAGGTCGAACCGACGACCTGGGCGAGCGCCGGTCGGGTCCTTGCGCTCGTCGTCCTGTGCATCGCCATCGGCATGTTCTCGCCGGTCTTCTTCAGCGAACGCAATATCAGCATCACGGTGACCAACGCTTGCGTGCTGATCATCCTCGGTGTCGGCAACACCATCACCATCATCACCCGCGGGCCGGACCTGTCCACGGGTTCGATCTTGACCATCACCGCGGTCGTCGCCGCGCTGATGGTCAAGGCCGGAATCTTCTTCGGCTTTGCCTTCGGCGCCGCACTGCTCTTTGGCGCCGCGATCGGGCTGGTCAATGGTCTGATGATCGCACGGGTCGGATTGCCCTCGTTCATTTCGACCTACGGACTGCAGTGGGCGGTGTTCGGCTTCGCCTATGCCATCCTCAAGGGCTACGTCGTCTACGACTTCGAGCCGGATTTTCGCTACATCGGCAATCACAATCTGTTCGGCTTTCTGCCGATGCCGATCGTGGTCATGGTGCTTGTCGTGCTGGCCGGATATTTCCTGCTCAGGAAAACGACGCTTGGCCGGCGGTTCTATGCGGTGGGCGCCAATACCGATGCCGCCTACATGTCGGGCATCGACGTCTCGAAAACGGTGATCATCGCCTTCGTGATCAGCGGCGTGCTTGCCGCGCTCGGCGGGCTGGTCCTCGTCGCCCGCATCAATGCGATCCAGGCCGATATCGGCGCGCAATACCTGCTGACCACGATCGCCGTCGTCTATATGGGCGGGACCAGCGCCACCGGCGGGCAGGGCGGCGTTTTCGGCACCGTCGTTGGCGCGCTGATCATGACCGTCGTCGAGAACGCGATGAACCTCTTCGGCGTGCCGAGCATGTGGCGCAACTCGATCGTGGGCGCACTGATCATCGTCACCGTGCTGATCGACCTGCAGTTGAAACGCAGAATCGTCAAGACCGCTTGAGATCGTCCCCGCGGACTCGATCCGCCGCGAGCATCGCGATCGTGCTGGTCCATTCCGTGATTGCGCGTCGCGCACCTGGAACGCTGCAGCATGAATTCCACCGACGCTAAGTGCTAATATATGGGGCTCAATTCACGGCGTGCCCAGCGCACGAATTCAATTCATCGGAACGAAAGGGAATGGGGAATGCGGCTTAGCGAAAAGAATTTGTCAAAGTTACCGGCAACGGTGGCCCGCCCGACATACGACCGCAGCAAGGTCGTCGGATCTATCGTGCATTTGGGCACCGGCGCGTTCCATCGCGCCCACCAGGCCATGTTTACCGATGCCGTGCTGGCTTCGGGCGATCCCGCCTGGGGCATCGTCGGCGCCGGCATCATCTCGGCGGAAATGAAGGATGCGCTGGGTCCGCAGGATTTCCTCTACGCGCTCGCCGAAATGGGCGCCGATTCCGAGAAGGTCAAGGTCATCGGTTCCATCGTCGGTATGTTCGGCGGTACCGAAGATGCGGCCAAGCTGCTCGCCAAGATGAGCGACGTGAGCACGCGCATCGTCAGCATGACGGTGACCGAGAAGGGCTACTATCTCGACGTCGCGAGCGGCAAGCTGCAACTGCAGGCGCCGGCGATCGCCGCGGACCTCGCGACACCGGCGACACCGAAGACCATCCTCGGCTTGATCGTGCAGGCGCTGAAAGCACGCCGCGCGGCGAAGATAAAGCCGTTTACCGTCATGTCCTGCGATAACCTGCCGAACAACGGCAAGTTGGCCAAGGCCGCGGTCCTGGCCTTCGCGCGCGAAGTCGATGCCGAACTCGCCGTGTGGATCGAAGCCAACGTCCGTTTTCCGTGCACCATGGTCGACCGCATCACGCCGGCGACCACCGACGCCGATCGCGCCCATGTGACCGCGGCGATCGGCATGGACGACGCCTGGCCGGTGGTCACCGAGCAATTCGTGCAATGGGTGATCGAAGACGAATTCACGATGGGCCGTCCCGACTGGACGATCGCCGGCGCGGTCTTCTCCGACGAAATCGAGCGCTGGGAAAACATGAAGCTGCGCTGCCTGAACGGCTCGCATTCGACGCTCTCCTACCTCGGCCAGCTGACCGGCCGCGAGACGGTCGCCGACGCGATGAAACTGCCGCTGATCACCGAGATTCTCGATCCGCTGTGGCTCGAAATCCGCGCCGTCCTCAAGGCGCCCAAGGGCGTCGATTCGGCGGCCTATGTCGAGAGCCTGAAGCAGCGTTATCGCAACCCGGCATTGAAGCACCGCACGGCGCAGATCGCCAGCGACGGTTCGCAAAAACTGCCGCAGCGCCTGCTCGCGCCCTTGCGCGACCGGCAGGCCAAGGGTCTGGCTTCGCCGATGATCGCCACGGCGATTGCCGCGTGGATGCATTTCGTGGTGAAGACGGCGCATACGCCGGATGCGGTGCTAAATGACCCGCTGGCCGCCGAGATCCTGGCGCAGGCGAAGTTGAGCAACGAGGCTGCGTCTATCGTTGGCAACCTGCTGGCGATCAAGAAGATTTTCGACGTCGATCTGCCGGCCAACGCGGGCTTCCGCGCCGAATTGCTCGGCAAGTTCATCGAGCTGGCGAAGAATCCGGCGATCGCCAGCGCGCCGCAGATCAAGGTCTGAGCGCGCGGGAAGCATGAGCGAGCGGAGGCGGTCGTGAGCGCATGTCCGTCGCCCGCGGGCAAATCGAATTCTCCTTTTTCAGCGACAAGCCGCTCAGGCTGACGACCGCAAGCGCGGTGCAGGAAGCCGAATTTCCGAACCCAGCGCCCCCGCAGCAGCCTTTCATCCAGAGCATCGTCGACGACCTCAACGGACTCGCGCCAGGCCCCGGCAGCGTCGAAAGCGCGATGCGTTCGGCCTGGATCAGCGACGAGGTATTGAAATCGTTTCGCGCGGGAAGTGCGCTCTGATCACCGCCGCTGCGCTCGCGTAGCGGCCGATCAAAGAATCGGGAACGTCATTCCGGTTTTGTTTCGTTGCTGTTACACTAGCGCGCCGTTCAGCGGTTTTGCTGTGCCCTCCAGCCGCCAGCTTTGCCGATCGTTGCACCATCATTCAGATATGGGGAGAAAGTCTTGGGGAGCGGGCAGATCGTAGTGGTCGCCGATTGCGATCATCCGGCAATCGACATCGAGCGGGGCGTGTTGCGGGACATTTGTCCTGACGTGGCTTGGCTGAAGTGCCGGACCGAGGATGAGATCATCGCGCAGTGCGGTGCGGCCGACGGAATCCTGATGATGTACGCGCCGATGACCCGGCGCGTAATGCAAAGTCTTAGCCGCTGCAAGGCCATCGTCCGCTACGGGGTCGGCGTCGATACGGTCGATCTCAAGGCGGCGGCAGAACTTGGCATCGTCGTCAGCAATGTCCCCGATTACGGTACGCAGGAAGTCTCCGACCATGCGCTCGGCCTGATGCTCTGCCTGACGCGCAAGATCGTCAAGGCGAATTCTCTCGTCAAGCGCGGAATCTGGGATTTCCACTTGCTGCAGCCGATCTATCGCCACCAGGTGCAGACCATCGGCATCATCGGGCTCGGCCGCATCGGCCGCGCCATGGCCGACAAGACGCGGGCGCTCGGGATGAAGGTCATCGCCTGCGATCCCGTGTTCGCGAATGATCACGTTCCGGATTTCATCACCCAGGTAAGCCTCCCGGAATTGCTGGCGCAGGCCGATGTCGTCTCGGTGCATTGCCCGCTGAGCGACACGACACGCAATATGCTCGACGAGAAAATGCTGCGCTTGATGAAGCCCTCGGCTTACCTCGTCAATACGGCGCGCGGCTCGATTGTCAATGAGGTCGCGCTCGATACCCTGCTCTCGCAGAAGAAACTCGCCGGCGCGGCGATGGACGTGCTGGCCGTCGAGCCGGGCGCGGCCGATCATCCGCTGTTCAAGCACGAGAACTTCCTTTGCACGCCGCACACCGCGTGGCATTCGGAAGAGTCGATGCAGGAACTCAAGCGCAAGGCGGCCGAAGAAGTGCGGCGCGTGCTCGGCGGGCAGGCGCCTTCCTATCAAGTCAATAAATTCTAGGATCTCACATGAAAAGCATCGTCTATCAAAGCGCGCAGGCCATTACCGTCGAAGACAAGGCATTGCCAGAAATCGGTCCGGGCGAAGTCCTGATCAAGGTCGCCTACGTCGGCGTCTGCGGTTCGGACATGAACATCTATGTCGGTGTGCACCCGCGCGCCAAGGCGCCGCTGGTCATGGGCCACGAGTTTTCCGGAACCATCGTCGCCGGCCACCCGACGCTGCCCAAGGGCACGCCGGTCACCGTCTACCCGCTGCTCTCCTGCGGCCACTGCGAGCCCTGCCTCAACGGTTACGCGCATGTTTGCAACACGCTGCGCCTGATCGGCATCGATTGCGACGGCGCGATGGCCGAATACGTCAAGGTCCCGGTCGACAAGGTGATGCCCATCCCGGCGAATCTCTCGCTCAAGCTCGGCGCCTTTCTCGAACCGCTCGCCGTCGGTGTGCACGCCGTGCGCCGGTCCGGTTACAAGCCCGGCGACAGCGCCGTCGTTTTCGGCGCCGGCCCGATCGGCCTGTGCGTGGCTTCCTGTCTGAAGTATTTCGGCGCGAAGCAGGTGATCGTCGTCGAAGCCAATCCCTATCGCCTCGGCATCGCCAAGCAACTCGGGCTGACTCCCATCGACACGTCAAAGGAAGACGTGCGCGCCCGAATCAAGGAACTCACCGGCGGCGTCAATGCCGATTTCGCCTTCGACTGCGCCGCCCATCCAAGCGTGCAGACGGTGCTGATGGACGTCATCAAGGTGCAGGGCACGGCGGTGATTGTCGGCTCGTACAAGAAACCGCCAGAAGTCGATCTGCTCAAGGTCGAATTCAAGGAATTGACGATGATCGGCATCCGCGTTTATGAGCGTCGCGATTTCGAGATCGCGACACACATCCTCGAGAGCGGCGCCATCGATTTCGACGCGATGCTCACGGTCTCGTCGCCGGACAAGGCCCCCGAAGTCTTCCAGGATCTGCTCAAGGGAACGAACACGATCAAGATGCTCTTCAAGATGTGATGCACGTCGCACACTATAAAATTACAGGGATGAAAAAATGCTCGAGATTTTCAGCTTAAAAGGGAAGGTCGCTTTGTTTACCGGCGGCAGCCGCGGTCTGGGTCAGGCGATGGCCGTTGGCCTCGCCAAAGCCGGTGCCGACGTCGCGGTGCTCGCACGCAAACGCAATCAGGAAGTGATCGATGCGATCACGGCGCAAGGCGTGCGCGGCGAATTTTACGAACACGACCTGGCCGACATCGAAGGCATTCCCGCGCTCGTCGCGAGAGTGAAAAAGGACTTCGGCCACATCGACATTCTGGTCAACAACGCCGGCGTGCAAAGCCGCCATAAAGCGGCTGATTTTCCCAAGGCCGACTGGGACTTCGTGATCAACGTCAATATGAATGCCGTCTTCTTCATGTGCCAGGAAGTCGGGCGGTTGATGCTCGCCCAGGGGCAGGGCAAGATCATCAACCTCTCCTCGCTGCTGGCTTTCCAGGGCGGGCTGACCGTACCGGCCTACGCCGCGAGCAAGGGCGCGGTCGCCCAGTTCACCAAATCGCTGGCCAACGAATGGGCGAGCAAGGGGATCAACGTGAATTGCATTACGCCAGGCTATATGGCCACTGAAATGAATACCGCGCTGATGGCCGATCCGACGCGCAGCCGGCAGATCATGGACCGCATTCCCGCCGGTCGCTGGGGCAAGCCCGATGATATGGTCGGCGCGATCGTCTATCTGGCGTCGGCGGCTTCCGATTATGTCCATGGCAGTACGCTTGTGATTGATGGTGGCTGGCTGGGACGCTGAGTTGGGCAGCCGAGGCGCTGCTTTTTGAGAAGGAGTGCGTGATGTTTACAAGGTGGCTGGTACGGGGCATGGAATGGACTTTGATTTCCATTTTGGGGTTGATGGTGATTCTGGTGTTTGGCAATGTGGTGTTGCGTTATGGGTTTAACTACGGGATTATTTTTTCCGAGGAAGTTTCC
>CAISOB010000021.1 GCA_903886975.1 uncultured beta proteobacterium
CAGAAGGACATTGAATTCACCATGCATCGTCTCAACCACCGTCCCAGAAAATGTCTCGGATTCAAAACGCCACATCAGATCTTTATGAACCAGCTACACTCTCGTCATAACGCGGTTGCACTTCAGACTTGAATCCGCCGCTTAATAACTCTGCCAGAAGGCAAAGTTATAGGAAATCGCTGCTTTTCGGTGCCGCTCTTAGCAGTTCCATCATCACCCTGCCGCCAAGGACCACGTGGATCATTGTCCGGATTGCGGAAGCGTCCCTTTTGAACTACGGTTCGCTCGATAAGATTGCGCGTCTCGGCCCACCGACGCCTTTGCCGAGCAAAACCCAGAATCATGTCCTGCGAGGTCGAGATGTCTGCGTCACCGCGACCTCCCTTGTCTTTCTCCCACGCGATGGTCGCAATGAAGTTTGATCGACCGAAAACTTCATCCATCAAAACCTTCAAGTAGTGGCCCTCGTTGTCATCAATTGTGACCCAGATACTTCCATTTTCTGAAAGCAAGTCGCGCAATAGCACCAACCGCGGATACATCATTGAAAGCCACTGACTGTGTTCGAGCTTGTCGTCGTATTGCTCGAAGGCACCCTGCGTGTTGTACGGCGGATCAATGAAGATGCACCTCACACGCCCGGCATAGAACGGGATCAAGGCTTTGAGCGTGAGCAGGTTGTCGCCCTGTATCAGTAAATTCTCGCTGGCTTCACCATATACGGATTCTTGTTTCAATAGGTGGTAAGGCACCTCTCGGGTGAACTCCTTGGCCTGATTTTTGTTAACCCAGTCGAGAAATGGCATCTTCTGTTTTTCTTAGTTGTTTCGGCCGAAACGTAGCCGGCAAGGCATTTTAGCCGTTATATTTTCTGGAAGGATGAAAACCTGTCGTCAAGCCGGCCATTTCAATTGAGACGGAAGATTAAAGCATCCCACACAAGCTTCTACGGCCCGCCCAACCTCTCAAGGCCACACCCACAAGAGACTGATGACGTTCGGGAGTACTATGGCGTGTTCGCAATCGCCAAGTGCTAATAGGCTTTGAGTTGGAGGGTTTTTGGCACGGCCGATAAGCTAAGTGGCATGACCAGCGAATTGACATTAAGAATATGGCGTTGGGGTTACCGTTGAGGGTGCTTCTGCAAACGCCGGGGAGATTCAGTCTGTCATCAATGGGGGGGGGAATCGTGCAACTTCTTGTACAGGCCATTTGCGGCCGAGGTCAAAGCGTTCGTGATGCAATCTTGAAGGACAAGACTCTGGGTGAGTTTCACCTCAAAGTTACCCAGCAGAAAAAACAAGATCGGTCAAATGGTTGGTCCAAAGTGCGTAGCACGGACAAAGGCACACACGGGGCGATCAATGTTTCTTGGGACTCGAATACGCAGGTATTACTTGCTCGCGTAATAACACGAGGCGGCGGCGACCTTGGCGTTGCGAAAGCTTCCGTCGTTGACGCGGACAGGTTTGGGCAAATCAATGCCCTCGATCCTTTCAAAGCACCCGTTGGTGCGAATACATTCCGCACCGTGGCCACGATTGAGGTTCGTCAGCTGCGAGAAGTCATAGACGAAATTGATTAGCGTCGATTCAACGGCGAAGGCTTCCTGCTCGCTCTCGTAGCGCCCAACGATCAACTCGATGGGCTCCTTGTCGGCTTTAAAGATGTCGTGAATGCGCTGGTGCTTTTCGCGTTCCGGCGCTTGTGTTCTGGATAACAGAAACTTCGCTTCTGCGACGTGGTTCAAAACGCGATTGCCTTGCCCCTTGCCTACGTAGAAGACCGAGGCATCCCTTGGATCGATCAACACATACACGTAGAAAGGAAGCAGCGGAATAAAGTCATTGCCGGAAGCGGAAGGAATTTGGTTATGGTCGTTCATGATCGCTTTTTTTTCGGCATCGGGGCGTTGGAAAACAATTTCTGGATTCCGGCTTTCGCCGGAATGACGGCGAAAAGGGTCGCGACGTTCGCCCGGCTGACGGGCGATGAGGATTGCCGGCTTTCGTCGGGATGACGGTGAGAGGATTACGACCTTGACCGAATTGAGGCGGGGAGAATGGTGAGGCGCGGTCCTACGTCCCGCCCCTGATGCCTTTGACTGCGGACGCTATCTCGGCGCACGATTTTTCCAAGCTCGCCCTGAGCTCCTTCAGGGCGCGAAATACCTCGGAAAACTGGTCAGTATTTATCCAGGCCGAGTGCTGAACCAGGTCTGTCACCGTGCGGCCGGGAACATCCTCCTGCAGTTCTATTCCCTCGGATCCATCGGGATAGACGACGTAAGTGAACTGCGGGCCAGGCACGGTCCCGTCCTGACCTTTATCGATGAAGAGACTATAAACCGTTTCTCCCTTGTAGATGAGGCTGGCGATTTCAAGGGCGTCACGATCTTCGGGGATCCCGACCGGGGATTTGGATTCCGCGTCTATCGGAGTGATTGTCGCGCTGACGATGTGACCGCTATTGTCGAGGCGAACTCCGGTAATTCCAAAAATGGACATGGCTACCTCCTGTGTAACAACGTTCGATCTTTCTTCTGGCCTACTATGGTACGCGCCTTATTCGGAGGTCGGTAGTCTCCGCCCTGGCATGCCCGATGGGCAGTTTTCGCGCTCCGCGCTTCCTTCGGTCGCTTTCCCCGAAATGACCGCCGAGAGGATTCCGGCGGCGAGAACTGAAATACCCCCCGCCTCGTACGACCACACGCCTCGATGGAACGGCAGTGCAACCGCAGTCGTAGTCGACGCGAGGAAGGTATCCTCGTCGGCTTGGTGGCGGAGAATTAAGTCTCGAAGGAATTCGAGCGGAGGGGTAAATTGCAACCATCCAAGCGCATGAATCCCCCATCTTCTAATTTTTCGTGTTGACCTCGATCTTCTATGACCGTTTTGTTGCAAGTCGCAATGGCGGTCGGCTACTGGCTACTCTATAGGTGGGATCTCTTCTCCTGCCCCCCAATAATTCCCGGTGATGGCCCGATCGCTGTCAAGCTCGTTACCGTCAGAATTCTCAAAGTCGTCGGCGTCTCCGTTCAACTGCCGATCTTCGGACTCACCGAAAGACTTTCGACGATCCAAAACCTCCAAGAAGGACCGACGACGATCGTTACCCGCTCTGCGTTCAAGTTGCGCATCCATGATCCATTCCACCTTTCGAAGCATTAAGCGCATTGCAATACAGGACGTTGAACCAACGCGCTGAGCTAAGACTCAGAGAACGAAATTTGAGTTCCTTCCGTCAGAAAGAACCTTAGCGGGGAACTCCCTATAATGTTTCAGACCACATGAACACATGCGCTAATTGGATCCGCCACGCCGCTAATTGCCTGCATACCAGCCAATTCCACTCAGACCGCAACACAGAGGACCATGATGACCAACCAGGAACGCGAACAACTCACCGAACTGCTGCAGCAATTGACCCAGGCTCGACTCGCGCAGAAAGACGGCGAGGCCGACAACCTGATCCGTGACGCCTGCAGCCGACAACCCGACGCGGCTTACCTGCTCGCGCTCAAGGTCATGCTGATGGACCATGCCTTGCAGAATTCACAGGCGCAGATCGCCCAACTGCAAGGCGAACTTGAACAAGCCCGGAATCAAACCGGCGGTCCGACTGGCGGCAGTGGCAGCTTCCTGGACCCAAACGCCTGGGGGAACTCCGCCGTGTCACGATCCGGCCCGCCGCCCCAGGCGCCGCAATATCCGACCAATCCGGCGTCGACTCTGGCGCCCGCTCCGGCGCCTGTAGCCGCTCCCGCAGTGAGTTCCTGGGGTGGAGGAAGCATGCTGGGCAATATCGCAACCACGGCCGCCGGTGTCGTTGCAGGAAGTTTTCTCTTTCAGAGGATTGAACACCTGCTGGGCAACCGCAACCCCAATTCGGGTTTGATGAATGGACTGAGCGGAAACGGCTCGATCGAACCCGGCGAGCGGCGGGCCATCCACGCGCCTGCCGATGACGGCCTGGCGGATAACGATATATTCGATACCAGCTCGGTCGATGACTTCATCGCCAGTGATACGGACAACACCATTTGATGGCGCACCTGCCGGCCTACGTCGGGCCCGTGCTGCCGCGAATTGGCCAAGGTGGAACCATGGAGTCTGAGGCCACGGATTAGACGGGATGTGAGCGCCGCATCGGTTTGACAAACCGGCTTTGTCTATGATTACATGGGTCTGAGTGGAGTTGTCCTCAAATGCCCTTTCTAATTTCCTGAGCGTTGAGAATGCCAAGCAAAGCGAATTCGGCGAATAAGGCAAGAGCGGAGAGCCATGTTGCTCATCTCAAGGCAATACCTTTCGTCGTAGGGAGCAAATCCGCTCGTCAGCGCGCGTTGCGTTCCGCAGTCAAATCGGGGGCTGTTTCTTCAACAGAAGCAATCGAGCGCGCAAGGCTAATACCAAGGGCGATGGTCGTAAGTTCCAAAGTCATCCGTTGGCCGAGTTTGTAGGCAAGAATGCCACCGGGCGATTTGTTGTCCGACGACCTGGGGTGGTTTACTCCCGTCGATCTTGAGTTCCTTTTTACGGCATTGTCGAACGTCCCAAACCCAGGATCGGTTGTCCTTGTTGGTGGCCAAGCCCTCGCCTTCGATCGCCACCATGGACGATAACACTCCAAATACGGCAACAATTGTTTTCGTGGGCCCCTCTGGAAGTAAGTTGATGATCGACTTCCTTGGAACCGTGGTCGGCCTAAGCGCAGACGAGGTGCGCCGTCTGTCAGTGCCAATCGACATGGATGGCAGACTCTTGAATGTTATGCACCCCTTGCTTTGCCTTCGCAGCAGAATATGCAATCTTGAAGTGCTGACCTCCAAACGGAACCGCAATGGGCTGGCTCAAGCCAAGGTCGCGATTCATGTCGCCAAGATGTATCTGCAGAAACGGATAGCAGATAACGAAGTTCGCGAAGCACTTAACGGCACGAAATTAATCGCAGAATTGGCTACCTCAAAGGCGGGAAGATTCGTTTGGGACAAATGGGAAATCGATGTATTGGAAGCGGTCGACCCGTCGATTTTCCCAGTTCATGAATTCCAAGAAAAGGAATGGCCGAAGCAGATGAAGAGAATCTCCGACACCAGAGATCGCCTCAGAATCATGCACGAGAATCGCAAGGCCGCAAGGCGAACAATATCTACTCGCCGATAAGTTCCTCGAGATAGTGCTTCCAAAGAGCGGCCAAGGCCAGTGACTGGTGGCCGGCCGTCCTGTCGCTGGCCGGCACCAAGGCGAAGCGAGCGCCGGGAATGGTCTTCACGATCGATTCTGTCACACCAAGCTCCGCCGGATTGACCAAGTCGTCGGCGAAATTTACTGCGAAGAGCTTTGCATGAATATTGCCCAGCATCGGCTGAGGATCGTAATCCCAGGACGATTCGAGCCAGTAGAGAAAATCGTTGGCGTCGTAGAGCTGCCCCGCATCCTTGACCATCGCCTCGTAGGCGCAAAACGCCTCGGACCGTGACGGCGCCAGCGCTTGAAGTCGCGACGGATTGTCCAGAATGATCGGCCAGAGCGGCGCGGTATGGAGCCAGTGCTGCGGCGGCAAAACGTAGTCACCGCGCTTCCAGTCGGGATCATTGCGAATCGACTCGATGAGGATCAGCCGCAGCATCAGGTTGCGCCCGCTGACGGCAATCGGTTGGCAGGCGATCGGCATGACCGCATCCATCATCTCGGGGTAGCGTTCGGCCCACATCCAGCTTTGCATGCCACCCATCGAGGTACCGAGGACCAGGCGCAGGTGATCGATGCCCAGCGCCTCGGTCACCACCAGGTGCTGCGCAGCGACGACATCGCCGTAGCCGTAACGCGGAAAGCCCGTGCGCAGGCCGTCACTCGGTTTGCTCGATCCGCCGCGACCAAGGCCGTCGGGAAGGATGATGTAGAAGCGCGACGCATCGAGCGCTTGCCCCGGCCCGAACAACTCCCCACCGAGCGTCGGGCCGAGAAAGGTCTTTCCGGTTCCGGTCGTGCCATGCAGCAGCAGTACGGCATTCGTTACCCTGCCGGCCGCGTCGAATTGCCGCGATCCAAGCGTTGTGTAATGCAAGCGAAGCTCAGGGAGAACCTCTTCGTTCTGGAAGCGGAAATCGTGAACCGTAAAGTCCCCCGCCGATTGGTTGGAGAAGGTCAAGGCGACGGCCCCGGATTCAGGAACCGACGCAGTCGCGCGGGAGCTAAGGGCATTGTCAATTCTCCGCAATGGCTTGTTCAGCGGGAAGTGGACTTCGAAAAGTTGCCGAAGTGCAACGCATCACGCCATCTGCGGCCTCCGTTCTGGATTCCGGCTTCCGCCGGAATGACGGGGATGTGGTCGGGAGTATGTTGAAAATTGCTGGCAAACCTCAGCCGTGCGCCGCGACAATCGGGGCCGCATGGAACTGGCGCTGGTAGCGATCGAGGCTGCTGATCGAACCGCAGACGAAAAGCGCGTCGTCCGGGCGGACCACAAAACTCCGATCGAATTCGACGAGCACCTCGGCGCCGCGTTCGACGGCGACGACTTTCGCGCCGATCCGTTCGAGCGCTTCGCCGTGCCAGGGATGCGCGCCGGCGAGCGTTCCCGCGGAGAGGCGGGCGAACTTGATCCGGTTCTCGACCGGAATTACCTGCTCGTCGAGCAGGTGAAAGGCGAGGATCTGTCCGGCGACCTGCCCGACCGAAATCGCGAAATCGGCGCCCGAGCGATAGAGCCGCGCCGTATTCGGCGATCGGCTGACGCGCACGATGAGCGGTACCTCGGGCGCGAAATCGCGGACCACCGCCGTTGCGAACACCGATTCGCTGTCGTCACTCAAAGCCAGAATCACCGCGGCTGCATCACGCAGGCCGGCCTCGCGCAAAGTGGAAAGCTCAAGGACATTACCGACGATATCGACGCCCGGCGCCGCCTGGCGGTCGATCACCACGCAGTTTTCCCCGGCGTCGCGCAGCATTTCGATGACCTTGTGACCGACGGCGCCGTAGCCGGCCATCACGATCGGCCCCTGGCGGCGAATGGGCATCGCCATGCGTTCGACTCTCTCGAGTTTCTCCTGGGCGCCGACGATGACCAGGATGGCGCCCGGTTCGACGCGCGTCTCGGGCCCCTTGGCCGTGGTAAACACGCCTTCATGCCACTGCCCGATGACGGACACGCCGTGCACTTCGCGCAGGTGCAAATCGCCGAGCCGCTTGCCGGCGAGCTGGCTGTCGGCGCGAACGCGGAATTCGGCCATTCCGACCTTGGTTCCGAGCAGATGCATGCCGTCGGCCGGCGGACTGATGCGGGTGCTGGCGCGCGAGGCGAGCGCGGCACCGAGGACGTGCGCCGGCGTGAACACTTCGGTCGCGCCGATCTGCAGCATCGGCGCACGGTAGAGCGGATCGTCGGCGAGCGCATAGACGGGGCCGGTGAATCCATGTTCGCGGACGATGAGCGTGCACGTGGCGTTGCCATGGTCGCCGGCGTTGGTGACCACGGCGCGCGCCTGGACGACGCGCGCGAGCACCGACGGATCGTCGGCCAGTCTGCCGAAGACCACGTTGTAATGCCGGTCGCGCAGGTTGCGCGCGAGTTCCATGTCTTCCTCGAAGATGACGAACGGACTGTTGGTGCGCCCGAATTCTTCGAGCAGCGACTCGATGGCCGGCCCATAACGATAGAAAAGAACCTTGCCGGCCATCGGCGGCAGGATGTGCTGCAGGCGGACTTCGAACTGTTCCTCGAAATACGGCAGGACGAAGATCGGGAAGATCAGGAAGACCAGGAACTGGCCCATGAACTGGCCGACGATGACGAACAGCGCGAGCACCGGATTCGTCCAGTGGCTGTCGTGTCCGTAGCCGGTCGTGGTGAGGGTTTCGGAGGCCCACTGGAGACTCTCGAGGAAGGTGCGCGGCGAACCTTCCAGATACTGCATGCCGAACATGTAAATGGTGCCGAGCAGGAGCACCGCGGTCGGCAACAGGGCGAGCAGCGCCAACAGGCGCCGGGTCGAACGTTTAAGTCTTGAAAACATGGTTCGTGACCGGAGATTCGATAGTGTGAAGTATCCTCGAATCGTCATGAAGCGGGGTAATTCTTTATGCCATGGGCACTTACCTGTCCGACTTTGTTTGTGAAATCAGTCGTCACACCGGCGAAAGCCGGTGTCCAGTTCGTCGCCTTTACTGGATTCCGGCTTTCGCCGGAATGACGAATTTTCCACCTAATCAGCCCTGGGTGCGCATCGCTCTTGCTCACGCATGCTTGCACCAAGCGCTATCATTACCCACATGAACGCCAGCATCGAAAGACGCTTCAAGCAATCTTTGCTCGCCCTGCCTCGGCGACCGTCGTCTTCTCTGAAATCGAGGCCCTGATTGTCGCACTGGGAGGGTCCATCAAGGAGCGGGAAGGATCGCGAGTCAAGCCATGAACACCATGAGTCACAAAGGGTACACTGCGAGAATTGAGTTCGATGAGCGCGACAATATCTTTGTCGGCCGCATTCTCGGACTGCGCACGATGATCAGTTTTCACGCGGAAACGGTGGCCGGGTTACGGGCGGCATTCAAGACGAGCATCGAAGAATTCCTGCGTGACTGCAAGGAAGAAGGCGTCTGTCCCGAGAAACCGGCATCAGGCAAGCTCATGCTGCGCGTCCCGCCTGAAGTCCACGGGGCGGCGCCGGTCGCGGCTCAGGCGGCAGGCAAGAGCCTCAATCAATGGGCCACTGAAGTGCTTGAAGAAGCAGCCAGCGGTTGAGGATTCACGGCGATAGGACCGTCCCGTCATTGTTCTCGGGTTGCGGACACGGCCACGACAGCAGTTCTGCGAGCCGGCAAACGACCCAGGCTGCTTCCTTCACGGTGACCACGGAAGATTCGGCAAGCAGGCCTTGATGGCAGCGCCCGAGAACTTCCGCCTCGCCGAGTCCTTGATCGAATTGCATGGTCTGCGCATGTTCGACGAGGGTACAGGCCATGTCTTCGCAGAGATCGTAACGGCCGATGACGAATTGGTGCGTGGCGCCGGGCAGCAGGCGTCCGCGCTCGACGAACAGGGCGATGAACGACGGCGCAATTTCGATCTGGTTCTCGTCCGGCATGCTAATCCGCGACTGCTTCGACCGCGATTTCGATCGAGCGCAACCGCAGCGCCGGGTCGAAGACGTCGCAGACCAGCATCAATTCATCGGCGCCGGTGGCCTTGACCAGAGCGGCAAGTCCGTCGTGCACCGTGGCCGGACCGCCAATGACCGCGGCGGCGAGGAAGTCGCCGATGGCGGCCTGCTCCGGGCCGCTCAGCTGCGCCATGAAATCGCGCCTGGGCGGCATTAGCGGCTTGCGGTCGCCGCGCAGGATACCGAGGACGCGCTGGTAGGTGCTGCTCGCGAGGAACTGCGCCTCCTCATCGCTCGGCGCGGCGATCAGCGCCACGCCGATCATCAGACGCGGTTTGTCGAGGCTGCTCGACGGGCGGAATTCATTGTGATAGAGGTCGGCGGCCTGGAGCAGCAATTGCGGCGCAAAGTGCGCGGCGAAGGCGTAGGGCAAGCCGCGCTCGGCGGCGAGGCGCGCGGAGAACAGGCTCGAGCCGAGCAGCCAGATCGGCACGTTGGTCCCGGCGCCGGGAATGGCGACGATCGCCTGGCCGGCTTGGGGCGGCGCGAGCAATCTCTGCAGTTCGGCGACATCGCGCGGGAAGTCGGCTTCCGTTTCGGCGCGATTGCGGCGCAGCGCGCGCATGGTCGTCGGGTCGGTGCCGGGCGCGCGGCCGAGGCCGAGGTCGATGCGGTTCGGGTAGAGTTCGGCGAGCGTGCCGAAGGCCTCGGCGACGACGAGCGGCGCATGGTTGGGCAGCATGATGCCGCCCGAGCCGACACGGATGTGCTGCGTGCCGCCGGCGACGTAGCCGACGAGCACCGCCGTCGCCGAACTCGCGATGCCCAGCAGGTTATGGTGCTCGGCCAGCCAGTAGCGCTTGAAGCCGAGCGCCTCGGCGCGCCGCGCGGTGCGCAGGGTGATGGCCAGCGCATCGGCGATGGTGCCGCCCTCGCGAATCTGCACGAGGTCGAGCATCGATAGCGGGATGTCCTTGAGTGCGTTCATCGGCCTTCCTGTCAGGTCCCGGGGGTTGATGATTTCAGGCAAGCGCGACGGCATGCTTGGGAAATGCGCGCAGCAGCTTGCGGTCCATTGTCACGAGCTGCGTTCCGAGCTTTAACGCCAGGGCGGCAAACTCGCAGTCGCAGGCCGAGCAGTCGCTATCCCGCACGAGTTCGAGCACATCGCGCGAATCGACGTCGAACTCCAGCCCGCGCAGCAGATCTTCTGCCTCTCGTTGCACGGCCGCCGCCTTCTCAAAGCTAAGTGTCTTGCGCCGCAGGTAACCGGCCAGGATCTTGCGGAACTCACTGCGCCACAGGACCGGCGCAGCCCATTCGGGATCGTGCTCGAGCAAGGCCTCGGCACGCGACGTGTGCGTCCCCGGCAAGTACAGGCAGGCGATTACGTTCGCGTCGACGACGATCACGAACGCCCTGCCCTCTTGAATGCGTCGATGTCACGTGCGCGAAACTTCTTCGACGTCAAGTCGGCGCGAAGTTCGCGCGCTCGCGCAAGGCGCTCGCCCGCGGTTACCGTCGGTGGCGGCAGCAACGCGGCTTCCAGGCAGACGATCGCCTCGCTGTTGAGGCTGCGCCGGTTCAGGCCCGCAGACGCCTTCAGGCGCTGATAAACGGTGTCTGGAATATTCTTTAAGGTCAAGCTCGTCGGCATCGCGATTTCCAACCAATTCCAACCAATATGCAACCATTGTGGTTCCTATCCGCCGGTCAGACAAGCGCTCTGCCGGTGCGTTCGCTCACGGTGACGGCGGGTCTTCTGGATTCCGGCTTTCGCCGGAATGACGTCGTAAGTATTACACTGCGGCATAATCCAAATCTCCGCACACCGGATGACAATATGAATACCAACCCATTCGAAATCATCGACGAACGCTTCAGCAAACTGGTGTTCGGTCATATCCGCCTCGACTGCCTGTATACCGGCTGCCGCTGGGCCGAGGGACCGGCCTACTTTGCTGCCGGCCGCTACCTGCTGTGGTCGGACATCCCCAACGACCGGGTGATGCGCTGGGACGAGACCGATGGCTCGGTGTCGGTCTTCCAGGCGCCGGCCTTTTATGCCAATGGCCATACGGTAGACCGCGAAGGCCGGCTCATCGCCTGCGAGCACGGCGGGCGCTGCGTTTCGCGCTTTGAGCACGACGGCTCGCGCAGCGTGCTGACGACGGGCGGCGCCGGCTGGCGCCTCAATTCGCCGAACGATGTGGTGGTCAAGTCCGACGGCAGCGTGTGGTTCAGCGACCCGAGCTATGGGATCGACTCGGACTACGAGGGTCACGCCGCGCCGCAGGAGACCGATGGCTGCCACGTCTGGCGGCTCGAACCGGAAAGCGGCCGGCTGACGGCGGTGGCCACCGATTTCGAAAAGCCCAACGGCCTCGCCTTCTCACTTGACGAGCGCCTGCTCTATGTCGTCGACACCGGCGCGACGCACCGGTCCGGCGGACCGCGCCATATTCGCCGCTTCAGCGTCAATGCCGATGGCGCGAGTCTCTCGGGTGGCGAGATCTTTGCGGAATCCACGAACGGGCTGCACGACGGCTTGCGGCTCGACACGCACGGCAACCTGTGGGTCAGCGCGGGAGACGGCGTCCATTGCTATGCGCCCGACGCCACCCTGCTCGGCAAAATCCGCATTCCTGAAGTCGTTTCCAACGTGTGTTTCGGCGGCATCAAGCGCAACCGCTTGTTCATTTGCGCGTCGAGCTCGGTGTATGCCGTGTACCTTAACGCGGCGGGCGCACTGCGCCCGGCGTCCTGAGTGCAAATTGCAGGGGCCTTCGCGGCGCCGTGCGCGAACCGCTCACTTGCGGTCGATTTGAATGTTTTCCTTAGTGCCGCTATTGGAGACCGAGATCATGATGCCGATGCCGATCACGATCGCGACGCCGATCAGGGTCCACGTTGTACCGATGCTTTGCAGAATTCCCAACTTCCAGAGCGCGGCGAGCACGCCGCCGACGAGGACCACGAATCCAACAAGATACATGCCTGCCCATTTCATACCAAGCTCCTGATAAGATCAGATCCCGATCGTTAAAGAATACGTGCGCATCAAGTCGTCGTCTGTGTGCTGGCGTACCAAGCCAGCGCAGCGGTTCATTCTTGAGTAGAAGACATTGACAAGGAACGCCATGAACAGACCAGCCGGTTTCCGAAAACACGCGCGGCGAATTTTTTTCGTTCTGGCGGCTTTGCTGCTAGCCGGCAGTGCGCAGGCCGAGTGGATCCTGCTCGGCCGCAATGAAGCCATCCGTTTCTATCTCGAGCAGAAATCGATCCTGAAGAACGGCGATTTCACACAGATATTGCAGCTCCTGGATTTCACGTCGGCTCAGTGGGTCGATGCACAGACCGTCGTCGGATCGCTCAAGGTACTCGTCGAGTACGACTGCGCCAAGCCGCGTTCGCGGGCGCTGGCCAGCGAAGCGTTTTCCGAACAGATGGGCGACGGCCGGCTGGTGTCGAAAGAGCGGTTTCCAGATCCCACATGGGACCCCGTCGAGCCGGGCACTACCCCCGACAAGATCCGGCAGATTGCCTGCGCAAAGAAATAAGCGTGGCGCTCAGGGCCGGGCGCCGGAATCGACCTCAACACCGGCAGGCTTGCGGCCACGCGCGGCGGCAGGCATGTCGCAGGAGAGCCGACAACTTACGCCCTCGATCTTCTTCCCGGCGACGAATCGCGTCAGGTTGCAGCAGATGATTTCATTGGCCTGGGACAGCTGCGCAATCTCGCGCTGCAAATGGGGCATCGGAATGTTGAGCGCCTGGGCGATCTGAATATCAAGCTGCTCACCGTTATTCTTCAAGAAACGGAGAATGTCCGAAGTCATCTCATACTCCTATCCGGCACGATCGTCGCCGACATCTGCAAGGCCGGCCGACGAAAAAATTGGAACTACGAGGCAAAGACCGCCGCCGGACCCAGGAGTTCCGCGGCGCGCGATTTATTATGCTGCCGGAATGGTTGGCCGGCAATCCAATCAGCGCGATGCGGTTTGAAACTTGGCGCCATCATAACGTTCTGTCGTTATCGGCGCTTTCATAAAGATCGAGGTGATTGCCCAACTGCTGCTTGAGCGGATCGGTCAGACGGTTGAGCTCGCGGACAACTTCCGGATCCATCTCGATGGCCAGCGAATGCACATTGGCTTTCAGTTGCGCGCGGTTTCTCGCGCCGACCAGGGCGCAGCTGATGTTCGGGTTCTCGATGGCCCAGCGTATCGCGAGCTCGGCCATGTCAACCTTGTTCGCGCCGGCGACCGCCTTGATCGCCTTGATCGCGCGGTCGGTCTCGTCCTCGAAACCGGCTTCGCCATGCCGGCACAGCGGCGATCCCGATGCAGCGAAGTGCCGGGTCCGGCGCTGCCATTCGGGGACCACGGCCAGTGTCGGGTATTTGCCGGCGAGTATGCCCTGCAAGAGGGTCATGTAGCTGATGATCCCGACGCCATTTTCCTTGCAGGACGCCATGGCATCGAATTCGACGGCGCGGCACAGCAGGTTGTAAGGCAACTCGTTGGCGGCGACGGCGAAGTTCGCCGGGATGTCCTCCTGCATCCGTCCGGCGGAAAAATTGCTGATGCCGATGTGGCGGATCTTCCCGCTTTGCTTGAGCTTGGCCAGGATCTCGAAGGTGCGCCCGATTTCCGGCGGATTATCGATGACCGCAGGATCCTTGGTGAAGTGCTTGATCGAGTGCGGATGGATCGGCCAGTGCAGCATGTAGAGGTCGATGTAATCGGTGTGCAGGCGCTTGAGCGAGGCTTCGCAATGTTCCTCGAGTACACCCGGGTAGCAGTTGGCCGGCGTGACTTTCGAGCCGATGATGATTGAATCGCGCTTTAAGCCTTGCATGGCGATCGCCAGCGAGCTTTCGCTGCGACCTTCGTTGTACGCTTCGGCAGTGTCGAAGTAATTGATGCCGCAGTCGACGGCCGCATGGACGACGTCGTTGACATCGCTCTGGTCCTGATTGCCCCAGTATGGCCCGCCGCCGAAAGTCCAGCAGCCGATGCCGAGTACGGAGAGCTTCAAATCCGCCGCGCCGCATTGCCGGTAGGCCATATCGACGCTCATTTGACGACTCCGATGGTCAGCAGGATGTTGGCAAAGCGCCGGCTCTCGCCGGTGGCGATCACCAGGCAGGTCGAATCGGCTTTCGCTTCGTCATAAAACTCGAAGCGCTTGAGCCGCGTGAACGTAATACCGGCGCCGAGGACGTCGGCAAATTCCTGGAAGATTTCCGGGACCTCGCCGTCGGCCGGCAGCATCACGGTGGCCTTCTCGACCATTACCGACTCGGCCAGGACCTTGAGCACGTCGACGGCGCCCAGCATGTCCTTGGCCAGATTCAGATACACCCTGCGCGCCCCGGGCGGCGCGCCGGTCGAGAACGGATAGTTGCCATCGGCGATCAGCATCTGGGCACCATGGCCGCTGCTGCCGAGCGCCTGGAGGATTTCGGGATGCAGCAGTTTCGTCTTGAGCATAGATTCTTCCTGAGAGTGGATTCCGGACGCGCCAAATGTCGCGCGGTAGGGCCTCGGCAACCAGAAAATGCGCACTATCCGGGTCGCGCGGCCAACGTAGTAGACTACCAGCATCAGGGCTCGCTCAGGCGAAGTTCATGCTCGTTAGCCATGGCGATTGATCGCATGCCCTGGCATCGCCATCTGAATTCAGTATCGCCATTCCGGCGACCGCCGAATCCAGAGTTGCGAAGCACAAACTGGGTCCCGGCTTGCGCCGGGACGACGGATTCTTGAACTGACTGGCGCTATGGAGTCCCGCGGGCTCAGGCCGCCGCTTGCCCGGCAAGCGTGGCGCCGAAGACCTTGGCCTCGACGTTGATGCGCATGGCGCCCCAGTGGCGACCGCCAATCATGATCGGGCTGGCAATTTCGAGCAAGGTCAGCCCGGTATTGAGCTGCACATAGATTTGTGCCACGAAGGGATCCTCGTTGCGCGCCGACTTGATGCCCACCGGATCGTTGAAGATCCGCTGGTGGCGGCTGAAAACAAGGTCCTTCTCCGGGTTGCCGGTATGGATCGAAAACTTGCGGCAATGCGTCGGCGCGTAGCCGTTGGTATCGACCGCGATCAACGATACCGCGCCCGGCAGCTTGTCGAGAACCTCCTGGTAGAGTTCCTGCAGCTTGCCCGCGACCGCTTTGGTATAAGCCGTCTCGAACTTGGGCGGCTCGGTATTGGGAACTTGCCGGTAGGACTGATCGAAGATGTCCACGCCCTCGTCGGCGAATTGCTGGAGTATCGCCTGGGCGCGGTCGCGATAGGCGAGAAACGGCGCAAGCGCCGTCTCGAAACTGCCGCCGCCGAGCTTGAAGCGCGCGCCGGAGGTGAGAATGTTTTCGGTCGATGCCGCCAGGGCGCGAGCCGAGTCGAGCGACACGCGCATGTGCTCGCCGAGATTGTGGCTCAGCCCGTCGATTTCCCGCGCGCGCTCGAGGATTTCGCGGTTGGCCGTTTCGAGATCGGCCATCGCTGCGGTGATGCCGTGCAGATCATTGCTGGTCGCCCGGATATTCTCGACCATGCCGGAGAAATTGCCGGCCGCGCGATCCACGGCGGCCCGCGCGTCCTCGGTGTCGGCACTGACCTGCTGCGTCACCTCGAGCGTGTCGTCCGCGAGGCTGGTCATCGCGCCGATGCTCGTGGTGATCGTGCTCGCCGCCTTCTTGGTGCGCTCGGCGAGCTTGCGCACCTCGTCGGCAACAACGGCAAAACCGCGTCCCTGCTCACCGGCGCGAGCGGCTTCGATCGCGGCATTGAGTGCAAGCAGATTCGTCTGGTCGGAAATATCCTGAATCAGGCTGATGCTCTGGCCGATGTCGACCGAGTGCTTGGCAAGCGTTTCGACGGTGGTGCGAAAGGCCTGCTGCCGGGTATTGATCGCCGCAATCTTACTGGCCAAAGCCTGAAGTTCGGTTTGCGAATGTCGTGCTTCATCGAGCCGCTGTTCGGACACGTTGTTCAGCGCCGCGACCCGCTGGGCCACATCGGCGGCGGTACCCGTAACCTCGGCGCAGGTTGTGCTGATATTGTGCGACAAGGACACTTGCGTTTGCGACTCCGTAGTCGCCGTCACCAGGTGCGATTTCAGCTGCACCGACTCGCTGGCAATCAACATCGTCTGCCGACGAATCAGGTCGATCATCTCGCGCAGCCTGGCCATCACGGTGTTGTACTTCGCGCTGACCTCCGGCAGGGAAGACGACTCGAGGTCCGACGACAAATCGCCAGTGCGTGCCGCTGCCTGCTCAAGAACCGATGCAAGATCGCCGACGGGCGCGAGGAGCACACGTCTCAAGACATAGGCCCCGCCCGCGAGTACGATCAGATCGAGCAGCACGGTGCCCAGCAGGCTGCCCAGCCCTAACGGCGCTGTCCCGCCGGTCTGGTACCAATAGTAGAGCAGCGGCGCGGCCATGAAGGCCACCGCCACGGCGATTGCACAACAGAAAGGGGTCATCTGATTGATGGCGCGAGGCGAACCGGCGAAGACCTTGGGCATAAGTACTCTCCGAATTACTTTATGGAAAATAACTATTTGTCATAGATGCTAAGTATAGCATCCATGGCAACTATGCAAATAAGCTTTTTTGGCCCCGTGGTCCTGCCGTACGCCGAAGCGCGCGCCCGGTTCGCCCAGGCGGAAAAGCTGTTAGCATTGCAGGCGCGGCAGAAATAGAAACCGGGGCACACCCGGGCGACGCCGCCGCGCGGGTACTTTCCTTCACCAATACGGACAAGAAGACAATGGCCAGGAAGCGAATCGGGGAGCTTGTGGCGGGGGGCAGGATTCTGATTTCGGACGGTGCCTGGGGGACATTCCTGCAGCAAAAAGGCCTCAAACCGGGCGAATGCCCGGAGCTGTGGTGCATCGACCACCCGGCGGAGGTCATGGGCATTGCGGCGAGCTACATCGCCGCCGGCGCGGACATGGTGGAGACCGACAGTTTCGGCGGAACGCGCTTCAAGCTTGAGCACTATGGTCTGGCTGGCCGCGCCGCGGAAATCAACACGGCGGCGGCGCGAATCTCGCGCGAGGCGGCCGGGAACGAGCACTGGGTCATCGCCTCGATCGGCCCGACCGGAAAAATGCTTTTGCTCGAAGATGTGACCGAAGAAGCGCTCTACGCGGCTTTCGCAGAGCAGGCCGCGGCGCTCGAAAAGGGGGGCGCCGACGCCGTCTGCATCGAGACGATGAGCGCGATCGACGAGGCAAGCCTTGCCGTCCGGGCGGCGAGGGAAAATACCCGCCTCGAAGTCATCGCCACTTTCGCTTTTGAACGTACCGTCCTCGGCCAGTACCGGACGATGATGGGCGTCAGCCCCGGCGAAGCGGCCGCGGCGATGCTCGCCGCCGGCGCCGACATCATCGGCGCCAATTGCGGCAATGGAATCGAAGGTATGGTGGCCATCGTGCGCGAGATGCGCGCCGCCTGCCCGCATACGCCTATTCTGGTACACGCCAACGCCGGCCTGCCTGTCCATGCGAATGGCGTCGACACGTTTCCGGAAACGCCGGCCGATATGGCGCGTCAAGTCCCGGCGCTGGTGCAGGCCGGGGCCAACATCATCGGCGGCTGCTGCGGCACGACGCCGGCGCATATCGCGGCGATTGCCGAGGCCGTTCGGGCGCTACCGCCACAATCGACGCTTTAGGGGGAGACATGCAGCAAGAGGCCGCAGATAGAAGAATTGCCCGCCATCATGCGTTCTGGGAAAGAAAACCGCTGGACCAGCCGCTGGTCTCTTTTCAGCTTAATGATTACTTCATCGCCAACCGCATGCACGCGTCAGCGGAACTGCGCATCGACAAGAAGAAGATCGAACCGGAGATGATCGTTGTCGACCGTTTCCTCGACGACTACGAAAGGATGTACCACGAAGCCTGCGCGACCGGCCAGGACGGTTTCTGGGTCGCCGAGCCCTTCAATGGCATTCCCTGGATGGAAGCGATCTTCGGCTGCGACATCTATGGCACGAGGAACAGCTTCGTATCCGGCCATTGCATCGATTCGCCCGAGGGGCTGAAGAATATCGGCTTCGACCCGGACAACGCCTGGGTTCGGAAATACCTCGAATTCGTCGACAAGCTCGGCAAGCTTTCGGCCGGGCGCTTCCCGATTGGCCAGCCGATCATGCGCGGCGCGTCCGACATCGTCGGCGCGCTGCTCGGCCAGACCGAAATGGTCTTTGCCATTTACGAGGAGCCGGAGATCGTTCGCGAGGCCTACTTCAAGGTGCTCGACGGCTTCAAGCGTCTGATCGGCATGCAGTTCGAACGCACGTCGCGTTTTCTCGGCGGCTATTCGATGGGACTTTACGACGTATGGTGCCCGGAGAAATGCATCTGGTTCCAGGAAGATCTTTCGGCCCTGCTCTCGCCGCAGATCTACACAGACTTCCTGCTCGGCCCCGATGCCTCCGTTTGCGACGGTTATGCCTACACCGCCGTTCACGTGCATCCGGCGTCCTTCTTCATCGTCGACTCATTGCTGCAGATCGACCGGCTCAAAGCCATCCAGATCAACAAGGACGTCGGCGGACCGTCGGTCGCTGAAATGATTCCGGTGTTCCGGAAGGTGCTGGCGCAAAAGAACCTGATCGTTTTCGGCGATCTCGACGAAGCCGAGATCGATTGCCTCATGGGCGAGCTGCCGCGCGTCGGACTGTTCCTAAACATCTTCGCGCCCAGCGTTGAACGGGCCGCGCAACTGATGGACCACGTGGCGCGCAAGAGCGCGATATAGCCCGTCCCGGCGAGAGGTCCGGACGATCTGTGCGGCTTACGCCGCTTTGCGCTTGATCAGCGCAATCGCGCCGTCGCTCGCCGATGCCGCATCGGCCGTATACGCATCGGCGCCGATGCTGGTGCAAAAGCCTTCGCTGACCGGCGCGCCGCCGATCATCACATTGACCTTGTCGCGCAGGCCGGCATTGTTCAAGGCGTCGATGATGACTTTCATTTCGCTCATCGTCGTGGTCAGCAGCGCCGAGAGCGCGACGATGTCGGGATGGTGCTCATGCACGGCGGCGATGAACTTCTCGGCCGAAACATCGACGCCCAGGTCGATGACTTCAAGTCCCTTGCCTTCCATCATCATGCGCACCAAGTTCTTGCCGATATCGTGCAGGTCGCCCTTGACCGTGCCGATCACCACCTTGCCGGTCGCTTCGACCCCGGCCGTGGCGAGCAGCGGCTTGAGCAGCGCCGTCCCGGCATTCATCGCGCGCGCCGCCATCAGCACTTCCGGCACGAAAACTTCATTGCGCTTGAACTTGCCGCCGATCACGTCCATGCCGTCGAGCAGCCCCTGCTCGAGGATGGCGCGCGCACCTATCCCCTGGTCGATGGCTTGCTGCACGAGTTCCTTCACTTCCTTGGCTTTTCCTTTTTGCAGGAGCGCCGAGATGTCTTCGAGAATTGCCATTGTGTTGCTCTCCCTTGATTCAGAAAAAAATTGACCGCCGGCCCGATGATCAGGGCCGAGTGCGGCACCCTACTCCTCGCCTGGCGTGGCGATTTCAGGAGGGTTGAGTTCACTGCAGATGATGCCCTCATCCCAGCTTGCGTCCACTCGCGCGCCGGGCGCGAGCACCAGGAAATCTTCCTCCGGCCACTGCCCCGACAGCAGACGCTCAAGCAGGGCGCGGCTGCCGGCGACCCGTTCCATCTCCCAGCCCCGGTCGCGCGCCAGTTCTTCAACGGTCTTCAGATAATGCGCCGTGTCGCCGACACCGGTGTCGATGAAAGCGACCTTGTGGTAGCTCTGCAACCAATCGCCCAGCGTGTCCATCAGGAAATCGGCGTTGTCTTCGCCATACTGCGCCGCCAGCGTTTCCCGGTCACGCGCCATTCCCAGGCGCGCGGTGATGCTTGCCGGATTGGCGTTGGGATCGCTGTCGCGTTCTATCCAGCCGGGTGACTTGTAGAAGGTACCGGGGTTGACCGCGAAATACTCGGCGTAGCGCTGGCGCGAACCGAGCAGCAGCGTGATGCAATCGTGCGCGCGCGGCAAAACCAGCGGCACTTCGGCGTGCAGGCCACGCACGCCGTAGTTGCACAGGCCGTAGGCGAGCAGAATCGCATCGTAGGCCGGGTCGGTAGCGTCGATGGCGGCCTGGATGCGCGACGACATTCGCTCTTCGCCGACGTCGTGCAGGCCCTTGGGCAAGAATTCCGCATCGACGACCGCCGCGCAGGTGGACATTGCGGCCGCGCACTCGCGCGCCAGCACCTCGCAGGCGATCAGCCGGTAACGCGGATTAGCTCGCGACATGGGCCGCTCTCCGCTCGATGTATTGCGCAGAAATGGCGAGCGGCGCGCCCTTGGCCGCGTTGTTGCCCGCGCTGTCGGCCGCATCGCGACTGCGCACGCGACTCTTGCCACACGCACGCCGCGCTGCACACGGCGCACGCGGAAGTTGCTCGCCGGCGCGAGCCGGCAGCCGGGTAATTGTCGGCCCTGGCGCTGCACACTCTTCGATGCGATTTGCTGCGCGCATGTTTGCTGTGCCTTCAAGCAAATTCTTGTACGCTAACTTTAACTCAGAAAGCGCAATCGCTCCGCTGATTTATTCTGCGGGAGGACGCTTTTTCCGGCATGTTAGAATGCAATACGATGTTGGTCGAAGCAGTTCGGCCTCGCAGTTTTCGAGATTGCAAGGTTCACTCCGAATTTCCCGTTGGCCACAGAACGACAAAGAATCGCCGGCAGCGATCCCTACTAATCCCAGACAGGACATAACGGCAGGGCTCCGGCCTTGCCGAAAAAACAAGATCAGAGCGCAGCCTGCGGGCGGGCAGAAAACCGCCCGCATCGTTTCATGCGCCTTTCGCCAGGGAGCCCCAATGATTCGCCTTTTCCGCACGAGCGCGGCGTTGCTTCTGGCGCTGGCCGCAACAAGCGTCATTCACGCCGAAGAGAACTTCGCCGCCTGCCCGCAATTCTTCGCCCACGGCAAGCCGCCCGTGGTCGCCGCCCGGCCCGGCAATCGCGCGCTCTGTTACGACGCGTTCGCGATCCTGCATTCCGGCGAGAGCAAAACGCCGGTGTTCGTCGCGGAAAGATTGAACGCGGGCGCGATGTCCGACGCACATCAGAAACGCAGCAACAAGTTCTTTGCCGATGCCCGCCTGCCTTCCGCCGAGCGGGCGACGCTCGAGGATTACGCCGGCAGCGGTTATGACCGCGGCCACATGGCGCCGGCCGGCGACATGCGCAGCGCGCAGTCGATGGCACAGAGTTTCTCGCTCGCCAACATGGTGCCGCAAGCGCCGGAACATAATCGCGGCGTCTGGGCGAAAACCGTCGAGGAAGCGACGCGCAAATACGCCGGGCGCGCCAGCGGCGATGTCTTCGTAATCACCGGCCCGTTCTTCGTGCCGAGCATCGCGCAGAGCCAGAGCATCGGGCCAGGGCGCGTGCATGTGCCCAAGTACCTGTACAAGCTGGTGTACGACCAGAAGAAGAACAGGGCGTGGGCCTATTGGCAGGAAAACGACAACGCGACGCGCGGCTCGGCGCCGATCAGCTACGCCGAGTTGATGAAGCGAACGGGCATCCAGTTCCTGCCGGGCGTGACGCCGGAATAGCTCTCGCCGAAGGCGGATTACCCCTTGACCGCGCCCATGGTCAGACCCTTGACCACGTATTTCTGGAAGATCATCGTCAGGACGATCGCCGGCGCCATGATCGCCACCGCAGCAGCCATCACGCCGCCCCAATCGACTTCGGCGTAGGAGACGAAGTTATAGACCGCGATCGGCAGCGTCTTGGTCTTTTCCATGCTCAGCACCTGCGAGAACATGAAGTTGTTCCAAGAAAAGATGAAGGACAACGTCGTCGCGGTGATGATGCCCGGCCCCGAGAGCGGCAGGATGATCTTCAGGAAAGCGTACTGGCGCGTCGCCCCGTCGACCATCGCCGACTCTTCCATCTCGCGCGGGATGGTGGCGAAATAGGTCGACATGATCCAGACGACTATCGGCAGGGCGATCAGCATGTGGCTGAGAATCAGCGCAACGTAGCTGTCCATCAGGTTGAGGCGCGAGAAGACGATGTACCACGGCATCAGGAAGGAGATCCCGGGCATCAGTCGCGCCAGCAGAATGAACACCGCCAGCCGCGTTTGCGTGAAGCGCGCAATCGTGTAGGCGGCCGGCAGGCCGAGCAGCAATGACAGGCCGACGGAAAACACGCCGATGATCGTCGAGTTCATGAAATACTTGAGGAAATCCTGTTCGCCGAATACCTTCTGGTAGTTCTGCAGCGTCGGCGCGAAGAAGAATTTCGGCGGCCAGGAAATGATGTCGACCTGGGTCTTGAACGACGACGAGAGCATCCACAGAAACGGGAACAGCACGATCAGCGCAATGGCCACGACCATGACGTAGAAAAGCACGTTTGATAAGACTTTCTTGTTTTGCATGGTCAAATTTCCGAAGCCGCGCGCAGTTTCATGATCCCGAGGCTGCAGCCGAAGACCACACAGAAGAGAACCACGAGGATCACGGAGGACTGCCCCATGCGGAAATACTCGAAGCTGTACTTGAAACCCATGATGTTGAGCGTCTCCGACGCGTAGCCGGGCCCGCCGCCAGTCATGGCGAAGATGATGTCGAAGGTCTTGAGTGCATCAATCAGGCGCAGGATCACCGCGGTCAGGATCACCGGCATGACCATCGGCAGGGTGACTAGGCGCAAGATCTGCCATTCGCTCGCGCCATCGACGCGCGCGGCCTCGATCGGCTCTTCCGAGAGGCCGGCCAGACCGGCAAGAACGATCAGCGTGATCATCGGCGTCCATTGCCAGACATCAACGAGAATCAGCGACGGGATGACCGTCGCCGCATTCGAGACCCACAGACCCTGCGGCAGGCCGATCGACTGCAGGACGAAATTGGCAAGGCCGATGGTCGGGTCGTAGAACAGATTGAAGACGATACCGACCGCCACCGGCGTGGCGACGAGCGGCAGCAGCAGGAGCAGCTTGGCAAGGCTCTTGCCGAAGAAGGCGCGATTCAAAATGACGGCGATGGCCACACCGAGCACACCTTCGATCACCACCGCGAAAAAGGTAAACGCGAAAGTCCGCGCGACGGCATTGAGAAAACGCGGTTCAGTGAAGATCCGGAAATAGCTGTTGAATCCGACAAAAGTAAACGGGTTGCCGGAAGTAAGGTTCCAGTTGGTAAAACTCAGGAACAGCGTGTACAGAATCGGGAAAATCATCAGCAGGGCGACAAAAATGATCGCCGGCAGAGGAAACAGGATCTGCAGATTGCGTTCGGTGAAACTCGGCTTACTCATCGTTCATATCTCAAGTTCGGCACAATCAGGAAATTCCGGGCAACCACCGATACCGGAGCCCGGGATCCCTTGCAAACGGCGCGTGCAGCATCCACCTGATCGTCATTCCGGCGCAAGCCGGAATCCAGAGGTGGCGCTGGACACCGGCTTGCGCCGGTGTGACGAAGTACTATCTACTTGCCGTACTCGCCCGTGTCCTGCAGCATTTCGTTGACCTGGGCGACCTTGTCCTTGGCCATCTTGTCAAGGTTGGTCGAAGTGCCCTTGGTGTTGATCGATTCGATCACCAGTTCGCCGATCAGGTCACGCGCTTCGCCGACCGCGCTCATGTACGGACGATCGAGCGGATTGCCGTGCTTGGCGGCATAGGCGCGGGTCTCGACCAGGCCGGGGTTGGTCTTGGCGAGAATCGCCTTGTCTTCCCAGACCGAAGAGCGCGCCATCGTGATGTTGGACGCCATGCCTTTAGCAGCGAGTTCCTTGCTGGTCGCCCACACAAGGAATTTCATCGCCAGTTCCTTGTTCTTCGATTGCTTGGCGATGGCCATACCCCATGAAGTAACGATGAACGGCGAGTTCATTTTCGGACCGGCCGGGAAATTGGCGATGCCGACGTTCTCGGCGGCAACCTGCGTCTTGGCAGGATCAATGATCTCGCCATAGAACACCGAGGCATCGGTCCACATCGCGACCTTTCCGGCCTGGAACAACGGCATGATGTTTTCCCATGACATCGAGGTCACGCCCTTGGGACCGTAATCGCCGAGCATTTTGCCGTAGAAGCGGATAGCGTCGACGGCCGCTTTCGTATTGAAAACGGCGACGCCTTTGTCGAGATAGAGCCCGCCGTAGTTGTAGACGTAGCTCGACAATTGCGTGACCGCGGCGGCGCCCTTGCCGCGCGAAGCGAAGCCGGCGAGGCTGTCCGAATTGACTTTCTTGGCGGCGGCTTCAAGTTCGGTGAAGTTGGTCGGAACCTTGATTCCGGCGTCTCTGAAAACGTCCTTGCGATAGTAGAGGACTTGCCATTCGGTGACCAGCGGAACGATGTAGGCTTTCGGCCCGAAGCTTGCAACGCTCATCACGTTCTTCGGATAGTCGGCGAAGTCATAGCCCGAAATCGGCTCGTACCAGCCGTTCTTGTAGAACATCTTGCCTTCCTGCAGCGGCCTTGTCATGAACACGTCGACCGACGACGATTTCGTCGCAAACTCGGTGGTCAGCTTGGTCGTCAGCTGACCTTCCTGCAGACTCTCGAAATTGACCTTGATGCCGGTCGCACTTTCAAATTCGGGAATGGCCGATTTCAACAGATCACCGTAAGGGTGATTGGCCAGGAGCACGCGTATTTCCTTGGTCTGCGCGATGGCGCCCATGCTCAGGCAATACAGTGCGGCGACGAATCCAATCAACAGCTTTCTCATAATTCCTCCTCCTAATCTCACGAAACAACCTGGAAGGCCCCCGCCGGAGCCACTCAAAACCAAATCAGTATATTCCTGCGACACGTGTTCAAGTAAGAGTTCATGTCATCTCAACGAACTCCTTAGACGATGGTCCGCGAAGTCTCCTTGTCGAAAATATGGATCTTCGACAGCTTCAAGATCACCTCGAGCGCCTGCCCCACCTGCAGCAAGCGCTCCGGCACCGCCATGCGGGCGACCAGCGAGTGTGTGCCGGAGGTGAGATAGACGAAGAGTTCCGATCCCAGCGTCTCAACCACATCGGCGCACGCTTTCAGGACGTTTCCGTCACCGCCCGGGCTCGTTGCCGGATCGTGCGCGGCAATGTCTTCCGGGCGCACGCCGAGGACGACCGGCCGGCCGACATAGGCTTCGAGGTCGGCGCGAAACGCTTGCGGCACCTTCAAGCGGAAATCGCCGGCGTCGATGAACATGACCCCGTTTTCCACGATCAGCGTGACGTCGATGAAGTTCATTCCCGGCGAACCGATGAAGCCGGCAACGAAGCGATTCACCGGATGCGCATAGACCTCCAGGGGTACGCCGGTCTGCTGCAGCACGCCCTTGTTCATGATGAAAATCCGATCGGCCATGGTCATCGCTTCGACCTGGTCGTGCGTGACGTAAATGATCGTCGCTTCAAGCCGGCGATGCAGCTTGCTGATCTCGGCACGCATCGCCACGCGCAGCTTGGCGTCGAGGTTGGACAGCGGTTCGTCGAACAGGAAGACCTTGGGCTTTCTGACGATGGCCCGGCCGACCGCGACGCGCTGCCGCTGGCCACCGGAAAGTTCTTTCGGCTTGCGGTCGAGCAGATCGCGGATGCCGAGGATGTCGGCGGCTTCCTCGACGCGGGTATCAATCTCTTCCTTGGTGAGCTGGCGTATCTTCAGCCCGAAGCCCATGTTGTCGCGCACATTCATGTGCGGGTAGAGCGCGTAGTTCTGGAAAACCATCGCAATGTCGCGGTCCTTGGGCGCCAGATCATTGACCAGCGTATCGCCGATGTAAATCTGACCCGAGCTCACCGTCTCCAGGCCGGCAATCATGCGCAGCGCCGTGGTCTTGCCGCAGCCGGACGAACCGACGAGGACGGCAAACTCCTTGTCTTGAATTTCGATCGACAGATTGTCGACCGCCGCCACCGACCCGAATTGCTTCACAACATTCTTCAAGACCACGCTGGACATTTCACTGACCTCTTGTTCTGATTCAAGCCGCTGGACATTGGTGCGCGAACACGCTTTGATCGGCTATTGGAACCGAAGCGTGTTTAAACTCTGTGCATTATAGAAACAAAAACCGCGATTCACTACGCCGTCCTTGCACCCGACCCTCAGCGGATGTTGGGTCGCTGCTCCCTCGACGATGGCAAAATTCACCGCAAAGATTCGATGGCCAGGCCGATCGCCAGCGCTCTTCTGTCATGCATGGCCGGGCCGCAGACCATCAGGCCGACCGGCGCGCTGCCCGCTTCGTGACAAGGAATCGACAAGGCGCAACCATCGAGGAAGTTGATGATCGACGGGTTTCGCAACATCAACGCATTGGCCTGCCGGTAAGCGTCGTCGCTCGCGACGAGTTCGGCGACTGGCGGCGCGACGATCGGCGTCGTCGGCATCAGCAGCGCATCGAACGCGGCGAGATCGGCCTCTACTTCGGCGACCCACAGCGTGCGGGCACTCTGCAATTCGATGAAATCGGCGGCCGACATCTTGCTGCCGCGGCGTATGCGATACATCACGCGCGGGTCGTAACGATCGCCTGAACGCTCGATCAAATGCCGGTGCCAGGCCCAGGCCTCGGCCGCCGTAAAACCGCCCGTGGCGTTGATTTCGGCGAGCCTGGCGAAGGCCGGCAGAGGAATTTCGTCGATCAGCGCGCCGGCCGCCGACAGCCTTGTCATAGCGGCGGAAAATGACGCAGCAACCTGCGCATCCATATTTTCGAGTACCACGGTGGTCGGGACCGCCAGGCGCAAACCGCGCAGCCGCGCCGGTTCGAGTGGCAAAACTGCGTCTCCCGCAAGAATCGCGTCGAGGCAGGCGCAACAGGAGACCGTGGTCGCGATCGGGCCGATCGAATCAAGATTGGCCGAGAGCGGCAGCGCGCCGCGTGTCGACACGCGCCGTGCCGTCGGCTTGAAACCGACGAGGCCGCAAAGCGCTGCCGGAATGCGCACCGAACCGCCGGTGTCGGTACCTATCCCGGCGACCGCCATGCCGTCGCTCACCGACACCGCCGCGCCCGACGACGAACCGCCGGGGATGCGGCCGGTCTCGCGGTCCCAGGGGTTTAGCGGCGTTCCATAGTGCGGATTGATTCCCAGCCCCGAGTAAGCGAACTCGGTCATATTGGTGCGGCCGATGATCACCGCGCCGGCGGCGAGCAGCCGCTTGACGACATCGGCGTGTTCCTTGGCGACCGGTTCCCCTATCCTGACCACCGATCCGGCCAGGGTCGTTTCGCCGGCCATGTCGAGGATGTCCTTGATCGATATCGGCAAGCCGTCGATCGCCGAGCGGCTGAGTCCCGCTGCACGCAAGGTATCGGAGGCCCGTGCGGTGGCGCGCGCGGCTTCGGCGTAGACGCGCGTAAAAGCCCGCGCGCCCTCGCCTGCCGGCGCCTCGATCCGTTCGAGCGAGGCTTCGGTAATGGCGAGCGAACTGCTGCGACCGGCGCGCAGCGCAGCCGCGTATTCCTGGATTGTTGTCATCGGTGGCATGATCTTTCGTCCGCTGCAATGCGGCTTATGAACGCGCCGGCAATTTATCACGGCGGCAAGTCCGTGGAGTATGTCGACATCGTCAAGCTGACGCAAGCGCAATGCGCGAGGTGGTAACGGCGGTGGTGCGCTGCTTGAGTCGACGCGGCACGTCGCCCTTGCACAGCTAGCGCTACTGTATATAATCACAGTACGTAAGGAACCCGCCCATGACCCGCAATCGCATCGCCGAGCACCGCACGCCTCCTGTCGATCGCCTATTCATCGCCGCCGCCGGCATGCACGGCCGCGGCCAATGAACGATACGACAAGCACAGTCGTTCCCGATTACCTGTCGGCTCTGAACGAGGCGCAACGAGAAGCCGCATGCTATGGCGGCGATTCCGCGCAAGCTGCCGGGCCGCTTCTGGTGATCGCCGGCGCCGGCTCGGGCAAGACCAGCACCCTCGCCCATCGCGTCGCGCACCTGCTGGCCCAGGGTGCCGACCCTGGACGCATCCTGCTGCTGACCTTCTCGCGCCGTGCGGCCGACGAAATGACGCGGCGCGTGCAGCGCATCGCCGGCCTCGTTTCACAGCGACACGGTCGCCTGGCCAGCGCCGGTTTCTCCTGGTCGGGAACCTTCCACAGTGTCGGCGCGCGGCTTCTGCGCGAATATGCCGGCCGCATCGGGCTCGATGCGGCCTTCACGATCCACGACCGCGAGGATTCAGCCGATCTGATCAACCTCGCACGCCATGAACTCGGTTTCTCGGGCAAGGGCAAGCGCTTCCCGCTGAAGGGAACCTGCCTCGCGATCTATTCGGCGGTCGTCAATACGCAGGGCGAGCTCGCGGCAATCCTGCAAACGACCTTCCCCTGGTGCGCCGAATGGGAGACCGAGCTGAAGAGCCTGTTCCTCGCCTATGTCGAGGCCAAGCAGGCGCAGCAGGTCCTCGATTACGACGACCTCTTGCTCTACTGGGCGCAAATGGTCAGCGATCCCGTCCTCGCCGCTGAAATCGGCGATCGTTTCAGCCATATCCTGGTCGATGAATACCAGGACACCAACCACCTGCAAGCCGCGCTGCTCCTTGCCATGAAGCCCGACGGACGCGGCCTGACGGTGGTTGGCGACGACGCCCAGTCGATTTACAGTTTCCGCGGCGCGACGGTACGCAATATTCTCGACTACCCACAATGCTTCGACCCGCCGGCGCGGCTGATCACACTGGAACGCAACTACCGTTCGACGCAGCCGATTCTGGCCGCCGCCAACGCGGTGATCGCTATCGCCAAGGAGCGTTACAGCAAGGACTTGTGGAGCGAACGCGAGTCGGCGCAAAAGCCGCAACTCGTGTCCGTGCGCGACGAAGTCGATCAGGCGGTCTGCGTCGTCGAAAACGTTCTCGCGCGCCGCGAAGCAGGAATCAAGCTGACCGCGCAGGCGGTGCTCTTCCGCGCGTCGTCGCACAGCGCCCGCCTCGAGATCGAACTTACCCGGCGCAATATTCCGTTCGTGAAATTCGGCGGACTCAAGTTCCTCGAAGCGCGCCACGTCAAGGACGTGCTCGCCATCCTGCGCTGGGCCCAGAATCCGCGCGACCGCATTTCGGGCTTTCGCGCCATCCAGCTGCTGCCGGGGATCGGGCCGAAAACCGCCGGCCGCATCGTCGCCAACGTGATCGCCGCCGCGCCCGGCTGCGCACTGCTCGCCGAACAACCGGTACCGGAGAGCGGACAAACGGCGTGGCTCGAATTCGTCGCCCTGATCGAAGGCTTGGGTGTCGGTCGCAATTGGCCGGCGCCGCTCGAGAAGGTCGCGCTGTGGTATGAAGCGCAAATGGACCGCCTGTTCGATGACGCGACTATGCGTATCGCCGACGTCCAGCAGCTCGCGCGCATCGCCGCGACCTATCCGAACCAGGAACGATTTCTCACCGAGCTGACCCTCGATCCACCCGATGCGACGAGCGACGAAGCGGGTCCGCCGCTGCTCGACGAAGATTACCTGATCCTGTCGACGATCCATTCAGCCAAGGGCAAGGAATGGTCGGCCGTTTCCGTCCTCAACGTCGTCGATGGCTGCATGCCATCGGACCTGGCGACCGGCAGCGACTCGGAGATCGAAGAGGAACGCCGCCTGCTCTACGTCGCCATGACCCGCGCCAAGGACCAGCTCGAACTCATGGTGCCGCAGCGCTTCTACACCTCGGGGCAAGCCGCAAGCGGCGACCGGCACGTCTATGCCAACCGCACGCGCTTCATTCCGAATCGCCTGCTCGCGCACTTCGACAACCGCGTCTGGCCCCAGGTCGCAGCGCTGGCCGCGGCGGTCGATGCCGGTCAGTCGCAGATCGATCTTGCCGCGCGCATGCGCGGCATGTGGCGCTGATTAGCCTGACGTTCGAAATCAAGACTCGCCGCTCGTCCTGCGCACGCTGGCGAGCGATCCGGGCCAGGTCTCGTATTGCGGCAAGCCGTCGGTGATTTCCAACCACGGCGCCTTCGAGCCGACAAAGAAATGGCCTTCGGCTTTGTTGGTCGGCGCCTGGTCAAGGCCGCCCAGCGGCACGCCGATCTTTTCCGGATCGTTGTCGTAAGTGCTGATCAGGCTCGAGCCGCAGACCGAACAGAAATGCTTGACGACAAACTCCGACGAGTGGAAGCCTTTGACCAGTTCCTCGCCCCGGGTCCAACTGAACTGTGATGACCTGATCGTCGCCCGTGTTCTGAAAGCTGCGCCGTGCCATCGGCGGCAGCGCGAACAGTGGCAGTGAAAGATCGGCCCCAGTTCTCCTTCGATGCGGTAGGCGACGCCTTCACAGAGACAGCGACCAGTTAATACCTGCATGGCTCTTCCCCTTTTTTGACTCACGATCCAATTACACCATGTCGGCAAGGCGGGTGGGACATGGCAATGCGCTTCATGCTGAAAATTGCAAGCGCGCCAGATGCGCGTAAAGCCCTTCCTGGCGCAGCAGTTCGGCGTGGCTGCCGGTCTCGGTGATGCGCCCATGTTCCATGACGACGATGCGCCCGGCGCGCTGCACGGTGGCGAGGCGGTGCGCGATGACCAGCGTCGTGCGATCCTGCATCAGCTTCTCGAGTGCTGCCTGGACCAGGCGCTCACTCTCCGCATCGAGCGCCGAGGTGGCTTCGTCGAGCAGCAGGATCGGCCGGTCGGCGAGCAGCGCACGGGCGATCGCGATACGCTGGCGCTGGCCGCCCGAAAGGCGCACGCCACGCTCGCCGAGATCAGCGTCATATCCGCCCGGCAGCTGCCTGACGAAATCGTCGGCATAAGCCGCGGCGCAGGCCGCGCACACCTCGTCGAGACTCGCGTCCGGGCGCGCATAGCGGACGTTCTCCAGAACGCTGGTGGCGAAGATCACCGCCTCCTGCGGCACCAGCGCGATGCAGGCGCGCACCGCCTGCGGGTCGGCAGCCGAAAGCGCCACGCCGTCGAGACAGATCCGCCCGGCCTGGGGATCGTAAAAGCGCAGGAGCAATTGGAACACCGTCGTCTTTCCGGCGCCCGACGGGCCGACCAGCGCGACGGTCTCGCCCGGCGCCACATCGAGGCTGAAGTTATTCAGGGCGAGCATGTCGGGCCGCGAAGGGTAGCTGAAGTTGACTTCGGCGAAAGCGATCGCCCCGCGCGGCTGCGCCGGAAGCGGCAAGGGATTGGCCGGCACACTGACCTCGGCCTGCACGGCAAGCAACTCGAGCAGCCGTTCGGTGGCGCCGGCCGCGCGTTGCAAATCGCCCCATGATTCGGACAGCGCGCCGACCGATCCGGCGACGAGCGCTGCGTAAAAGACGAAAGCGGAAAGCTGACCGGGGCTGATGCGTCCGGCCAGAACGTCGTGGCCGCCCATCCACAGGATCAGCGAGATGGCGCCGAAGACCAGGATCATCACCGCGGCGACCAGGGTCGCGCGGTTGCGGATGCGCGAGAGCGCGGTGGCGAAGCCGCGCTCGACGAGCGCCGCGAAATCACGCCGGTCGGCATCCTCGTGGCCGTAGGCCTGGACGATGCGGATCTCGTGGATGGTCTCGTCGATGCGGTTGCCCAAATCGGCGACGCGATCCTGGCTGATGCGCGCGAAGCGCCGCACGCGCCGCCCGAAGAGGACGATCGGAATGACCACCAGCGGGACGCCGCCCAGCACCATCAGCGTCAGTTTCAGGCTGGTGGTGAATAGCAGCACAAGTCCGCCGATCAGCATCAGGACGTTGCGCAGGGCGATCGACAGCGTCGATCCGATGGCCTGTTCGATCAGCGTCGTGTCGGCGGTCAGGCGTGAAATCACCGAACCGGTTCGGCCCATTTCGAAATATGACGGCGGCAATGAGAGCAGGTGGTCGAACACGCGCCGGCGCAAGTCGGCGGTCACGCGCTCGCCGAGCCACGAGACATTGTAGAAGCGCGTATAGGTTGCCGCCGCGAGCAAAGCGATGACGCCGAACATGCCGAGCAGCGCGCGATCGAGCCAGGCCGGATCGCCGGCGGCAAAGCCGCGGTCGATCACGGCGCGCAGGCCCTGGCCGACGCCGAGCATGGCCAGCGCCGCGATGACCAGCGCGATCGCCGCGATGATCACGCGCCGGCGATAGGGCTTGAGCAGGGCGACGACGATATGGGTCTGGTTTCTCGGAGCGGACATGCGCTGACGATAACACAGGCGTGCGCGGACGACTTTATGCACTCTGGGACAATGACCGACGGCCGGCGGCAAAAACGCCGATCATTGCGGCGCGTCGTGCGTCGCCGGCCGGCAATAATTGCCGCTCCGGCAAACCCGGCTCGCAAAACCAATGACCGGTCGCGCTTCGCGGGGCGGCACTTCCGATCTTTCCAAAAGTGGCCCGAATCTTGCGGTCTTTCGGCTGACGCTGCCGGAAAACCTTTCCGGACAGCCCGTCAAAGCGTTACAGGAGGCCTCATGTCACCGTTTTCGATCGCCAGTACCCTATTCAGTTTGCTTAGCTCAGTGTCGAGCAGCACGAGCACGCCATCGACGGCAAGCAGCGGCGTAACGACCGGCAGCGCCACCGATTTCTCGTCGGCGCTGCGCGTGGCATCGATCAAGGCGCAGTCGGTGAGCGATCTGCTCGGCTCGGTGTCCGGCAGCAGCAGTGCGTCGGACGGTCTCAACTTTCTGAGCGGAGGCAGCGCAGCGGGGGGAAGCGATCCCTTATCGCAGTTCGGCATGTCGACGACGACACAGGGTCTCTCGGCCAGCGGGCGCAATCTTTCGCTCTACGATCCGGAATCCGCGTACAAGATGATGAGCCTGATCAATAACGCGGACGTCACCTACAAGGCCCAGTATTCCGAACTGAGCGCAATGGATAGCGCCGTCGCCGGCATGCAGCAGGCCGGCCAGACCTTGGGCACGACGAGTACCGCGATGGACAGCGCGAGCGTCAAGGCTCAACTGCAAACCTTTGCCGACAACTACAACGGCTGGATCAAACGCTTCGAGCCGACGGTGCAAAGTAACGGCGTGCTGGCCGGAACGCAGGCCGCGCAAGTCTCGCTGCACGAACTCGAGCAGAGTGTCGAGAATCCCTTCAATGGCGCCGCGAATGGCATTCGCGGCCTGCAGGACATCGGCTTTAACATCGACCCGAACACTCACCTCGCCAGCCTCGATACAAACAAACTGGATGCGGCGCTGGCCACCAACGCGCAAGGCGTCGTCAATACCATCGACCAGTTCAGCGCCAACTTTGCCAAGTCGGCCGAATTGCTCGACTCGGCCAACAATTTCATCCCCAACCAGTTGGCCAATCTCAACGGCGCGATCAACTACATCGGCAACAACACGGCCTCACTACAGGCCGAATTCGGCAGCGGCGACCCGGCCAAGCCCTCGGCACAGATCGCCAAGGCCTTGGCTGCCTACAACCAGATGACCAGCAGCTAGCGCGCCAGCGCGCTCTGGGAATCCCGCCGCCGCATGGCGGCGGATTTGCGTGCGCCCGATTCCTCGCGAAAGATTTGTAGGCGGCACGGTAGCGGCCTATAATTTATTCCATCAATGGGGGGCTCCGATAATTTCTATTTCAAACGGGGTATGTCGTACGCTGCGCCCAGAACAGCAGCTGCGAGTGTGTAGCTTTCGCCTCTCACGAATGCGTTTGCCAAGTTTCCGACTGACTCGACCGTTGACGATGCTATGGCCCGCCTGGGCCGCTTCGCCGGGGTTCTTTGGGGAGCTTCATGATGCTGATCGAAACACAACAGAACTTTCTTGAGAGCCGAACCTTCGAAGAAATCAGTGTCGGCGACAGCACGTCATTGACGCGAACGTTGGGCGCCGCGGACATCCAGCTCTTCGCCATCATGTCGGGCGACATCAATCCGGCGATCGTCGATAGCGCACAGGCCAATGCCGGGATGTTCAAGGAAGGCATCGCGCACGGACTGTGGAGCGCATCGCTGATCTCGACGACGCTCGGGACGCAATTCCCAGGCCCGGGCACCACCCTCGTCGATCAATCGCTGCGTTTCCTGAAACCGGTCGCCATCGGTGACACGATCACCATCACCGTGAGCGTCAGGGAGATGTTCCCCGACAACCATCACATCGTCTTCGACTGCTCGTGCATCAATCAGCACGGGCAACATGTGGTCCTCGGAACCGCCGAAGTTCTCGCGCCAAGTGAAAAGATGCGTACCCGGCGCGTCGATTTGCCGGACATTACGATCTCCGACAAGTACGCGCGCCTGCAAGCCCTGGTCGCCCGCGCCCGCGGCCTGGCGGCGATCGACATGGCCGTCGTCCATCCGTGCGACCGGGAATCGCTCAGGGGCGCGCTGATGGCCGCCGAAGCCGGCCTGATCGAACCTTTCCTGATCGGCCCGGAAGCGAAGATACGTGCGGTCGCCGACGAGAACGGCCTGGATCTCAAGCAGTACCGCATCGTGAACGTCAAGCACAGCCACGACTCGGCGGCGATGGCCGTGACGCTCGTGCGCAACGGCGACGCCGAGGCGATCATGAAAGGCAGCCTGCACACCGACGAACTGATGGCCGAAATCGTCCCGCGCGCCGCCGGAATGCGCACCGCGCGGCGCATCAGCCATGTCTTCCTGATGGATGTGCCGACCTATCCGCGCCCGATCATGATTACCGATGCGGCGGTCAACATCGCGCCGACCCTCGAGGAAAAAGTCGACATCATCCAGAACGCCATCGAGCTCGGGCATATCATTGGCATCGCCGAGCCGAAAGTGGCGATCCTCTCGGCAGTGGAAACCGTAAACCCCAAGATCCAGTCCACGCTCGACGCCGCTGCGCTCTGCAAGATGGCCGACCGCGGCCAAATCCGGGGCGGCCTGCTCGACGGCCCGCTGGCCTTCGACAACGCCGTGTCGATGCTTGCCGCCAAGACCAAGGGGATCAAATCACCGGTGGCTGGCTGCGCCGACATTCTGGTCGTTCCCGACCTCGAGTCGGGCAATATGCTGGCCAAGCAACTTGAGTATCTCGCGCACGCGCTGACCGCCGGCATTGTGCTCGGCGCGAAGGTGCCGATCGTCCTGACCAGCCGCGCCGACACCGCCGAAACGCGCATCGCCTCGTGCGTCATCGCCGCGCTGATCGCCCATCACAACCGCAAGCAGGCGCCGGAATCAGACTAGCCGATGCACGGCCCCTATCCCCCGACAAGGGGGTGGAGCGCGAGTGCAAAGCCGGCCGTGGGCGGTCGCGAGGGATTACGCTAGCGCCGCCGTTAACTGACGACCTAGTTGCCGACGATTTCCTTGGTGTCGCGGGCGATCACCAGTTCCTCGTTGGTCGGCACGACCAGCACCTTGATCGGCGAATCCGCCGTCGAGATCAGCGCTTCCTTGCCGCGCACGTTGTTAGCCGCGATGTCAAGCTTGATTCCCAAGATCCCCAGGCGCTCGACCACCGAGCCGCGAAAATCGATGTCATTTTCTCCGATGCCGCCGGTAAACACGATGGCATCGACGCGGCCAAGTTCAATGGCATAGGCGCCGATATACTTGAGTGCCCGGTGGCGCAGCACGTCGATCGCCAGGCTGGCGCGGGCGTTGCCCTGCTTGGCTGCGGCGTGCAGGTCGCGCATGTCCGAGCTGACGCCGGAAACGCCGAGCAGGCCCGATTTCTTGTTGAGCGCGTTGTCGATGTCGGCAAATGACATTTTGATATTGGCGGCGAGGAAGCTCGGAATGCCGGCATCGATGTCGCCGCAGCGCGTGCCCATCACCATACCTTCGAGCGGCGTCATGCCCATGCTCGTATCATAGGACTTGCCGCCCTTGACGGCGGTGTAGGACGACCCGTTGCCCATGTGACAGGTGATGCAATTGAATTGATCCTTGGCGATGCCGAGCATCTGCGCGGCGCGCTCCGAAACGAAACGGTGCGAGGTGCCGTGGAAACCGTAACGGCGAACATGGTGCTGCTCGTACCACTCGTAAGGCACCGCGTAGATGTAGGATTCGGCCGGCATGGTGGCGTGAAAGGCAGTATCGAAGACGCCGACGTTGGCAACGCCCGGCAAGGCTTTCATCATCGCCTCGATGCCGGTGATGTTGGCCGGGTTGTGCAGCGGCGCGAGCGGAATGTTCTGCTTGAGCGCGGCGAGCACGGCATCGTTGACGCGCACCGAGCCGGAGAATTTTTCCGCGCCATGGACGACGCGGTGGCCGATGGCGCCGATATCCGACAGCGATTTGATGACACCGACCTTGGCATCGACCAGCTTGGCCAGAACTTTCTTGATGGCCAGTTCATGGTCGACGATGTCGGCGATTTCCTTGACCTTGTCGCCATTCGCCGGCTCATAGGTGAGCACCGAATCCTTCATGCCGATGCGCTCGACCAGGCCGACTGCGACGCGGTGCTCGTTGGTCATGTCAAGCAACTGATATTTGAACGACGAACTGCCGCAGTTGAGTACGAAGACGAACATGATTATTTCCCCAGGTGATCTCACGCCGAAATGCCAGGTCTTTTGATCGGCGAAACTCACCGAAACGGCCCGGCTGAACAGCGCATTTTAGCAGATCACGAGACACCAACGCGGCCCGGCCGATGTGTCGCGAGATGACAAAAATAACACGAACCGCTTGTGCACTGCAGCATTAGACCTGTTTCATGCCGTGCAAAACAGTGATTTAACAGCCTTTTTCCGGCTGTTGCGCGCTTTGCAATACAACTAGATTTAGTATGGTTACCGCCGCCGACCACTACCTATAGTAGTTTTTTTGCTTGATTCGGCGAAAAATAATCGGCATGATGAGAACGTTCTTCGCCCCCGGCAGTCACAGTGCGAAACCACCCCATAGCGCGATTTCAACACGCAATTTGCAACCCGAAAGAGGCACAACCATGAGCCAGAATTCCCAACAGATGTCCCTGAGCGCAATCGCCGAGACGCCCAAGATACCGCCGCTTGCCGACCAGGAGATTTCGGGCGAAGTCCTTCTCGAGAAATACGCCAAGGGCAGCGAGACCAACGTCCATGACGTTCGCCTGCGCGTCGCGCGTGCGCTGGCCGCCAACGAAGACGAAAAGCAGCGCGCCAAGTGGGAAGAGCGTTTCCTGTGGGCGCAGGAAAACGGCTTCGTCCCGGCCGGCCGCATTTGTTCGGCCGCCGGCACGCCGCTCGCCGCCACCTTGATCAATTGTTTCGTGCAGCCGGTTGGCGACTCGATCGTCGAACTCGTCGAAGGCAAGCCGGGAATCTACAGCGCGCTGGCCGAGGCCGCCGAAACGATGCGCCGCGGCGGCGGCGTCGGCTATGATTTCTCGACCATCCGCCCGCAAGGCGCGCTGGTCAAGGGAACGCAGTCGCGGGCGTCCGGCCCGGTGTCCTACATGCGGGTATTCGACCGCTCGTGCGAGACGGTCGAATCGGCCGGCGCGCGGCGCGGCGCGCAAATGGGCGTGCTGCGCTGTGACCATCCGGATGTCGAGACCTTCATCCACGCCAAGGACAAGGGTGACCTGACCAATTTCAACGTTTCGATCGCCGTCACCGACGCCTTCATGGAGGCCGTCGAGGTCAATGGCGAAATCGAACTCTCGCACCGCGCCGAGCCCAACGCCGACATGAAGGCGAACGGCGCCTACCAGCATGACGACGGCATATGGGTCTATCGCAAGGTGCGCGCGCGCGACTTGTGGGACCAGGTGATGAAGTCGACCTACGATCATGCCGAGCCGGGAATTCTCTTCCTCGACCGCATGAACAAAGATAACAATCTTTACTACTGCGAACTGATCGAGGCGACCAACCCCTGCGCCGAACAGCCGCTGCCGCCGTATGGTTGCTGCTGCCTCGGTTCGGTCAACCTGACGCTGTTCGTCAAGGATGCCTTCACCGACAAGGCGGAGTTCGACTTTGCCGCTTTCGCCGAAGTCGTCAAGGTGTCGACGCGCATGCTCGACAATGTGCTCGACGTCACCGCCTGGCCGCTCGAACGCCAGCGCGAGGAAGCCGCCAACAAGCGCCGCGTCGGCCTCGGCTTCACCGGTCTCGGTGACGCCCTGTGCATGCTGCGCCTGCGCTACGACCTGCCGGAAGCCCCGGCGATGGCCGCGCGTATCTCCGAGCACATGCGCAACGCGGCCTACCTTGCATCGGTGGACCTGGCCAAGGAGCGCGGCGCTTTCCCGCTGTTCAACGCCGAGCTCTATCTCTCCGGCGGCAATTTCGCCTCGCGCCTGCCGCCTGACGTCAAGGCCGAAATCCGCAAGCATGGGCTGCGCAACTCGCACCTGCTTTCGATCGCGCCGACCGGCACGATCTCGCTGGCCTTTGCCGACAATGCCAGCAACGGCATCGAACCGCCGTTCTCGTGGACCTACAGCCGCAAGAAACGCATGCTCGACGGCACGCTCAAGGAATACGCGGTCGAGGATTACGCCTGGCGCCTCTACAAGCACATGGGCGGTGACGTCGACAAACTGCCGGACTACTTCGTCACGGCGCTGGAGATCTCGGCGCAGGCGCACAAGGAGATGGTCGCTGCTGTCGCCCCCTATATCGACACCTCGATCTCGAAGACGGTCAACGTCCCGGCCGACTATCCCTACGAAGACTTCCAGGATCTCTACATGAGCGCCTGGAAAGCCGGGCTCAAGGGCCTTGCCACCTATCGCCCGAACAGCATCCTCGGCGCCGTGCTCTCTGTAGACACGGTCAAGCGCGAGGAAAAGAAGCAGCCGCAGGACTTCCTCGGCGGCGACGCCAACCGCCGCCTGTCGATCAAGGACCTGCCGGCGCCGGTGCTCGCCAGCCTGCGCTGGCCGGGCCGCCCGAACCTGCCCGAAGGCAATATGGCGTGGACCTACATGATCGAGCAGGAGATGGGCAAGTTTGCCCTGTTCGTCGGGCATATCGAACAGGAAGGCCGCAAGTGGCCGTTCGAAGCCTGGGTCAACGGTCCGGCGCAGCCGCGCGGCCTCGGCGCCGTAGCCAAGACCCTGTCGATGGACATGCGCGCCAACGATCATGGCTGGCTGGCGCTCAAGCTCGAATCGCTGGCCAAGACGCCTGACGGCGAAGGTTTCGACATGGCTTTCCCGCCGCATGGCCAGCGCCAGCGCATGCCATCGGTTGTTTCGGCGATGGCGCGCCTGATCCAGTACCGCGTCGAACAGCTCGAATTCTTCAAGAGCGCAGGTCCGACGCCGGTGCTCGACGCGATGTTCAGCCTGAAGGAGCCGAAGACCGGCACCGACGGCACGCTGTCGTGGACGGTAGACATCTTCAACCCGGCGACCAACGAAGACTTCGTTCTCGGCCTCAAGGAGATCACGCTGCCGAACGGCGTCACCCGCCCCTATTCGGTGTGGCTCTCGGGCAACTACCCGCGCGCCCTCGACGGCCTGACCAAGCTGCTCTCGCTCGACATGCGCGTCCTCGATCCGGCATGGATCGGCATGAAGCTCAGGAAGCTGCTCGACTACCCCGAGCCGCTCGGCGATTTCATGGCCTTCGTTCCGGGAACGCGCAAGCAGACCAACTATCCGTCGACGGTCGCCTACCTCGCGCAGCTGATCATCCACCGCTACGCCATGCTCGGCATCCTCGATGAGAATGGCATACCGCTGCAGCAGATGGGCATACTCGCGGCACCGGTCAGCAGCACCGCGGCCAAACCGACCGCCGGCAAGCTGTGCAGCGAATGCGGCAATCACACGATGATCCGCAAGGACGGCTGCGACTTCTGCACCGCCTGCGGCGCCGTCGGAACCTGCGGCTAGATCGATTCAAACACCAGGGAGCTATCACGCCATAAGCTGCTGACACCGTCTCCCAAGGGCCACGGAGAAATCTGTGGCCTGCTTATCTGTGCCTTTACCTTATCTCTTGTGATCAATTCTCATCATCACGAGAGGTAGTGCAGTTTATTCGTCGCACTATTGATTCAGCGTTTCCCTTGGCGAAATCCCCGCAAAGGATAAGCCACCTGACGATAATCGCTCGGATTCTTGTAAGTGATCTTCTTGAAGCTCTTATAAAAATTGCTCATTGAGTTGAAGCCGGTATCCATCGCGATATCTACGATCTTCTGATCGGTGGTGAGGATGAGCCGCTGCGCCTCGTAGACACGGAGCATGGTGATGAGTGTGCTGATATTGATTCCACATTTCTGCTTGAAAAGTGAAATCGCGTAGTTTGGATGAAGCCCGGCCGCTTCTGCGATCGATTTCACATTGATCGGGCTTCTAAAATTGAGGGTTATGTAATCGTACATGCTCTTGAAAGCATTCTTGTCTTGGTGGACCAGAAGCTTCGGCTGGGGAGGATGAAGTGAATCCGCCGAGGCCTCCATGGGGCGGAAGCGCCTGAGACGCGATTCCAGTGACATGAGCAGCGTTTGCCGCACATCCTGTTGCGTACTCGATGCTTCGCGCTTCCATACCGGATAGGACGCGAGGTCGATCGAGCGCAATTCCCGATCCGACTCCATGAGGATCTTCCCGTTCATCACATCACGCACGATCGACGGCGAGAGGTCGAAATACAGGAAAGTTTCGGGCGGAAGCGCTACCCAATACTGAAGATTCTCGGCTTCGATATGCATGAGTTGATGGGGAATAGCCCCCCAGAACAAGACGGTTTGTTCGGGCTGGATTTCGATAATCTGCGCCCCGAACCTGACCGTGGTGGGACTCTTGTTCGGAAAGAAGAGAATTTCGATCTCGTCGTGCCGATGCAGGCTGTCATAGGAATGAACTTTCAGAACGTCGCAGAGGAGTCCGAACTTGAGATCGACAATATGTTTTTCAGTCATGATCTTAGAATAGTGGACAAAAAGACCCCTATCAAGGATGCGAATCTCAAATTAAGATCCTAATCTATCCTTCGGAAGCAGCGTTCGACGCGATAACCGAGCAGTGCTTGCCTTTTCAGATCGAAATCAAGGTTTTCCCGAATCCCGCAGTCGGCGATCAACGGGCGCTGATAGTGGGTGTGCGGTTCGGCAGTATCGCGAAAAAAGGAGAAGCATGGAACCCACACGCAGGATCGCGATTGTGACGGGCGGCGCGCGCGGGATCGGACGGGCCATCGTCACGGCCTTCGCGGCCAGAGGCATTGTCTCGGTCATCGCGGATATCGATCTTGCCGCCGCCGAGAAGGCGGCCGAAGAAATTCGGCAGACCGGCGCCGAGGCGGTGGCGATCAAGGTCGATCTTTCCCGTACCGATGAGATCGTTCAGCTTGTCGCTGAAACCATCGCGCGCTACGGAAGGCTCGATATCCTGGTCAACAACGCCGCGATATTGAGCAACACGCCCTACGACCAGATCACTGAAATGGAATGGGATGGCGTTCTCGACATCAATCTCAGGGCCGTGCTCTTCGCCACCCGCGAAGCGCTCAAGCCGATGATCGCCCAGGGATGGGGGCGCATCATCTCGGTCTCTTCGCTGGCCGGGCGCAGTGGCGGCATAAGCGTCGGACCGGCCTACGTCGCGTCCAAAGCGGCGGTGATCGGCCTCACCCGGCACCTGGCAAGAAAAGTCGCACGCAACCGGATCACCGTGAACGCGGTTGCCCCCGGCACGACGGAAACTGACATCATCAAGGGCTTTACCGCAGAGGAGATGGTGGCGATCAACAATTCGATCCCGCTCGGGAGACTCGGGAAACCCGAAGAGATCGCGGAAACGGTAGCGTTTCTGGCCTCGGACTCGGCGGCCTTTATTACCGGCGCCGTCATCGATATCAACGGCGGCATGTACATGGGCTGATCGCCAAGCGACAGCCAGCACGTTCAACCACAGGGAGCAGAGAATCATGATCAAGCACGAATACCTGAACTGGATGGCGAAAAATACGCCAACGCAATGGTGCAACGATTCGGCGCTGATGCCGGAACTCGATGCAGCACTGGAAAGCGGCGCTATCGGCTGCACGTCCAACCCGCCGCTCACCTATCTGGCCTTGACGACAGAACCCGAGCTTTATCGCGATGGCGTGGCGGCGATACCGGCTAGCGCCAAGGGGGATGACCGGGTGGTCGAGTTGCTCGGTGTCGTGGTGCGCAGGGTTGCCCGCCGGTTGCATGATCTCTACGACAAGAGCGGCAAGAAATACGGCTATATCCGCTCGCAAGTCCAGCCGAAGCTTTCCGGCAACGGCACGGCGATGCACAAGATGGGACTCACCATCTCGACCTGGGGTGAGAACGTCATGGTCAAGATTCCCGGCACCGCGTCGGGTATCGGCGTGCTCGAGGAACTGGCGGCAACAGGCATTCCGACGACGCCTACGGTGTGCGTGTCGGTCGCCCAGATTCTTGCGACAGCCGAGGCCTACGAGCGCGGCGTCAAACGCGCCATCGCCGCGGGGATAGCCCCCGCGGCGTCGACCACTGCCCTGGTGATGGGCCGGCTGCAGGATTATCTTGCCGTGCTCAATGAGCAACGCAAGGCGGGGCTGTCCGCCATCGAACTCGAGGATGCGGCGCTCGCAGTCACCAAGCGCTGCTACGCGATCATGAAAGAGCGGGGATACCGCCAGATCCTCATGCCGGCTGCGTTCCGCACGCCGCGCCAGGTCGCCGGAATGGTCGGCGCGCTGGCGCATATGACCATCCACCCGAAAATACAGGATGAAGTCATCAAGGCCGACGCACAAGATAGCATACAGCGCCGCATCGCCATCGACGATCCCATCGATACCGACCTCATGGCTCGCGTCGCCAAGGCCTTGCCCGAATTCACGCAGGCCTTCGATCCCGCAGGACTCAAGCCGGAAGCGTTCGACACCTACGGCGCCACGGTGATGACGCTGGACGGATTCGACAGGACCGGATGGCAGAAGCTCTACACGCTCTGAAAGGGGTGATCGGCATGGCACGGAAAATAAGCTACGGCATCGCCATCTCGCAGGAAATTCTCGGCGAAGGCGCTTCTGTGCCTTTTCAGGGCGGCATCCCGGAGGGTATGGCGAAAGCCGCAGCCATGGGCTTCGATTGTGTCGAGATTCATATCCGCAATCCTTCCGGCTTCGATGCCAAGGCTTTGGCGCGCAACGCGGACGAAACCGGAGTCAGGATCGCGGCGATCGGAACCGGTCTTGAATATGGGAAGAATGGACTCAGCCTGACCTCGGATGATCCCGCCGTGCGGGCCGGTGCCGTACAGCGGATGCGCGAGCATATCGATCTGGCGGCGCATTTTGGCGCCGTGGTTTTCCTTGGCCTCATTCGAGGAAAATGCGGCAGCCGGGCGCGGCACGCCGAATATCTCGACCGTCTCGCCGGGCAACTGGCGCTGCTCGCCACTTATGCGGCCCAAAGGAAGGTTCCGACCGGACTAGAACCGATCGCCTACTATTTTTCCGACCTGCTCAATACAACGGACGAAACCCTCGATTTTCTCGCCCGCCCCGGCCTTGAATCAATCGGCCTGCTCCTCGATACGCACCATATGTTCCTCGAGGATAAGGACATGGACGAATCGTTCCGGAAATGCGCGGGGAGAATCACGCATGTCCACATATCGGACTCGAACCGCAGGTACCCGGGCGCCGGCAATGTCGACTATCAACGCGTAGCCCGGTCGCTCGACGCCATCGGCTATTGCGGAGCCGTTTCGCTGGAGATCCTGCCGGCGCCTTCCGCGGATGAGGCGGCGCGACGGGGCATTGCATGGATGCAGGAAACCTGGGGGCAATGACTGATTTGTCCTGTTCTCGAACGACAGATCGCATCAGCATCGCACTCGTCGGCGAGGCGCTGATCGATTTCGCCAGCGGAGGCGGTCTGGCATTCCGGGGGCATTGCGGCGGCTCGCCGCTCAACTCGGCGGTCGCCTGCGCGCGTCTGGGGCAAGCAACCGCGTACATTACGCAACTGTCGACCGATCTGTTCGGCGAGCAATTGCTTCAATACCTGCAAAGCAACGGCGTCGACACCGACTTCGTGCAACGCAGCGACGCCCCGACGACCATTGCTTTTGTCGAGCGCGGGCTGCAGACCAATCGCTATGCCTTTTATTCACGCGGCAGCGCCGACAGCCAGTGGTCCCCCGAGTTGCTGCCACGGCTGCCCGAATGCTGCCGCTACTTGCACTTCGGATCGATAAGCCTGTTGCAGGAACCGGCGGCACGCCGCATTTCCGAGTTCGTCGCGGCCAATGCCGGGCAAAGGATCGTCGTTTTCGACCCGAATGTGCGACTGAGCTTGATTGACGACCTGCCTGCTTACCGCCGGCGGATGCATGATTGGTTGCGTTGCACAGATCTCTTGAAACTCAGCGATGAAGATGTCGCGGCGCTGTCGACCGGCATGTCTCACGAGGCCGCCGCACGCGACTGGCTAAGTGCCGGGCCCCGCGCCGTGATCATCACGCGGGGCGCTAATGGCGCCGTGCTGTACCGCCACGGTCATGCGACCATGCCCATCGCCGCGCCGACGGTCGAGTTGGCCGACACCATAGGCGCGGGCGATGCCTTTACCGCCGGCTTGTCGGTTGCGCTCCTGCATCAGGGCGTACGGGAAGCCGCTCAGCTTGCCGAACTGCCCGACGCGACCTGGCGCCAGGTGCTGCAATTTGCCACCGCTGCCGCCGCGCTGAACTGCCTTCGCGAGGGCGCCAACCCGCCGACACGGGCGGAAGTGCAATCATTTCTAAGGTCTCAAGGTCCGGGCAGCGCCGCCGCTCATCTCCTTGAATAATCGTTGAGGCGGCCGGCTCACACGCCGAGCTTTGCCCGTCGCAACATCTCGGTGTCATTGAACGAGCGGGTCGGCGTGTATCCCGGAATCGGCAGGATGCGCTCGTGGATAATGTCGATGAACCAGTCGGCCTGCGGGAAGAAATGCTCTTCCAGTTCAAACGCCGGCGTGATCCAGTTGCGCGATCCGAGTACGACGGCGGCCGCGTCGAGATAATCGAAGCACAGGTCGTTGATGTTGCGGGCCAGATCGTTCAAGTACGAACCACGGTCGCAGGCGTCGCTGGCGAGCAGGATCTTGCCGGTCTTCTTCACCGAGGCGATCACTTTCTCGAAATCGAAGGGCACCATCGAGCGCGCATCGATGACTTCGGCGCTGATGCCATGTCTTTCTTCGAGCAAGGTGGCCGCTTCCAGCGCCCGGTAGAGCGTCGCGCCGATGGTCAGGATGGTGATGTCCTTGCCGGCGCGCTTGACATCCGGCTCACCGATAGCGATCTCATAGCTTCCAACCGGAACGCCGCCTGCATGGAATTGCTCGGCGACGTCGTACAAGCGCTGGCTCTCGAAGAAGATCACCGGATCGGTGCCGTTGAGCGCCGTCGTCATCAGACCCTTGGCGTCATAGGGGGTCACCGGGAAGACCACTTTCAGCCCGGGAATCTGGGTACACAGCGAAGTCCAGTCCTGCGAGTGCTGTGCGCCGTATTTGGAACCGACCGAAACGCGGACGACCACGGGCATCTTGAGAATGCCGGCCGACATTGCCTGCCATTTGGGCAACTGGTTGAAGACTTCGTCGCCGGCGCGGCCGAGGAAGTCGCAATACATCAGTTCGACGACGACGCGGCCGCCGCACATCGCGTAGCCGACGGCCGAACCGACGATCGCGCCTTCGGCGATCGGCGAGTTGAACAGGCGATGATAAGGCAGCGCCTCGGTCAGCCCGCGATAGACGGCAAACGCCCCGCCCCAGTCGCGGTTCTCTTCGCCGTAGGCGATCAGCGTCGGGTCTTCGTAGAACTTGTCGATCAGCGCTTCGAAGACGCCGTCGCGGAATTGATAGACCTTGTTCTTGGGCACCGGCTTGCCGGCAGCGTCAGAGGTAAAGCGTTCCTTCTTGGCGATGGCCAGCACCCGCGGGTTGGCTTCCTTGGCCATTAGCACATCGGGCGCTCGCTCGTCCATCCGGGCGATCTTGCGGTTCGAGAACATCAGTTCCTCGATCGCCGCCGGCGTCTTGAACAGATCCATGCGCGGCGAGATGATGGGATCGGCAGCCATTTGCACGGCATTGGTTACCGTCTCGACGATGCTCGAATCGATCGCCGCGAAGTCGTCGTTGCTCGCCACTCCGGCCGCGATCAGTTGCGCGCGATAGGCGAGGATCGAATCCTGCGCCAGCCAGGCGTTCTTTTCTTCCGGCGTGCGGTAGGAATCGGCGTCGGAGGGCGAGTGTCCCCCATAGCGGTAAGTCAGCGTGTCCATCAGCACGGGACCGCGCTTGGCTTTGAGGATCTCGAGCTTCCTCCCCATGGCCTCGATGACCGCCAGCGGATTGTAGCCATCGACACGTTCGGCGTGCATCTGCTCGGCATTGACCCCGGCGCCGATGCGTGCCGCGAAGTCGTAGCCCATGGTCTCGCCGCGCGTCTGTCCGCCCATCGCATACTGGTTGTTCACGATGTTGACGAGCAGCGGCAGGCCGCCCTGCATGTCGCCTTCCCACAGGGTTTTGTACTGGTCCATGGTGGCCATCATCAGGCCTTCCCAGACCGGGCCGCAGGCCATGGAGCCATCGCCGATGTTGCACACGACGATGCCCTTCTTGCGGTTGATCTTCTTGTAGAGGGCGGCGCCGACCGAGATGTCGGCCGAACCGCCGACGATCGCATTGTTCGGGTAAATGCCGAAGGGCAGGAAGAAGGCGTGCATCGATCCGCCGAGGCCTCTGTGAAAGCCGGTGTCCTTGGCAAAGATTTCGGCCAGCGCGCCGTAGATCAGGAAGTCGATCGCCAGTCCCTTGACGCTCTTGTTCTTGCCCTTGTGAAACTCGAGCACGGCCTTGTAGGCTGCGCCGCCGAGGAAGCCCTCCATCACGGCAATGAGTTCGGCCTCGGACAGCTTGTCGATCGCCGACAAGCCCTTGGCCAGAATTTCACCGTGGCTGCGGTGCGATCCGAAGATGAAGTCTTCGCTGGTGAGCAGGTAGGCCTGGCCGACCGATGAAGCTTCCTGCCCCATCGACAGGTGGGCGGGTCCGGGATTGTTGTAGGCGATGCCATTGTAAGCGTTTGTTGTTTTGATCGTGTACAGCATGCTTTCAAACTCGCGGATGAAACGCATGTCGCGATAAATCCGCAGGAAATCGTCCTTCGAGAAGAAGGCTTTCTCGTCGGCTATCGTTCGCTTGTACTGATTGACCGGGATCTTGGTAAATTCGATGTATCCCGGCTGTCGCATTTCTTGCGGGTCGATGTGCAGATGCTTGGTCATTTCTTTTCCTGATTTAAAGCTGGAAGATGGCTTCGCGAATGATTTCGCTGACGGTCGGGTGCGGGAAGATGAATTCCTTGATGTCGTCAATCTTCATTTGCGTTTCGATCAGCATGGCGGCGACGACGATGATTTCGGAGGCATAATTGCCGATCAGGTGGCAGCCGATCAGGCGTTTTCGCGCGGGATCGATAAGCACCTTGCAGATGCCGTCACCGCCTGCGTTTTCGGCCATATAGCGGCCGCTGTAATTCATCGAGATCGACGCGACCTGATAGTCCAGGCCCTTGACCTTGCAGCTTTCTTCCGTTTCGCCGACACAGCCGACTTCCGGGTTCGTGTAGATGACCGACGGCACGGCGTCGTAACGCATCACGTCACGCTTGCCCAGAAGGTTGTTGATCACTACTTCCGATTCGCGGTAAGCCACATGCGCCAGCATCCAGATGCCATTGACGTCGCCCGTGGCATAAACGCCCGGCACATTGGTCTGGCCCTTTTCATCGACGACGATGCGCCCCTTGTCCACATATACGCCGAGTTCTTCGAGGCCGAAGCCGGTGGTGACCGGGCGGCGCCCGATCGACAGCAGGACCTTGGCGGCATCGACCGAGTGTTGGCCGGCGCTGTCCTCGAAATCGACGGCGCCGTCCTTGATTGCGGTGACCTTGCTGGCTAGCTTGAAGACGATGCCCTTCTTCTCGTAATTCTTCTGCAGAATCGAGGAGATTTCGCGATCGGTCGGCCCGGCAATCTTGTCGAGCATCTCGATCACGGTCACTTTCGCGCCGACCGAGTTGAAGTAGCTCGCCATTTCCAGGCCGATGACGCCACCGCCGACGACGACCAGCGATTGCGGGATGACTTCGAGGTCGAGGATTTCGCGGTTGGTCAGGACGAAGCCGTCTTTCAGCCCTTCCTTGGCGCCGGGGATAGCCGGAACGATGGCCTCGGATCCCGAGGCGACGAGCAGCCGCTTTGCCTGATAACGGGATTCGCCGACGGCGACGGTGATGACGTCGTGTTCACGCCCGACGATCTCGCCGAAACCCTCGACGGTGGTGACGTGGCTCGCTTTGAGCTGCGACTTGATGCCGGCAACGAGGTTGCGAACGATTTTGTTCTTTCGGGCAAGGACCGCTTTCTGGTCGATCGCCGCGCCGCTCGTGGTGACGCCGTAAGCCTCGCCGTGCCGGGCGTAATCGAGAATCTTCGCGCTGTGCAAGAGCGCCTTGGACGGCACGCAGCCCTCGTTCAGGCACACCCCGCCGATGAAGCGCTTTTCGATCAGCAAGGTGTTCAATCCGGCATGGCCCGCTCTTTCGGCGGCGAGGTAACCGGCCGGTCCGCCGCCCAATACGATAATGTCATACATAAATTTTTTGATCATTTTAGAAGTAACAGTGAGAAGCTCTCGAGCGCGTTGGTCAGACCCCGCAAAAAGCGGGCGGCCGGCGCGCCGTCGATGGCCCGGTGATCGCAGGTCAGCGACAGGCTCATCGACGGATAGGGGACGGCCAGGCCATTGACATTGCGAACATCAGTGCGCAGGCAATTGACGCCGAGAATGGCAGTCTGCGGCAAGTTGATCACCGGGGTGAAGGACTCGATGCCCAGCGCGCCGAGGTTGGTGACGGTGATGGTGCCGTCTTTCAGCTGGTCGGGCGATATGGTGCCTTTCTGGCAGGCCGCCGAGAGTTCCTTGGCCTGCGTGGATATTTCACCGATCGACAACTGGTCGGCATTGAAGATCGTCGGCACCATCAGGCCGCGCGGGGTATCGACCGCGAGCCCCAGATTGACGTTGTTGAAGATCACCATCCTGTCGTCATGGTAGTGCGCGTTGCACATCTTGTGATTCTTCACGACGCGCGAGACGGTGTAGAGAATGATGTCGTTGATCGTGATGTTTTCCGGGAGGTCGATCATGTCGGCCAGGCCCGATTCCCTGGCTTTCTTGAGCTTGGCGCGGAATTGCAGGATGTCCGTGGCGTCGAAGCTCGCGTTGTAGGTCAGTTGCGCCATGCTGGCAAGCGATTGCACCATCGCCTTGGCGATCAGCTTGCGGATGGTGCTGTGTTTCTCTTCGTAGAAGCTTGCCACTGCCGGTGGCGGGGGGCTGCTTCCCTGGTTGGCTTGATCGGCGACCGATACCCTGCCGCCAATTCCGGTGCCGGCGATCCCCGGCCGATAGTCCGTGCCGGCGGCGCCGGTGGCGAATCGGCCGTCGTTTATGAGTTGCACGATGTCGCGCTCGATGACGCGGCCTTTGGGCCCGGTCGGGCTGACTGCCCGCAAATCGACGTTCTGTTTGCCGGCAAGCGCCCTGGCGCGCGGCGAAATAACCAGGTCCGACACACTGACGGGCGCCGGGTCTGCTGCCGCGTGCGCGCTCTGCGTCGGGGATTGCGCTGAGGCGCTTTGCGCCGCCGGCGCTGCGACGGCAGAGCCAGCGGTGGTAGCCGCCGCACCTGCCGGATTGAAGGCGCTGATGTCTTCGCCCGGCTTGCCGATGACGCAGACGTTGGTCAGGCAGGGAACATCGTCGCCTTCAGCGAAGAATATGGCGAGCAGCTCGCCCTCGACTTTGGCCGCTTCGTCGAAAATGGCCTTGTCGGTTTCGTAGGTGAACAGTTCGTCCCCCACCGCAACCTTGTCGCCGACCTTCTTGACCCATTGCGCGATGACGCAACTCTCGACCGATTGCCCCTGCCGCGGCATGATTACTGGCGTAGCCATTTGATTCCCCCTAATGTACGTTCTGTCATGATCCTGCGTCTTGGCGCGCTATTTCCCGCGCCAGGAATTGCTTCACAATACCGAAAGCCAACCGCCATCGACATAGATAATTTGTCCATTGACGTAGTTGGACGCTGACGAGGCCAGATAAACCGCCGTCCCAATCAGATCTTCAGGCTTGCCCCAGCGCTGGGCCGGATTGCTGCTTTTCACCCATTTGTCGAATTCCGGATTGTCCGCAAGCGGCTGGGTCATCTCGGTCAGCATATAACCCGGGCCGATCATGTTGACCTGGATGTTGTGCTGCGCCCACTCCGCCGCCATCGAGCGCGAAAGCATCAGCAGTCCGCCTTTGGCGCTGCAGTACGGGGCAATCGAAGGGCGTGCGCCCTGGCAGTTGACCGAGCCGATATTGATGATCTTGCCACCGCGTCCGCGCGCGATCATCCGCCGGGCGGCCTGCTGGCCGACGATGAAGGCGCTGCTCAAATTGGTATCGATGACGCGCTGCCAATCTTTCAATTCCAGCTCGACCAGAGGTTTGCGGAACTGGATCCCTGCGTTGTTGATCAGAATATCGACTTCAACGCCATCGCCATCCAGTTCGTCGAAGGCATCGGCAACCGCCTTCTCGTCGCTCACGTCGAAAGCCAGACCGCGGACATTGCAGCCCTTCGCTTGCAATTTGCCAAGCGCGTCCTTCAGAGTTTCTTCGCGCAAATCGTTGACCACCACGGCCGCGCCCGCCGCTACCAGGCCTTCGGCGTAGGCAAAACCCAGGCCCCGGCCGGCACCGGTAATCAGGGCCGTACGCCCGCTCAAATCAAATAGCGCTGACATTTTTTGTCCACAGATCGAGTCATTAGAGTTGGTAGGCTTCCACGGGTAGCCAGCCGGCCTCGACAAACTGCGACAAGGTCCGCTGCACAACGCCATAGGTGATGAAGTCCGCCGGTTTCATGCCATCGGGCTCATAGGCGCGAACGAACTCGGGGATTGTCTTCAAGCGATCGATCACATCCGCCGCGACCGGTTCCTGAATGTGCTCCACAAAGGGTTCGGGTAATTCCAGAACCATGCCGGCAATCTTCGGCGCGACCGACATCGACATTGCAGCGCCGGCAAGGGTGGTCAGATGATAGTGGCCGCGCATGCCGGCAGGCATCAGGATCGCCTTGTAATCGCGTTCCTTGAAGAGCTTATAGGCGCGCTTGATGACTGCGGTTCCCGACTGGATGATGTCGCTTTCCTTGACCTCGGCTTTCCGGTCGTGAGCCACATCGCGCAAATAGTCGTCCAGCCGTCCGACCATGACCACCGCGAAACACTTGCCTGGCTTGACCCCGTCCTTCCCGGCCCGAGCAAGGCCTTTCATGTGCCTTTCGGCAATCGCCAAGGCTTGCGGTACGGTAAATCCAGCCGTGGCACAGACGCTCAGGCCCTCTGCGACACATTCCTCGAGGACTTCCAGACCAGCGGCGGTGACAGGCAACTTGATGCAAATATTCGGCGCCCACTTGGCCAGCCTTCTCGCCATGTCGAGCATATAGCCGGCATCGCCTGCCTTGGTCGGATTGACCTGTGCGCAGACAAAACCCTTTTCTCCATTTGTCTTTTCGAATATCGGGAGAAGTTTCCCGGCCAGATGGGTGGTGATTATCCTTGCGATTTCTTCCGCTTTCGCCGTCGGCGACAGCGACGCCGGGATGTCTTTGAGCATCGGTCGCCAAAAATCAGGCTTGGCGAACAGCGACAACTTGATCAGGAGCGGGTTAGTCGTCAATCCAACAGCGCCATTGGCGATGGCATCTTCCAATTCTTCGACGATCGCCGAGTCATGCCACCAGTCTGCTTGAGTATCCTTGTACGACCACTGCAGATACTTGTTGTTGCTCATTTTCTTCCCCATTATCGATTTATTGGTTGATCCGACCGAGGTGTTAGCTTCGACGCGTTTCACCACGGCGCGAAGAAAGAGTTGTTGGCGAGACTTTAGACGTTCGTGTAATACAAAACAAATGAATTTAAATTGACATTCGTTATGTATTTCAATAACTATAATTGACTGGCAGTTTGCACTTGCCGGTATTTCGATCCAGAGGAGAGTCTCACCATGTATATGAGCGATGCCGCTCGGCGGATTCGCACAACGCTCAAAGCGCGCCAGATGGTTCTGCTGGTCGCCCTGAACGATTTTGGAAATCTCCATCAGGCTGCGCAAGAGACCAATATGAGCCCGCCTGCGGCGTCGAAGATGCTCAAAGACATGGAAGACATGTTTGGCGTGCAGCTGTTCGAGCGTCTGCCTCGCGGGCTTAAACCGACAATCTATGGAAAGACGATGATCAGCCATGTCAGGATGGCGCTTGCCAATCTCGAACATGGACGGCAATCGGTAGCAGCGCTTAAAGCGGGGTTGTCGGGTCAGGTCCGGATCGGCATTATCATAACCGTCGCACTGTCTCTGGTGCCACAGGCCATCATTCGGACAAAGAATAAAGCGCCGAAACTCAGCGTCGGAGTCGAAGTCGGCACCAGCAAGGATCTGTTGGGCAGCCTGAGGCGAGACGAACTTGATTTCCTGATCGCACGAATTCCGGAGCTGGAGGACGATTCGGGCCTCGCCTACGAGGATCTGTGCGAAGAAATAGAATGCGTTATCGCGCGCATCGGGCATCCGCTGGCCTCGCGCAACGATCTCACTTTGAAGGATTTGTCGCAGGCCAGCTGGATACTGACCTCACGTGTCGGCATATTGAGAAACCGCGTTGATGCGATGTTTCGCGATGCCGGCCTGGAATGCCCGATCGATGTCATTGAAGCCACCTCGATGGAGCTGATCTTGAGCCTGATTCAGGATACGGATTATTTGCATGTAATTCCCCTGGCCCTGGCGAATTACTACGTTCAATCCGGTGCTCTGACGATAATACCGATCGACATCCCATGCAAAATGGCTAATTTCGGCATTATCACGCGACGCGATACCGTACTGACACCGGGAGCCAGCCTCTTGCTGAACCAGATCAGGGATATAGCGGCCGAACTTTACCAATAGGACCTCCAGCCGCGCGATGCAGGGTGTTTCGTCTACGGTAGGATGGCGTATCGTAGATCATTTGAAGTGCTTTCCTCGCAGCGCTTTTGCAATTGACCGGCAACTTGCCCAAAGGAGTGCGTATGCAGCGCGGCACGCCAAGCGACCAGCGCCCGACCGACGTCTATTTCTTTGCTACTTGCCTCGTCGACCTGTTCTGCCCGGAGGCTGGAATGGATGCGATCGCCCTCCTCGAACGCGAAGGCGTCGCGGTACATTTCCCGCAAGACCAGACCTGCTGCGGTCAGCCGGCTTATACCAGCGGCTTTGCCGATCAGGCGCGTTCGGTTGCGCTCAAGCAGATCCAACTCTTCCCGAACGACTGGCCGGTGATTGTTCCTTCGGGGTCGTGCGCCGGCATGATGCGCAACGACTATCCCAGGCTTTTCGCGGATCAGCCAGAACTGCAAGCCCAAGCCCGGGCGCTCGCGGGGCGCGTGTTCGAACTCGCGGAATTTCTGCTCAATGTCCTGCAGGTGAAATGGAATGAACGCGTGCAGGATCGCAGCGAACCGGTGACGGTGGCGGTGCACACCTCGTGCACGGCGCGCCGTGAAATGGGGACGTATGAGCATGTCCACGCGCTGCTCGGCCAGTTAGCCGGCGTCAAGGTCGTCACCCAGGAACGCGAAGCCGAGTGCTGCGGCTTTGGCGGCACCTTCTCGCTCAAACTGCCGGCAATTTCCGCAGCGATCTCAGATGACAAGGCCGACGCGATCAAAGCCTCTGGCGCGCAGTCGTATGTTTCGGCCGATTGCGGTTGCCTTCTGAACATCAGGCACACGCTCGAAAAGCGCGGCGATGCCTTGCCGGGAAAGCATCTGGCGACCTTCCTGCGCGAGCGCCTGAGCACGCCGGATGACAAATCATGAGCGCTCGCGAGCGCATTCTCCGACGTCTGCGCGCCGCGCCGCAGAGCCTCGCGCCGCTGCCGCCCGACGTCTGCGGATTCTATGCGGCCGAGCGCAAGCGCTCAGCCGGCGATGACCGCACCCAGCGCATCGCGCGCTTCTGCGGGCAAATGGCTGGCTGGCACGGCGAAGTGATTCCCGTGACGCGCGGTAGCTGGGCGCAGACCCTGCGCCAGCTGTGCATCGCAAAGAAGGTGGGATCGCTGCTTTACGGGCGCAACACGCCCTATGCCAAGGTGCTCGAGGACGCCGGTATCGGCGGCCTTACGCCCTACGACCGGCCCGTCGATGTATGGAAGACCGATCTCTTTCGCGACATCGACGCCGGCTTCACCACGACGCGCGGCGCCATCGCCGAAACCGGCACGCTGATCGTCTGGCCCGACGCCAATGAACCGCGCCTGCTCTCGCTGGTGCCGCCGATTCATTTTGCGCTGCTCGACGCCGATCAGCTCCACGGCACGTTGATCGAGGCGATGACCGCGCAAGGCTGGGGCGCGGCGGCGACGCCGATGCCGAGCAACGCGCTGCTCATTTCCGGCCCGTCCAAGACTTCCGACATCCAGGTCACGGTGGCTTACGGCGCGCATGGACCGAAGGAACTCATCGTCCTGTTGCTCGTGGGTGAAGGGGAGCTTTGATGGCGGTGAGCGAACTCAAATTCGTGCCGGCCAGCGAATTCAAGCAGCGCACCGGCGCCGCCGTCGCCGACCCGCACTTGCGCCGCAGCTTTCGCACCGCCATGGATTACTTGATGGCCAAGCGCGCGGCGCAGTTCCCCGACAGCGCGGCGCTCGAACGGCAGCGCGCGCTTGCCGAACACATTCGCAAGTACAGCCTCTCCCGCCTGCCCGACCTGCTCGAACAGCTCGAACGCCAGCTCACGGCAAACGGCATCCAGGTGCATTGGGCCGAAAACGGCGAGCAGGCCAATGCCATCATCGTCGGCATCGCCAAAGCGCACGCGGCCAAGCTGATGGTCAAGGGCAAGTCGATGGTCAGCGAAGAGACCGAGCTCAACGCGGCGATGGAAGCGGCGGGAATCGAGGCGCTCGAATGCGACATGGGCGAATACATCGTCCAGCTCGACGGCGAAAAACCATCGCACATCATCATGCCGGCGATCCACAAGACCAAGCAGCAGATCGCCAAGCTCTTCGCCGAGAAGGTTCCGGGCGCAAGCTACACCGAGTCGGTCGACGAATTGATCGGCATCGGCCGCGCCTTGCTGCGCGAGAAATTCATGAGCGCCGAGATCGGTTTGTCGGGCGTGAATTTCGCCGTTGCCGAAACCGGGACCCTGTGCCTCGTCGAAAACGAGGGCAACGGCCGCATGTGCACGAGCGTTCCCGACGTCCATGTGGCGATCACCGGCATCGAAAAAGTCGTCGAAAAACTCGAACACGTGCCGCCGCTCTTTGGCCTGCTGACACGTTCGGCGACCGGCCAGGCGATCACGACCTATTTCAATATGATCAGCCGGCGGCGCCAGCCGGGTGAAAGAGACGGCCCCAAGGAAGTTCATCTGGTGCTGCTCGATAATGGCCGCACCCAAGCCTACGCCGACGAACAGTTGCGCACGACGCTGCAATGCATCCGCTGCGGCGCATGCATGAACCATTGCCCGGTGTATACGCGCGTCGGCGGCCACGCTTATGGCACGACCTATCCGGGCCCGATCGGCGAAATCTTCTCGCCGCACAGCATGGGACTCGCGACGACGCACGCGCTGCCGACCGCCTCCACCCTGTGCGGCGCCTGCGCCGAAGTCTGCCCGGTGAAGATCCCGATTCCCGAGTTGCTGATCCGTCTGCGCGGCGACGCAACGCACCCGGCGTCGCCTGGGCACGCGCCGCTCGCCGGCCAGGGCGCGGCGGCGAGCCTACTGATGAATGTCGTCTGGGGCGCATGGGCGACGGTCTATTCGCGGCCCGCGCTCTATCGCGCGGTGACCTGGCTGGCGACGCGCCTGCGGGCGCTGACGCCGCCGATTCAATCCGGATGGACGCGCAGCCGCACGCCGCTTAAGGCGGCGCGACGCACGCTGCACGAGGAGCTGGCGCGCCGGCGCGGCAAGTGATGCGCGAGGTCGCCGCGGCGGCCCCGGAAGAGATTACTTGTCTTTCTTTTTCGCTTCCTTGGCGAACTTGACAACAGGCTCGCCGGCGATGATTTCGCCGATCACCGCCGCATTTCCGAAGCCTTGCTGCAGAAACATCGCGAGCACCTGCGTGACAACGTCGGGCGCGCAGGAAATGAGCAGACCGCCGCTCGTCTGCGGATCGGTGAGCAAGGCGCGCTCGGCGTCGCCGAAACGCTTTTTGTCGAGCACGACGCTCTTGCCGTAGCCGGCCCAGTTGCGCGCCGAGGCGCCGGTGACGCAGCCGCGCGCAGCGTAATCGAGCGCGTTCGGCAGGATCGGCAACGCTGCATAGTCAAGCATTGCCGTCACCCCGGAACCCTTGCAGATTTCAACCAGATGGCCGAGCAGACCGAATCCGGTCACATCGGTCATGGCGTGCACACCCGCCAGGCAGCCGAGAGCCGAGCCCGGCGTATTGAGCTGCGTCGTCGTTGCGATCAGCGTCTTGTAGTCGCGCGCCGCGAGGACGCCTTTTTTGAATGCGGCGCTATAAAGGCCCACGCCCAGCCCCTTGCCGAGAATCAGCTTGTCGCCCGGCCGTGCGCCGGAATTGCGCCTGACGTTGCCGGGATGCACGATACCGATGGCCACCAGCCCGTAGATCGGCTCGACCGAATCGATCGTATGGCCGCCGGCGATCGGTATGCCGGCTTGGGCGCACACCGACTCGCCGCCTTCGAGGATGAGCCGGATAGTATCGAGCGGCAGCGTGTTCACCGGCATGCCGACGATAGCCAGGGCGAAGAGCGGCGTACCGCCCATGGCATAGACGTCGGAAATGGCGTTGGTCGCCGCGATGCGGCCGAAGTCGAAGGGATCGTCGACGATGGGCATGAAGAAATCGGTCGTGGCGACGATCGCCTGCGTGGCATTGATCTGATATACCGCCGCGTCGTCACTGCTTTCGATGCCGACCAGAAGCTGCGGCGGCAGCAGTGCCGGCGCGGTCTTGGCGAGAATTTGCTCGAGCACGCCGGGGGCGATCTTGCAGCCGCAACCGCCGCCGTGCGACAGCGAGGTGAGTCGGATCGGTTCGGCGGCCGGAGTGTCCGATGGGGTGACAGTCTTCTTGCGCATGATGGGTATGGTGATGACCTAGGAAACGAATGGAAAGAAGGAGTCAATACGGTTTAGGCAACTTCGAAACCCGCGTCTTCGATCGCCGCTTTGAACTGCGAAACGTCGACCGCTGCCGGATCATAGACGATGCTCGCCTGCCCTTCGGCCAGCGACACCTCGACGCTTTCGACGCCCGGCAAAGCCAGCAGCACACCTCTTACGTTCTTGACGCAGCCCTGGCAGCTCATGCCGACTATGCCCACGCGAAGCTCTTGCATCATCATCCCTTTCCGACGAATTTCTGCTGCTGTAGCAACTCGGCGAATTCGTCTGCCGGCAGCGGAACACTGAAATGATACCCCTGAACTTCATCGCAACCCTGGCGCCTGAGCATTTCGAACTGCTCGGCGTGCTCGACGCCCTCGGCAATGACGCCGAGCCGCAGGCTGTGCCCGAGGCTGATCACCGCGCTGGCGATCGCCCAGTCGTCCGGGTCGGTGACGATGTCGCGGACGAAGGACTGGTCGATCTTGAGCTTGTCGATCGGAAAGCGCTTGAGATAGGAAAGACTCGAGTATCCGGTTCCGAAATCGTCGATCGATAGCTTGAGCCCCATCGCCGACAGGCTGAGCAGCGTCTCGACGGTTTCGTTCGCACCGCCCATGACGATGCCCTCGGTCAGTTCGAGTTCGAGGTATTGCGCCGCCAGGCCGGTGTCGGCGAGCGCCGCGCGAATGCCTTCTTCGAGATGGCCGCCGCGAAACTGCACCGAAGAAATGTTCACCGCGACACTGATCGGCGGCAGGCCTGCCTGCTGCCAGCACCGGTTCTGCCGGCAAGCTTCGCGCAGCACCCACTCGCCGATCGCCACGATCAGACCGGAAACCTCGGCTACCGGAATGAATTTGGCCGGCGGCACGAGGCCGATCTGCGGATGGTTCCAGCGGATCAGCGCCTCGGCGCCGACGATGTGGCCGCTCGCGACGTTGACCTGCGGCTGGTAATGAAGGACAAACTCGCCGCGCTCAAGGCCCTGGCGCAGGCTGTTTTCGAGAACCAGCCGCTCGAGCGCGGCGACATTCATCTCATTGGCAAAGAACTGATAGGTGTTGCGTCCCGCTTCCTTGGCCCGGTACATCGCCGTGTCGGCGTGCTTGAGCAGCGTTTCGAAATTGCGGCCGTCCTGCGGGAAAAGACTGATGCCCAGCGACGGCGTCACCCCGAGTTCGTGCTGATCGACCCAGCAGGGGCGAGCGACAACCTCGAGCACCTTGCGCGCCACTTCGACGGTCCCGTCGAGCGTCGCCTCGGACAGCAGCACGACAAACTCGTCGCCGCCAAGCCTGGCGACCGTATCCATGCGCCGCACGCAGCCGAGCAGGCGGTTGGCCACTTCCGTCAGCAACTGATCACCGGCCGAGTGCCCGAGCGAATCGTTGATGGTCTTGAAATGGTCGAGGTCAACGAAGAGCAAAGCCACTTTGGCGTTCTCACGGTCGGCACTGGCCAGCGCCTGTTCTGCCCTGTCCTGGAGCAGCCTGCGGTTCGGCAGTTGAGTCAGCGAGTCGAAATAGGCGAGCTTGCGAATATGTTCCTGCGCGGCCAGGCGCTCCGAAATGTCGGTGGCAATGGCCACAAAATTCTGCACCCCGTTGGCCGCGTCGCGATACACGCTGAGCGTCAGCCATACCGGAAACAGGGCGCCGTTCTTGCGCCGGCTCCAGAACTCGCCCTGCCACTTGCCGTTGCTGATGATCGCCTGCCGCACCGCCGTAATGAATTCAGCGGAATGGCGGCCGGAGCTCAGCAGGCTGGTACTTTTTCCGAGCACTTCGTCGGCACCGTAACCAGTCATTTCGACGAAGGCCGGATTGACCGAGACGAAGTTGAGTTCGGCATCGGTGAGCGCGATGGCTTGCTGGCTGCTTTCGAAGACGCGCGCTGCGCGCTGCAGCTCCATCTCGTCGCGCTTGCGTCGGCGAATGTCGCGGACCACGCTCTGGACCAAACGCTGACCGGCCGCCGTCTCGACCATGTTGGCACTGATTTCGACGGCGACCGTTTCGCCATCGGCGGTGATGACCTCCATTTCTTCGGGTTCGCCGCCGCTATTGCTCGCGTGCCGGGAGAACATCTCGCGATATCGATCCGCCGCGTTCGGAGGATACATGGCCAGGTGGTGCATGCCGATGAATTCCTCATGCGGGCGACCGAACAGCAGTTCCGCCTCGACATTGGCATCGACAATCAGCCCCGTCGCCCCGTCGGCGACGATGATCGCATCCTGAGCGCCTTCGAAAAGCGTGACATAGCGCTTGGTCACGTCATTGAGCGCCTGCTCGCCCCGACGCCACGCCGTGACATCGACCGAAATCCCGCTGACGGACAGCGGTTTGCCCTGCGCGCTTGCAACCACGGTCATTGAATCGCTATGCCAGACCCGCTCGCCCCGATCGTTGCGCAAGGGATAATCGATCCGCGTGCGTATCGATTGCCCCGGGTTCCTGCGACACAAGCGGAGGACATGTCTCAACAAACGTGCGGCAGTCCGCGGCTCGGATAGTCTGCCGCGCAGCAGTCCAAGACCCCTCGCATGCAGCTCTTCAAGGCTCAAACCGTAAGTCGTTGCGGCGACCGGACTGATGTAATCATAGCCGCCGCGCACCAGATCGAGGCAATAGACGATATGCTCGGAGGCGTCGAGCAGCTCAAGCAGAACGCGATCGTTTTCCGCGGCTGCCGGCAGGCGGTCCAAGACGCTTGGCGCGGTCAATTTGCCTCCTGCTTGCCGGCCCGCCAGCGGCGCAAGAGCAGCGAGTTCGAAACGACGGAGACCGAGCTCATGGCCATCGCCGCTCCGGCCAGCACCGGATTGAGCCAGCCGAGGGCTGCCAATGGTATACCAATGACATTGTAAATGAAGGCGAAGAAGAGATTCTGCCGAATCTTTCCCAAGGTGGCGCGCGACAGCATGATGGCGTCGGCGACACCAAGCAGATCGCTGCGCACGAGCGTGATGTCCGCCACGTCGATGGCCGCGTCCGAACCGGCACCGATGGCGAAACTGACGTCGGCAGCGGCCAGCGCCGGCGCATCGTTGATGCCGTCACCGGCCATTGCAACGACATTATCATTCGCCTTGAACTCGGCGATAACCAGCGCCTTCTCCGCGGGCGATATGCCGGCGCGATAATCGTCAATACCGGCCTGGCGGGCGATCGCCTTTGCGGTGCGCACATTGTCGCCGGTCAGCATCACCACATGCACGCCGAGCGCCTTGAGCCGCGCCACGGCCTCGCGCGAACTCGCACGCAGCGGATCGGCGATAGCCAGAACCGCCAGCGCGACATGCTCCGCGACCAGCACGACGACGGTCTTACCCTCGCCCTGCAGCGCGCCAATTTGCTGCGTCGGCAATTCCACTTGCGGGAACCATTGCGGCGCGCCGAGGCGCAGGAGCCGCCCGCCGATGCGGCCCTCGACGCCCAATCCGGGATAGGCGCAGAAGTCGGCGAGCGCAGGCAGCGCCACGCCGCTTTCCTGCGCGCGCAGCAGAGCGGCTTTGGCCAGCGGATGTTCCGAACCTTGCTCGAGCCCGGCAGCCAGCGCGAGCAGTTTCTCGTCCGCGTCCGCGGCCAGCGGTAGCAGGTCGGTAAGTGCCGGTTCGCCGCGCGTCAAGGTGCCGGTCTTGTCGATGGCCAGCACGCCGATCTTTTCGGCCCGTTCGAGCGCCGTAGCGTTTCTTACCAGAATTCCGGCGCGCGCGCCCTGCCCGGTTCCGACCATGATCGCCGTCGGCGTCGCCAAGCCGAGCGCGCAGGGGCAGGCGATGACCAGCACGGCGACGGCATTGATCAACGCCTCGCTGAAGCTGCCGGCAATGAGCCACCAGCCGGCCAAAGTGCACAGGGCAATCAGGCAGACGACCGGTACAAAGATCCCCGAAATGCGATCGGCGAGCCGCTGCACCGGCGCCTTCGAGCCCTGGGCGTCGGCAACCAGCCGGATGATGCCGGCCAGCAAGGTATGCTCGCCAACGCCTGTGGCTCGGCAGCGCAGGCTGCCCTCGCTGTTGGCCGTAGCGGCGAAGACACGGTCGCCGGGTCCCTTGGCGACCGGCATGCTCTCGCCGGTAAGCATCGCTTCATTGATGTTCGAAGCACCTTCGATCACCTCCCCATCGACCGGCAAGCTCTCGCCCGGCCGGACGATGAAGATATCGCCGGGGATCAGCAGCGCAGCGTCCATCTCGACGAGTTGTCCATCGCGTTCGACGCGCGCCGTTTTTGGTTGCAGCCGGACCAGCGCTTCGATCGCCGCCATGGTCCCGGCCTTGGCGCGCGCTTCGAGCAGCTTGCCGAGCAGCACCAGGGTGATGACCGCCGCCGAAGCCTCGAAGTAGACATGCAGATGGGCGAGCCCGAAAATCACCGCCACCGCGCTGAAGCCGTAGGCCATGCTGGTGCCGAGCGCGACCAGGACGTCCATGTTGGCGCCGGATAGTCCGCCCCCGTGCAGGGCCTTCCAGCCGCCGTCGTAAAAACGCCAGCCGATCCAGAACTGCACAGGCGTTGCCAGCGCGAGCTGCAGCCAGCGCGGGAGCAACTCGTGGTGGGAATTCCAGTCGCCGGCGAACATGGTCACCATTTGCGCCAGCAGCGGCAGCGTGAGCGCCGCGGAAATCCAGAAGCGGCGCAGTTCAGCATGATAGACGGCGAGCTTGCGGGCCTTCTCGTCGGCACGCGACCGGTCGTCGGCAAGCCGCGCCGTATAGCCGGCCTTGCCGACCGCCGCGATCAGCGAGGCCGGATCGGCAAGCCCAGGCTGATAGCGGATACGCGCCCGCTCGGCGGCCAGATTGACCGCGGCCTCGACGCCCGGCAGGCGGTTGAGAACCTTTTCAATTCGCGCCGAACAGGAAGCGCAGGTCATGCCTTCGAGGGACAGTTCGACCGTCTGCTGCGGCACGGCAAAACCGGCCTTGGCGATGCTCGCCACGAGTTCCTGCGGCGAGGTCCGGCCGCCGCTCAGGGCGATGCGCGCGTGCTCGCTGGCAAAATTGACGCTGGCTTCGACGCCGGGCAGACGGTTGAGCACTTTCTCGATGCGCGCGGCGCACGCCGCGCACGTCATGCCGCTGAGCGGCAGATCAAGGCGGCGAATCGATTGTGAAGGATCGGACATGAAGCCATTATGCGCCTAGCTTTGCCCGATGAGCCTGAGCGCGGCGAACAAGCCGTGTGCGCCGAAGGCCAGAACGAGCAGCCCCGCGCCGATGCGCGGTGCCGCTTTCGCCGCGTATTCCTTCAGGCGCAGCGCCAGCAGGCCGGCGAGCAGAAGATTGGGCAGGGTGCCGGCGCCAAAGGCCAGCATCGTTGCGGCGCCCTGCCGCGCCGAACCGCTGGCCAGGGCCGTCACTAGCGCGCTGTAGACCAGGCCGCAAGGCAGCCAGCCCCATAGCAGGCCGAGCGGAAAAGCCTGCGCGACCGTGCGCGCCGGCAGAAAGCGTCGGGTCAGCGGCTGCACGTGGCGCCATAGCCGCTGCCCGAAGCGTTCGCTGAAAGCCAGCGCCCGCGTGACCCCCATCAGGTACAGACCGAGCGCGACGAGCATCAGGTTGGCCAGAAGATAGAGGACGATGCGCATCGGCAACTGCGCCGAGAGCGCAACACTCGCCGCACCGAGACCGCCGGCGATGGCGCCAGCAAGGGAATAGCTGACGATGCGCCCAAGGTTGTAGGCTAGATGCAGCGAAGGACGCGAGGCCACGCCCAGCGACAGCGCGCTGACGATACCGCCGCACATGCCGATGCAGTGCGTCCCGCCGAGCAGGCCGACCAGGAAGATCGCGAAATAGCTTGAATCCGGCATGGTCGGAAAGGGGACGTCGATCGATATTTCTTTAAGTTTTGAGTGCGCCGGCTCAAATCACTTTCGAATAGCGTTTGTTTTCGCGGTCGGCCCGCAGACGCCTGTCGAAGACCATCGATATCGCGCGCACCAGCATGCGCCCGCGCGGCAGTACGACCAGGCCTTGATCCTCGACGCGCAGCAGGCCAGCCTCGTCCATCTCGCGCAGGGCGGCCAGTTCGGTCGCGAAGTACGAGCGGAAAGCTATCCCCTGCGCCGTCTCTATCGCGGCGAACGAAAGTTCGAAGTGACACATCAGCGATTGAATGATGGAACGCCGCAGCAGATCATCGGCGTCGAGCTCGATGCCGCGATAGACGGGCAACTCGCCCTTGTCGAGGCGCTCGTAATACGCGTCGAGCGTCTTGACGTTCTGGTAGTAGCTCGCCCCGACCTTGCTGATCGCCGAAATGCCGAAAGACATCATGTCGCAGTCGGCGTGCGTCGAATAACCCTGGAAATTGCGGTGCAGGCGGCCGTCGCGCTGGGCGACGGCCAGCTCATCGTCGGGCTTAGCGAAGTGGTCCATGCCGATATAAACATAGCCGGCATCGGTCAGCTTGGCGATGGCCATGGCCAGGATCTGCAAGCGTGCCTCGGGTGTCGGCATTTCCGATTCGAGGATGCGCCGCTGGGGCTTGAACAGGCTTGGCAGATGCGCGTAATTGTAGATCGACAAACGTTCCGGGCTGGCCGCGATGACGCGATCGAGCGTGTGCGCAAATCCGCTCACCGTCTGGCGGGGCAGACCGTAGATCAGGTCGATGCTGATCGACTTGAAGCCATGGTCGCGGGCGGCGTCGATCACCGCCACGGTTTCCGCTTCGCTCTGGATGCGATTGACAGCCTGCTGTACGCGCTCGTCGAAATCCTGCACGCCGATGCTCATGCGGTTGAATCCGAGTTCGCCGAGCAGTTGAACGGTCGCGTGATCGACCTTGCGCGGATCGACTTCGATCGAGTACTCGCCCTCATCGATGAGCCGGAAATGGCGGCGCGTGGCGGCCATCAGCTGGCGCATTTCGTCGTGCGAGAGAAAGGTCGGCGTGCCGCCGCCCCAGTGCAACTGGGCAACGGTTCGATCCTCCGGCGCGAGGCAACTGCTTTGCAAGTCGAGTTCCCGGGCCAGGTATTTGAGGTACTTGGCCGAACGCCCGTGATCCTTGGTGATGATTTTGTTGCACGCACAGTAATAGCAAATGGTGTTGCAGAACGGGATGTGGAAATACAGCGACAGCGGCTGTCCGCTCGCGCTCGCCGCGCCGCGTTCGCCAAGCCAATGCCGGCAGCGCTCGGCCGGGAAGGCATCGACGAAGCGATCGGCGGTCGGATACGAGGTGTAGCGCGGACCATTGATGTCGAAACGGGTAATAGTCTGCGGCTCGAAGACGACAGTTGCTGTGCGCAAGTTCATGGGCTCAGTGTACCTCAGGCCGATGCAATCAACGCAAGCACGCCGAGCGGATTGCGCGTCAGGGCCACCGAAACGATATAGGCGTAGACCAGCAAGGCGGCGACGAAGAAAGCCGCGCGCGTTGCCCTGCTCTTGCCGCGCTTGAGCGCCATCATGCCGCAGCCGATATAGACCACGAGTCCAATCAGCTTTGCCGTGAGCCAGTTCTGTGCGAAGGGATACTGACTGCTGATCACGGCCAAGGCGATCGCGCTGCCGAGCAGGACGGTGTCGACCAGGTGAGGAAAAATGCGCATCCAGACACTGTCGCCTGGTGGCCGTTCGGCCAGCATGAACAGTCCGCGCAGAAAGAATCCGGCGCCGCTCGCCAGGACACAGGCGACGTGCACGTACTTGAGCGTTAGATACATCTTGGTCCGGCTGCACGTGCAGCAATCACATGAATGACATCGGTCGACCGTGACTGCCGCCAGCAGCTAGTGTAGTGCGTCATTTAGAAGTGCTCTTATTTAGTTTGGCCCGCGCTCGGGTGACCTTGGCCAGGATGTCCGACGCCTTGGCCGTCCAAATGAAAGGCTTAGGATTGGCGTTGTGGGCTGCAATGTATTCGTTAA
>CAISOB010000022.1 GCA_903886975.1 uncultured beta proteobacterium
ACGATCAGCCACAGATCGGTATCTCTGACAGGAGAATTTGGCAAAACTTACCTTCTCCTGACGTCGGGCACACAAAACAAGCATAAATAAGCCGCTTTTTCGCAAAATGACTAGAGTGCGGCCAAGTGCCCCCGTATTGCCTCACATAATTTTGTTACCGGATGCCTCACGAGTAGTGTTACTGGGGGGGGGCTCAATCTTGTGGGTTTTGAGGGTTTTCTTTAAACCCTAAAACAAAGCCAAGTCTGCCGCCTCGGCGGCAGACTTGGCTTCGTACACCATGGTCATTACGATACCACTGTGGAAGTGATGTCTTTGGTAAAGTCCGGCATCTCGCAAATCAACCGCTGAATTGCTTCGCGGCGCCAGGCACTTACGCGACGTCGGAGGGTTCGCAGGTGGGTAGCCCCATAGATTCCCGGGTAACGTGCTTGGAATTCGATGAGGAGTTCCTTCGCTGTCTGATCTGGCCGCTCCTCCAAGCATTGAAGCATCTCCGGCCAATGATCTACGAACCGTTGAGGGCCGGGGCCGCGTCCGCGAGGTTTTTTTCCGACGCAGCGGTATTTGAGTGAGCCGATCACGACACCTCGAGCGCGCGCATCCGCACGCCAGGCCTTCACGCGCTTCATCAGGCGTCTCACTTGCCATGGATGAAATCGTCCTGGAAACTGAACGCAGAGCTCCTCGAATAGTTGCGTGGAAGTGATGTTCGGAAATCCCTCAAGGCGTCGGCAGACCAGTGGCCAAACCATTTCCAGTGCATGATATGCGCTTGTACCCAGTTCAGCATAGATCAGTTGCGGTTGTTCTGGCGTCTGCTCCGCAGGCATAGTGGGTGGGGTCTGCACAACTGACCGTGTAGCAACTACGCGCTCAGCGACGTTCTTTGAACGCAATGGATCGACATCTTGCTGAACCACAGTTTGCAGACTACGCAGGTAGCGCGGTTGGCTGTCGACTGAAAACGTTGGACGGATCTCTCCGGCCCGCCAGGCGCTCGAAAGACCGGCGATAAAGGCCGACAGATCCGGTGGTTCGGCCACTACGGTGGGGAGCGTATCGCCATCAGCGATTGCGACCAGATACGCTTGAACGGCGCGAATCTCTTCCAGTAGCCTCAGTGGGTCCAATGCGCCGGCCACCTCACGCAGCTTGGTTTTAGCGGCTTCTGGAATACTCTCAGCCTGCAGGAGCCGTTCATAGGGGGTCTGCGGCGGATGGTAGCGCTTGGTCACGTGAGCCCCTTCGCGGTGCTTCTCAGCGAGCTTGAAAGAGGGCTGAAAGAAATTCACGAACAGACGCGACGCGCCGTAAAGTCGTGTAATGGCTTGCGCCGAAGCAATGCCTTGGAAACGACGGTAGCCCAGCAGCTTGCGCACGACAGCACCGTTTTTTTGCTCGATCCAAGCTTGATCGTTCTTGCGATAGGGTCGAGAGCGGGTGAGTTCGATCCCATGGCTGAGGCAGTAGTTGATCAAAGTCTCGTTTACAAACTCGCTTCCGTTATCGACATCCAGCGCACGAAGCGCGAATGGCAATCCCAAACGAATTCGTTCGAGCGTTTCAACAAGTAGACCGCTGTCTCGAACCACCAAGGGCGCAGCCTCTGTCCAACCGCTCGCGATGTCAGTCAGGACCAAGCTGTTGACGTAGCTGCCGCGATTTGCGTCCCCGCAATGCGCGACACAGTCCATCTCCATGCTTCCCGGCGGCGGCTCGTTCCAGTCCGCAAAAGTACGCACCGGCACACGCCGTCGCGCCTCAGGCATCGCGCGACGACGCTTCTTCAAATTTGTCGCACTACGTGGCTCTCGCAGCAATCGGTCGATGGTCGCGGCGCTCATGGCCAGGATCTTTTGGCGTATCGGCTCGTGGAGATGCAAATGTCCGTTGCGCTCCAAGGCCGGCAATAGAATCGGCAACAGGGCCTTCAGCCGCTTCCCGCATACTCTGTCAGATGCCTCCCAGAGAACGATGAGCGCAGCCTGAACCGCCTCGTCGTAGAGGGCGGGCCGGGCGCGGGTCTGTCGTTTCTTGCTAGTCGGTTCCGAGTTAAGCGCTCGAATCGCCGACTTGTGGTGATAGCCGGTCACCGCAATGAACTCATCGAGGATCTTGCTCTTATCGGCACCTGCTGCAGCCCTATAGCGCTTACGGACTACGTTGGTGAGTTCGGCCCGCGCCGCGTGCGTCATCGTGATAGCCATAGCCCCTCCAAAGTAGTGGAGTTGCCATGATGGCATGGGCGAACGCCGGCAACATCTCAGGTGAGGCAACAGGTGCGTCTAGTAACACTTCTATTGAGGCAATGCGGGGGTG
>CAISOB010000023.1 GCA_903886975.1 uncultured beta proteobacterium
CGACCGAGGCTGTGTGAAAACGGGTGAACGAATGTCTGCCGGCCCTGTCTATGCATAAAGCATATTTCGGGGTTAGCGATGAAGCGATTTATTGAAGAAGACGTCCGGACACAGAGCATGCTGCTGCCGGACACCCTTGACGATTATGTTGCCGAAGACAACCCGGCGCGGGCAATCGAAGCCTTCGTCGGCCAACTTGACCTAATGAATTTGGGGTTTGAGAGCGCAGAGCCGAAAGCGACCGGTCGCCCCGGCTACCATCCGGCGACGCTTCTGAAGCTCTACATCTATGGCTACCTTAACCGCATCCAATCGAGCCGCCGCCTGGAACGCGAAGCGCAACGCAATCTCGAATTGATCTGGCTGTGCGGCCGCCTCACCCCCGACTTCAAGACGATTGCCGATTTCCGGAAGGACAACGGGCCGGCGATCCGCCGAGTCTGCCGTGAATTCGTTCTCCTATGCCGGAAGCTTGATCTCTTCAGCGAGGCCATCGTGGCCATCGACGGCAGCAAGTTCAAGGCGGTGAATAACCGCGACAAGAATTTCACCGATCGGAAGCTGCAGGCCAGGCTAGCGCAGCTCGAAGAAAGCGTTGGCCACTATCTCGACGAACTCGACCGCGCCGACAGGCAGCCCACGGCCGTGAATGAAGGCCGAGTCACTCGACTCAAGGAAAAGATCGCCGGCCTCAAGGCCAAGATGAAAGAGTTGAAGGAGATCGGCGAAGACATGCAGATCGCCCCTGATGGCCAGGTTTCGCAGACCGACCCCGATGCGCGTTCAATGGCGACCAGTGGTCGCGGCACCGGCGTTGTCGGATACAACGTCCAGATCGCCGTTGATGCGAAGCATCATCTGCTGGTTGCCCATGAGGTGACCAATCTTGGCCACGACCGTACGCAGTTGGCGCCGATGGCTGAACAAGCCAAGGGAATAATCGATCAGGGACGCCTCACCGTAGTCGCCGACCGCGGCTATTTCAGCGGCCCCCAAATCAAGGCGTGCGAAGTCCAGGGCATCGAGGCTCTCGTGCCCAAGCCCGATACCTCCGGTAACAAAGCCGCCGGTCGATTCGGCCGACAGGAATTCATCTATGACGTCGCCAAGGACGAGTATCTCTGCCCGGCGGGACAGCGGGCAATTCGACGTTTCACTACCGTCGAACATGGCCTGACGTTACACAAGTATTGGACTTCCGCCTGCTCCAGGTGTGCGATTAAGTCGCAATGCACGACGAACGACTATCGGCGCATCAGTCGCTGGGAGCATGAACATGTCCTGGAGCGAATGCTGGCGCGGTTGGCGCAAACACCGGAAGCCATGAAAATCCGCCGCCGAACGGTAGAGCATGTCTTCGGCACGCTGAAATCCTGGATGGGCTCGACGCATTTCCTGACCAAGACACTGCCCCGAGTCAGTACGGAGATGAGCTTGCATGTCCTTGCGTACAACCTGAAGCGAATAATGAAGATCTTCGGAGTACAACCGCTGATCAGGGCGATGGCAGGGTAGTATCCCCGCACTCTCTGTGCGCTCCATTTCCCTAGAGCCGTAAATCGACTGATAAGTAGCGCTGTCCGATATCAACGACCTTTCAGCCCAGCCCAATCGCCCGCCGGCAGAATTCGAGTTTCCACACGACCTCGACCC
>CAISOB010000024.1 GCA_903886975.1 uncultured beta proteobacterium
AGGTCGGCGACCAGCTTGGCGGCGATCGGCACGCGCGCCGAGCGCACGCGGCGGTCCTGGCGCGAATAGCCGAAGTAGGGAATGGCGGCGGTGATGCGGGCAGCCGAGGCGCGCTTCAATGCATCGACCATGACCAGCAGTTCCATCAGGTTTTCGTTGGCCGGCGCGCAAGTCGATTGCAGGATGAAGACATCCTTGCCGCGCACGTGCTCCTGGATTTCGACGGTGATTTCGCCATCGGAAAAGCGGCCGACAGTGGCTCGGCCAAGCGAAATATTCAGGCGTCTGACCACGTCGGCAGCCAACTTGGGGTTGGCGTTGCCGGCGAATACCATCAGGCTGTCGTAGGCCATATCGCACGTCCCATGGCGCCCGCTCAAAAGCGCCGATTACCGGCGGGCAGGGTAACCATCCGCCGGGCTAAAATGAATAGAAATGGCTGGGGAAGAAGGATTCGAACCTTCGAATGCCGGAATCAAAATCCGGTGCCTTAACCAACTTGGCGACTCCCCAGCAGACGCACGCCTAACGAGGCCGGCGAGCGAGGCGCGGATTATACAGTCCTTTGCCTAAAAAAAACAGGGTTCAGAAAGTGCTGGACGCGTTGGCGATGGTCGACTCGAGCTTAGTCCGGGCCGTCCACGGCCAGATTGACGAGTGGATGGCAATCGAGGCCGGCAGCCAGCCAGCCGCGCATGCCGTCGGGCAATTGCGCGATGACGGCCTGACCTTCGGCCTGCTTGGCGAACTCGGCGAAAACGCAGGCGCCCGAACCGGTCATGCGCGCCTCGCCGAAAGCGGCCAGCCAGCGCAAGTGCTCGGCGACAGCCGGAAAGCGCGCGACCGCGACCGCTTGCAAATCGTTGCCGCCGAAGCCCGGCCGCCAATCGCCGGCGCGAATGGCGGCGCTGTCGCGCTTGAGTTCCGGGGCGCCAAAAATCGCCGCGGTCGCTACCTCGATGGGCGGTTCGAGAACGACGTACCAAGCCGGTGGCATATCGACCGCATGCAGGGTTTCACCGATACCCTCGGCAAAGGCGTTACGCCCAAACACGAAGACCGGCACGTCGGCGCCCAGGGACAGCCCGATTTCCTGCAAACGCCGACGCGGCAGGTCGAGCCGCCAGAGATGGTTGAGCGCGAGCAGCACGGTTGCCGCGTCGGAACTGCCGCCGCCCAGGCCGCCGCCCAGCGGCAGGCGTTTCTCGAGGCCGATGGTCACGCCGTGGCGCGTGCCGCTCGCCGCCTGCAGGCGGCGCGCCGCGCGCACCGTCAGGTCGTCTTCCGGCGCAACGCCGGGCAGCGGATTGAGCAGAACGACATCGCCATCGTCACGCGGCGCAAAACGCAACCGGTCGCCGTGATCGACAAAGCGGAAGGCGGTTTGCAGGAGGTGGTAGCCATCGGCGCGCCGACCGACCACATGCAGAAAAAGATTGAGCTTGGCCGGCGCCGGATAGACGTCGTTCCACTGCCAGCCGGCCGCGCACTTCATGGCCCGGCGTCCGCGCTCGCCAGAGCCGTCCACTCGTCGATGCGCAGGCGCAGTTCGAGACCATCGCTGCGGCGCGCGAAGAGCGCGCTGGGCGGCGCTTGCGCCTTGTCGCTCGCGTAGTCGTAATCGATGCGCCAGTCGTCGTGGCGCAAGTGACGCAACCGGCCCTGGGCATCGACTTCGGACGCCGCGCTGCGTGTGCCGCGGCCGCGCACCCACTCGGTCAGGAGGGCGAGCGGCAAGGGGTATCCGAGGACTTGGGTGGTCAGCGTCTCGGCGTCGACCGCCGAGTATTTCTTCCCATCGCTCGTAATCAGCTGCGCGCCGCGCTCGGTGGTCGTGATTTCGGCTATCCCCTGACCGAACGGCGAAGAGAGCATCAAAGCGTTGTTTTCACCTTGATGCCGCCAGCTCAGGCGCCCGGAGTAATTCCTGTCTTCCTGGCGCAGCGAAAATCGGCCCTCGAGCGAAAACGCGGTGAGCGAGTCACGCGCCGGCGATGCGCCGGGCTCGACGCGCAAAGCCGCACAGCCAGCCAGCAGCAACACGCCGAGTAAGAACCCGGCCCTGCGGCGAGCGCAAACGAAACGAGGAATTCGCGGCATTCGCGTCAGGGAGCGTACTTCTTGACCGCATCGGCGAGCGCGTCATTGCCCGGGAATTTTTGCTGCGCTTCGAGCAAGGTCGTGCGCGCCTCGTCCCTGCGTCCGAGCACCCAAAGCACTTCCCCGAGATGCGCTGCGATCTCCGGATCGTCGCGGCGCGAATAAGCGCGCTCAAGATGCGTCAGCGCCCCCGGCAAATCGCCCTGCCGGTACAGCACCCAGCCCATGCTGTCGAGGATGAAGGAATCGTCGGGCGAGAGCTGCAAGGCCTTTTCGATCAACTGGCGCGCTTCCGGCAAACGCAGATTGCGCTCGGCATACGAGAAGCCGAGCGCGTTATACGCCTGGGCGCTGCCCGGGCGCAATTCAATGAGCTTGCGCAGGCGTGTTTCGAGAATGTCCATGCGCTCGAGCTTTTCCGCGAGCAAGGCGGTTTCGTACAGCAGCTCGGGCTGATCGGGACGGGTAATCAGGGCCTTGTCGAGCAGATCGAAAGCCGCTTGCGCCTGCTTGGCATCGCGCAGCAGCCCGGCTTCAGCGATGAGGAGCTGGACGCGATCATCATCGGCGCTCACTTGCGCGTCCGCGAGCACTTTAAGCGCGGCATCAAGCTGGCCTTGCGCGACGAGAATATGCGCGCGGTGGTTTTGTGCCGGCAAGTATTGCTCGCCGCCGCTGACCGAGGCGTAATAGGCCAGGGCCTCGGCGTTGCGGTTGCTGTCTTCGCAAATCTGGCCGAGGTAATAGTAGGCGTAATTCTTGTCGGTCACGCGCAGCGTCAGGAAATGCTTCAACTGCGCCTCGGCCAACACCTTGTCGTTCTGTTGCAGGGCCAGGATGGCGACCGGATAGACGATGTCCGGGTTGTCCGGATAGTCGACCAGCAGCTGGTCGAAATAGCGCTTGGCCTCGCCATAGCGCTTCTCGGCGACCAGCGCACGCGCCAGCTGCAACTGCGCGTCGCGCGCACTCGGGTTGCGTTCGACAAAACCTTGCAGGAAAGTTACAGCCTGGTCCGGCGATTCGCGGAGCAGCAATTGCCCTTGCAACAGGGCGGCCATTTCCCAGTCCGGACGTAATTCGAGCGCCCGCCGCGCCTCGGCCAGCGCCCTGTCCTTCATGCCGGCCGAGGCGGCAGCGACGGACACCGTGTAATGTGCTTCGGCAATGCCGAAGAAAGGCATGCAGACCTGGTCGATGAGGCGGAATACGGCCTGCCGATCGGGGTTGCGTGCGAGCATGCGGTTAAGTCCGAGGAGGTTTTCGCCGAGCGATTCCTTGTCGACCTCGAGCATGCGGATCAGGTTGGGCGCAAGATCGTCGAGCTTATTCGACAGGATCATCACGCTGGCCAGCAGCTGCTGTGCTTTTGCCGATGTCGGCTCGGTCTCTACCCACAAGCGAGCCGTGGCCAGCGCCAGGTCGAAGCGGCGCGCGTAGCCGGCGATTTCGACCGCGCGCGAAAATATCTTCGGATCGCGCGTGCGCGCCGCGAGGTCGGCGTAGGCGGTGCTCGCCAAATCGAGATCACCGCGCTGCAGCGCAATTTCACCGAGCAGAACCTGATAGACCGCCTGCGCATCCTGGTCCGTGCTTTGCTCATCGCCTGGCCGCAGCTCGGGCGGCGCTGCGCGCTTGACCTCGCGCGCCGGCGCTGCGCGCTTTTTGGCCGGCGGCGCCGCCGGTTCGGCGGCCAGCGCCGACAGACTGAAAACGAGCGCAGCGAACAAGACCGTGCAGCGAATGTATTTCATGGATTCCTTGGATTTATCGATCGGGTCGAGCCTGTTAGAACCGTTTAAGTCATAATGGTTTTATGCATGTTATGGACTTTTGACGTCAGCAGCAAATGCCCGAACTCCCCGAAGTCGAAGTCAGCCGCCTGGGACTGTTGCCGCATCTGGCCGGACAGGGCATCGTCGGCGCTGATTTCCGCGCGCCCAGATTGCGCCACGACATTCCGCTCGGCCTCGCTGCGCGGCTCATCGGCCTGCACATCACGGCCATCGTGCGGCGCGGCAAGTATCTGCTCTTCGACTGCGAGAGCACCAGCGGCGGCGGCTGGCTGATCCTGCACCTCGGCATGTCCGGCAGCCTGCGCCTTGTTGCGCCGGGAACAGCGGCGCAGAAACACGACCATGTCGATCTGGTTTTCGCGCGAACCACCCTGCGTTTTCGCGACCCGCGCCGCTTCGGTACGCTGCTCTGGCACGAAGGCGAAAACGTCGCGCAGCACCCCTTGATCGCCGTCCTTGGCATCGAACCGCTGTCCCCCGCTTTCGACGGCGACTGGCTCTATGCGCACACGCGGGGGCGCAGTTCGCCGATCAAGACCGTACTGATGGATAGCCACGGAATCGTCGGCATCGGCAACATCTATGCCGCCGAGGCGCTGTTCAAAGCCGGCATTTCGCCCTTGCGTGCAGCGGCGCGTATCAGCCGCGAACGCTGTCGGCTGCTCGCCGCCGCCATCCGCGCGACGCTCAAACGCGCAATCGCCGCCGGCGGCAGCAGCCTGCGCGACTACGTGCACAGCGATGGCGGCGCCGGCTCTTTCCAGCTTTCCTGCGCCGTTTACGATCGTGCCGGCGAACCCTGTCCGTGCTGCGGCGCACCGGTGCGTTCGATTCGCCAGGCCGGCCGCAGCACCTTCTATTGCATGCACTGTCAGACCTGACGCCAGAGGACAGAGGACAGTAATTTTTGCGCGCCCTGCGGGCGCGGAGTTCGGAGTTTCCTCTGTGTCAGATTAGCTGTATTCTGTCCTCTGTCTTCTGTCCTCTGTCCTCTGAACATGACGCTTGCCAAACATTTTGCTGCCTACAGCCAATGGCGTTCCGAGCTTTCCGGAGGCCTCGAAGCCTTCGGTAATTGGTTGTCCGAAAATGAGCTCTCCGATGCCCAGACCGATCTGCGCATCGCCAGGATGCTCGAGAAATTGCGCGAGGACAGGCTGCAGGTGGCTTTCGTTGCCGAGTTCTCGCGCGGCAAGTCGGAACTGATCAACGCCATCTTCTTCGCTGATTACGGCAACCGCATGCTGCCCTCGACAGCCGGTCGCACGACGATGTGCCCGACCGAGTTGCTGTACGACGCGAGCAAGCCGCCGTGCATCGAACTCCTGCCCATTCACACCCGCGAAGCCAACGCCAGTATCAGCGAATACAAGCGCTTTCCCGAAGAATGGACGGTTGTCCCGCTCGACATCGCCTCGCCCGAATCGATGCAAGAGACGCTGCGTTCGGTCAGCGAAGTGGCGCGCGTCTCCGCGGAACTCGCCGAAAAGCTGGGCTTTGCCAGCGGCGACAAGGAATCGACCATGGTGCGCATGGCCGAGGACGGCCTCGTGGAAATCCCGCGCTGGCGCCACGCCATCATCAATTTCCCGCACCCCCTGCTGCAGCAGGGCCTGGTCATTCTTGACACGCCGGGCCTTAATGCCATTGGCATGGAGCCGGAGCTGACCCTGTCGCTGATTCCGAACGCCCATGCCGTGCTGTTCATTCTTGCCGCCGATACCGGCGTCACGCAATCCGATCTGGCCATCTGGAACGAACACATCGGCGCGCCCGGACATCGGAAGAAAGGACGCATCGTCGTTCTCAACAAGATCGACAGCATGTGGGACGAACTCAAGTCGGAAGAAGAAATCAACGCCGAAATCACGCGCCAGACCAACAGTTGCGCGTGGACGCTGGACCTGCCGTCGAGCCAAATTTTCCCCGTATCGGCGCAGAAGGCGCTGGTCGCCAAGATCAACGACGACAAGCCGCTCTTGAAACGCAGCCGTCTGCCTGATCTCGAGTTCGCGCTGTCCGACGAGCTGATTCCGGACAAGCAGGAGATCATCCACGAGAATACCGACGCGGAATTCTCCGACATCTACGCGAATATGCGCGACCTGCTCGATTCGCGCCTGGCCGGCCTGCGCGAGCAGCTTGAAGAACTGACCGAACTGCGCGGCAAGAACAAAGGCGTCGTCCAGTACATGATGGGCAAGGTGCGGGTCGAGAAGGAAGAGTTCGAAGCCGGGCTGCAGCGCTACTACGCGGTGCGCAGCGTCTTCGCGCAGCTGACCAACAAGCTTTTCGGCCATCTTGGCCTCGATGCGCTGCGCTCGCTGACCGCAGCGACCCGCGAGACGATGAAAGAAGCGACCTTCTCGAAAACCTTGTCGGACGCGATGAAGAATTTCTTCAACGTCTCACGCGTCAATCTGACCAAATCGGACGGCGAGATCAGCGAGATCCTCACCATGCTGGAAGCCATTTACCGGAAGTTCTCGGTTGAGCATGGCCTCAAGCTCGGTACGCCGGTCGGCTTTTCGCTGATCCGCTACCAGAAGGAAATCGCCCGCCTTGAACACTGGTGCGATACACACCTCAACACGGCATTCCAGCTGATGACGCAGGACAAGGGCACGGTCACGCACAAGTTCTTCGAGGAAGTCGCGATCCAGGTCAGGCGCGCTTTCGATCACGCCAATCGCGATGCGGAATCATGGCTCAAGGCGGTGATGGCGCCGATGGAAACCCAGGTCCGCGAACACCAGATCCAGCTCAAGCGGCGGCTCGAGAGCATCAAGCGCATTCACCAGGCGACCGATACGCTCGAAGATCGCATCAACGAACTGCTGCACGTCGAAAACAACCTGGTGTCGCAACTCGTCTCGCTGGAGAAGGTCGGCAAGCTCGTCCAGAACATCCTGGGCAAGACGTCCAACCAGCGCAGCAAGCGCAGCGCCGCCTGATTCGGCATCCCCCTGACGGCGGCGGCGGCAATGTCAGGCGGGGCGTTTGTTGCCGGTCAGCTTCTCGTACTTCACCCACAGCCCGTCAGTGTCTTCCTTGTTGTCGGGATCCTTGGGAATGCAGTCGACCGGGCAGACCTCGACGCACTGCGGCGTATCGTAGTGACCGACGCATTCGGTGCATTTGTTGGGGTCGATCTCGTAGATCTCGACGCCCTGCGATATCGCCTCGTTCGGGCACTCCGGTTCGCATACATCGCAGTTGATGCATTCGTCGGTAATTTTCAAAGACATGGCTTACTTTCTATCAGATCACTAAAAATTTTCGGCAACTCTTTGGATCAGCCGCTCACAGACCGCCGGCTGGACAAACTTGCTCACATCGCCGCCGAGGATGGCGATTTCACGAACCATCGTTGCCGAAATGAACATGTACTGCTCGCTCGGGGTGAGGAATATGGTTTCGACTTCGGGATAGAGGTTCCTGTTCATTCCCGCCATCTGAAATTCGTATTCGAAATCCGACGCCGCGCGCAAGCCGCGCAATATCACCTTGGCGCCCCGCGCATGGAGGAAATCCATGAGCAGGCCTTCGAAACTGCAGACCTCGACCGTCGGGTAATCGGCCAGAACATGCCTGGCCATGTCGACCCGCTCCTCGAGCGAGAAGAACGGGCGCTTGGCCTGGCTCGCGGCAATCGCCATGATCACATGGTCGAACAGGTTGACGGCGCGACGCACGAGATCTTCATGGCCGCGTGTCAGCGGGTCAAAGGTGCCCGCGTAGATCGCTATTCGCTTGTTCAGCGCCATCTGCCCCACCCCTGCGCATCAAATGATAATAGACCTGGCCGGCCCGGCCGCAGCGCACCGTGCGCCACTCCCCGCAAGCGTCCAGCGCCTGCTCCGCCTCGACATAGAGCACGCCATCGTCGGCCGCCAGCGCCGGCAACAAGGGCGCTACCCGCTCGAGCCAGCCCTGTTTGTAAGGCGGATCGAGGAACACTACATCAAAACGCGAAGCCGTCGAAGGCCGCGAGGAGGCGAATTTTACCGCATCCGCGGCGACAATTTCCAAACGTCCGCCGGCATCGAGCAAACCGACGTTGGCGGCAAGCGCCGCGAGGGCCGGCCTCGAATTCTCGACCAGCACGACCCTGACTGCCCCGCGCGATGCCGCTTCGATCCCCAGGGCGCCGCTGCCGGCGAAGAGATCGAGGCAGGAAAGCCCGGACAGATCCTGGCCCAGCCAGTTGAACAGGGTTTCGCGAACGCGATCCGGCGTCGGGCGCAAACCCTCCGAATCCGGAAAGCGCAGCACGCGCCGCCGCCATTCGCCCCCAATGATGCGTACTGTATTCAGTTTGTCCCCCGATAAAGAGGACGTTCACCGCGAAGGCGCAAAGACACCCTCGCAAAGAACGGCAAACGCCAGATCTTGGTTCTGTTTTCTTTTGCGCAGCCTTTGCCCCTCTGCGCCATTGCGCCGGGCGTTCAAGGCAAATGCAATTCTTATTCCCCGGCGACGACGACCGTGACGATATTCTCCGGCTTAACATGGCGCGCGAACGCCGCCTTGATTTGCGCAGCGGTGACTTTTTCGACATTCTCGGCGTAACGGTCAAGATAATCGAGCGGCAGACCGTAAAAACCAATGACCGAAACGTTGTCGAGAATCTTGCGGTTGCTGTCGATGCGCAGCGGGAAACTGCCGATCAGGTTCTGCTTCGCCGCCTGCAACTCAGCTTCGCTCGGCTCGCCGGCGAGAAAACCAGTGAGCACTTCGCGCGCTACTTTCAGCGCATCGTTGGCCTGCGCTTTTTTGGTTTGCAGCCCGATCTGGAAAGGTCCGATCTGCCCGAGCGGCATGAAATAACTGTACACGCTATAGGCCAGGCCGCGTTTCTCGCGCACTTCCTTCATCAGCCGCGAAACGAATCCGCCGCCGCCCAAGGTGTAGTTGCCGACAAGCAGCGGAAAGAAATCCGGATCGCCGCGTTTGACCGCCGGCAAGCCGATCAGCACGTGCGCCTGCGCGGCCGGGTGGGCGATGCGCCGTTCACTCGCGGCCGGAAGCTGCGGCGCTTGCACCGGCACGACGCTGGTGCCGGCCGGCAGTCCGGCGGTGATCTCTTGGGCGATCGCTTCGGCCTGCGCGCGCGTGAGGTCACCGACGAGTGTCACGACCGCCCGCTGCGCCGTGTAATGGTGGCGGTAAAAATCGAGCAGATCGTCGCGCGTGAGGCCATTGACCGATTCGGGTGTCGCTTCCCGGCCGTAGGGGTGGGCCGGATACATCGCCGCCCAGAACGCTTTGCTGGCGATGACATCGGGATGGGTCAGGGCCTCTTTCAGCGAGGCCACGGTGCGCGCTTTTTCGCGCTCGAAAACGTCCGCGGGGAACTGCGGGCTCGCCAGCACGGCGCGCAGCACGTCGAGCGCCGGTACGCGCTTGTCGGTCGCCGAAAGCGTACGCAAGCTGACCGAGCCCCGGTCCATGTCGGCGCCGCCTGCGAGCAGCGCGCCAAGGTCGGCGAGGCGGTTCGAGATCTGCGTCTCGTCCAGGCCTTCGACACCCATGTCGATCAGGCCCTGCGTCATCGCCGCAAGACCGCTCTTGCCCGGCGGGTCGTAAGCCGTGCCGGCGGCAAAATCGACCTGCACGTCGACGATCGGCAGGGCGTGTGTCTCGACAAAGAAGACGCGTGCGCCGGAGGGCGCCAGCCAATTGTCTATCTTGGGGCCCGCCGCGGCCAGCTGGGTGGCGAGCAGAAAGGACAACGCGCATAGCGCGCAAAGCAGTTTGGCGGCTTTCATCGGCGAATCTTTCAAAAAGCGTCTTAACGAATAGGGGTATTGGAAAGCGGACGGGGCATCGGTGCCGACTGCGGCAGCGCCTGCGGGTCGAGCTCGCCGACGGTCAGTTGATCGTCGCCGAAGTATTTCTGTGCGACCGCCTGCACCTGCGCCGCGCTCACCGCCTGCAGCTTTTCGATGATCCGCGTATCGAGCCGGTACGAAATTCCGGCCGACTCGAAGCCGCCGATTTCCATCGCCTGGGCGAACATCGAATCGAGCTTGTAGACTTCGCGGGCGACGAGCTGCGCCCGGGCGCGCGCCAGTTCGTCGGCCGCCACGCCGTCCTTGGCGATGCGTGCGATTTCGGCGCGCAAGCCGGCTTCCAGATCGGCGCGCGTCTTGCCTTCGCTCGGCGAACCCTGCAAATAGAAGAGGCCCGGCCCGCGCGCAGTCATGTCGTAGCCCGAACTGGCGGACACCGCCAGGCGCTGCTCGCGGATCAGGTCTTTTGAAAAACGCGCCGCGTCGTGACCGTCGAGAATCGCCGATAGCATGTCAAGAGCATAGGGATCGACATCGTTCTCGACGTCGCGCAACTCCGGCACCTTGTAGGCCATCAACACCACCGGCAGGTCGGCCGGCGCTTTCACGGTCAATCGGCGTATGCCCTTTTGCAGCGGTTCGTCCTGCGGCCGTCGCGTCGGCAGGGCGCGCGGCGCCAGCGGGCCGTAGTAGCGTTCGGCGAGTTTGAAGACCTCCTCGTGGTCGACGTCGCCAACAATGACGACGAAAGCGTTGTTCGGCACGTACCAGCGCTCGTACCAGTCGCGCGCATCCTGCACGGTCATGCTCAAGAGGTCGTTCATCCAGCCGATCACCGGCACGCGGTAAGGATGCGCCAACAGCGCCACGGCGTTGAGCTGCTCGAAGAGCTGCGCTTGCGGCTGATCGTCGGTGCGCATCCGGCGCTCCTCCATGACCACCTTGATTTCCTGCGCGTACTCGAGCGGATCGAGGTTGAGATGGCGCATGCGGTCGGCTTCGAGCTGCATCATCTGCTCAAGCTTGGGCTTCGGCACCTGCTCGAAGTAGGCCGTGTAATCCTTGCTGGTGAAAGCATTGTCGCGCCCGCCGGCGGCGGCCACCAAGCGACTGAATTCGCCGGCGCCGGTGCTCGGCGTGCCCTTGAACATCATGTGCTCGAGGATATGGGCAATGCCGGTCGTGCCGTTGGTCTCGTCCATGCTGCCGGCGCGGTACCAGACCATCTGCACCGCCGTCGGTGCGCGGTGGTCCTCCTTGACGATGACGCGCAGGCCATTGGGGAGTTGCTGCTCGAAAGGATTGGCCAGCGCCAGGGCCGGTGCGGCCAATAGCAATGTTGCAGCCGTCAAGTGGGCGATTCGTCGTGCGATTTGGGGTGCGGAGCGAATGGGCATGGTTGGCTTCTGTTAAAATTTGAAAGCTGGTCAAAGGCAATGGCATCTTACCATCGCCTCCTTCGCGACATCCCTGAAGACAAGAAAGCGCCATGTTTGGTTTCCTCAAGAAGTCCACCGACCAGCCGGGCGCGACGACCGCCGACCCGTCGGCCCCGGCCAAACCCGCAGCCTCATGGCGCGAGCGCCTGAAAGCCGGACTGGCGCGCACGCGCGCGCAGCTCGGCGGCAAGCTCAAGGCGATCTTCGCGCGCGGCAGGGTCGATGACGAACTGCTCGAGGAACTCGAAACGCTGCTGCTCACGAGTGACGTCGGCATGGACGCGACGCAGTACCTGCTCGGCGAACTCAAGGCGCGCGCCAAGCGCGATCAGATCAACACGCCGGAAGGCATACAGCAGGCCCTCGCGGCAGCGCTGCTCGAGCTGCTGGCGCCGCTCGAGGCGCCGCTCGACATTACGGCGCACCGGCCTTTCGTGATCATGCTTGCCGGCGTCAACGGCGCTGGCAAGACGACCTCGATCGGCAAGCTGGCCAAGCATTTCCAGGCGCAGGGATTGTCGGTCCTGCTCGCCGCCGGCGACACGTTCCGCGCCGCGGCGCGCGAGCAATTGCAAGCCTGGGGCGAGCGCAACGGCGTGGCGGTCATCGCCCAGGAATCGGGCGATCCGGCCGCCGTCATCTTCGACGCCATTGCCGCGGCCCGGGCGCGCGGCATCGACATCGTCCTCGCCGATACCGCCGGCCGCCTGCCGACGCAACTGCACCTGATGGACGAAATCGCCAAGGTGCGCCGGGTCATCCAGAAAGCCGATCCGACCGCGCCGCACGAGACCCTGCTCGTGCTCGAGGCCAATTTCGGCCAGAACGCGCTGCAGCAGGTCAAAGCCTTCGATAAGGCCATCGCCGTCACCGGGCTGATCGTCACCAAACTCGACGGATCGGCGAAGGGCGGCGTGCTCGCGGCGATCGCACGGCAATGTCCGAAACCGATCCGCTTCATCGGCGTCGGCGAGAGCATCGACGACCTGCGCCCCTTCGTCGCGCGCGATTTTGTCGATGCGCTGTTCGAATAGCCTGCGATGATCTCCACCAGTGCCGTCAGCAAACGTTATCCCGAGGGCTGCGATGCGCTCAAGGAGGTGAGCTTCGAGATCGCCGCCGGCGAAATGGTCTTCATCACCGGCCACTCGGGCGCCGGCAAGTCGACGCTGTTCCGTTTGCTCGCGGCGATCGAGCGCCCGACCTCGGGCAGCATCGTGGTCAACGGGCAGAACCTCGCCGCCCTACGCAAGAGCGCCATTCCCTACCTGCGCCGCAACTTCGGCCTGATCTTCCAGGATCAGAAGCTGCTTTTCGACCGCAGCGTCCTCGACAACGTGCTGCTGCCGCTCGCCATCGTCGGCTTGCCGGCGCGCGATGCCGACCGGCGTGCGCACGCCGCGCTCGACAAGGTCGGCCTGCAGGGCCGTGAGCGGGCTTTTCCGATCGCGCTCTCCGGCGGCGAACAGCAGCGGCTGGCGATCGCCCGCGCGGTGGTCAACCGGCCGGCGATCCTGCTCGCCGACGAGCCGACGACCAACCTCGACAACGAATCGGCAGCCGACATCCTCGAAATCTTTCACGCTTTTCATCAGGTCGGCGTCACCGTCGTCATTGCCACCCACGATGAACAGTCGCTCGCGCGCTTTTCGCCGCGCGTGCTGCAGCTCGAGCATGGCCGCCTCGCCGGAAATGCCGCATGAATAGCTTCTTCGCCATGCACGGCGCGGCGATTCGCGACGCATTGCGCCGGCTCGCCGCGGCGCCGCTCGGCAGCATCCTGTCCTGCCTGGTGATCGGCATCGCGCTGGCCCTGCCCTGCGCCGGCTGGGTCGTTCTCGACAATCTGCGCGCGGTCACCGGCAGTGCGTCCGGCGTGCAGCAAATCAGCTTGTTCATGACTGTTGAAGCGAGCCCGCGCGAGGTCGGCGAAATCGAATCGCGTCTGCGCGCGGCCAATCCCGGCAATTGGCGTTTCATCGCCAAGGACGCCGCGTTGAAGCGCCTACAGGCTTCCGAAGGCATGGCCGAAATCATCGCCAGCCTGCCGAAGAATCCGCTGCCCGATGCCTTCGTCGTCGAACCCGCCGACACCCGCCCGGAAGCGATCGAGCGGCTCGCCAAGACTTTTTCGGCCTGGCCGAAAGTAGCGCACGTCCAGCTCGATTCGGCCTGGGTCAGGCGTTTCGACGCTTTCCTGCGCATCGGCAAGCTGTCGATCACGCTGCTCGCCGCGCTGCTCGCCGCAGCGCTCGTGACCGTGACCTTCAACACCATCCGCCTGCAAATCCTGGCGCATGCCGCCGAGATCGAAGTCGCCAAGCTGATCGGCGCGACCGACGCGTTCATCCGCCGGCCGTTCCAGTATTTCGGCGCGCTGCAAGGCGCGCTCGGCGGTCTATTCGCCGCCCTGCTGGTCACCGGCGGCGGCCTGCTGCTCGCCGCGCCGATCGCCGAACTCGTCGCGCTCGACAGCGGCAGTTTCGTGCTGCACGGGCTGTCCGCCGCGCAGATCGCCGCGCTGGCCGCCACCGGCACCGTCCTCGGCTGGCTCGGCGCACAGCTCTCGGTAGCCATCCACCTGCGCCGCATCGGCTGAGTTGCCGAGCCCTTCCGGCGTTCGCGGAACCGCGCCAATTCGGCAGAATCCAATCAGCGATCGGCGAGCCGGGAGATATCCCGGAGCAGTTTGCCAACGCGTCGACGCGAGGGGCATGCGAGTCATCCCATCAGACGGAGCAACGATCATGATTCGAAAACTTTCTTCCGGCAGCTACCGGCTCAATTCAAGCAAGACCGACCCCAAAACCGGCAACACCACAAGCTCGGAACGGTCGCGACGCGCGAACTGGCTGAGAAGCACGAGCGCGAGGTTCAATAGTTCAAGCGGCAGGGCTAGGCCGCGGGCATCGCCTTCTCGCCGCTTTGCGGAGATCTGTTTAAGGAGCGCACGGATGTTTGCGAAAACCCCGGACCCGCCGTACTACGCAGTGATCTTTTCGTCGCAAAGAACTGCGGGAGAGAATGGCTATGGCGTGATGGCCGAACGCATGTTTGAACTCGCCCCCGAGCAGCCCGGTTATCTCGGCGTCGAAAGTGCGCGCGATGTAGACGGCTTCGGAATCACCGTCTCGTTCTGGAATAGCCTCGAAGCGCTGGCTCGCTGGAAGCGCAACTCGGAACATCACGCGGCACAAGAGCAAGGCAAGAGCCGGTGGTACGAGCACTACCGAATTCGTGTATCCAAAGTCGAGCGTGTCTATGCGAAATCAAATTGATCGTTCTGCTGGCAGGTCGCGGTCGATTGCCGCGCTGGCGATGGGCGCAGTCGCGCTCGGCACGATGGCTGTCGGCGCGCTGGCCATTGGTCGGCTCGCGGTCGGCCGTGCCCGAATTCGACGAATGGAAATTGGCGATCTTCTCGTGCAGCGACTACGGGTTATCGACAAAGGTCGGCCGCCCCCTTCTTCTCCGAGCGCGGCGAACAGTCACGGAATCGTGAATCTGGCGAGCCCTTACCCGTTTCCGGAGACCGTAAGCCGCTTGCAGTCCGCCTTCGTCGATCACGGCATCAAGATCTTCGCCACTGTTGATCAGCAGGCGGAGGCTCTGGCCGCGGGCCTTGAAATGCCGCCGACGACGTTGATCATCTTCGGCAATCCCAAGTCAGGAACGCCGGTGATGTTGGCGCAACCGTTGTCGGCACTCGATCTGCCGCTCAAGGTCCTGGTATCCGAGCCGATCGCAGGACGGGTATCCGTCAGTTTCAACGCGACTGCATACCTCATCGACAGATACGCGCTCCCACAGGAACTGGCATCCGCGCTCGCCCCGGCCGAGCAGCTAATTGCCGGTGCGCTTCAGGTATGAGCGGCAACCGGCCCGAGTTCGATTGAATGCCGCAGCGACCCTTCCGGCAAGGGCGTCGGTGCCGTCGAGGAAACGTTGAACTTGAGTGCTGGTCTATACTTAGGTCTCTTTCATAGTCGAGCGAGAGGAATATATGAGCCAATATCAGATCGCCGTCATCGTCGGCAGCCTGCGCAAGGATTCCTTCAACCGCAAGCTGGCGAACGCCGTCGTCAAGCTCGGGCCGCCCGAGTTCGTTTTCAGGCAATTGCAAATCGGCGATCTGCCTTTATACAACCAGGACGATGATGCCAGCCCGGCCGCATCGGTGAAGCGTCTGAAGAGCGAAATTTCAGCAGCGCAAGGTTTGCTGTTCGTGACGCCGGAATACAACCGTTCGATTCCTGGCGTACTGAAGAACGCCATCGACCAAGCCTCGCGCCCGTACGGACAAAGCGCTTGGGCCGGAAAGCCCGCCGGCGTGCTCGGCATCTCGCCGGGCGCCATCGGCACGGCGCTGGCGCAGCAGCACCTGCGCAATATCCTGGCCTACCTTGACGTGCCGACGCTGGGCCAGACCGAAGCCTTCCTCCAGAACAAGGAGGGATTGTTCGACGCGGCGGGCGAACTGGCCGGCGACAGCCGGAAGTTCCTCCAGGCGTGGATGGACAAGTATGTCGCCTGGGTGAAGAAGCATTCGGCCTGACAGTGCCGTGTTGCGCCTTACACGGCTGGTTCGCTGACGGAAGTTTTCTTCAACACGAAGCGGTTCACCGCCAGGCCCGATTCGACATGAGCCACGCCCGCGCGGCGATCTAAACCACGCCGCCCGTTTCCTTGTGCGCATCCTCGGCTGGTTCGGCCGGTGGTGCGTAAAGCACGATCGACGCCAAAGCCGTCTCCAGCGCCGCCTGCAAGGCCAGCACGGCAGCTGCCGAATTTCGGCCGGCGCGCAGCGCATCGTCGACTTCGCCGGCGCGTGCTGCCACGCTGTCAAGCGCCAGGGCCGCCGCCGCACCCTTGAGCTTGTGCGCCAGCGCCGTAGCCTCGGCCTTGTCGGCACTGGCGATGCGTTGTGCGCTGGCGGCGTAATCATCGGCGAACTTGCGCAGGAATTGCCGATAGGCCGCAGGCCGCCGCCACGTTTGCAAGCCTTTGGCCACGGCCAGGCCGGGCAAATCCTCCGGGCCGGACCCGGCGCCTCGCGCTTGCGACGTGCTGTCCGCATGCCGGCGCATCCGCTTGGCGCGGCCGGTGAGCCGGACGATCAGCGCGACGGTGGCATCGACATCGAAAGGCTTGGCGATGAAGCCGTTCATGCCGGCTTCATCGGCCAGTTCCTGCTGCTCCATGAAGGCGCCGGCGGTCAGCGCGATCACCGGCAGTTCGGCCAAGTCGGGCACGCGCCGCAACTGACGTGTGGCTTCGTAGCCGTTCATGACCGGCATTTGCACATCCATCAGCACGATGTCCGCATCGTCCGGATGCTGCCGCAGCCATTCAACGGCCTGGCGGCCATCATTGGCCAGGACAACCTCGGCACCTTCGCCGACAAGAATGCTCTGCGCGACTTCACGGTTGATTTCGCTGTCATCGACGATGAGGATGCACAAGCCGCCCAGACGCTGATCGGAACGGCTAGGCGCGCGCTTCGCCGCCTTGTCGCACGCGCATCGCGCCGGCCACGGCATTGTAAAGATTGGAGGGCGTAATCGGCTTGTTGAGCACGGCGTCGGCAAACTCGTAGTCCGGATTCTCAAGCAACTCTTTGCTCGAGAAGGCGGTAACCATAATGACGATGGGATTGCTGGCGGCCTTGAGTTCATCCCGGATCATCCTGGCTGTGGCGAGGCCGTCCATGCCGGGCATCTTGTAGTCGAGCAGCACCACCTCGGCCGGCGCCTGACCGGCCGGTTTGGCCCGCAGGTATTGCAGCGCGGCTTCGCCGGAACCCAGCGCGGTAGCCTTCCAGCCGAGGCCGTCGACCATATTGCGCAGGGCTTCGCGGGCCATGCTGTCGTCATCGACGACAAGGACGTCAAGATGGGCCATCTCCGGAGCGGCGACCCAGGCGTCGCGCCCGCGCCCGAAGCTCAGGACGAACCAGAATTCGCTGCCGCTGCCGGGCAAGCTGGTCAGCTGCAACCGGCCGCCCATGGCCTCGACCAGCCGGCGGCTGATGGTCAAGCCGAGGCCGGTACCGCCGAACCGGCGGCTCGTTGAATCATCGGCCTGCGCGAAGGAGCCAAAGATCTCTTCCTGCTTTTCAGGTGCGATGCCGATGCCGGTATCGCGCACGGAAAAGCGCAGCGCGACCTGTTCGTCATCCTCGCCGACGATGCTGATCGAAAGCGCCACATGGCCGCGTTCGGTGAACTTGATCGCATTGCCAGTCAGGTTGATCAGAACCTGTTCGAGGTGCAACGCATCGCCGCGCAGAGGGCTGGTCCTGCTCGGCGGCGGCATGATGATCAGTTCGAGTTCTTTTTCGCAGGCATTGGCCGACATGATCGTCGACAGACTGTCGAGCACATCGTCGAGACGGAAGGGCGCCGCCTCGATCTGCAGTTTGCCGGACTCGATTTTGGAAAAATCGAGAACGTCGTTGATGATACCGAGCAGCAAACGGCCGGCCATGCGGATGTTTCGGACCATTTCACTGGCATCGCCGGGGAGATCCTTCTTTTCGAGCAGGTAGGCGAGGCCGAGAATGGCGTTCATCGGCGTGCGGATTTCGTGGCTCATATTGGCGACGAAAGCGCTCTTCGAACGGTTGGCGGCTTCAGCATCGTCCGCGCGCAAGGCAAGTTCCGCGTTCAGCGCGGTACGTTCGGCAAGCAGCGACTCGAGCTGTTCATCGATCTCCTGCCGTTCTTCGAGGTCTGCGGCGTGCTGCTGGTAGGCGCGATAAACGAGTCCCGCGGCGACCATCGTGGCCAGTATCGCCAGCGCGGCGAGCGCTGAAAGCAGCAGCGCTTCGTTCTTCCAAGCGCCGAGGTAATCGGCATCGGCCAGGCCGACGATGATGTAGAAAGGATAGCGCGGCAGCTTGCGGTACACATTGTTGCGTGCGACGCCGTCGATCTGTGTGGCCGCCAAGTAACTGCCGGCGTCGGGGTGCGCCTGGATGTTCTCGCTGAGTTCGCGCGAGATCGACCTGCTGCCCAGGTTGCTCGTGACCTCGGGGAAGCGCTGTACGAGGGCCAGGTCGGCTGTGCGTATCGTCGCCGCGCCATGCGGGCCGAGTGGCACCGAGGAGAGGAGTTCGCCGAAAGTCGCGGTCGTGACGCCGGCGAAAACAACACCGGCGAAACTGCCGTCAGGCGCGTTGATGCGCCGCGCCAGGACAATGACCGGATTCTGGCTGATGCGCGAAACGAGCGGGCCATCCACAACCACCCCCGCCGCATTGTCGCGCGCGCGGATGAAGTAGTCGCGATCGCTGACCCGGATCGGCTCTTCCGTAGGAATACCGTCGCCGAAGCGGACGATTCCATCCCTGTCGGCGACGCGCAGGTTGGCCACGTCCGGCATCAGCGAATGCTTGTGCCGCACATAGGCATTGAATCTTGCCGGATCGAAACGCCGCTCCGCGTTCTGCGTCTGATGGAAATAAGCGACCGACTGCAGCGCGAGGTCGATTCGATCGAAGCGGCCGCTAAGTTCATGGTCGAGCAACAGCGCAACATTCTGCGCCGCCATCGTCGCCCGCTCGCGATTATGGATGTCGCCCTGCCACAAGGCCACCTTGACCATACCGACGACCAGGGCGACGATCGCCGACACGGCGAAGACATAGATCGGCCAGCCCGGCCGCCGCGCCGGCGCCGCCCTGGAAAAGCCGTCAGCAGGACACCGCGCGTGTTCAGCGCCGCTGGCCGACGAGACGACGCGCATGGCGATGAAGAAAAGCACTGTGGTTACCGCCACGAAGACCACACCCTTGGCCGTCGATAACCAGACAACCGACGTATAGTCGGCGACAACTCGCAGCAATTGATCCGAGAGGAAGATCCAGGCCAGCGCCAGAATGGCGTAACTTGCCGTAGCGAACAGGATGAAGCGCTTTCTCGCGTCGGTGGTCATATCGCCTCGCCGTTGATTGCAAGGGCGAGACCAGCATTGACGCAAGCACTGCGCAGCCGCTCGAAACGGCGGATCCAAGCGCAAGCAACGGCGGGCGCAAACGAATACCTGTTGATTGCTCTTCCCTGCCTTACTCTACCCTCTCGGTCATGGTCCCTATGTTTGCACCGATTGTCAACGAAGCTGCAGATTCCGGCTGGAGACTACTCTCGCCTCGCCGCAGCGACATTGGCATTACTTCCAAATGGGTTCTGGCTTGGCGTCCTGCCCTTTGCCGCTCTGATTGCAGCGTACGGCCTGATCCGTATTCACGCCATGAACAGATTCGGCTCGATCGGCCCGACTTACCGACGTTACCAACGCCCCCCGTGGCCTCAATCTTGTGCAGCGCTTAGCAGCACGAGGGGAGGCAACTTTCTGTTTCTCGCTCTGTCGATAGACCATTCGATGAGCGGTAATTGCAGCCAATGGACCAAGATCAAAACTCACAATCCCCTGACCACTGCGTGGAATGGTCACGCGGTAATTTCACGGTCAGCTGCGATCCGGCGAAACTCGATCATGCCGTGATCGCGCAATTCTTGGGATCTTCCTATTGGGCGAAGGGAATCCCGCCGCGCACGGTGGAGAAGTCATTGGAAAATTCCTTGTGCTTCGCGCTGCTCGACGGAAAGCAGCAGATTGGTTTTTCTCGCGTCATTTCCGACTACGCGACGATTGCCTATTTGGGGGATGTCTTTGTACTCGATGAGTACCGCGGCGCCGGGCTGGCAAAGTGGTTGATGACATGCATTGTCAGCCACCCTGACTTGCAGGGTCTGCGACGCTGGATTCTCGCGACCAAGGACGCCCACGGCCTCTACGAAAAATTTGGCTTCACGCCCCTCAAGAACCCGTACATGTTCATGGAACGCCATGACCCGGATGTTTACCGCGGGGCCGTGAGATGACTCGATGATGAAGTCTCTCGCCCAACCTCGGTGAACCGGCGAACCGGCGCCTCCTTAGCGCTGGAGTTCGTGGCTTCGCCCACGCCCCTGACCGGGGCCTCGACGGCGGCCTTTCTCGTAGCAGAGCGCGTGTTGCCAGGGCGCAATTTGCCGCCGGTGAAGGTTAGCGCCGGCCCAGCACTTTTTCGCCGTTGTCGGCGACCGGCTGGGCAGCAAAATCCGCGTCATTGACGATATGCGTTCCAGTCTCGCCGCGCAGCGCAGGCACTGCGGTTTCGAGGCTGGTGATGATCGCCCGCTTGCCGCCCGCCTCGAGAAAGAGCAGTGCCGCCTCGACCTTGGGGCCCATGCTGCCGGGCGGGAAATGGCCCTCGGCCAGGTACTTGCGCATGGTCGATGCCGACACCCGCTCGAGGTCGCGCTGATTGAGCTTGCCGAAGTTGATCGAGACCCGCGGCACGGCGGTCAGGATCATCATGTCGCGAATGCCCAGCACGTTGGCCATGACGGCGGTGGTGATGTCCTTGTCGATGACCGCCTCGACGCCATGCCGGCGTCCCATGTCGTCGCGCACGACCGGGATGCCGCCGCCGCCGCCGGCGATCACCACGGTGCGCAGGCACATCAGCGCCTCGACGAGCGAGATGTCGCAAATGTGCCGGGGCTTGGGCGATGCGACCGTGTAGCGCCAGCCGCGGCCGGAATCTTCCTTCACCGTCACGCCAAGTTCTTCGGCGAGCGCGCGGCCTTCGGCCTCGGTGAAGAAAGGTCCGACCGGTTTGGTCGGATTGTTGAACGCCGGGTCGTCGGGGTCGACTTCGACCTGCGTCACCAGGCCGACGACATGGCGCGGGTTGCCGGTTTCGCGCAGGACGTTCTCGAAAGCCTGTGCGAGCAGATAGGCGGTCGCGCCCTGCGTCTGCGCGACGAGGATGTCGAGCGACTGCGGCGTGACGCGTTCGCGGGCGATGGCGTTGGCCAGTAGGAGTTTGCCAACCTGCGGGCCGTTGCCGTGCACGATGACGAGCTGATTGTCGAGTTGCAGGAGCGGCAGCACCGTACGCGCGGTCAGCTCGGCAATCGCCTTTTGGCCTTTCGGCGTGTCGTCACCCTTGGTCGCGTCGATGGCGTTGCCGCCTATGGCGACGATCAGTCGGCGCGGGATCTCGTACGAGTGGTCCATGGATGCAGTACTCCCTAATCTGTGCTTTGCTGAAAGACAACTGATTATGACCACGACGGCGACTATCTTTGATTGAATCTATTGCACAATCGGGGGTTCGATTTGCCCGGCGCGCACCGTCCGGGCCAGTGTCCGCAAGGAAAGGACGCGTTTGACAGGCGGCGCTTCAGCGTCTTGCCTTGCCTTGACAGCCGGCGGTCATCTTACGAACATGGCAAGCACTCCGAACGCCGGCCAGCCGGGCGCGCATGGAGCCGGGCGAAGATCCCTGCGGCGCGAACGAGAACGACCGAACAAGCGCCACGCATCGGGATTGAATCAATTAGGAGGGTTGCAATGCTGCACGCTGTACTGATCAACGGAAGCTTCCAGGACTCCGTGACGCTGATGCTCGTCTCGCGGGACCTGTCGGCACTGCCCCAGGTCAACCGCGTGTCGGTGATGATGGGAACGCCGGCCAACAAAGACGTCTTCCGCGAGACCGGCATGTGGCACGCGGCGCTTGCCGCGGCAACGCCCAACGATCTGTGCATCGTCGTCGATAGCGAAAACGGCGATCCGCAAGTGGCCGGGGCAATGGCCGAACAGGTCAAGAGCCGCCTCGCCGAACTCGCGCGCGGCGGGCGCAAGGCCGCTTATCCGCTGGCGCGCAGCTGGCGCCGGGCGCGCGAACTCTTGCCCAGCGCCAACATCGCGCTGATCTCGCTGGCCGGGCACTACGTTTATGAGCCCGCGCGCCAGGCGCTCTCGGACGGCTGCCATGTGATGATTTTTTCCGACAATGTCAGCCTCGAGCACGAACTCGCGCTGAAGACCCTGGCGCGCGACAAGGGCCTGCTGATGATGGGGCCCGATTGCGGAACGGCGATCATCAACAAGGCGCCATTGGCTTTTGCCAACCGCATTCCGGCCGGCGCCATCGCGGTGGTCGGCGCATCGGGGACGGGCCTGCAGGAGGTCACCTCGCAAATCGCCCGCCTCGGCGGCGGCATCACGCACGCCATCGGCCTCGGCGGCCGCGACCTGTCGGAGCGCATCGGCGGAATCAGCGCGCTCACCGCGCTCGACATGGTCGCCCGGGATGCGGCGAGCCGCGTCATCACTTTCGTTTCCAAACCACCCGCAGCCGCAGTCAAGGAACGTATCCTCAAGGCCCTGAACGATATCGGCAAACCCGTCGTCGCGCTCTTCGTCGGCGAGCGTGTCGTCCAGCGCAATGTCGGCAACGTGCATTTCACCCAGACACTCGATGAAACCGCAGCGCTGGCCGTCGAGCTGGCTTGCATCGATGCCCATCTCGCCACCCTGCCGAGCGTCGCCAATACCCGTATCTGCGGCCTCTATTGCGGCGGCACGCTGGCTGCCGAAGCGGCTTTCCTGCTCGCCGAACATCTGGGCGTCAAGGCCGACGCGGCGCACGTCGACGGCTTCATGCTGCACGAAGGCGGGCACCGCATCATCGATCTCGGCGACGACCGCTACACCCGCGGCCGCCCGCACCCGATGATCGACCCGGCGGCGCGCAATGAAATGATTGCCCGTCTTGCCGAAGACCCGGCGGTCGGCGTCCTGCTGCTCGATATCGTGCTCGGCTACGGCGGCCATGCCGACCCGGCCGGCGAAGTCGCCAAGGCGGTCGCTGAACTGCGCGCAGCGCGCGGCGAGCAAGCGCCCATCGTGGTCATCGCCACGCTGACCGGCACCGCCGACGACCCGCAGGACCGGGCCGGCCAGGCCAGCAAGCTCGAAGAGGCGGGTATCCTCATCGCCGAAAGCGTGCGTTCGGCGCTGCTCTTGGCCGGTCGCGCGATCGCCGCACCAGCGGCACGCGCCGGCGCGCCATCGGCACTGCTGAGCAGCGCGCCGGCGATTATCAACATCGGCTTGCGCGGCTTTGCCGACGACCTGCTGGCCAACGGTGTCAGCGTCGTTCATGAGCAGTGGGAACCGGCCGCCAGCGGCAACGCGCGCATGGCGTCCCTGCTCGCGCAGCTCAATTGATTTCCTGGAGAATATGACCTTGTACAAGACACTGAACGAAGCCAACGCCGCGGTCGTTGCGCAAATCAAGCTGGCGCGCCCGCACCTCGTGGACGTCAAGCCGGCGCACGAGTGCATCGCGGCGCTGCGCGAGGGCCACGCGCTGCTGCATGCCGGCCCGCCGATCGCCTGGCCCGAGATGACCGGCCCGATGCAGGGCGCCGTGCTCGGCGCGAGCCTATTCGAGGGCTGGGCCAAGAGCGCCGCGGAAGCCGAGGCCCTCGCCGCGGGCGGGCAAATCCGCTTTCTCCCCTGCCACGACAACTCGGCCGTCGGTCCGATGGGCGGCATCACCTCGCCGCACATGCCGGTGCTGGTGGTCAAGAACAGCGTGCAGGGCAACGTCGCTTACTGCAACCTCAACGAGGGCATCGGCAAGGTGATGCGCTTCGGCGCGTTCGAGGGCGAAGTCCAGACACGCCTCGCGTGGATGCGCGACGTTCTCGGCCCGGTTCTCTCCGAAGCGCTGGGGCGGCTGGCCGGCGGTGTCGATCTCTCGACCCTGATGGCGCAGGCCATCACCATGGGCGACGAATTCCACCAGCGCAATATCGCCGCCTCCGCGCTCTTGCTCAGAGCGCTTGCGCCTGAAATCGCCGGCAGCGGCGAAGGCCTCATCCAGCAGCGCGAGGTATTGAGTTTCCTGGCACGCACCGAACAGTTCTTCCTCAATGTCGCGATGGCTTACTGCAAATGCGCGATGGATGCCGGCGCGACGGTCGAGGCCGGCAGCATCGTCACGGCGATGACGCGCAACGGCCGCGACTTCGCCATCCGCGTCAGCGGCCTCGGCAAGCGCTGGTTCACGGCGCCGGTCAATACGCCGGTCGGCCTGTTCTTCACCGGCTACTCGCAGGACGATGCCAATCCGGACATCGGCGACAGCGCCATCACCGAAACGCTGGGCATCGGCGCGGCGGCGATGATCGCTGCGCCCGGCGTCACCCGCTTCGTCGGCGCCGGCGGCTTTGCCGACGCGCTCGAAATCAGCGAGGAAATGCGCGAGATCTTCATCGACAGCAATCCGCTCCTGCAAATTCCGACCTGGGATTTCCAGGCGGCCTGTCTCGGTCTCGATGTGCGCCGGGTCGTCGAGACCGGCATCACGCCGCTGATCAATACCGGCATCGCCCACCGCAAGGCCGGCATCGGCCAGGTCGGCGCCGGCACCGTGCGCGCACCGCTCGGCTGTTTCGAGAAAGCGCTCGAGGCGCTGGCCGAACAGCAGGGCGTAACGGCCTGAGGGAAAGCGCAGCATATGCTCGGCCAATTTCGCTCAAGCACAGGATCGATGCCCTATATAATGTCCGGTGTTCGCGCACGCAAGCGCCCACAGAAGAATGCCCAGGCCGCACAGACGGCAGGCGAGAATAATTGAATTCCATCACCCGAGGTTCAGTTGCATTTCCATTCACCCGTTTCCACAACATCAAGGAGTGGTCGCATGAGTACGAATAATCAAACCGCGCCAGATAACAGCCGGCGCAATCTTGGCATCCTGGCGACGCTGGTTGTCTGCGCCGCACTGGCGTTTTTTGCCCACTCAGCGCCGGGCACCGGTTTCGCCCAGTTCATTGGCGTCATCCCGATCGTCCTCATTCTCGGCCTCCTTTTTCTGCAGGTGAATATGCTCGTCGCCGCGCTGGCCGGCGGCGTGATGGCGATGATCATCGGCGGCATCGGCCTCGCCGACGCCAATAAGGGGCTGCTTGAAGCCGTGCCGAAAATGCTGTCGATCACCGTGCCGATCATCAATTCGGCGATCGCCATGGCGGTGTTCAAGGCCGGCGGCTACTCCTCCGCGCTGACCCTCGTCCGGCGCAACATCGGCGGCCGCGTCGAGTATGTCGGCGCCTTCATCGTCATCCTGCAGGCCGCGGCAACCTATATGTCGGGTATCGGCGGCGGCAGCGCGATGGTGATTGCGCCGCTGGCCTTCGCTGCGGTCGGCGCCATCCCGGCAGTCATCGCCGGCATGTCGATCGCCGCCGCAGCGTCGTTTACCACGTCGCCGGCATCGCTCGAATCGTCGGTCGTCTCGCAGCTGTCGGGAACGCCGATCGGTGATTACGTCGTCACCATGCGGCCCTACTGGCTGCTCTTCTGCGCCATCGCCATCGTCATCGCCTTCGTCGGCACGCTGCGCGCCAAGTCGCTGTTCCATGGCGAAGAGCCTGAGGAATTCAAGGCGATGTCCAACGCCGAACTCTGGAAGCGCACGATTCCGGCGATCTTCCTGCTCTTCGCCGTCATCGCCGGCCCCTTCGTCAACAAGCTGTTCGGCGGCCCGGTCCTCGGCCCGGTCGTTTATGCGACCGTCACCGTCGCCCTCGTGTATTTCTGCAGTGCCTTCACGCTCAACCAATCGGTCGATGCGATGGTCGATGGTTCGTCGTACATCCTGACCCGCCTGTTCCAGGTCGGCCTGTTCCTGGTCTTCATCGGCCTCATCGAAAAGACCGGCGCTTTCGCGACGATCGCCGGTTTCGTCAAGCTCGTGCCGCTGTCGATGGTTGTCCCGGCCGCGGTGCTCGCCGGCTTCGCCATCGGTTTCCCGGCCGGCGCCTACGTCGGTTCGATCCTAGTACTGATCCTGCCGATCGCGGTGGCCCTGGGATTTAGCCCGCTGGCGATCGGTTTCGTGACCATCGGCGTCGGTTTCGGCAGCCAGGTTTCACTGGTCAATATCACCGTGCAGGCGCTCTCGGCGGGCTTCCGCATCACGCTCATCGAAGTCTCCAAGGGCAACGCACCGTTCGTGCTCAGCTGTCTTGCGCTGCTGGTCGTGCTCTCGTTTGTGATGGTTTAATTCAAACCCGTTTTTCGCAAAGGACTAGAAATGGATCTCGTTTTCCGCAAAGTTCGACTCGACGATGCCGGGTCGCTCACGGATGTTGCAATCGACGGCGGCAAGATCGCCGATATCGGGCCGAATCTGGCGTGCCGCGGCGCCAAGGAAATCGAGGGCGCAGGCCGGGTGCTGATCCCCGGCCTGATCGAGTCCCATCTGCACCTTGAAAAAGCATTTGTCATGGATCGCAAGCCGAACCGCTCGGGGACGCTGATGGAAGCGATCGCCGTCAGCGCCGCGCTCAAGCCGACTTTCACGCGCGAGGATATCGAGGCGCGGGCGCGCCGCGTATTGAAAACCCTGATCGGTTTCGGCAGCACGCACGTGCGCGCGCACGCCGAGTTCGACCCGGCGCAGGGTTTCACCGGTTTCGACACGGTGCTCGACCTGCGCCGCGAGTACGCCGACCGGATCACCATTCAGGTCGCCGCTTTCCCGCAGGAAGGCATCCTCAAGGCGCCCGGCACCGACGCGATGATGGTCGAGGCAATGAAGAAGGGCGCCGATGTCGTCGGTGCCATTCCCTACAACGACACTTCGGCCAATGCGCATATCGACTGGGTATTCAAGCTGGCTAAGGATTTCGACAAGGACCTCGATTTTCACCAGGACTTCCGCGACGATGCCGACCAGATGTCGATCGAGTATCTGGCCAGGAAGACCATCGCCGAGAAGTACGAAGGCCGCGTCAGCGTCGGGCACCTGACCGCGCTTGGCGCAGCGATCCCGGCGCGGCGCGACGAGATCATCGCCCTGCTCAAGGATGCCGGTATCTCCGTGATGTGCCTGCCGGCCACCGACATGCACCTGGGCGGCCGCAAGGACGAGTTCAACGTCAGGCGCACGCTGACACCGGTGCGCGCCTTGCGCGACGGCGGCGTCAATGTATGCCTGGCGACCAACAACATCCGCAACGCCTTTACCCCGTACGGCACCGGCGATCTCCTGCAGATCGCCGCGCTGGCCCTGCCGGCCTGCCACCTCGGCGGCGCCGACGACCAGCTGACCGTGCTGCCGATGCTCACCACTAATTCGGCCAAGGCCCTCGGCCTCAAGAACTATGGCCTGGCCGTCGGCAAGGATGCCGATGTCGTTCTGCTCAACACGCAACGGGTCGCCGACGTAATCCTCGACATTCCGGATCGCAGCGTCGTCGTCAAGCGCGGCCGCATCGTCGCGCAGACCGAGCGGCACGTGGACTACGCATTCTGACGAGCTTCGCTGCGGACGCGCGGCAAATGCCGTGCGTCCGTCCGCTGGCCGTCAGCGCCGGCGCGCGCGATCTGCTGGCGTGTGGGGCGCCGCAGTTGCGCGCTAGCTATGAGCATGGCGCGAGCCTTGCAATCGACGGCTTCGACGAAGACATTTTCCTGAGCGCGCCGGGACGCGGGCTGCTGCCGCTGCATATCGTCGTGCGCGAATGCGATCTGTGCAGCATTCTCGAAGCGGCGCGGTGCGCCGGGCTAACGCCGCCACTGCGGTTCGATCTGCGCAATGTGCGCATTTTCAGTTCGCGCCTCATTCCCGATCCGGCCAGCATGCGTTCGGACCGTGCGCTGAGCAATATTGCCGCGCTGGGACAATGGCTGCGCGCCCACCCCGCTCCGCTCGGATTCGGGAAACCGGCCGGCGAGTGGCTGGCCAAGGGCGGACCGGTCGAGCACTGGGTCGCGGCGCTGCGCGAGGTTTCACCCGCCGGCGAGCAGGCCTTGCTGGCGCTGATCGGACGCGGCGCCGGGTCGACGCCGGCCGGCGACGACTTCCTGATTGGCATGCTGGCGCAGGCCTGGGCCAGTTCAGGCGAACAGGCGCCGCTGGCGGCCCTGCTGCGTGCGCTGAGGGGTCGCCTGCCACAATTGACGACGACAGCGAGCGTGAGTTATCTCAGGGCTGCGCTGCGCGGCGAGTTCGGCAGTCATTTGGTCGTGCTGGTGCGCAGCCTGGCGCACGTTACGTTCCCCCGTGTCCTGGCGCTTGCGGCCCGGGTCGCTGGCCATGGCGTGAGTTCAGGGCTCGATACGCTGGCCGGGTTTATTGCGGCTTCCGAGGCTTAGAACACTGGACTGGACACCGGCTTTCGCCGGTGTGACGGTTTTCCCGGCGTTTCGTTATACTGCACCGGCCGGCACCCGTATTTGAGATCGAAAACCGCGAGGGATTGTGTCCGAATCGCTGAAATCCAGGTTGGGTCAAGACGAACTGCGGACCTTTCTCGCCGTCGCGAGGTTGCGCAGCTTTTCCGCGGCGGCCGACCTCCTGCACAAATCGACCTCGGCGATCAGCTACCGCATCAAGACGCTCGAGGACAGCGTCGCCGCGCCGCTCTTCCAACGCACGACGCGTTCAGTGACATTGACGCCGTCGGGCGAATACCTCTACGAAAAGGCCAGCCAGATCTTCGATTGGCTGCAGACGCTTCCCGACGAACTCAAGCAGGTCAAGGAAGGGATAGAGCCGAGTTTCAATCTCGTCATCAACAACCTGCTCTACGATTCGGCCAGTGTCGCCGTGCTGCTCGCGCACCTCGCCGAGCGCTTTCCCTATACCGCGATCAGTGTCCGGCGGGCGGTCTATATGGGCGTTTGGGACCAGATGCTCTACAACGGCGGGCACCTGGCGCTCGGTGTTCCGGGCTTCGATTCGCTGCACGACGATTTTCTGACGACGCCGCTGGGCTCAGTCAACTGGGTTTTCGTGGTCGCGCCCGGACATCCGCTGGCCTTGTCGCAAGGCCCGCTGGGCAGCGACGATTTGCGGGTCTATCCGGCGATCAACGTCGAAGACACCTCGGTGCACATCACCAAACGCACCGCCTGGCGGCTGCCCCGGCAGCGCGAACTGCTGGTGCCCGACATGCAAACGAAGATATCCTGCCACGTTGCCGGGCTGGGCGTCGGTTTCCTGCCCGCGCCGATCGCCGGCGAACTGTCCCGCCAGCGCCTGCTGGTCGAGCGTCCGGTCGTCGTCGGCCGCCTGCCCTCGCCGCTGGCGCTCGCCTGGCGACGCGTCGGCGCGGGCCAGATCACGGCTTATCTGCGCGAGTTCTGTGTCGCCAGGGACCGCATCATCCAGCCCTTTTTTGCGCCGATCGATCCGCTCATCTAGGCGCTTTCAAAAGCGGCGGTGCGCGTATTGAACTCGCGTACCCCGACCAGTTCATCGTGTCGTCGGCAGGCAATTCACCGGACGGGCCTGAGCGCTCACGCCTTGGGTGGCGATCAATGACCGACCGGAAGCCTGCACGCGGAAAAGATCGCTTCGGCCGAATATCGCATTTCGCCTACGGCGGGAATCACATCGCTACGCTAGCTCATCGCCTACTTTCAAATTTCACTGATATCGAGAATCACCATGAAGAAAGACAAGAAGACTATTCATGCGGGCATTGATACCGCCGCAATCCGGGCTGCCGCGAAGAATTTCGCCGACGGCGCTGTAACCGCGGGCTACGAGGCTGATCGCAAGAAGATTGTAGCGATGCTTAACAACGCGCTGGCCACCGAATTGGTCCGCATATTGCGATACAAACGCCATTACTACACGGCAACCGGCTTGAAGAATGGACCGATCAAGGCCGGATTCCTGCAGCATGCGAACGAGGAGCAAGGCCATGCCGACCTGTTGGCCGCGCGCATCGTGCAATTGAATGGCCAGCCCGATTTCGATCCCGCCACGCTGATCGAACGCAGCCATGCGGAGTACGACGATTCGGACGATATCCAGGCCATGATCAAGACCAACCTCGTCGCCGAACGCGTGGCAATTGAATCCTATCGCCAAAAGATCGCAGTGATCGGCCACACCGACCCGACGACTCGCCTGATGCTGGTCGGCATAATGGCGATGGAAGAAGAGCACGCCGACGATATGCGCGACTTGCTGGTCTAGAGTTGTTGTCGCTTTTCAATGGAGACGCAAAATGCGTCCCCTGCGGTTGCGTGCGGCGGCATCATCGAACGACTGGTCGTAAAAGACGAATCATGCTCGATCACATCTTTCTTTCCGTGGGCGACCTTGACGACGGCTTTCAATATCCGTCAACGCGTACTGCTGAATCATTACTCCATGATGACAAATGGAGGCTGACCGCCAGATTGGCCGCACATTGCGGCCGTGCGGCAGCACCCCATCGCCGTCCTTGATCGGCCGAGGCCAGGACCGGTAGAACTCGAGTAGCAAGAACTCGCAGGCTTTCAGGCCAACTGGTCCGACCGATGCCATCCTATCCGCTAATTCATTAAACCTCGACTCAGCCGGTTCATTCCACGCGCTGACTGTCGATAGCGCGGATTACTAAGCCAAGTGAATGAAACCAGAAATCTTCCAAAGCCAATTGTACTGATGCTGGGAAGAGGGTAATATTTTGAAAAACCATGCCAAAGGTATGGATAAAATGAACAGGGATCGACAGGAGTTGGGGCACTAACCGGGCACTTATGTAAGCAGACGGTTTTGACCGTATCAGCGGCCATATTTTCCGCTTTGAACGGCCCGCAATGTGAAGCTCGCTGCATAACAAGAATTATTTGGCGGACGCTTTTCCATGCAATCGAAGTTTCGGGCAACTCTTGGCCTTTGCTTGATGACGGGCATGTTTTTGCCCAATTTCACATCCGCACAAACCGCGGCCGACATCGCCGCCGCGCAGCGCCAGGCCGAGATCATCCAGCGCCAGGAACAGGAACGTCTGCGCTATGATCAGGAAGAGGCGCGTCGGCGCGCCGAGCGCGTCGAGGGCATCGACACCCGATCGCTGCAACCGAAAGTCGAGGTGCCATCAATCGGCGCACCCTGCCGCGAAATCAACAGCATCACAATCAATGGCGCCCCCAATTTATCCGCATCGGTGCGCCAGCGCATCACCGATGAATTCAGCGGTCGCTGCCTCAATGTAGGAGATATCGAACGCATCCTGGCCGAAATCACCAAGAACTATATTGATCGCGGCTTTATCACAACGCGCGCCTACCTGCCGCCGCAGGACTTGAGCGCCGGACACCTCGAGATACTGGTCATCGAAGGCGTGGTGGGAAAAATCCTGATTGACGACGGCGATGCGCATAGCATTTCGATCGGCAATGCGTTCCCCGGCATCGAGCATGACATCCTTGATTTGCGGGCACTGGAACAAGGCATCGACCAGATCAACCGCCTCGCCTCCAACAACGCGCAACTGGACATTCAGCCTGGAGAGACACCGGGAACGAGCACCGTGGTGGTGCACAACGAACCGCGATTTCCGTTTCACTTTAACGTCTCCACCGACAATCAGGGATCGGAATCGACGGGCCGGGATCAAACGGGCGCGACGATCGGCGCGGACAATCTGCTGGGTTTCAACGAGTTCTATTCCATCACGCACCGGGAATCCACGCCGGGTTATCCCGGCAGCAAATACTCGGCCAGCGACAATTCGAGTTTCAGCGTCCCATTTGGATATTGGACCTTGTCGCTGGGTAACAGCCGCTCGCGATACGTCAGCACGATTACTGTGCCCAGCGGTCTTGAACTCGTCTCGCGCGGCAACAGCACCAACAATGACGTGCGCCTCGATCGGACCGTGTACCGCGATCAATCCATCCGCGCCTTGCTGGCCGCCACAATCACCACCAAGCAAACAAAGAATTATCTCGCCGACCAATTCCTGACGGTCAGCAGCCGTAATCTGACGGTGCTTGATCTGGACAGCAATCTCAGCACCGGTTTCATGGGTGGCGCGCTCTCCCTTGATCTGGGCTACGCGCAGGGACTCGATGCGATGGGCGCGTTGCGTGACGCCGATCATCTGCCGGATTGGGCGCCACGTGCCCAATTCAGCAAGTACAAGGCCGGCTTCAACTATTCGCTGCCGTTTCGCGTATTCGACAAGGATGCCGCCTTTACCAGCCAACTGACCGGCCAAAGAGCAAACAATACGCTCTACAGTTCCGAGCAGATTTCAATCGGCGGCATCTATTCCGTGCGCGGATTCGTTAGCAACACGCTGACCGGCGACAATGGCTATTACTGGCGCAATGAACTCTCGGCGCGTCAGCCGCTCGTCATTGGCGGCGAAAACATCTCGACCCGTATCTACATCGGCTATGACACCGGCGAAGTGCGAAACCGCGCCCCGGGAATTCCAGAGGGCAGGCTGAGCGGGATGGCGGTCGGCATATCCGCCAATTTGCGAGGCCTGTCCTGGGATTTTTTCAATACCCGGCCGCTGACTCTGCCGAACACCATGAGCAAGGAATACAGCCAAACCTGGTTTCGCCTCGCTTACGCATTCTAGGAGGACATCATGAACCGCGTTTACCGCCTGGTCTGGAATGAACGCCATGGTACGTGGGTTGCCGCTGCCGAGACGGCGCGCTCGCATAGCAAGAAGAGCGGGCACGCGGAGCGGGCAGTTTTCCTGACTGCGCTGACCGCCGCTGGTTTCGGAATGACGTACGCGCTGGCCGATACGCCGGCGACCACAGTGGTGCCCACCGGCGGCAATACAAAAGCCTATATTTCGGCCAACGGCGTACCGGTGGTGAATATCCAGACGGCCAATTCCGCCGGCCTCTCGCTTAACCAATATACGCGCTACGACGTCCAGACCAATGGCCTGGTGCTGAACAACGGCAACAGCAGCCAGGTGGCGCGTCAATCTCAACTGGCCGGGCAGGTGGCGGCCAATCTCAATCTGGGGCAGGAAGCCCGCGTCATCCTCAACGAAGTGGTGTCCACCAATCGCAGTACGCTCGCCGGCTTTACCGAAGTGCTCGGCGGCAAGGCCGATGTCGTCGTCGCCAATCCCAACGGCATCACCTGCTACGGCTGCGGTTTCATCAACACCGATCATGCCACGCTGACCACGGGCACGCCGAATCTTGCGGGCGATGGCAGCCTGGCCGGCTTTACCGTCAATCGCGGCGACGTGCTGATCGGCGGCACCGGCGTCAACGCGACCACGCAGCAGATTTTCGACATCGTCGCCCGCTCGGTGAAAGTGGACGGCAATATCAACGTCGCCGCGGACGGCAGCGTCGGCATAACCACCGGCAACAATATCTGGAATTACGCCGGCCGCAACGTCACCGGCTCCGTCGCCGGCAGCGGCATAGCACCGGCTTACGCCATCGATTCCACCGCCCTTGGCGGCATGTATGCCGGGCGCATACGGCTGATCGCCACTGAAGCCGGCGTCGGCGTGCGCATGGCCGGCGAAGTCGCGGCCAGCGCCGACGATTTCACGCTGACCAGCGCCGGCAAGATCGAAATGCTGGCCAGCATGAGTGCTGCGCGCGATGCGAGCCTTGCCACCACATCCGCGAGCGGCAGCCAGGATCTCTTTGTCAATGGCGCGGGCGCCAAATTGTCCGCCGGCCGCGATCTGGCTTTGACCGCGAGCGCGGGCCAAATCAATCTCGCCGAGGGTGAACTCTACGCGGCCAACAACCTCACGCTCACCAGCGCCAACCTGATTGATGTTTCCGCCGCCGCCAAGACCCGTTTTGCCGGTGCCGCCAACACGCTCGTCACAACCGGTTCGGCCAGCATCGACGGCGGCACGTGGGGAGCCGGCGGCGCGCTGTCCGGCAGCTTCGGCAGCCTGGCGATCGGCGCCGGCGGCGCGACGATTTATGCCGGCAGCACGCTCGGTTTGAGCACCGGCACCGACCTTGCGCTGGCTGCGGCCGCAGTCCATTCGACGGGCGACATGACCCTTGTTGCAAGCACCGGCGCACTCAGCACCAGCGCCGGCGCCGGGCAAGGCATCCAGACTACTGCGGGCAACCTGAGTCTGACGGCGGGAAACGGATTCGCCAATGCCGGCACGATGACTGCCGATGCCGGCAGCCTCAACGCACGCGTCGCCGGCACGCTCGCCAACAGCGGCACGCTGCACGCCAAGACCGCGCTGGATATTGCCGACCAGGCCAACGGCAGCAGCGAAAACGTGAACAACAGCGGCATCGTGCTCAGCGACGGCAGCCTGACGGCCAAGGCCGCGGCCTTCAACAACCAGGCCAGCGGTTCGGTTCAGGGCACCAAGGGCAGCACGCTCGCGGCAACGAGCCTGCAGAACGCAGGCACTTTCATCGCCTCGAACGGCGCCGGCCAGTCAGGCAGTTTCACCCTCGCGTCACTGACCAACAGCGGCAGCCTGCAGTCGGCGGAGAATCTTATTCTCAACGTATCCGGCGCGCTGTCCAATTCCGGAAATCTGCTCGCCACCAATAACCTCACAGTCGACGCCGGCGCATCCGCGCTGACCATCACCAACACCAATCCCGGCGTCATCCAGGCGGGGAATGCGCTGACCATCAGCGACGGCAACGGGGCATTCAACACCCAATCGGGCAAGCTGCTGGGCAACAGCGTCGATGTCACCATTGCCAGCCTCAGCAACAGCGGCATCCTGCAATCGAACGCCGGCATGATGCTGAACGTCGGCAACGCCCTCGGCAATTCCGGCACCCTGCTCGCCAAGGGAAGCCTGACCGGCTACTCGCTCAACCTGAGCAACTCGGGGACGCTGGAGGCCGATCAGGGCAGCACGATCACCACAGGAGCGCTCGTCAACACCGGCACGCTGATTTCGTCCGGCTCCGCCAGCCAGGCCGGCACGCTGAATGTTGCGAGCCTGAACAATACCGGCCTTGTCCAGTCGGCGCAGAACTTGAACATCAATGTCGCGGGCGCCACCTTGAGCAACGCCGCTACGATCCTCGCCGGCAAGAACCTGTCCGTCGCTTCGACCGGTGGCGGCCTGACCGTGACCAACCAGTCCGGCGGCTTCCTGCAGGCCGGCAGCGCCGCGGGCGATACGCTGTCGCTGGGCGGCGCCGCCGTGGTGTTGAACAACAACGCCGGCGGCAAGGTACTCGGCGATCATCTGGCGCTGACGCTGAGCAGCCTCAACAATGCGGGAATCCTGCAAGGGGGAACGGCCAACAGCAGCATCGCCGCCACGGACACGGTGATCAACTCCGGTACCCTGACGCTTGCCGACAACGCGGCCGGTAGCGGCACCGTTACCGCGGACAGCATCAGCAACAGCGGCACCCTGCAGTCGCAAGGCGCCGCCACGCTCAATCTGGCGACGACCCTCGCCAACAGCGGCAGCCTGCTCACCGGCGGGGCATTGACCGTGCGCGGCACCGACAGCGCCTATAGCGTGACCGGCGCGGGCCGCATGCAGTCGGGCGGCCTGATGAGCGTAAGAGGCCAAGGCGGCGGAGCCGGAGTCGATATTACGATCAACGGCGGCGGCGTCATGTTCGGCAACACCATGGACATCAATGCGGGAACGCTGACCGTAGGCGCCAACGGCATGCTCACCAGTTCCGGCAACATGACCGTGGCGGCCAACACGCTCAGTTTTGGCGGCTCGGACTCGCGCATCGTCGCGGCAACTTCCGGCACCGGCAACGCCACGGTCATGCTGGCCAACGCCTTCTCCAACATCGGCGCGGTGCATTCGGGCGACAACATGACCTTCAGCGCGCCGGCCATTACGAACACGTCCACCGGCGCCTTCTCGGCGCTCGACACACTGACGGTGAACGCGACGGCGGGTAATTTTTCCAATGCGGGAGCCCTTTACGCCGGCAGCCAATTGAATGCGTCTGCCACCGGCACATTCACCAACGCCTCGAATACCGGCACGATTGACTCCGGTGGAAGCATGAATCTGACCGCTGCCACCTTTATAAATAACAACGACATCGCCGCGACAAACAACATCACAATTACTGCCGCCACGTTTAAAAACGAGACTCCGGATGGCGACACTCGCGCTTGGACCCAAGTCTGGAACACCGGCAACGTAAATACGAGCACCAACGATTGGTATTCGTTCCCGGACGACTATGAACTCAAGTACTGGAAAGTTGCATGGCGGAATGAACAGTATTACGCCGGAGGAACGCCAACCCACAAACCGCAGATCGTCGGTGGCAACACCGTTACGATCAAGGGGTTTTCGACGGGGAGCAACATTGGTTCCCTCATATCCGGCAGCACGGTCAACTTGACCGGTAATGGGAGCGCGACATTTACCAATGATGATCTCGCACTCAATTGGCAGGAATGGTTCTATACCTTCGAGCAATATACACATTGGGTAGCGCTTGGCCCACTGATGTACACGGATCACGCTATCCAGAACATCTCGGCGAACACTCTCAGCGGTGCAGGTCAAATTTCTTCGTTCGGTGCAGGAGTACGTGCCACGACATTGAATGCGGGGGGCTTTGCGCTGACGAACCTCGGCTCGCCCTATGCGCCCGCGCCCGGAAGCAAGACGGCCAGCGGCACGACCCCGTCTTCGTTAAGTGGCGCCGCCGCCGCAGCGTCGTCCGGAACAGGCGCGACCGGTACCACGACAGCGAGCGGCGCACCCGCCGTCAGCTTCGGCGGGCTGGTCATTGCGCTGCCCACCAATCCGAACGGCTACTTCGTCATCAGCAAGACGCCGGGCTCGCATTATCTGGTGGAGACCAACCCGCTGTTCGCCGTGGGATCGACGACCGTCGGCTCCGATTACATGGAGCAAACCTACGGCTACAACCCGGATAGCATCATCAAGCACCTCGGCGATTCCAACTACGAAGCCTATCTTGTCAAGCAGCAACTCATCAGCCAGACGGGGAACAATCTTCTCAACGGCTATGGCAGCGAAGCCGATCAGATGAAGCGCCTGATGACCCAGGCGCATACCGAGGATGTTGGCGAGCACTTCACTTACGGCACGGCGCTGACCGCCGATCAGATCGCCAACCTGAAGGAAGACATCGTCTGGATGGTGAAAGTCACCGTTGCCGGACAGACGGTGCTGGCACCGGTGGTCTATCTTTCCGCCAGTACCCGCAACGCCGTCGAAACGGGCGCCGTGATCGCCGGCGACACCGTCAACATGAACCTCACCGCCGTCACAAATACAGGCGGCACGATCAGCGGCAGCAAGTCGCTCAACATCACTTCGCAAGGCGATATCACCAATACCAGCGGCACGATCAAGGGCGGCGATGTCAGCCTTAAGTCGACCGAGGGCAACATCAAGAACGAGACTCTGGTTGTGGGTAGCGGTGACGACATAAACTACGTCACAACCATTGGCAAGACAGCCGGCATTGCGGCGACAGGCAATCTCGACCTCAACGCCAAGAAGGACATCACCGTCCTCGGCGCCGACGTGAAAGCGGGCGGCGACGCGTCACTTGCTGCCGGCGGCGCCATCACCTTCGACACCATCGTCAACAAGACGACCATCAGCACCGGAGCGGGTCTCGACAATTCCAAGGTCACTACCGAAAAGAACGTCAGCTCCACGCTCACGGCGGGCAACAACCTCAACCTCAAGAGCGGCGGCGACACCACGCTGGCCGGCACCCAGGCCAGCGTCGGCGGCAATCTCGGCGTCGACACCGGCGGCGACTTCAAGGTCATCTCCCGCCAGGAGAAGACCACCACGCACAGCGAAAACGAGACCTCGGGGCTCGGCGTCGGCGGCGGCGTCTGGGGAACGCAGAAGACGACGGTCGACGATTTCGAAGGCAAGAACTTCAAGTCGTCGCTGACCGTCGGCGGCAATGCCGACATCAAGGCGGCCAAGGACATGACGCTGCAGGGGTCGGATCTCAAGATCGGCGGCAACGCCACGATCGATGCCAGTTCCGTGAAGATTCTCGACGGCCTCGATCAAAAGAGCACCAAGACCAAGGTCGAGACGCAGACCTTCCTGAGCACCGCCTCGTCGAGCGACAGCGGTAGCAGCGCCGACGCCAAGTCGGGCAGCGGCCAGGCAGCGGCCAGCGCGAACGCCAGCGCCAGCGCCAATGCCAGCAACAGCTCGGAAGTCAATTTCTCCGAAACACGCACGACAAACACCGACTATTCGAAGCAGACCAGCGTCGGCTCCAACTTCGTCGTCGGCGGCAACCTCGGCATCAAGGCCAAGGAGTCGGTCACCGTTCAGGGCTCCAATGTCGAGAGCGGCGGCGACCTTTCGATCGACGCCAAGAACATCGCCGTGCTGGCCGGCCGCAACGAAGAGAAGACGACGACGACGACCAATGTCGTCAAGGTCGGCATCTACACCGACAGTTCGGCCGACGCCAAGGCCAGAGCCAGCGCCAGCGCGACCGGCGCGTCGGCCACCGCCAAGGCCGACGCCAGCGCCGAGGCCAACGCCAATTCCACCGTGACCATCGGTGTGCGCACGATCGACAGCACCGACGCCACTTCGACGGTCACCCACACCTCGTCGTCGCTCAAGTCGGGCGGCACCATGACGCTGAAGGCGCAGGACGAGGCGCGCTTCGAAGGCGCCAAGGTCGAATCCGGCGGCGACATGAGCATCCAAGCCAAGGACATCACCAATCTCGCGGTCCAGGATTCCACCGCGCACACCAGCAGCAGCACGACCTTGACCGCCGGCGTCTACCTCGGCGGCGAAGCTTCGGCCAAGGGCGAGGCGAGCGCCAAGGCCAGCCCGACCGGCGTCGCGGCGAGTGTTGACGGCAAGGTGAGCGCCGAGGGCTCGGTCGGCTTGCGCACGGCTTACGACAAGACGAGTCTCGACGAAGGCACGCAGACCAACGTCGTCTCGACGTTCAAGTCAGGCGGCAACATCACGCGCACGGCGACGGGCACGATCACCGACCAGGGCACGCAGCTCGATGCGGCCGGCAACATCAAGCAGACCGCCACGACGATCAAGGAAATCGCCGCCGACGACAAGGCCTGGTCAACCCAGACCTCCGAGAGTCACGACGCCAGGTTGGGCGTCTACGCGGGTGCCAGCGCCGAGGCCCATGCCGGCGCGCAGGCGGGTGTCGGCGGCGTCAATGCCGGCGCCGGCGCCAGCGCCGAAGCCTCGATCGGCATCAAGGCCAGCTACACGATGGACAAGAGCAGCGACTCGCAGACCGAGACGAAAGCCGTGACCTCGCGCTACAAGGCCGGCGGCAGCATCAGCTCGACGAGCACCGAAAGCACCACGCTGATCGGCACCCAGTTCGAGGCTGGCAAGGACATTAGCATCGGCGCGAAGAGACTCGACTACCAGGCCGCGAAAGACACCAGCACCAAGACTTCCTCGACGCAGAACATCGCTGGCGAAGTGAAGGCGAAGATCGTCGGCTCGGTGGGGGCCGACGTCAGCGCTTCCTACGGCCAGGACCAGACGTCGAGCTCGTCGACCACGGCGCGCGTCGGCGGCATCAACGCCGGTGGCAACCTGACGATCAAGACCAGCGGCGATACCCGGCTCGAAGGCACCGACATCAGTGCCGGCGGCGCGGCCAAGATCGAGTCCACCGCGGGCAACGTGAAATTCGACGCGGCGAAGAGCACCACCAGCGACAGTTCGCAGGGTTTCAATGCAAGCGCCAGCGTGAGCGTCGGCAAGAGCGGGGCTGAAGTTGGCCTGGGCGGCGGTTACCAGCAGAGTTCCGGCAGCTCCGTCACCAACACCGGTGTCAACATCAAGGCCGGCTCCGTGGCCGTTTCCGCGGCCACGGACATGACCCTCGAAGGCACCAAGGTCAGTTCGACGGGCGACACGACGCTGAGCGCCGGCGGCAAGATGAGCCTGCTCGAAGCAAAGGACACCAAGCAGAGCACGTCGATCGGCGTGCAAGCCGGCGTCGATCTGTCGAAGGAGTCGCAATCCGGCGGCGTCGCCGTCAAGTCGGAAAACATCGACAAGCAGATGGGTTCCGCGACGACCATCCAGTCGGGAGGCAATCTGAAGATCAATGCCGGCACCATCGTTTCGCAGGAAGCCGAGCTTTCGGCCGGCGGCAGCAAGACCGTCATCGGCACTGTCCAGAACTTGCAGAAGACAAACGTCGACAAAGGCAGCAAGGTCGATATCGGCGTCGACTTCGTGCACACGGCGAAGAAGGCGGACGACAAGAAATCCGGCAAGGAAGAAACGTCTCCCGGCACGACGAAATCCGAGGCAGGCAAGTCCGGCACGGGCGGTACCCAAGGCGCTGACGGGACGACGAAGAGCAAGGCCGACTTCGCCAAGTGGCAGGGCAATCAGGATTCGGTCGTACAGCAACTCAAGAGCAAGCAAGGCGGAACGACGGGAACCGCTGGCGGCAAAGGGGGCACATCTACCGGCACGACGAAATCCGGGGAAGGCAAGTCGGGCCTCAGCAAGGGTGGCGAAACGACCGGCAAGGGCGTCACGTCTTCCGGCACGACGAAATCCGGGGAGGGCAAGAACACCCTCAGCAAGGAGGTCGGCACGGAATTCAAGGGCAGCACCGGCCAGACCGTTTCCTCGGGCATCGAAGCCAAGGATCTCGGTGTCAGGGTTCCTGACAGGTCGGCGCCATGACCATGTCGGCATCGGATTGGACGGCGGGCTATATGGCCGATATCTGCTATACCTTTGGCTACTATCGGGAACTCAATCCACTGCGGGTGAAGCTTGCATTCCTGAATGCGGGACTCGTCTATCCCGAAGTCGGCGTCGCCTGCGAGCTGGGCTTCGGCCAGGGCCTGAGCGCCAACATGCACGCTGCGGGTTCTGTCACGGCGTGGGTCGGCACCGATTTCAATCCCGCACAGGCGGCGCTTGCCCAGGAATTTGCCGCGGTATCGGGCGCCGATGCCAGCCTCTACGACGAAGCCTTCGCCGATTTCGCCAATCGCGCCGACCTGCCCGACTTCGACTATATCGGCGTGCACGGCATCTGGAGCTGGATCTCGGACGAGAACCGGACGGTGATGGTCGATTTCATCCGCAAGAAACTGAAAGTCGGCGGCGTCCTCTACATCAGCTACAACACGCTGCCCGGTTGGGCCGCCTTTGCGCCGATGCGCCATCTGATGACCGAACACGCCGAGGTCATCGGCGCTGAAGGGCATGGCATCGTCAGCCGCATCAACGGCGCCCTCGACTTCACCGAGGCGCTGTTGGCCACCAGCCCGGCCTATGCGTCCGCCAATCCAGACATTGCGGACCGCATCGCCAGAATCAAGAATCAAAGCCGCCACTATCTCGCACACGAGTATTTCAACCGCGACTGGCATCCGATGCATTTCGGCACGATGGCCGACTGGCTCGAACCGGCCAAGCTGAACTACGCCTGTTCTGCGCACTATCTCGACCACATCGACAACGTCAATCTGACGAAAGAGCAGCAGGCATTTCTCGAAAAGATTCCCAACGTGATGTTTCGTGAAACGGTTCGGGACTTTATGGTGAACCAGCAATTCCGCAAGGACTACTGGGTGAAGGGCGCGCGCAAGCTCAGCGATCTGGAGCAGAAGGAGGCCTTGAAGGCGCAAAAGGTCATTCTCATCACCCACCGTCCGGATGTCGTCCTGGAAGTTACGGGCGCGGTGGGGACGTCGGTGATGTCCGAGGACATTTACGGCCCGATCCTCGATGTACTGGCTGACCACAAAGTCTGGACGCTAGGCAAGCTTGAGCAGGCAGTCAAAGGCCCAGGCGTGAAATTCTGGCAGTTGATCGAGGCGGTAATGGTACTGGCAGGGGCCGACCATCTGGCGGCAGCCCAGGAAGCGGCGGTTACCAAGCAAGCGAAAAAACACACGGACAAGCTCAATGACCATTTGATGGACAAAGCGCGCGGCAGTGGCGATATCGCTTATCTCTCGAGCCCGGTGACGGGCGGCGGGGTATCGGTCGGCCGCTTCCAGCAGATGTTCCTGATGGCGATGCGCCAGGGCAAGGCGCAGCCCGCAGATTGGGCCGAGTTCGTCTGGCAACAATTGGACAGTCAAGATCACAAGATCGTCAAGGACGGCCAGAGGCTGGAAACGGCAGAGGAGAATCTGGCAGAACTCACGACGCAGGCTGCAGATTTTGCCAATGAGCGCTTGCACGTCCTGAAAGCACTGCAGATCGCGTGATGCTCGCAAATCCGGCGTAGCAACGTCCGGAAGGAGGATTTCTGGACCTAGGGCCGAATTTCTCCAAACACCCTGCAGGCGCGGCCTTCGCCGGCAAAGGCGCCGTGTGCGGCAGGGCACCGACAGGGTTGGCAATTCGCCCGATCATAACCTTGTGGGTTAAGCCGGTTTTCGGCCCCAGTGGCTTGATTACACACCGATACACGAAACTTCTTTCCGCGCTTAGCAGTCTCAGTCCGGGAGTGCTAAAATTGGATCACGAACATCAGCAAGGAGGCTACAATCAATGACGCAAGCTTTGACTTTTCCATCGATCTCTGCCGTAGGCAATATCGACGCCTACATTCAGGCGGCGAAGCAGTTTCCGATGCTGACGGAAGAGGAGGAGTTTCGGCTGGCCAGGCGTTTCCATGACGAAGGCGATCTGGAGGCGGCGCGCCAACTCGTTCTTTCGCACCTGCGTCTGGTGATTTCGATCGCCCGTGGCTATCTGGGCTACGGCTTGCCGCACGCCGACCTGATTCAGGAAGGCAACATCGGCCTGATGAAAGCAGTCAAGCGCTTTGACCCGTCGCACGGCGTGCGCCTGGTTTCGTTCGCGATGCACTGGATCAAGGCCGAGATTCACGAATACGTGCTGAAGAACTGGCGCATGGTCAAGGTCGCGACGACCAAGGCGCAGCGCAAGCTGTTCTTCAATCTGCGCAGCATGAAACCGGGCAGCGAGGCGCTGAGCCCGACCCAGGTCGCGGACATCGCGCATCAACTCTCCGTCAAGCCCGAAGAAGTGGTCGAGATGGAAACACGCTTGTCGGGACACGATCTGGCGCTCGAATCAGGCCAGGACGAGGACGATGCGTTTTCTCCGATCGCCTACCTCGAGGATAACCGCAGCGAGCCGACGCGTGTGCTGGAAGCGCGCGCCCGCGACGATCTGCACGGCCCGGCCCTGCAGTCGGCGCTGGCCGGGATCGACGAGCGCAGCCGCCGCATTATCGAACAGCGCTGGCTGCGCGAGGACCCGGCGACGCTGCACGAACTGGCCGCCGAATTCGGCGTTTCGGCCGAACGCATACGCCAGATCGAAAGCAAAGCCATGCAGAAAATGCGCGCCAGCCTGGCACCGGCGCTTGCCGGAGCCTGAGCGTCAGGCGGCAAGACGCAAAATGCCGTTCAGCGTTGGCTGAACGGCATTTTTATTGGGCAAATCGCGCCTCAAACGCAGGCCGTCATGCCGCCATCGACAAAGATGATCTGACCGTTGACGAAATTGGACGCCTCCGAAGCGAGGAAGATCGCGGCCCCGTAGAGCTCCTCGACCTCGCCCCAGCGACCGGCCGGCGTACGTTTGCAGAGCCAGGCGGAGAACTCCTCGTTCTCAACCAGCGCCTTGTTCATCACCGTGGCGAAATAACCCGGCGCCAGGCCGTTGATCTGAATGCCGTACTTGGCCCAGTCGGCGCACATGCCCTTGGTCAGCATGGCCACGCCGCCCTTGCTGGCGGTATAGGGCGCAATGGTCGGCCGTCCGAGCTGGCTCTGCACCGAACAGATGTTGATGATCTTGCCCCGCTTGCGACTGATCATGTTCCTGGCAACCGCCTGCGAGACATAGAAGACGCTCGACAGGTTGGTGCTGAGGATGGCGTCCCAGGCCTCGCTCGGGAATTCCTCGAGCGGCGCGCGGCGCTGGATGCCTGCATTGTTGATCAGCACATCGATGGCGCCGATTTCCTTTTCGATGTGCGCGACGCCGGCGATGACCGCGGCCTGGTCGGTGACGTCGAAAATCGCATAGTCGGTCTTGAAGCCGTCGGCCGTCATTTTTGCCGCAGCCGCCTTGGTGCGTGCTTCGTCTCGCCCGTTAAGCACTATCGTTGCACCGGCGCCCGCCAGGCCGTAGGCCAGCGCCAGGCCGATTCCCTGCGTCGATCCGGTGATCAAGACGCGGCGGCCGTTCAGGCGAAATAGCTCAGTATCTGCTTGCATATCCACTTTCCACGATGATTAATTAATTGGCTGAATCGACAGCCTTGCGCACTACCCGATTGCTGCCGCTCTTGCGTGCGGCCGACTTCACCTTCTTGGGAGATGAAGCACTCAACTTTGCTGCTGGAATCGTCCCGCCTTCCGGCTTGACCCTGGCCCGCCACGCCGTACGCACCACCAGCTGGTGACAAGCGAGTTCGGCCGCCTGCGGGTTCTTGCGCCGGATCGCATCGGAAAGCTCGGCGTGTTCCTTCATGGTCAGATCCATGTGGCGCTTGTCGGCAAGGTAGGTGAGGTCAAAAATCGCGCGTTGCAGCGCGCTGACGGCATCGCTCAACTGCTGGATCACGACATTGTGGGTGGCCACCAGGATCGCCTTGTGGAAGCCGATATCCGCTTCCTGAAAAGCCTTAAAATTTGCCCGGTTGGCGACCATCGCGTTGTAGTTGCCTTCGATGGCGACGAGATCGACCGCGGTCGCCCGTTCCGCGGCCCAGCGCGAAATCGTCGGCTCGATCAGGCTGCGTACTTCGATCAGCGAGTTGAGCAGATCGGGATTGCCGCCTTTCTCGAGAGCCCATTCGAGCACGTCGGCGTCGAGGTAATTCCATTGTGTCTGCGGCATGACGAAAAGGCCGCGGTGACTCTGGGGGTCGATCAGCTTCTTCGTCGACAGCACCTTGATCACTTCGCGCAACACGTTGCGCGAAACGTCAAAGCGCTCGCACAATTCAGCCTCGGAAGGCAGCGCCGAACCGGGCTTGAACCTGCCCTGGGCGATTTGCTTTCCGAACATCTGGGTGAGTCGATCCGTCTTGGTCATGGCGCTGCGCTGATCTTCGGGCCGGTTGCAATGATTTTTTTCGCCCGCACTTTGTCACCGGAGTGGGGTAATGTCAAGGCTATTGTAGTACAATCAATGATAAGTTGTAGCACAGAATACCTTGCTGGAATCCGTTTCAATCTTCACCCTTCCGGCGCCATCGCACCAACGTTTCGCCCGCTGTGAACGGACATGAACAATCCTACGAACGCCGTCATCAACGCCGAATTTTCCAGCTTGTTTGTTCACGAGACGAGCAATCCCTACCGAAGCTGCATCCAGGGTTTGGCCAACGAGCCGGTCACGGTCCGGGCCTTGCTACGGCGAGCCCAGGACCTCCTGAACGATGAAACGGATTTCCTCGGGATGGGAGACTATTCGCAGCCGGCCATCGTCGCGCGTCTGGCGGCGAACCGCCCGCGCGTCTGCATCATCCAGGGTTCGCCCGACCATCCCGCGCACCTCCACGATGCGGAACACGCGCTGCGTGCCGCGGCACGGGTCTGGCAAAACGGCGGCGTGCCCTTCACCTTCACCATCCCGGTCGTCTGCGATGGCACGGCGCAGAGCAACATCGGCCAGTGCTATTCGCTGGTCTCGCGCAACGCGACGGCGATGATGGTCAATACCAGCTTCGAGGGGCACAGCTATCACGCGGCTTACGTCTTGTCGGGCTGCGACAAGTCGCCGACCGGCATCCTCTCGGGCCTGGCCGCCGCCGACCGGGCGCGGCGCCAGCCGGAGCGCGGCAACGCGCCGGTCTGGGCGATCTTCGTCCCGGCACAGGTGATGAAAGGCGGCCGCATCCCGACGAACACGCGCCGAAAATTGCAGGAAATTCAGCAGGCCGCGCGTCGTGCCGGCGACCCCCAGCTTGCCGACGATATCGAAGAGAATTGCCGTCACATCCTGCAATGCTCGTCCGACGAGGCCTTCCTCGGGCTGCTCGACCGGGCCGTCGAACAGCGCCTGATTGATCGCCCCGCCGCCAATGCCCTGCTTGAGGAATTGGCAGCCGCGACCTGCGACGACCGGGGCGGCATGTGCGCCTTCAACGGCACCGGCAATTCGTCGCGCACGCTGCTGGCGGCGCTGGGCTTTGTGCCGGTGGGCTCCGAACTGCTCATCGACGCGGCGCCAAGTGCGCTGGTGGCGAGCAACGTCGACCAGCTCTTTCGCATCATCAACAAGCCGCAGTATGCGGTTTGCGATTTGCTGGCAGCCAATTACGCCAACGCCGTCCGCATCCACAACGCCACCGGCGGCTCGAGCAATGTGCTGTTGCATATGCCCGGCGTGATGCGCCACGCGGGTTTCGACGTCTCGCTGTTCGACTACCAGGCGATCACCGAAGCCCAGGCGGTTCCGGATATTTTCGCCCACAGCCTGACCGAGAACCGCGACACCTTCGTCCTCGCCGAGCAGGCGCAGGCCGGCTTGCACCATGGTATGAGCAGCGTGTACAAGGTACTCAAGGACCTTGGCGTGGCAATGGACTGGGAAGCGCCGACGATCAACGAAATGACTTGGGCCGAACGCGTCGCGGCAATCGACTTTGCGGTTGCGCCGCAGCTGCCGCAGGAACGTTCGGTGATTCGCGTCCGCCCGGTCCGCGACCTCTCCGGCACCGCCGTCCTGCGCGGCAACTTCTTTACTTCGAGCGTACTCAAGGTCGCCGGAATGAGCACCGCGCTATACGAGCGCTTCGATGGCCGCGCCTTCGTCGTGCGCTATTACGAAAATGAAGTGGCTTGCAATCAGGAGCTGCGCTCGAACAGGCTCGCCGACATCCTGGCCGCAATGCCGGAACTCACACCGGAACTGCTGGCCGCGCTGCGCGTGATCAACGGCAGCGGGCGGCACGAACAAGACGACGTCATGGCGATGCTCAACAAGGGCTCGCTGGCCTTTGCCTTTGTCATCGCCGGCCAAGGCCCGACGGCTTTCGGCATGCCGGAAATGTTCGCCCCCAGCCAAAGTCTGCGCCATCACGGCGTGATCGAAAAAACGTCGATTCTGCTGACCGACGGACGCTATTCCGGCGTCACCAAGGGCGCCTGCATCGGCCATGCCGTGCCCGAAGCCTTTGCCGGCGGCGGCATCGGCGCGCTGATCGACGGCGACCTGCTGTGGGCGCGGCTCAGCGAAAAGCGCGTCGATCTGCTTGACCGGGGTGCCTTCATCGACGGCCGGCTTGTCCCGCTGAACGGCCCGCCGCTCGCCGAACGGCGCGAGCTGATCGCGGCGCGTCGGGCGCGCATGGAAAAGCGGCAGTTACAAATCGCCGCAAGCAGCCTTCTCGATTACGTTGCCGACGCCGAATTTGGTGTCGTCCCGCTGGCCGTGCATAGGCGCGCGACCATTGCCTTGCCGCACGCGAATAAAGCCGATGTCGGCGCTTCCTGATTCGAGCCGGCGCTCGATGGCCAAGGATGTGAGATCATCTCTGTCGACGGCGGTCAGCTGTCGATTTTGTAAACGAAGGAGAATTGAATGGATGCATTAGCCTGTGTGTTGCACGCGGAAAAAGATTTGCGCATCGAGAACGTTCCGGTCGCCGAGATGGCCGACAACCAGGTTCTCGTGCGCATCGGTGCCGGCGGCATTTGCGGCTCCGATCTGCACTACTACCTGCATGGCGGTTTCGGCGTGGTGCGCGTCAAACAGCCGATCGTCCTCGGCCATGAAGTCGCCGGAACGGTCGAAGCCGTCGGCTCCAAGGTGACCCGCGTCAAGCCCGGCGATCGCATCGCGCTGAATCCCAGCCGTCCCTGCGGCAAATGCAAGTTCTGCCAGGCCGGCGAACAGCAGCATTGTCTCGACATGTGGTTTTACGGCAGCGCCATGCGCATGCCGCACAGCCAGGGCGCTTTCCGCGAACTCATCGTCGCCGAGGAAGCACAGTGCGAACCGGTCGGCGACACGGTCTCGCTCGGCGAAGCGGCCTGCTGCGAACCCCTGTCGGTGGCCCTGCACGCCGTGCAACAGGCAGGCTCGCTGACCGGCAAGCGTGTGCTGGTAACGGGCACCGGCCCCATCGGCGCTCTGGTCGTAGCCGCGGCCCGCTACGCCGGCGCGCTCGAAGTCGTCGCCACCGATCTGCACGACGCGGTGCTGGCCAAAGCCGCGGCGATGGGCGCGACGCGAACGCTGAATGTGTCGCAGGAGCCCGGCCTGAGAGCCGAGGAATTTACCGCCGACAAAGGTTATTTCGACGTCGCCATCGAATGCACCGGCGCCGCTCCGGTCATCAAGGATGTGATCCCGGCGGTGCGACCGCGCGGCACCATCATCCAGGTCGGCGTCGGCGGCGAAGTCTCTGTTCCGATGAACGCCATCGTCGGCAAGGAAATCCGCCTCGTCGGCTCGTTCCGCTTCCACGGCGATTACGCGCTGGCCGCGCGGCTGATCAAGGAGGGACGCATCAACGTGAAACCGATCATCACGGCGACGCTGCCGATAGGCCGCGCCGTAGAGGCCTTCGAACTTGCGGCGGATCGCCGTTCGCAGATGAAGGTGCAACTGACGTTCTGACAATCTACGACTCGGTAAGAGGCGGAGCCTGGTTTCTGCCGGGGCAGCCATTTGGCATACTGCGCACGCGGCCGCGGCTGATTCGGAAAATGCTGCCATAATGGCGCTACTCCGAGCGCTGCGCGCCAGCGGGAAGCCAGCATGTCAAAATCAGTCGAAGAAATTGCCCGGGAGACCGGTTTCTCCATCACCACGGTCCGCCTGGTCATTTATGGCCAGGCGGAAAAATACCGTATCAGCGCCAAGACCACCCGGCGCATCGAAGACTACATCGCGCTGCACGGCTATTCAATCAATCACGCGGCGCGCAGCCTGAAGCTCAAGCGCAGCGAAACGATCGGCTTCGTCGTTCCGGATCTCGCCAATCCCTTTTTCGCGCGCCTGATGGCCGCGCTGGAGGTTCTCTGCCGCAAGCGCAATCTCCTGCTGCTGACCGTGGCCTCGCACGAGGATCCCGAACTTGAAGACCGCGCCGTCGACAATTTGCTGGCGCGCGGTGTCGATGGCCTGGTCGTTGCCCCCTGCCAGGCGGTGACGACGCGGCGCCAGGCGAAAGCGGACAAGGCCGGTGTGTCCGTCGTGATGCTCGATCGCGACTACAGCCCCTCGCTCTATCCGACCGTGCTCAGCGACAACTATCAAGCCGGCCTGAAGCTGACCCGCAAGATGCTGCGCGAGGCCGACGGCGCCTGCCATTTTCTCTGCGGACACGCCGAATCGCCGAGCATCCACGACCGGATCCGCGGCTTCATCGCGGCCAGTGAAAAGAAACGGATCGCCAATAGCGAAAACCTGATTCAGCGTGATGCCGACGACAGCGCACTGGCCGGGCGCAAGATGATGTATGCCCTGATCGACTCGCTGCAGCAGCCCCCGCGCGCCTTCATGTGCTCGTCGCTGCTGGTGCTCGAGGGCGCGCTGCAACAAATCAAGTCACAAGTTGGCCACATCGACAAAGACATCCTGATCGGCACCTTCGACGATCACACCATGCTCGATCTCTTGCCCAACCGGGTGCTGTCGATCAAACAAGACGAGGCCGCACTCGCGAAGCGCGTGTTCGAACGGCTGATCGCGCCGAAGAAGCCGATCAAGGGCGCGGTCCCGCGCGACATCGTGCCGAGCGATCTGATCAAACGCAACTTATAGTGCAGCGATCCTCGCGCGCATCGCCTCGGTGCCGGCGACCACTTTGTCGAGAATCGGGTCGAGCGCCCAGAAGCGTTCGCGCACGTCAAAGGTCATGGCCCGGCTCTTGATCGACGCAAAAGTCCCGATGCGCTGGTGGTACATCTTGGCCAGCACCGGATAGCCGAAGGCTTCGGAAAGTGCGGCCAGGACCAGGAAGGTCGAAAGTTCCTCAGCCAGCGCAGGATGTGCGGTGCCCGAAGTGTAGAGCCATTTGTATAGGTCCGGATGGAAGTTGGTGAACACGCCGTTGAAGCCGCGCGATCCGGCTTTCATCGCGTCGTAGGCGATCGCCGCATTGGCGTTCAAAATCGCGAACGGCGTTCCGGCGGTCAGCGCGACGCGGCGCTTGACCGTCGCCAGGTCGCAGGAGACGTCCTTCAACAGCACGAAGCGTCCGCTATCGATGCAGAAGCGCAGTTCGTCGTCGGAGAGCAAACGGCGGTACGGCGCCGGACACTCGTACAAACCCAGCGGCATTTCCTTGGGCAGGCGATCGAGCAGCCATTGCAGGTTACCGAGGAAAGTCTTGCTGCCGCGATTCTTCGGATCGAGGTGGTTGGTCACCAGCACCACGCCGTCGGCGCCGGTGCCTGCGGCGGCGGTCAATTCCTCGAGCTGGCTGTAGGGGTCGTCGCTGATGTGACCGGACACCACGACCGGCACGCGCCCGGCAGCCTGCTTGACGACGAAGCGCCCGAGCGCGGCGCGCTCTTCGATCGACAGGAACTGCATCTCGCTCGACTGGCAGACGGCGAACAAGGCGTCCGAATCTTTGGCGATGTACCACTCGATCAGTCGTTCGAGCCCGGCATAGTCGATCTCGCCGGATTCGACGAAAGGCGTAATCATCACCGGAATGATGCCCTCGATTTTTTTTGCCACCATTTGCGTTTGCTCCTCGCTAGTTGTATGCCGGTATCGTGCTAAAACGTTGCAGCATTCGCGATTCTAGGGCGAATTTGCACTTGAATCAAGAAAGTTGCGGGAAATCCCGCCGCTTGCGGCGAAAACGGTCCCGGCGAAGCCTTAAGCGGCGCGGGTCGCAAAAATCTGCTTGACAGCGGCGATCCGAGCACAGAAACTACGTAGCTAAATCGTGATAGCTTCGTTTCTTCGTCATGACGACGGCGTGCCGAGCCTGGCTCCGACAAGCCGTATTGAACAGGACCGGCATTCGGCACGGAACAACTTTCAAGGCATCGATGAATAGCGTATTGGTCATCGGCAGCATCAACATGGATCTGGTGGTGGAAACGGGTCAGTTTCCAGCTCCCGGCGAAACCGTTCTCGGCCTGCGTTTCGACACTTATCCCGGCGGCAAGGGGGCCAACCAGGCGGTCGCCGCCCGCCGCCTCGGCGCGCAGGTCGCGATGATCGGCTGCGTCGGCGACGATGCCTTCGGCCAGGAGCTGGTCGGACGCTTGAATGGCGAAGGCATCGACACGCAGCACGTCCGCGTCGCCAAGGGAATTCGCAGCGGCGTCGCCACGATTACGGTGAGCCAGGCCGAAAATTCGATCGTCGTCGTCCCGGGCGCGAATCATCAACTGACCCCGGCCGATCTGCACGCCGCCGCCGGGGCTTTCGCCGCAGCCGATGTCGTGCTCTGCCAGCTCGAAATTCCGCTGGCCACCGTTGCGGCGGCAGCCGATCTGGCCGCGCAGCATGGCAAACCCTTCCTGCTCAATCCGGCGCCGGCGACGCAGTTGCCGCAGACTTTGCTCGCGCGCGTGGCCATGCTGACGCCGAACGAACATGAACTGGCCACTGTGTTTTCCAACGCCCCCGGCGCCTGGCAGGCGCAACTCGTCAAATACCGGCAGCGCATCGTCATGACCCGGGGCGCGGACGGCGCCTGGTTCGCCGATGCCGACGGCCGCTTGCGGCAGCAGACGGCTTTCCGCGTCACCGCCATCGACACGACGGGGGCCGGCGACACCTTCAACGGTGCGCTCGCCGCTTTCTGGGGGCTCGAGCAGGCGGAACTGGTTCGTCGCGCCTGCGCGGCGAGCGCACTGTCGGTCACGCGCGCCGGCGCGCAAGGCGGCATGCCGACGGGCGAAGCGCTCACGGCGTTTCTTGCAGCGGCGGCGCCTGCGACCGCGGCCGCCGGCGGATGAACCGGTTCGCTTCGAGGCAGTGGGTGTTGTGTTTATTTTCTTTATTCGATAGAGTGCTAACTCGAGTTAGCACAGCGATTACAGGGTCCTAGAAAAGCCTGTGGCACTCGGTCCAGCGCAATTGGAAAAATCGGGAAAGAGACATGCTCAAGCATTCTGAACTGCTGCAGCTCAAGCGTTGGAACACGCCGACGATCTATAACGGCTGGGAGCAGATTACGTCCTGCGACGCGGCGCAAGAAGCGTTCAACCGCGAGGAAACGCGCGACTACATGCCGCAGATGGGCGTCATGGTCGGCTACGCGGTGACCGTCGTGTGTCAGCCCTCCGAGCGCCGGCACAAGGACGCGCGCAACGCATTCAACGACTACTGGGCTTATGTCGCGGCGCAGCCGGGGCCGAAGATCGTCGTCGTGCAAGACCTCGACAAGCCGAATTACGTCGGCGCTTTCTGGGGCGAAGTGAATTCCAATATCCACCGTTCTCTCGGCTGCGTCGGCACGATCGTCGACGGCTGCATACGCGACCTCGACGAAATGAGCAATGCCGGCTTCAAGGCGCTGGCGGCACGGATGTGCGTCGGACACGCGCACTCGTGGCCGTTGCGCTGGGGCTGCGAGGTCGAGGTCTTCGGCACGCCGGTGCGCCCCGGCCAGCTCATTCATGCCGACAAGCACGGTTTTCTCGCCATCCCGGCAGCGGACGAAGCGGGCCTGCTCGAAGCGGCGCGCTTCATGGACGAGAGCGAATGCAGGAACATGATCCCGGCGGCGCGTGAATTCGCGGGGCGCAGCACGGCCGAGCAATTGCAGGCGATTGCCGCATCGGTCGCCGCGTGCGGCGAGAGCGTCAAGGCCAAGTACGGCCGCAAGGGCGAATGGCCGCAGCAAGCGAATTCAAGTGTGTCCGAAGCGTAGCAGATGATGGGCCGCGGGGCTGTCGGCAATCTGGTGCCGTCAGGGAAGTCGGGGTAGCGATCAGCGAATTACAAGGTCGGGCGCAGTCAGCCTATGTTTATCGTAACGCAAGGAGAGAATAATCATGAGCCGTAAAGCATTTCAACGTATTCTAAGCCGCGCCGGAGTCAGCACGCTCGCCGTGGTCGTCGCGTTCGGGCTTGGCTTTGCCGCGCCGCAGGCCGTCGCCCAGACCAAGCAGATCATTCGCATTTCGACGCCGGCCGTTCCGGACGACTGGCACGCCAAGATGTGGACCGTCTTCAAGGAAAATCTGGACAAGTCGGCGCCAGGGCAATTCGACGTCCAGATTCACCTCAACGCGGCCCTGTTCAAGCAGGGTACCGAACCGACCGCCATGGCGCGCGGCAACCTCGAAATGTCGGCGATCTCGGCGCAGGATATTTCCAAGATCGTTCCCGAATTCTCGATCTTTACCGCGGGCTACATCATCCGCGACGTCGATCACCAGCAGAAAGTCTTCAACGGGCCGATCGGCGAGGAAGTTTTCAAGCCGGTGATCAAGAAGATGGAAGTAACGCCGCTGGCCACCGCCTACCTCGGCACGCGCCAGGTGATGCTGCGCGAGGTCAAGGACGTCAAGACCCCGGCCGACCTCAAGGGCGTGAAACTGCGCATGCCGTCAAGCAAGGAATGGCTGTTCCTCGGCGAAGCCCTTGGTGCCACGCCGATGCCGATGGCCTACGGCGAAGTCTATCTCGCGCTGCAGACCGGAACGATCGATGGTCAGGACAATCCGCTGCCGAGCGCCCGCGCCGCCAAGTTCTACGAAGTTTCCAAGACGATCGTCATGACCAGCCATCTGGTCGATGCCGTCTTCATTTCGATTTCGAGCAAGTTCTACAATGCGCTGACGCCGGACCAGCAGCAGAAGGTCAAGCTCGCCGCCGAAGCCGCCGCGCGTTACAACAATGCCAACCGCGTCAAGGACGAAGCCGAGCTGATCGACTTTTTCAAGGCGCAGGGCCTTAAGATCGTCACGCCCGACGTCGGCGCGTTCCGCAAGGCCGTGCAGCAGAAATACCTGACCTCCGACATGGCCAAGACCTGGCCTAAGGGTTTGCTGGAGCGCATCAATGCCGTTCGGTAATTTTGGAAACTTTTGCAAGAAGGCCGCCAACGTCGTTGGCGGCGTCTTGTTCAGCCTGCTCTTCCTGACCTTCGTCGCGCAGGTGACCGCCCGTTTCGGTTTCAACATGCCGCTGATGTGGACCGATGAAATGGTGGTCATTCTGTACGTCTGGGCGATCATGTGGGCGGCGGCCTTCATGGTCCCCGAGCGGGAACACGTGGTCTTCGACCTCCTCTATCACTACGCTTCGCATCGCGTTCGCCGCTACATGCGCATCGCCGGCCACCTGATCATCGGCGGCTTTTCGGCGTGGGCGCTACCGGCAAGCTGGAGCTACATCCATTTCATGGAACGCGAGGGCACGCCGGTCATCGGCATCCCATTCATGTGGGTCTTCCTGCCCTTCGCCATGCTGCTCGTATCGCTCATCGCACGCGGCCTCTGGCAGATCGTGATGATTCTGCGCGAAACAACATTGACCGAGGAGAGCAAATGACTTCCGCATTAATGGCACTGATCGCCGTGCTGGTTGCAGGCTTTCTGCTGCGCGCGCCGATCGGTTTTTCGATGATCGCCAGCGGCGTCGCCTATCTCGCCGTCAAGGGACAGGACCTCGGGATGGTGTCGGAGCAGATTCTCAACGGCCTGTACAACAGCTATGTTCTGCTCGCGGTGCCGCTGTTCATTCTGGCCGCCAACATCATGAACGCCGGCACCGTCAGCGACCGCCTGTTTGACTTCTGCGCGATTCTCGTCGGCCGGTTTCGCGGCGGCCTGGCGCAGGTGAACATTCTGGTCAGCGTCGTGTTCGCCGGCATGAGCGGCAGCGCCATCGCCGACGCGGCCGGTCCCGGTTTGATCAGCATCAAGCAGATGCTCAAACGGCCCGAATACACGCCCGGATTCGCCGGCGCCATCGTTGCCGCCGCGGCAACGCTCGGCCCGATCATTCCGCCGTCGATTCCGCTCGTCATCTACGGACTGGTTTCGGGCGCTTCGGTCGGCGCACTGTTCCTCGGTGGCGTGTTGCCCGGATTCATGATGGCTTTCCTGTTGATGATCGCCGTCTACATCATCGCCCGCCATCGCAACATGCCGCGCGAACGCCGGATTCCGCTGGCCGAGTGGCCCGGCATCTGCTACCGCGGCGCATTGCCGCTGTCGATTCCGGTGGTCTTGCTGACCGGCATTTATACGGGCGCTTTTACGCCGACGGAAGCGGCGGCAGTCGCTGCGTTCCAGGCCTTGTTCGTGGCTGGCGTGGTTTACCGGGCGCTGACCTGGAGAAAGCTCTGGGAAGTCATTCTTGAATCGACGCGCGGCAGCGCGGTCATCACGCTGATTATTGCCGGTTCGTTCATCATCAACTACGCCTTTACGGCCGAGGGTGTTCCGCACCTGCTCGCCACCTGGGTCATGGACATGCACTTCAGCAAGGTGCAGTTCCTGCTGATGGTCAACGTGCTGTTCCTGGCATTGGGCTGCGTCATGGACATCTCGGTGCTGCTGCTGGTATTCGTGCCTATCCTCCTGCCCGTTGCCAGCGCGCTGCATATCGATCTCGTGCATTTCGGCGTCATGGTCGTGCTGAACATGATGATCGGCCTGATCCATCCGCCTTTCGGCATGCTGCTGTTCGTGATCAACGCCCTGACCGGCATCCCGATCAAGGACATGATGATGGAGGGATGGCTGTTCCTGATCATGTTGCTGCTGCTTTTGTTCGGCATCATGCTGTATCCGGAAATCGTCCTGATTGTTCCGCACTCCATGGGCTATGTAACGCAATAGCCTGGCAGGCTTGTGCGCGCCGCGGAACAGGCCGCGCGCACAAGTTATTTCCCGTCTTGTTGTGAATGGATGCAGTGAGCAAATACACACGCCTGACCATAGACGACATTGCACGCATGGCGGGGGTTTCGCGCACCACCGCGAGCATGGTCCTGAACGGCCGCGCCGAACAGTTTCGCATTTCGACGGCGACGCAGGAACGGGTCGTCGGCATCGCTCGCGAGCATCATTTCCAGCCTTCGCATTCGGCGCGGACGCTGCGTTCAGGCTGCAGCAACACGCTCGGACTCGTCGTCCCCGAGCTGACCAACTTTGCCCATGCGAGCCTCGCGCAAGCCATGGAGCCGATCTGCCACGCGGCCGGCTATCAGTTGCTGGTCGTCTCGAGCAACGACGAGGCGGAACAGGAAGCGGCCGGCATCGAGCACCTGATCGCGCGCCAGGTCGACGGCCTGATCATTGTTCCCTGCTCGTCCGATCCCGAGCTCTACCTCCATTGGAGCGCGCGCCTGCCGCTGTTCCTCGTCGATCGACGCGTCGGCAGCGCGGACCTGCCTTTCGTCGTCACCGACGCGCAAAGCGCCGTCACCACGATGGTCTTCGACGCGGTGCGCGGCGGCGCCGAAGAGGCCTACCACTTCGGCGGACAGCCACATCTTTCGCCGAGCATCGACCGGCTCGCCGGCTTCCGCGCGGCGCTCGGCCAGGCCGGCCTGGCCGAGCGGGACGGTTGGGTGCGTACGCGCGATTACCGGCGCAGCAGCGGCTATGAACTGATGGCCGAATGCTTTCACGACCTCGGCCGCTACCCGCGCGTGCTGTTTACCGGCTCGATCACGCTGCTTGAGGGGGCCCTCGCCTTCATCAGCGAACACCGGCATTTCGACATCGCGCCCGAGCGCATGATGACCTTCGACGATCACTATCTGCTCGATTGCCTGCCGCTGCGCATCGATTCGATCGAGCAGGACAGCCGCGCGCTCGCAGCGACCAGCCTGGAAAAACTGATCGGCGTTATCAACCGGCAAAAGCCGGCGTCGGAAACCATTCCGGCGCGCCTGCACTGGCGCAGCCGCAAGGTCGCTGCGCTATCGCCAACGGCCTGAGGCCGACGCGGCGACCGCTCGGGCGGCCCGGACAGCGCTCTTTGACTTTTCCCCGCGGTAGAGGAAGGCGGGCAATGGATTTTGCGCGCGCATCCACGGCGCGTCCTGATGACGCGCGCCGGCGCGCAGGGGCGATGCCGACGCGGCGAGAACTCGTCGACGTCTTCAAGAACAGATCACCATTGACACTCAAAAGATGCGAGTGATAACCTGAAAAATAATGCTTACTCGATATCTGGCACCGCATTTAATCCGGCGCTGCGGTACGGCCATGGGGATAAGCGGGTCCGACAAGTGCAGAAATTCCTGTGATGGCAGCCGCACCTTTTCACGCTTTGGGCGACAAGAAGTTTAACTACAGCGGAGGTGAGTTGATCATGAATTCAAGATCGAAGTTATCACGGCGGGATTTTTTGGCGGCTACGGCAGCGCTCGGCGGTTCGGCATTACTTGGCGCGCCCCGGCCGTCGTTTGCGGCAGAGGTCGATTGGAAGCGTTATGCGGGAACTACGATCGAGGTCAATCTGATCAAGAGTCCCCGTAGCGAGTGGATTTTGAAGAACCTCGCCGAATTTGAGACCTTGACCGGAATCAAGGTCAATGCCGAAGCGACGCCCGAGCAACAGCAGCGGCAGAAGACGACGATCGAACTCAGTTCCGGCAAGCCCAGCTTCGACGTCGTGCATCTGAGCTATCACGTGCAGAAGCGCCAATTCGAAAGAGGCGATTGGCTGGCTGATATCAGCGGCTTCTTCAAGGATCCCGCTTTGACCGATCCGTCCTTCTCCGCCGCCGACTTCGGGCAGGCCGGCTGGATGTTTGCAACGGACGCCAAAGGGCGGCTGCTTTCGCTGCCGTTCTCCGTTGATTATTTCATCCTCTACTGGAACAAGGATCTTTTCGAGAAGAAAGGCCTCCGTTATCCGCAGAGTTTCGATGAAATCGTCAATTGCGCCGAAGCTTTGACGGACAAGTCTTCCGGCACCTACGGTTTTGTCGCGCGCGGTTTGAAGAATGCGAATGTACCGGTGTGGACCGCGCTGATGCTCGGGTGCGGCACCCCTTCGGTCAGCCCCGATGGAAAAATACTGGCCGATTCGGACGAAGCCATCCTGGCGGCCAAGTACTATCAGCGCCTGATGTCGAAGTCTGCGCCGCCGGGCGTTTCCGGTTTCAACTGGGCGGAAGCGCAATCGGCCTTCCTGCAAGGCAAAATCGGGATGTGGATCGATGGGCTCGGTTTCGCGCCTCCGATCGAAGACCCGACGCGATCGAGGGTTGTCGGCAGAACCGGCTACGGCGTCATGCCGAAGGGGCCGAAGGAACAAGCTGCGGCGACAACCGGGGACGGCATCGGCGTGACACGGCAGAGTACCAAGAAAGAGGCCTCTTATCTCTTCTGCGAGTGGGTCGTTTCCAAGAAGATGGGCGCCGGCCTGCTGCAAACCGGGTCTGGCGTTCCTTTCCGCAGCGTGGTCATCGCCGACCCCGAAGTGCGCAAGGGCGTCAAGATGCCGGCGGAATGGCTCGACGCGGTGCTCGGCAGCGCCAAGGTTTCCAAGCTGTCTCTGCCGGTCATCGTTCCCGTCACCGAATTCCGTGACATTTACGGCGTGGCGCTGACGAACATGATCGGTGGTGCCGATCCTGCCACTGAACTCAAGAAAGCAACGGCTCAATTCGCGCCGGTTCTCGCCAAGAGCGAAGGGTAGGAGGGTAGCTCTCCGGCCCGGTTCGCTTGGTCCCGATGCGTGAGCGCCCAGCCGGCGCTCACGCTTTTTCAACCAGATGAAAAATCATGATCAGCACAGATAGAGCGGTCCCGTCCTACCGGCTGGCTCCCAATTATCGTCCCTTCGTCATGCCGGCGCTGATCGTCGTTTGCGCGGTGATCATTTTTCCGTGGGCATTCACGGTTTGGATGAGCGCCAATGACTGGACACTGGGCCAGGCACGCACCTTTGTCGGCGCGGAAAACTATATCAACCTGGCATTGGACGCGCGCTTCTGGGAGTCTCTCTGGCATACGATTTACTATACGGCGCTGGCGGTGATTTTGCCCCTTTTTCTGGGAACGATCGCGGCGCTGATTTTTGACGAGCAATTCCCACTGCGGGGATTTCTGCGCGGCGTTTTCGTCATGCCGATGATGGCCACGCCTGTGGCCATCGCGCTGGTGTGGACGATGATGTTCCATCCGCAGTTGGGCATCCTCAATTATTTCCTGTCGCTCGTCGGCATCGAGGCTCAGGGATGGATTTACGATCAGGCGACCGTCATTCCCTCGCTGGTCATCGTCGAGGTCTGGCAATGGACGCCGCTCGTGATGCTGATCGTCCTCGGCGGGCTGGCTGCTGTTCCTCGCGAGCCGTATGAAAGCGCCGAGATCGACGGCGCCAACGGTTGGCAGAAATTTCGCTATCTGACGCTGCCGATGATCGGGCCGTTCTTGATGATCGCGGTCATCATTCGCACGATCGACGCGCTGAAGAGTTTCGACATCATTTACGCGATGACGCAGGGCGGACCCGGTACCGCTTCCGAAACGATCAACATCTATCTCTATAACGTTGCGTTTTCGTATTACAACATCGGCTATGCCTCGGCGATGGCGATCATTTTCTTCATCCTGATCGTCATTCTCTCGTTTGTGCTGCTGATCGTTCGGCAATGCACTGTCTGGTCGCAAGCGGGGGATGGTAAGTGACTCATAAAATACTCGGCCGCATCGGCTTCCTTTTTGCCGCACTGGTCTTCGTTTCGCCGGTCGTGCTTTTTTTCCTGTGGATGCTGTCTCTGTCGCTCAAGTTCGAGATCGACAACGCCGCCTACCCGCCGGTTTTCATTCCCGAACATTTCGCCTGGTCGAACTACGTCAAGGTGTTTGCCGAGAATAATTTCTTCCGCTATTTCTGGAATTCGCTGCTGGTGACGGGGACTGCAACGCTGCTCGCGCTGGTGATCGGCGTACCGGCCGGCTATGGCATCGCACGGCTGAAAGCGCAGAAGTCGGCCATCGTGATCATGATCGCGCGCATGACGCCAGGCTTGTCGTTCCTGATTCCGATGTTCCTGCTGTTTCAATGGATGAATCTGATCGGTACGCTCTGGCCGCAAATCATCATTCACCTCGTGGTCACCGTGCCGCTCGTGGTCTGGATCATGATGGGCTATTTCGAGACGACGCCGATCGAGCTCGAGGAAGCGGCGAGTATCGACGGCGCAACGAGCTGGCAGGTCTTCCGCATGGTTGCGCTGCCGATTGCCAAGCCGGGCATCGTCGTCTCGTTCATCCTGTCGATCATTTTTTCCTGGAATAACTTCGTATTTGGCGTCGTGCTGGCCAATCGCGAAACGCGGACGCTGCCTGTCGCCGTCTACAACATGCTCTCGTTTGAACAGGTGAGTTGGGGACCGCTGGCCGCAGCCGCGCTGATCGTCACGCTGCCTGTCCTGATCCTGACGATGTTTGCGCAGAAAGAGATTGTCGCCGGGCTGACTGCCGGAGCCGTCAAGGGCGGATGACGAACGAATCGATTTGACGAATGGGCGCGGCGCTTTATGAATCCTGTTCTGCGTCCGCCACAGGAAAAGGAAATTCGGTATGGCCTCAGTAAGAATCGTTAACGCCAAGAAAAATTTTGGTGCCGTGAAGGTGATTCGGGGCGTAGACATCGATATCGCCGATGGCGAATTCGTCGTGCTTGTCGGTCCTTCGGGTTGCGGGAAATCGACCCTGCTGCGCATGATCGCGGGACTTGAGGAAGTCAGTGGCGGCGAAATCTATATCGGACAAAGGGAAGTCAGCCACCTGCGTGCGCGCGACCGCGATATCGCCATGGTGTTTCAGAACTATGCGCTTTATCCGCACATGACGGTTTCCGACAACATGGGTTTCGCGCTCAAGCTGAAGAAAGCCGGCGAGCAGGAAATGAACGACAAAGTCGCCAGGGCGGCGTCGATTCTCGGCCTCGAGAATCTTCTTGAGCGCCTGCCGCGCCAACTTTCCGGCGGACAACGCCAGCGGGTCGCCATGGGCCGCGCCATCGTTCGCGATCCTCAGGTCTTCCTGTTCGACGAGCCCTTGTCCAATCTGGATGCGAAGCTGCGCGTCCAGATGCGTGGCGAAATTCGGGCGCTGCATCGACGCATCGGCACGACGACGATTTATGTTACGCACGACCAGGTCGAAGCGATGACGATGGCCGACAAGATCGTCGTGCTCCACGACGGATTGGTCGAACAGATCGGCACACCGCTCGAACTCTATGATCGACCGGACAATCTTTTCGTTGCCGGATTCATCGGCTCGCCGGCAATGAATTTTATCGACGGACGCATCGAGAACGGCGAATTCAAAGCGATCGGCGGCTTGGCTTTGCCCTTGCCCGAAGGTCTTCCGGCAGGGAAATTTGCCGGCGTCGAACTCGTTTATGGCATACGGCCTGAGCATATCCGGGCGAAAGCCGACGGCATTCAAGGCACGGTCGATCTTGTCGAAGGAACCGGATCGGAAGTCTATGCCAAGCTTGATTGTCAGGGGCAAGCGATCTATTGCCTGTTCCGCGAACGTATCCAGATTGAATACCAGCAGTCGCTTTGTATTGGACTGGATCCGTCGCTCGTTCATATCTTCGACAAGGCGACAGGAAAGCGCGTCGTCGTATAGAGCCTTCGGCATATCGCGCATCCGCGCCCAGGGGGTGAAGGCCTGCGAAAGGAATCCGGGCGCCGCTGATCGAACGGATGTTCAAGTCCGACAAGCGCACGGCAAACGGTTCCGCCGGGAATATGCCCGGATGACGACCGTCCGAGCAGAAAGAATCCGGCGCGCGAGCTTGCAGGAAACGAAGCGTGGCCGCGGCCGCCGAGTTCAGCGCGTCAACGGACGATGCCCAGCTCTTTTCTTAGCACCTCACCGAGGTGCATCATCTGCTGCATGGTGGTCTGGAAATGCGCCGAGTAGTAGTTGCCCGCTTCGCGCGCCCTGCTGGCGACGCTCTTGAAGTTGCCGATCGAGAGATGGTAATCCTTGGCGCAGATCGGGTAGTCGAGATACTCGGCGAGCGACGCTGTCGTCAGATAATCCGAAACGATCAGCGCCTTTTCTGCGTCCTTCTGCCAGTTGTTGCACAGCCAGACGTAAAGCTCGGGATGGAAATTGGTCATCACGCCGCTGTAGCCATGGCCGCCGGCCTGCAGCGAGGCGAGCAGGGTCTGCCCGTTGGCGTTGGCCAGATGCAGGCGGCTGCCCTTGATCAGCGCCAGGCGGCGGCGGATGGTTTCGATCTGGCAGCAGGTATCCTTGATGAAGGTATATCGACCGCTCTGCGCGCACCAGGCGACGACCTCGTCGGACAAGAGCCGCTTGTACGGAGCCGGACATTCGTAGATGCCCAGCCCGACTTTGTCGGTCAATGCGGCAGTGATCTTCTTCACGTTGGCGAGCATCACCGCATCGCTCTCTCCGGCCATGGCAAAGCGATTGCTGATCATGATCACGCTGTCGACGCCAGTCTCGGCCATCTTGCCCAGCTGCTCGATCTGTTGCGTCAAGCCACAGGCGGTGTGTCCGGAGGCGACGACCGGGACGCGACCGGCAACATATTCGACGACGAAGCGCGTCAATTGCAGCGACTCGTCTTCCGCGAGGAAGAACATCTCGCTCGACTGACAGTTGGCGAACAACCCGTCGACACCGGCGGCGAGATACCAGTCGATCAGTTTCTTCAGCGAATCCCAGTCGATTTGGCGGTTGTCATCAAAGGGGGTCAGCATGACCGGCCACACGCCCCGATACTTGTCATTAACAATCATTACTCAATCCTAAAAATAATTTGGCCGGCAGCAACTACATCAAGTCCGCGGCGTCGCCGGCAACCAGCACCTCGATATTCTGCGTGATCGCCTGCGCAATGAAAGCGCGCAGCACATCCTGCAGCTTCGCCTCATCGACATAGGCGATCGTGATGTGGTTGCTTTGGTGCCCGGCCATCAGGTCGTCGCGGCCGACGCCGTCGAGCGTGCAGTTGAGGAGCGGCCATTCGTAAGTCGTCGCCCGCCGGCGGCGCTCGAACTCGGCGGCCGGCAGCTCGACGGCATGCGCCGTGCCGATGTGCAGAACGACCTGCGTGCCTTCGTAGTGGGCGCGCGCCCAGATCAGGCGGCCTGCCTTGCCCTGGCCGGCAATCGTCGCGCCGCCCTTGGGGAAGTACATCGCCGGCTGGCGGTAGCCGGTCGCGCCGGCAATCCCACCCTTGATGTGCGCGAATGGCACCGACCCCGAGATCTCGAGATCCCAGTAGAAAGTGCCGGCAAATTCGCTGCCCCAGCGGATGTCATGCAGGGTCGTTTCGGCCGGCAGGCCGAGCGAGTCGAGCAGTCGCCAGAGCATGGTCTGTGGAATCGCCGTGCCCATGTCGACTTCGTTGATGCAGGGAATCGCTTTGCCCGGGCGGATAATCTTGCCGGCCTCGTCCGGAATCGGGAAACGCTCGGCCGAACCGATCGCGCCTTCGGCGAAATCGGATGCCGCGCACGATTGCGCGAGCCCCTGCTGATATTGCACACCGACCGCGGACAGGCCGAAGCGCTCGGTGAAGCGCGCCATCGCGATCAGCATCGCGCACTGTTCGAGCACCTGGTCGCGCGTGAGATCCTTGGCAGGGTCGCTGCCGAACTTGAACTTCATGCCACGCGCCTCGTACCACTTCAGGCACTCTTCACGCAGCGCCGCCGGCACCTTGGCCATCTCGACGAGCAGCGCCGACTGCGACAGGCTTTCCATCGGCATGCCGATATCGACCAGCGCCTTTTGCGGAAAGACGCCGTTGATCATACCCATGCAGAAGCTGTCGAACAGCCCGATGATTTCCTTGTGCTGCAACACGTATTCGCCGACCTGCCGGCCGATCGCCCAGGCCGGCGTCGCAGCGGCCGGATGCTTGGCGTCGACGCGCTGCAGATACGAGGTGTCGTGCACGATCTTGCCGGTCTTGAGCCAGGACTCGAGGCCCTTGAAGAAGAACTCGTCGTCGAACTCCGCCGACCACAGGCGCGCATAGTCCTTGCCGAGGCTGGTCAGCGTCCCGGCCATGCACAGCATGCCGACGAGGCCCGGCCAGGTGCCGTCGAAGTTGGCGAGCAGCAGTACCGGGCCGCGATGTTTGGCAAGGCTGGGCGCAAGGTGGTGCGAATACTGCCAGGCGGTGAGCAGGACAATGACCGGCGCCTGCGGATCGATGCTGGCGAAGAGATCGCTGCCTTCGCGCTGGCTGCTGATGAAGCCGTGCCCCTTGTCGCCCTTGTACAGGTGCGCGCGCTTGGCCTGGTAGCCGAAGCGCGTCGACAAAGCATCTTCAAGCTTGGTTTCGAACTTGCTCTGTACCGGCCAGCATTCGACATTGGCCGATTCGCGCAGGTCGGCGTTGGTGACCAGCAGCACTTCTTGCTTGCCAGCCTTGATCAGCGGTTTCGATTCGGGGAGATTCAGGGTGAGCATTGCAGTATCCTCGCAGCGAGTTGATCGGTGGCATGCGAACCGCTTAGTTCCATGCCGCCATGGCGGAACGAGCCCGTTCCATATCTTGATAGAGTTGCAAATAAACGCCGTACTTGGCGTCGTGGAAAGCCTTGGTCTGCGGCCGCGCCGCGGCGCTGCCGCCGGGGCGCACCATCTGCGCGGCGGCCGCGGGCAACGTGGCGAAGGCACCGCTCGCCACCGCACCGAGCAGCGCGGCACCGAGGGTGACGGCATCCTCTTCGCTGACGAGCTGGATTTCGCAGCCGGTGGCGTCGGCGTTTTCGCGCAGCCAGTAAGGATTCTTGGTACCGCCGCCGCACATCACGATGCGTTCGATCCGGTGGCCGGCGGCGTTCATCGATTCGATGATGTGGCGGGTGCCATAGGCGAGGGCCTGCAGCGTCGCGAGATAAAGCCGCGCCAGCGCGTCCTTTCCCTGTTCGAGCATCAGACCGACGACGACGCCGCGTGCGGCCGGATTGGCGCGCGGCGAGCGGTTACCGTGGTGGTCGCCAAGGACGTGCAGATTCGCGGTCGGCCATTTTTCACGCGATTCGAGATCGGCGAGCCAGTCGTTAAGTACGGCATAGACGTTGCGTTTTTCGTTCTCCGCCTGCGCTTCGAGCGCGGGCCAGGCATCGCTCTGGCGCAAGGTCCAGTCGAGCAACGCGCCGGCCGCGCTCTGCCCGCCTTCGTTAAGCCAGTAGCCCGGCAGCATGGCGCCGAAATACGGCCCCCAGACGCCCGGCACCATCACCGCCTCGGGGCTGACGACCATGTGGCAGTTCGACGTGCCGACGATGATCGCGAGACTCCCTTGCGGCATCGTGCTTACGAGTGCCAGTCCGCCGGCATGCGCATCGATGATGCCGCCGGCAATGACGACACCGGCCGGCAGACCCAGTTGTGCTGCGGCTGCGACGCTGAGTCGCCCCGCCGCGTCACCGAGCGGCAGCACGCGCGGCGGGACTTTGTCGAGGATGTCGGCCAGGCCGACGGCAGTGAGCAGCGTTTCGCTGAAGCGGTTTTCGTGTGCCAGGTAATTCCACTTGCAGGTCAGCGTGCACACACTCGCCACGTCGGCATCGCAGAGGCGCCAGACGAGATAATCGGCGAGGTCGAAAAAGCGCCAGGTCGCCGCGTAGCGCTCGGGGAATTGCTGCTTGAGCCACAGCACTTTCGGCAGCTCCATTTCAATGCTGACTTCGCCGCCGACATAGGCCAGCGCTTTGTCGTGTGTCGCATTGATCGCCTTCGTCTGCACCGCGGCGCGATGATCCATCCACATGATGATGTCGTTTTCCGGTGCGCCGTCCTCGGCGACCGAAACCGGCTCGCCGCCGGCACCGACAGCGACCAGCGAACAGGTCGCATCGACACCGATGGCGCCAATTCCCGCAGGGTCGATCGCCGCCTTGACGACAGCTTCTTTGACGACCGCACAAGTCTGCGCCCAGATATCGGCCGACGACTGTTCGACATAAAGCGGGCGCGGATGAAACTGGGCGATGGGGCGGACCGCAAACGCCAGGCGCTGCCCAGTGGCGTCAAAAATTCCGGCCCGTACGCTGGCCGATCCGACATCGATACCAACAAAGAAACCGCCGCTCATCTTTTCTCCCAAAGCCATTGCTAACTCGAGTTAGCACTATAACGAAAGGAAAAAACAATTACAAGGCTCTGCCCGGAAGCAGGCGATAGCGCCGTTGTCGCCGCGCAAATGAAGAAGCCTCCGGCTTCCGGAGGCTTCTTCTAAAATTACGAACTCTTGTCGTTCGGGAGTTCGCCGTCCGGCGCCAGTCTAGAGACCGAGCAGGCTTTCGTGGACCTTGACCACGACCTTGCGGATCATCGTCTTGTCCTTGATCGCCAGACAAGGGCGATGAAGTTCACGGGGCAGAAAGACCGCAAAGGAACCCGGAGCGAGGTCCATGAAGATTTCGTTGGCAGGCGTCGGGAAGAAAGCCAGGTCCTTCGCTTCCAGGCTGTCTTCGATCGGCGCCAGTTTGGGCTGGGTCATCGCAAACCCGTAGCGCTCGCTGGTACTGCACGGAATCTGGATGTCGGCGTACCGGTGGTGGGCTTCGGACCGGCTTTCGGCGAAGGTGCGCAGTTCCACGTCCTGGACCAGGTAGAAGAGCTTGTCGCCTTCGATCTCATAGCGGCCGGCGGCGATCTTGAACAGATCAACTTTCTGCAAGGCTTCGATGGCGCGAACGACGGCTCCCGGGAGTACTGCCCTCTGAGCGGCGACATCGGCGATTTGAGCAAGAATCATTTGAAACTCCTATTTATAAGAGATACCCAGGGCATGGGATCGAGTGGGAGCACCAATTATCCGCCAATCGAATCGGCTTTGCTTGCCGCGCTCGCCCGGCTCGGGGCGGTGCTCAAAGCGCGCTGCCGTCCCGCTGTGAAAACCACGCGCCGAGAAAGGCGGTCATCGCCTGAACCTTGGCCGACAAATGCCGCCGCGTCGGATAGACGACACGGATCGGCAGCCGGCGAACACCGTGGTCGGGCAACAGGCGCAAGAGCACGCCGCGGTCGATCAGCGGTTGCAAGATGAAGCATGGCGCGTAGACGATGCCGCTGCCGGCCACCGCCATCTCGGCGAGCAGCATGCCGTTGTTGGCGTTGATCGGACCGCCGATACGTATGCTAACGGGATTGTCGTCGCGGCGGTCAAATTGCCACTGATTGCCGGTCGCCGAATAGGCGTAGGTGAAACAGGCGTGTCCGGCCAGATCCTCTGGGCGCTGCGGCGTTCCGGCGCGGGCAAGATAGGCCGGAGAAGCCGCCACCAGCAAGGCGGTTTCGCCAATGTGCCGGGCCACCAGATTGTCGCTGCCGACACGGCCGACACGGATCGCCAGATCCACCCCTTCCTCGGCAAAATCGACGACGTTGTCGGAGAGAACGATGTCGAGCGTGATTTCCGGGTGGGCTTGCGAAAAGGCGGCGAAAGCCGGCGCCAGGCGCAAGGTGGCGAGCGCTATCGGCGCCGTCAGGCGCAGGCGTCCGCGCGCGCCGCGCTTTGCCTGAAACGCTGGCCTCGCTCTCTTCAAGATCGGTAAGCAGTTGGGTGCAGCGCTCGAAATAGGCAAAACCTTCATCGGTCGGACTCATGCGCCGCGTCGTGCGGTTGAGCAGGCGCACGTTGAGATGCGCTTCGAGTTGCGCGACGTGGCGCGACACAGCCGAGGTCGATAGACCCAGTCGTTCGGCAGCAGAAGCGAATCCGCCGGCTTCGATCACCGAGCAGAATACGCGCATCGCTTCAAATTTATCCATCAGATTATCCCATATTGTGCAACACAGATTCAATTATAGGAGGATTTATGCTCTATGTCGGGATGATTAAAGTGCACTCCAGCGTCAGGCGGCGTCCCGACGTGCAACCAAAAATCAATGGAGAAGCTCACGAACACCCATTCCCGCATCAACCCCGCCGACTACGGGATCACCCTGTTGCGCATCGCGCTAGCAACGATGTTCCTCGCGCACGGCCTGCTAAAGGTCCTGGTGTTTACGCTGCCGGGAACGGCCGGGTTCTTTGAATCGGTCGGTTTTCCAGGGTTTCTCGCCGACATCGTCGCCCCGGCCGAAACCATCGCCGGTATCGCGCTGCTGATCGGTCTTCGCACCCGCTTCGTGGCGATCGCCATGATTCCGCTGCTGCTCGGCGCAACGGTGGTACACGCAGGCAACGGCTGGGTTTTCGGCGGCGCCAACGGCGGTTGGGAATATCAGGCTTATCTGGTCATCGCCGCGCTGGCCCAGAGTCTGCTCGGCAGCGGAGTCCTATCGCCCGACAAAAAGCGCGTCGAAGCGGTCTGATCGCCAAACAGTTCTTAACCCGGGGCGTCGTCCCCGATCACCACAAGGAGTACGACCATGAAACTTTACTACTCGCCTGGCGCTTGTTCGTTTTCACCGCATCTCGCCCTGCGTGAGGCCGGTCTCGATTTCGAGCTCGTGCGTGTCGACCTTAGTACCCACAAGCTCGCCGACGGCAGCGACTTTTCGCGCATTAACGCGAAGGGCTATGTTCCGGTTCTCGAACTTGACAACGGCGCGCGCCTCACCGAAGGCCCGGCGATCGTCCAGTACATCGCCGATCAAAAGCCGGAATCCGGGCTCGCCCCGAAAGCCGGCAGCTTCGAGCGTTACCAGTTGCAGGAATGGCTGGGCTTTATCAATTCCGAACTGCACAAAGGTTTCGGCGCGCTGTTCAACCCGAAGACACCGGAAGACTACAAAGCCACCGCGCGGCAGAATCTGGCCAATCGCTTGAGCTATGTCGCCGGCCACCTGGCGAAGAACGACTACCTACTGGGCAAGCAATTCACCGTTGCCGACGGCTATCTGTTCACGGTGCTCAACTGGGGGCAATGGACTGGCGTCGACATCAAGCAGTGGCCCGCGCTCGCGGCATTCCAGGAGCGCGTTGCCGCTCGACCCAGCGTGCGCGCCGCGCAAGCCGCTGAAGCGGCGAAAGCTTGACCTTCTTCACCCACGCGGCCGGCGGCGACGCGGCCGGCCATGAACAGGCGGACCGCCATGCCAGCACGACAACCGATTCTCTTTCTTTCACACGGATCGCCGATGACCGCGCTCGGTGGCGACGAACTGTCCCAGACCTGGGCAACGCTCGCCGGCCGTCTGAGCCGGCCGGCGGCGATTCTCATGGTATCGGCACACTGGGGGACGCGGCTGCCGGTCCTGACCGGCGGCGCCCGCCCCGAGACGCTGCATGACTTCGGCGGATTTCCCGCCGAACTCTATCACCTGCGTTATCCGGCGCCGGGCGACCCGGCGCTTGCCCAACGCCTCAAACAGCAACTGACAGACGCCGGTATCGCCACTGGCATCGACGCCAGTCGCGGGCTTGACCACGGCGCTTGGGTGCCTCTGCGCACCCTGTTCCCGACAGCTGAAATTCCGGTGCTGCAGCTATCGGTGCAGCCGGACCACTGCGCGCGGCACCACTACGCGCTTGGCGCGGCGCTCGCCGCGTTGAGCGGCAAAAACATTCTGATCATCGCTTCCGGCCATATGACGCACAACCTGATGGAATACATGCGCCCGGGGGGCAAGCGTCCACCGCCCGATTCACTGGCCTTCCGCAACTGGGCGCACGCGCAGCTCATGCACGGCGACGGCGAACCGCTGCTCGACTGGCTGCGCGCCGGGCCCGGGGCGAAGTCCGCGCACCCGACGCCGGAGCACTTCCTGCCGCTCTTCGTGGCCCTCGGCGCCGCCGGGGCGGCGCACCGAACGCAGTGGCTGGGGGGCGGCTGGGTCAGCGATGCGCTGGCCGCCGACAACTACCTGTTCGAGCAGGCCTGACGGCGGCTAGTCCGCAGCGGCGCGAACGGACTCGATAGTCGCGGCAGAACCCCTGCTGACGTTATCGCCGTCGCTTGCGCGCAAGGTCCAGAACGACAATGACGATATCATCGTCACGGCACCGAGCGTCAGAAATGCGTGGTGCAGCGCGCTGGTCACGGCGAGTCGATCCGACTGCGGCAGATCGCCTAGAAACCAGGCCGTCACCAGCGATCCGCAAGCCAGACCGAAGCTCATCGAAAGTTGCTGCAAGGAACTCGCGATGGTACTCGCCATGCTCGAATCGCTATTGCGGATGTCGGCATAGGCCATGGTATTCATGCTCGAGAATTGCAGCGAATTAAAGAAGCCCTGCGCCAGACCGAACAGGACAATCAACGCGATTGGCGTTGCTGGCACGACGGTGGCGAACAGGCTGATCGTCACGCCGATCATCAGGGTGTTGACGGTCAACACCTTGCGAAAACCAAAGCGCCGCAGGATGGGCGCCGACATCAGCTTCATTCCCATCGCCGCGGCGGTCGCCGGCATCATCAGCAGCCCTGACTGCCAGGCCGGTAGTCCAAGACCAAGCTGGTAGAGCAGCGGCAGGAGAAAAGGCATGCCGCCAACCCCCAGGCGGGTGATGAAGCCGCCGGCGACGGCGACACGAAAGGTGCGCAGGCGAAACAGGCGCAGGCGCAGCAGCGGGTAACGGATCTTGCGCGCATGCCAGACATAGGCCGCAAGCAGGGCCAGCGATAACGCCAGCAACAGTGCTCCCGAAGTCACGTCGATATGGTGTTCGCCGAAAATTTCGAGCAGCCAGGAAAGCAGCGCCGTACCGGCTCCGAACAGCACCAGGCCGACGACGTCGAGCGGCCGCCGGCCATCGCCGCGGTAGTCGGGCATATGGCGATGGATCAGAACCTGTGCCGCGAGGCCGACGGGAACATTGATGAAGAAGATCACCCGCCACGGAAGCCAATGCACGATCAGGCCGCCTATCGTCGGCCCGAGCAGCGGCCCGATCAGCGCCGGGATGATCACGAAATTCATCGCCATCAGCAACTCTTCCTTGGGAAAGGTGCGGATGATCGAGAGTCGTCCAACCGGCATCATCATCGCCGCGCCGATACCCTGAAAGATGCGCGCCGCGACGAGCATCGGCACGCTCACCGAGAGGCCGCAGAGGATGGACGAAATCGTAAAGATCGCCACCGCGCTGCTGAAGACGCGCCGCGTGCCGAAGCGGTCGGCCATCCAGCCGCTGATCGGAATGCATACGGCGAGGCTGACGATATAGCTGGTGACCACGGCCTTCAGGCTGAGCGGCGTCACCCGCAGGCTTGCCGCCATCGCCGGCACCGCAGTGTTGATGATCGTCGAGTCCAGCTGTTCCATGAACAAAGCCGTCGCGACGACCCACGGAAGATAGCGCTTTACCGCCGCGCTGCCGGCCGTCACAGATGTCGAAGGCATAGCGATTGGACTTCCAGAGCGGCGCTCAAGGGAGCGTCAACAGATTGGGCGACATGCCCTGACAGACAGATGCCGCGCGGCTTTGTTTCATTGCCCCGCGAGCAATCGCTTGAGGTCGCCGGCAATGGCCTCGACCGGCGCGTCGTCCCTGATGTAAAGCCGGATTCTTCCGGCCGGATCGAAGGCGTAGGTGCCTGCCGAGTGGTCTATGGTGTAGCCCATCCCCGCGCTGCTCTTGCTGCGCGCAAAGTAAATTTTGAATTCCCGCGCCGCCGCCTCGGTCGCGGCGAGGTCCCCGTAAAGACCAATGAACCTGGGATCGAACCAGCTCACGTAGGCGGCAAGCTTGTCCGGTGTGTCGCGTTCCGGATCGAGCGTGACGAAGAGCACCTGCACCCGGTCGGCATCGGCCCCCAAGGCCTTCATCACGGCGGCATAACGCGCGAGCGTTGCCGGGCAAACGTCGGGACAGGCAGTGTAGCCGAAAAATAGCAGCACGGCGCGGCCGCGGAAATCGTCAAGCGTGGTCGGTTTGCCGTGCTGATCCTTGAGCCCGACCAGCGCGTGCCCGAAGTCCGCGCCGCTGATGTCGGTCGTGCGCCACGGCATCGGCGCGCGCGCGCCGCAGGCGGCCAGAAACATCAGCAGAACGAGAATTAGAACGCGCCGCATGCCTTCCCTTTAAGCAAAAACAACAAACGCCAATGAACTTTTTTTGCCGATACGGTCAGAGGGTTAGCCCTAAGGCAATCCGATCCGGGTGGGAGGAAAGACCTTGAGAATAGCAAATTATACCGACCAGTGCGCCGGCCAGCCTCTTTGCGTCCGGCGCCTGCTGTTTTGCATGCCAAATGCATTGGTCTTTACGTCGGCCTTTTTGCTGGCCTTGGCGCTTGCACTGATCGCCGCGCCGGCGCGCGCCGATTACGCGCTCAATTTTCCGACCCCGGCCTCCGGCCTGGCACAGGACATCTACGACCTGCATATCCTGATTCTGTGGATCTGCTTCGCAATCTTTGTCATCGTTTTCGTCCCGATGTTCGTCGCCCTGGTATGCCATCGCAAGTCACTCGGGCATGTGGCGGCGAAATTCCATGACAACCTCAAAGTCGAAATTATCTGGACCATCATTCCCACGCTGATTCTGGTCGGCATGGCATGGCCGGCGACGAATCTCGTGATGTCGATGAAGGATACCAGCAAGGAGGACCTGACGATCAAGGTCACGGGCCGCCAGTGGAAATGGGACTACGAGTATCTCGGCGACGACATCCGCTTCACCAGCAATACCACAACGCCCCCTGAGCAGATCGACGGCGCGCAGGCCAAGGGGGAGAACTATCTGCTCGAAGTCGACCACCCGCTGGTCGTCCCGGCCGGCAAGAAAGTTCGTCTGGTGCTGACCACCAGCGATGTGATCCATTCCTGGTGGGTTCCGGCTTTCGGCGTCAAGCAGGACGCCATCCCGGGTTTCATCCGCGACGCCTGGTTCATGGTCGACAAACCGGGAATTTACCGCGGCCAGTGCGCCGAATTGTGCGGCATCGGCCACGGCTTCATGCCGGTTGTCGTCGAGGTGGTCACCCCGGAACAATTCGCGAGTTGGAAGGACGAGCAGAAAAAACTTCTTGCCGCCGCGGCCGTCGACTACAGCAAGACCTATACGATGGACGAACTCAAGACCATGGGCGCAAAAGTCTACACGGCCAATTGCATGGCCTGCCACCAGCCCAACGGCGCCGGCATTCCCAACGCCTTCCCGGCCCTCAACGGATCGAAGCTGGTCAGAGGCGAAAAATCGGCGCATATCGAACGCGTCTTTAACGGCAAGCCCGGAACGGCGATGGCCGCTTTCGGCAAGCAGTTGTCCGATCTCGATATCGCCGCGGTGATCACCTACGAGCGCAACACCTGGAGTAATGCCATGGGTGATGTTGTCCAACCGACGGAAATCGCCGCGCTGCACAAGAGGAGCCAATAAATGTATACCGCCGCCGACCCCGCTGACGCGCATGCGCACGACCACGCCCCGTCGGGCTTCATGCGCTGGGTGAGCAGCACCAACCACAAGGATATCGGCACGCTCTACCTGTGGTTTTCCCTGTTCATGTTCTTCTTCGCCGGCGCGCTGGCCATGCTGATCCGCGCCGAACTCTTCCAGCCCGGCCTGCAGTTTTTCCAGCCGGCTTTCTTCAACCAGCTGACGACCATGCACGGCTTGATCATGATCTTTGGCGCGATCATGCCCTCGCTCGTCGGCTTCGCCAACTGGCAGGTGCCGCTGATGATAGGCGCCCCGGACATGGCTTTCCCGCGCCTTAACAACTGGAGTTTCTGGCTGCTGCCGGCGGCCGGCACGCTGCTTATCAGCTCCTTCTTCGTTCCCGGCGGAGCGATTGCGGGCGGCTGGACGATGTATCCGCCGCTGTTCATCCAGGGCGGCATCGCCTATGACATGTCGATCCTGTCGCTGCATATCCTCGGTATCTCGTCGATCATGGGCGCGATCAACATCATCACGACGATTCTCAATATGCGCGCGCCGGGCATGACGCTGATGAAGATGCCGCTCTTCGTGTGGACCTGGCTGATCACCGCATTCCTGCTGATCGCCGTGATGCCGGTATTGGCCTGCGCGATCACCATGCTGCTCACCGACCGGCATTTCGGTACGCATTTCTTCGACGCCGCCGGGGGCGGCGATCCGGTCATGTTCCAGCACCTCTTCTGGTTCTTCGGCCATCCCGAGGTGTACATCATGATCCTGCCGGCTTTCGGCATCGTCTCGACGATCATCCCGACCTTCGCGCGCAAGCCGTTGTTCGGTTACGTCTCGATGGTCTATGCCGTAGCCTCGATCGCATTTTTGTCCTTCATCGTCTGGGCGCACCACATGTTCGCCACCGGCATGCCGCTCGGCGGCCAGCTGTTCTTCATGTACACGACGATGCTCATTGCCATACCGACCGGGGTCAAGGTCTTCAACTGGGTTGCCACCCTGTGGCGCGGATCCATCACCTTCGAGACGCCGATGCTCTTTGCGCTGGCCTTCGTCTTCCTGTTCGCCATCGGCGGCTTCAGCGGCCTGGTCCTGGCGCTGGTGCCGGTCGACATCCAGTTGCAGGACACTTACTACGTCGTCGCCCACTTCCATTACGTGCTCTTTTCCGGCTCGGCGATGAGCATCATGGGCGGCATCTATTACTGGCTGCCGAAATGGACCGGCCACATGTACGACGAGAAGCTCGGCAAGATACATTTTTGGCTGACGACGATCGCCTTCAACATTACCTTCTTCCCGATGCATTTTCTCGGCCTCGCCGGAATGCCGCGGCGCATCCCCGATTACGCGCTGCAGTTCGCCGACTTCAACATGATTGCCAGCCTGGGCGGCTTCCTGCTCGGCGCCAGCCAACTGCTCTTCCTGTACAACGTGATTCAGTGCGTGCGCGGCGGCGCACCGGCCGGCAACCGGCCGTGGGAAGGCGCCGACACGCTCGAATGGACGCAGAGCTCGCCGCCGCCCTACCACTCCTTCGTCACCCCACCGATCGTCAAGTAGGCGAGGACAACGCCATGCAAGAGCACGCCACCAGCGACACCTATTACGTACCGCCACCGTCGATCTGGCCGCTGGTCGGCTCAGTCGCCCTGCTCGCGCTGGCTTCGGGATTCGCCCTGCTGCTCAACAAGTTTTCCGCAGGACCCTATCTGATGGCGCTCGGTATGGGCATCCTGCTGATCATGCTGTTCGGCTGGTTCGGGACGGTCATCCACGAGAGTTTGGCCGGCAAGTATTCAGACCAGGTGGATACCTCGTTCCGCTGGGGAATGGCCTGGTTCATTTTTTCCGAAGTCGCTTTCTTCTCGGGATTCTTCGGCGCGTTGTTCTACTCGCGCATCATCGCCATGCCGATGCTCGCCGATGCGCAGTTGCTATGGCCGGACTTTCACGCCATCTGGCCGAGCGCCGGTCCGGGCCTCAAGATCGTTTTGACACCCGTCGACGCCTGGGGAATCCCGGCGCTCAACACCCTGATCCTGCTTTCGTCGGGCGCGACCGTGACATGGGCGCACTGGGGACTGCAGAAGGGGCGGCAATTCCAGCTCAAGCTCGGCCTGGCCCTGACCATCCTGCTTGGCGTTCTGTTCATTTCGCTGCAGGTCCACGAATACGGCGAAGCCGCATTCAGCATCCGCGACGGCATTTACGGCGCCACCTTCTACATGCTGACGGGCTTTCACGGCTTTCACGTGATGCTTGGCGCCGTGATGCTCAGCGTCATCTTCTTTCGCGCCGTGGCCGGGCATTTTACGGCCGAGCGGCATTTCGCGTTCGAGGCGGTCGCATGGTATTGGCACTTTGTCGACGTAATCTGGCTGCTGCTCTTCATTTTCGTCTATTGGTTGTGAAATGCGGCCAACAACGAGCCAACAACGGTAGGACACGTAGATGCTGACTTTGACGCTACATAATGCTTATCTGATCGTATTGACCGGTCTTTTCGCCACGGTCTTTGCAATCATGATTCATTCGATGGCGAGACACGGCCAGACCGGCGCCGCGGCGTCGGCGAAGCGATTCGGGGGGCCGACTGGCCGCGGGCAATGGCTTTGGGCGCTGGTGCCCGTAGCGATCGTCGCCGGCGTCGAATTCGGGCTGATCGACCTGACAAGCCTGCGCTCCGCGAGTGCGGCGAAGACGATTGCCGTCGCGACCGCGCCTGCGCACCAGACGGCAAGCCGATGAGCGCCATGACCGGATTGCGCCCCGAAGAAGCCGAGCGCCGGCGTATCGCCAATCGCCGCGTCGGCTGGTGTCTTGCGGCGCTGGCCCTGGCTATTTTCCTTTTGTCGATGTTCCTTAGACACTGAGACGATTTCCGATGCCGGAACTTGCCGATATTCTGCCGCCAAAGCCCGACCACCGCCGTCTGTTGATCAAACTCCTGGCGATCGTCGCTCTGGCTTTTGCTTTCGGCTTCGCGCTGGTGCCGCTTTACGACGCGTTTTGCGCTGTCACGGGTCTAAACGGCAAGACCAGAGGGCCGGAAAAGATCGTCGCCGGTGGCCTGGCCCGAGCCGCGCTTGCGAGGCCTTCGTCCATCGATACCTCGCGCATCGTGACGGTCGAATTCATGGGTACGGTGATGCCCGGCCTGCCATGGGAAATGCAGCCCGTCACCACGCGCCTTGACCTGCATCCGGGCGAACTGCATCAGGCCAAATACCGCGTGCATAACCTTTCCGATCGGACCATCGTCGGCCAGGCGATTCCGAGCGTCTCGCCGGGCCTCGCGGCGCAACACTTCGAGAAGCTCGACTGTTTCTGCTTTGCGCAGCAGACGCTGGGGCCGGGCGAAACAAAGGAATTGCCGCTGACCTTCATTGTCAAACCGGAAATCGACAAGGACATCCTGACGATCACGCTGGCCTACGCCTTTTTCAACGTCGCCGACGCGCAGGCGGCGGCAAAGCAACTCGGTTCGCGCTGAGCCCTAGTGACCGTAGCCTGGGATGAGACCGAAACGATAGCTGAGCAAGAGCACGATGAAGATCGCGATCGACAGCGCGATGCGCAGGGTCAGGGCCTTGACCAGCCGATCGCCGGTGCGGTCGCGATAGAGGAAGAAGAGTCCGGAAAAAAGGCTGACCAGCACGCCGATCAACATGAGAACGATGATGAGCTTGAGCATGGCCGACTCCAATAGGGCGAATGACGATTATGCCAGCCGCGCCGTTGCCGCGACAACCACGCCGGCGGCGCTGCAGCGCGCCGGCGGCGGGCGGCGATTTCGGCCGCGCCTGTGGCCGACGATCGCCGCGGCGGTGCTGGTACCGCTCTTCATCTGCGCCGGGCAATGGCAGTGGAACAAGGCCGCGAGCAAGGCGCAATTGCAGGCGCAACTCGACGCGCGCCGAGGCGAGCCGGCCGTCGAGGCGCCGAAAACTCGGGTCGATGCCCAATCGCTGTCCGTTCTGCGCTATCGCGAGGTGGTCGCCACGGGCCGCTACGAAACGGAACACCAGATCTTGATCGACAACCGGACGCAACACGGACAGGCGGGCTATCACGTCATTACGCCGCTGCGCATCGACGGCAGCGAGGTCCGCGTGCTCGTCAACCGCGGCTGGCTGCCGGCGCTAGCCGAACATAGCCGCGTGCCCGAATTCACCACGCCGACTGGAACGGTCGAAGTATCCGGGACGGCCATCATTCCCGCGACGCGTTTCTTTACGCTGGCGTCGGTGAACGCCGTCAAGCCGGGCTGGCAGGTCGTCTGGCAGAATCTCGATCTTGCGGCTTACGCGCTGGCCGCCGGTTTTCCGATTCAACCTTTTGTCATTGAACTCGACGCGCAGAGCGCGGCTGGCGGCTTCGTCCGCGAATGGCGTGCTCCCGACGACAAACGCGAAATCAATCTGGGCTATGCCTTCCAGTGGTGGGCCTTCGCCGCAACCACGGCCGCACTTTGGCTGGTCCTGAATTTTCGCCGACGCGGGGGAGCGCTTCGGCCATGACTGTGATGATAGCAACCCCGGCATCGAAACTGCGCACGCCGGCACACCGTACGCTGGCATTGCTGGCGGCCGTGTTCATCCTTCCTTTTGTGATCGGGACCGGGCTCTTCTGGCTGGACTGGCGGCCGGAGAAATTCGGCAACTACGGCGAGCTCATGCAACCGCCGCGGCAGTTGCCGGAAAGCGGTCTGCGCCACGCCGACGGCGGCCCGTTTCCGAGTTCGGAGTTGCGCGGCAAATGGCTGCTCGTCCTGCCGGTCAGCGGTCCATGCGACTCGATTTGCGAACAAGACCTGCAGCGGATGCAGCAAGTTCATATCGCGCTCAACAAGGAACAAGACCGACTGCAGCGGGTGCTAATCGCGAGTGACGTTGCGGAACGAACCGACGGTCGGATCCGGTCTGAAATATCGCAACGCTTTCCCGATCTCGTCCTCGCCACGGTATCGGCCGGGACCGCGGCAGCCGGCTGGAGTCGCGCACTTGGCGGCACCGGTCGGGAGATTTACGTCGTTGACCCGCTCGGCCGAGTGATGATGCGCTACAGCAACCCGATCGAGATGCGCGGGGTCTTCAAAGATCTCGACCGCCTGTTGAAGTATTCCTGGATCCGCTAAATAGACATGTTGAAAAGGTTTCCTATGCCCGCAAGAAAACAGACGACGAGTCTAATCGGCGACCTGTCCAATGTGCTGCCCACTGCTCTGGCAAGCGACGCGCTCGGCGCCTCCCGTCCGATCGGGCAACGCCTCGCCGATTTTTATGCGCTATGCAAACCACGCGTCAATAGTCTGATCGTATTCACGGCAATGATCGGAATGTTCCTCGCCTCGCCCGGCTTCCCGCCTCTGGCAAGATTTCTCGCAGCATCCTTGGGCATTGCACTGGTCGCTGGCGCGGCGGCGGCGATCAACTGCCTGGTCGAGCGAACCGTCGACGCCCTGATGACACGCACGCGCTGGCGCGCGACGGCAAGCGGAATGCTGACGACGGGTGAGACGCTGGGCCTGGCGACGCTGATGGGCAGCGCGGGACTGTGGCTGCTGCACGCGCAGGTCAATACGCTGACCATGTGGCTGACGCTGGCCACCTTTCTCGGCTATGCGGTAATCTATACGCTGGTGCTCAAGCCGGCGACGCCGATGAATGTGGTCATCGGTGGCGCTTCGGGCGCCATGCCGCCACTGCTCGGCTGGGCGGCGATAACCGGAAATGTCGGTCCCGAAGCGCTTGCGCTGTTCCTGATCATTTTCATCTGGACGCCGCCGCACTTCTGGGCGCTGGCCTGCTACCGCCGCGACGACTATGCCAAGGCCGGGCTGCCGATGCTGCCGGTGACGCATGGCATTAAACTCACCTGCCTGCACAGTCTGCTTTATGTCGTCATGCTCAGCGGCGCAACGGTCCTCCCATACACCCTGGGCATGAGCGGGCTCGGCTACCTCGCGGCGGCTCTGGCGCTCGATGCCGTTTTCCTCGCCTACGCTTTTGCCCTGTGGCGCCGGTACAGCGATGCGCTGGCGCGGCGAACTTTCCGCTGGTCGATCATTTACCTGACGCTGCTTTTCGTCGCCCTGCTCGCCGATCACTTTATCTGAGTCACCATGCGCTTTTATCGCCTGCTGCTGCTCGGCGCGACGCTCCTGGCTTTTGCGGTGGTGACGCTTGGAGCCTATGTCCGCTTGTCGGACGCCGGACTCGGCTGCCCCGATTGGCCGGGCTGCTACGGCCAGCTGATCGGCGTTCCCGACGCGGCACATGAACGGGCTTCCGCCCTCGCCGCTTTCCCTGACAAGCCGCTCGTTGCGCACAAGGCATGGAAAGAAATGGTGCATCGCTACTGCGCCGGCGCCCTTGGTCTGCTGATCGCCCTGATCGCCGTTTTGGCGTGGCGACAGCGCCGCGCATTGCGCCAATCGCCGTTGCTGCCGAGCGTGCTCGTCGCCATCGTCTCTTTCCAGGCGCTGCTCGGCATGTGGACCGTCACGGCGCTACTCAAGCCGATGGTCGTCAGCGCACATCTGCTCGGCGGGATGACCACCCTGGCCCTGCTCGTCTGGCTGTTGTTGCGTCAGCGGCCACAGCCGCAAGCGGTACCGAGCGGGCTGATTCCGCCAGCCGGGCTGGCGCTGCTCGCGGTGGTCATGCAAATTGCGCTCGGCGGATGGGTGAGCAGCAACTATGCCGCGCTCGCCTGCAGCGATTTTCCAACCTGCCTCAGCACATGGTTGCCGGAAATGGATTTCGCGCGAGCTTTCCAACTGCATCACGATCTGGGGCAGAATGCCGACGGCACGCTGCTCTCGAACGCAGCTCTAACCGCCATCCACTGGTCGCACCGAGTCGGCGCACTTATCGTTGCGCTGGCCGTCGGCCGGCTGGTTCTTATGTTGTCAAAACGCCGCGGCTGGCGCGGGTGGGCCCTGCTACTCGGTGTCGCGCTCGTTGCGCAATTGGGCATTGGCATCGCCAATATTCTGTTGTCCTTGCCCCTGCCCCTCGCCGTGGCTCACAACGCGGGCGCCGCCATTCTGCTTTGCCTTACGCTGGCACTTAACCTGAGACTTTGGCAAACCGTCAGCGAAGCGCCAGTTTCTTCAGGGTCGGGGCGGCTTCAACACGGGGCTGCCAGCTAAGCTTCCATCCACGACGACCATGCCTACGCCGCCAAGGCGGCCAGGAGTTTCCCGTGAATACCGCCGAAACCGCCGTTGCTCATCACCAGTATCTGGTCGCCGCTTCGTGCTGCTGCGACGATACGCTGTACCAGCTCGTCAAGATCGTCGGCAACGAGAGCCCTGTCGCCGAGGGGCGCAAGCGCCTCGGCGACATTCCAGCCAAGATTGGCGCTGTAACAGAAGACCCGGTCGGCGTCGGCAAGGCTCGCCGGCAGTTGTGCCTTCATCACACCCAGCTTCATGGTGTTCGAGCGCGGTTCAAGTACCGCCAGAATACGAGGCGCATGAGCGCCCGCGCCCACTTTGTGCCTGAGGCCGGCGAGCGTGGTAGCGATCGCCGTCGGGTGATGGGCGAAATCATCGTAGACGCTGATACCGCGCACGGTTCCGCGCAATTCGAGCCGGCGCTTGACGTTGTCGAAGCGCGACAGGGCCTGCAACCCCTGATCGAAGGGCACGCCGACATGGCGCGCCGCAAGCAAGGCCGCTGTCGCATTGGCCCGGTTATGTTCGCCGTTCAATTTCCAGATCGTTCCGCCGATTTCTTCGCGGCCAGCCATGAGGCGCAACGAGCCGTCGGTATCGCTGCCGTCGCAGCGCCAGCCCGCCGGCGGGTTGAAGCGCTCGACCGCAGCCCAGCAGCCGCGTGCAAGCACCCGTTCCAGGCTGGCCTCCGCGGCGTTGCTGATAATCAGCCCGTTGCTCGGAATTATTCGCACGAAGTGGTGAAATTGCGTCTCGATCGCGGCAAGATCGGCGAAGATATCGGCATGATCGAATTCCAAGTTGTTCAGGACTGCGGTTCTTGCGCGGTAATGGATAAACTTCGAGCGTTTGTCGCAGAAAGCGGTGTCGTACTCGTCCGCTTCAATAACGAAGAATGGAGAATCGCTGGCGGGCAAACGCGCCGAAGCGCCGAAATTGAGCGGCACGCCGCCGATCAGAAAGCCGGGATTCAAGCCGGCGGACTCAAGTATCCACGCCAGCATGGCCGAAGTCGTCGTCTTGCCGTGCGTGCCGGCAACAGCCAAGACCCAGCGCCCTTGCAATACATTTTCGGCGAGCCACTGCGGACCGGAAACATAAGGCAGGCCGCGGTCAAGAATTGCCTCAAGCAGCGGATTCCCGCGCGAAATAGCATTGCCAATGACGTAGCAATCAGGCGTCAGCCCGATCTGCTCTGCGCCGTAGCCGTCGATGAGGTCTATTCCGGACGCCTCGAGTTGTGTGCTCATCGGCGGATAAACGGCGGCATCGCAACCGCTGACACGATGCCCTGCAGCGCGCGCCAGCTGGGCGATACCGCCCATGAAGGTACCGCAGATGCCGAGAATATGAATATGCATTGGGAAAATCCAAGTTAGAATTGATCGACTCGCAGGCGCCGGGTGCCGGGCGAATTGTAACCCCGACAATAGGCCCGCCATTCGACGCCACGCACAGTGCCGATTTCCAATCTTCTCAGCAGTGACTCAGCCATGACCAAACGCCGCGACCAAGCCTATCTTTCCCAGCAGCGCGCACGTATTGCCGGCGTCGCTGCGCGGCTGATTTCGGAAAGTGGTATTACCGACTACGCATTGGCCAAGCGCAAAGCGGCACAAAGCCTGGGGCTACCGGAAAATGCCCATTTGCCCGAGAACAGCGAAGTCGAGACCGAGCTGCATAGCTTTCACCGCTTGTTCCACGACAAGGAGCAAGCCGCGACGCTCGTCAATTTACGGCAAAAAGCGTGCGAATTTATGCTGATCTTGCAGCGATTCGTGCCTTATTTGACAGGCAGCGTTCTCGACGGAACGGCCGGCCGCTATGCCGAAGTCGACATCCAGCTCTTTACCGACAGCGCCAAGGACGTCGAAATCTTTCTGCTCAACAACAAGATTGACTATGAACACAGCACACCGCGCTCGGACCGGGCGGAAGCGGTGTTGACGATTCACAGCGAAGATATCCCGATTAATCTGATCGTTTATCCGTCACGCGAGGAGCGCATCACGTACCGAACCCGCGACGGAAGGATTCGGCCGCGGGCGCGCCTCGAAGCCGTGAACAAACTCGTACTCGCGGCCGCCGAAGAAGCGCCATGAGACGCGGCAAGCTCAATGCCGTTATTTTGGGCGCCGCGGCGCTCGCCGTCCTGGCGGGTGTCTACGCAGGAGTTGCGGGACGCCGAGAGCGAATTCCGGCTACGACCATTTCCCCGGAAGCCATAGCGCAGCTCTTCGAAACGCGTCTCGATGACAGCACCGGCAAGTCTCGGCATCTTGTGCAATGGCGCGGCCAAACGCTGGTGGTCAATTTCTGGGCGACGTGGTGCGAGCCCTGTCGTGACGAAATGCCGGCGTTATCACGCCTAAATGAGCGATTTTCGCCTAACGGCGTCAATTTTATAGGGATCGCGCTGGATACTCCGAGTAACGTCGCTCAATTCGCGAAAAAAATGGCGATTAGCTACCCGCTGCTGATTGCCGGACCGGAAGGGATCGAATTGTCGCAGGCCCTTGGTAACAAACATTCGGCGCTGCCCTATACCGTGGTTCTCGGGCCCCGGGGCGACGTGCTGCTGACGCGGCTGGGGCGCGTATCGGAAGCCGAATTGACAACTATCCTGCAGGACCCGGCCCGGCCTTGATACCGTTCTACTGGACAAAATGCCTCGATTTGCGGCAAACTGTAGCCATATGAGGAGATCGCGTGGCATTTCGCGACTGCCATTACTCCAATGTCCGCTCCTTCGATCGTATCGCGCGCCTTCGGGTAATCAGTACCCAAGTGAGTTTCCAAGGGTGCGGCCCGTGTTCTCCCCTATTCCCGGCTAGTGACCAAGTATGCGAAGGAGATGGTTATGGACTTGCGTAAACTCAAGAAATTGATCGATCTGGTCGAAGAATCGGGAATTACAGAACTTGAAGTGACCGAAGGCGAGGAAAAGGTTCGCATCGTCAAACAGTCGGCGTCCCAGCCCGTTCACACCGTGCATCACGCTGCGCCGCTGCCGGCACCGATGGCAGCCCCATCCAGCCCGGCGGAAAAGAAGGAGCCGGACTTGCCTGAAGGGCAAGTCGTCAAGTCGCCGATGGTCGGCACTTTCTATCGCTCGGCGAGTCCGGGGTCCGATCCCTTTGTCGAGATCGGCAGCGTGGTCAAGGCCGGGGAAACACTGTGCATCGTCGAAGCCATGAAGTTGCTCAACGAGATCGAGTCGGATTGCGCCGGAACGGTCAAAGCCATCCTGGTCGAAAACGGCCAGCCGGTCGAATACGGCGAACCGCTGTTCATCATCGGCTAGGGAGGGGCTTCCGCCATGTTCGGAAAAGTCCTCATCGCCAACCGCGGCGAAATCGCCTTGCGCATACAGCGCGCCTGTCGCGAACTGGGCATCAAGACGGTGGTCGTGCACTCCGAGGCCGACCGCGACGCCAAATACGTCAAGCTTGCGGATGAATCGGTCTGCATCGGTCCGCCGCCGTCCAATTTGAGCTATCTCAACGTACCGGCGATCATTTCCGCTGCCGAGGTCACCGACGCCGAGGCCATCCATCCGGGCTACGGCTTTCTTTCCGAGAACGCCGATTTTGCCGAACGGATAGAGTCTTCCGGTTTTGTCTTCATCGGTCCGCGCCCGGAAACGATACGCTTGATGGGCGACAAGGTCTCGGCCAAGGATGCGATGAAAGCCGCCGGCGTACCCTGCGTTCCGGGTTCGGAAGGCGCCCTGCCCGAAGACCCCAAGGAAATCATCCGCGCCGCAAAGTCGGTCGGCTATCCGGTGATCATCAAGGCGGCGGGCGGCGGCGGCGGGCGTGGCATGCGCGTGGTCAGTACCGAGGCGGCGCTGCTGCATGCGGTCACCCTGACCCGTTCGGAAGCTCAGAGCTTCTTTGGCAACCCCAACGTCTACATGGAGAAGTACCTCGAAAATCCGCGGCACATCGAGATTCAGGTACTGGCCGACAGTTTCAAGAACGCCGTCTATCTTGGCGAGCGCGACTGTTCGATGCAGCGCCGCCACCAGAAGATTCTCGAAGAAGCGCCGGCGCCAGGAATCGCAGCGCGCCATATCGCTCGGGTCGGCGAACGCTGCGCCGAGGCCTGCCGCCGCATCAATTACCGCGGTGCCGGCACTTTCGAATTCCTGTACGAGAACGGCGAGTTCTACTTCATTGAAATGAACACCCGCATCCAGGTCGAACACCCGGTCACCGAGATGATCACCGGCGTCGATCTCGTTCAGGAGCAGATCCGCATCGCCGCCGGCGAAAAACTGCGCTTCAAGCAGCGCGATCTCAAGTTCCACGGGCACGCGATCGAATGCCGCATCAATGCCGAAGATCCTTACACCTGCGTTCCCTTTCCCGGCAAGATCACCTTTTACCACCCGCCTGGCGGCCCTGGAATTCGGGTCGATTCGCATGCCTACCAGGGTTATACCGTGCCGCAGCATTACGACTCGATGGTCGCCAAAGTGATCGCTTTTGGCGACACCCGCGATCAGGCCATACGCCGCATGCGGATCGCGTTGTCGGAAATGAGCATCGACGGCATCAAGACCAACATCGCTCTGCATCAGGAATTGATGCAGGACGCGGGCTTTATCAAAGGCGCAATGAATATTCACTACCTTGAGAAGAAGCTCGCCGCCAAACGCGAAGTCAAGAAGAACGGTTGAGCCGCGGATGGCTTGGCTTTCAGTCAGCATCGCCGCCGATTGCGCCCACGCTGAAGCGCTCGCTGACGCTTTGCTCGGCGCTGGCGCGCTATCGGCGAGCATCGAGGACGCCGATGCCGGAACAGACAAGGAAACGCCGCAGTTCGGTGAGCCCGGTTCGCTGACGACGCCCGGCTGGGAGCGGTCGCGCGTCATCGCGCTGTTCGACGCCGGCACCGACGCCGGCCCGCTGATCGCCGCGTGCGCACGCACCGCCGGCCTGAGCACGCCGCCTGCTTATTCCCAGGAAGCGGTTGCAGAGCAAGACTGGGTGCAACTGACACAGTCGCAGTTCGATCCGATTCGCGTGTCCGAGCGTTTGTGGATCGTCCCGTCGTGGCACCAGGCCCCCGATCCCAATGCCATCGTTCTGGTTCTCGACCCGGGAATGGCGTTCGGCACGGGATCGCACCCGACAACCCGGCTTTGCCTTGAATGGCTCGAACGTTTCCTTAGCCCCGGCGACTCGATTCTTGATTACGGCTGTGGATCAGGTATTCTGGCTATCGCTGCGGCCAAACTTGGCGCCCGCGAAGTGGTAGGCGTGGATATTGATGTGCAGGCGATCAGTGCGGCGACAAGCAATGCGGAACGTAACGATGTCAGTGCTCGCTTTGCCAATTCAACAGAAAAATTAGTGGGACAGTTTGATATCGTGGTCGCGAACATTCTATCGAATCCTCTGCGGGCGCTTGCGCCGGCACTGTGCGCACACGTTCGCCCAGGCGGCCAACTGGTACTTTCCGGTATCCTCGCCGAGCAGGCCGATGAGTTGATCGGCGTTTATGCGACTTACCTTAGGCTGAGCGTCGCCGATACGCGCGAGGGTTGGGTCTGTCTCGCCGGAACACGGATTTAGGCCATGAAGACACGCTGCCCGGGTTGCCAAACTACCTTTCGCGTCACCCCCGACCAACTGAAAGCACGCGCCGGGAAAGTACGTTGTGGTCAATGCCAATCGGTGTTCAACGCGCTCGATAGCCTGCTGGAAGACAGCGAGAGCGCAACGGCGCCCGCGGCCTCAACAACGCCCGTAGCGCCTGCCGCGCAGGAAGCGCCGGCGCCCTGGGTCATGAAAGACCAGCCGCTGGCCCCGGCAGATGGCTACAGCGAGAGCGACGCGGAAGCACACTCCGTCGTCGACTCGACCCTGCCGCCGCCCGACGCTTTAGAAGACTGGCCGCCGGCGACCGATCAGGCTCCATCGGATGAAGACACAAGGGCTGCGAGCGAAGCCGACACACAGGAACTGGGCAAGGCCGCCGGCTTGATCTTGCCGCGCGCGACGAACGAAATTCCCGGCTACAGCAAATGGAATGAAGGCCCGATGTCCGAAGCAGCGACCTTGCCCGTCGAGAAGGCGGCGCGGTGGCCGTTTGTCGTCGCTGCGGTGCTGCTGATGCTGGCCCTTGCGGGACAAATCGCCTTCCGCTTCCGCAGTGAAATTGCGGTCACGACACCGGCCCTGCGTCCTGTGCTCGAGGCGCTCAGCCACGCCTTCGATGCGGATATTCCCTTACCCCGGCACGTTGAACTCGTGAGCATCGAAGCGTCGGATCTTCAGTCCGATCCGGCGCGGGGCAATTTGCTCGTTCTCAATGCCACGCTGCGCAATCGCGCGGGCTACGGGCAAGCCTTTCCCTCGCTTGAACTTTCGCTCACCGATACGCAGGACGTAGCCATCGTGCGTCGCGTGTTCATGCCGGCCGACTATCTCGCAGCAGGAGTCCCGGCGGATCAGCCGTTCGAGGCAAAATCTGACGTCGCCGTTCGGCTGTGGATGGAGGTACTCGACATCAGTGCGGCCGGCTATCGCCTGTACGTTTTCTACCCCTGAGCCTAGCGCCCCGTGCGGCGATGCGCCACGAGGCGCTATAATTCCCGCCTTTCATCCTCGCTCACGCCAAGATACATTATGTCCACGCTGATCTGCGGCTCCATCGCTTATGACAATATCATGGTATTCCATGATCGCTTCAAGAATCATATCCTGCCGGAACAGATTCACATTCTCAACGTGGCCTTCCTGGTACCGGAGATGCGTCGCGAGTTCGGCGGCTGTGCCGGCAACATCGCCTACAATCTGCAGTTGCTCGGTGGCGATCCGCTGATCATGGCGACCGTCGGCGACGACGCCGATGCCTATCTCGCCCGCCTCGACGATCTCGGCCTGGCGCGCACGTACGTGCGCCGCATTGCCGGCAGTTTTACCGCGCAGGCGTTCATCACGACCGACCTTGACGATAACCAGATCACCGCTTTCCATCCGGGGGCGATGAGCTTCTCACACCTCAATGAGGTCAGCGACGCCAAAGGCGCGACGCTAGGCATCGTCGCTCCCGACGGGCGCGACGGCATGCTCAAGCACGCGCGTGATTTCGCCGCCTCCAAAGTGCCGTTCATATTCGATCCCGGCCAGGGATTGCCGATGTTTTCGGGCGACGATCTGATGGAGTTCATGCGCCTCGCCGATTACGCCTGCTTCAACGATTACGAAGCCAAGATGCTGTGCGACCGGACCGGCCGCACGCTCGAACAACTCTCCAGGGAAGTGAAAGCGCTCGTCGTCACCTTGGGCGGCGCCGGTTCGCGCATCTTCACTGCCGGCGGCTGCTATGACATTCCCTGCGTCGAAGCCGATGCCATCGTCGATCCGACGGGCTGCGGCGACGCTTACCGCTCCGGCCTGCTCTACGGGATCGCCCACGGCTGGGGTTGGGAAAAGACCGGGCAGCTCGCGGCGCTGATGGGGGCCATCAAGATCGCCTGTCGCGGCGGACAGAATCATCACCCCAGCCGTGACGAAATCGGCGAGCGTTACGCGAAAGCGTTCGGCACTGCGCTTTGGTAAGCAAACCAGAATTGTCAATCAGTCCGCTGCAGCGATGACGCAAGGGCTCCGTCCGACATCACGAACCATCCGCATCCTGCGCACCCTGCGACTGGTGCTGCACCTGGCGTGGGTCGCCGTCGGCACAGCGACGCTCTATCCACTGGTCGGCGGCCGCGGCCGGGCGATGCTCAAGCGGCGCTGGTCGCGACAGCTCCTGGCGATTCTTTCAGTGCGACTGGACCTGCAGCCGACCGACGCACCGGTTGGCAGTTTGATTGTTGCCAATCACGTCTCCTGGCTCGACATCTTCTCCATTCACGCATTGCGGCCGGCGGCCTTCATCTCCAAGGCCGACGTGCGGGACTGGCCGTTCATCGGCTGGTGGGCCGCGCAAAACGATACGGTATTCCTGCAGCGCGGCAGCCGCGGACACGCGCGCCTGGTCAACGCGCGGATCGACGCCCTGCTCAACGCCGGCATCGACGTCGTGGTCTTCCCCGAAGGAATGACTACCGACGGCACACACCTCCTGAGCTTTCACGCGGCGCTGCTGCAACCGGCGATCGAGACCGGTCGTCCGATTCTACCGCTGGCGCTCTCCTACCACGATGCCGACGGAATGCTCAGCCAGGCGCCATCATTTGCCGGCGAAACCACGCTCAAGCAATGTTTTTCGGCCATCCTCGCCTGCCGCTCATTGACGGTTCGCATCGTTCCCGCACCGCCAATCGACAGCGCCGGCAAGAACCGGCGCGAGCTGTCGCAACTGGCGCGCACGGCAATCGCCGCGCTGCTCGCTAGCCGACCCGGATTTCCTCCGGCGAGCACTGCACCTGAAGTATCGCCCGATCGTCAAGGCGAATAGCCGTCAGCGAACCGCCCCACAGACAGCCCGAATCGATGGCCAGAAGGTTCGACATGACCTTGAGGCCGAGGGCCGACCAGTGGCCGGTGATCAGCACGCTGTCGGCACTGCGCCGGCCCGGCACGTCGAACCAGGGAATGCAGCCGGCGGGCGCATTGGCCACTTCGCCCTTGACGCGAAAATTCATCACGCCGTCGGGCGAGCAGAAGCGCATGCGCGTCATGGCATTGACGATGACGCGTAAACGCGGCCAGCCCTCGAGGTCGTCCTGCCACGATGCCGGCTCGCTGCCCCACATATTGGCCATGAACTCGCGCCAATTGTCCCCGATCAGCACGGCCTCGACTTCTGCGGCCAGCGCCCGCGCCCGGACGGCCGTCCATTGCGGCAGCAGGCCGGCGTGCACCATGCAGTACTCGCCTTCCACATGGCACAAGGGCTGATGACGCAGCCAATCGAGAAGTTCGTCGCGATCCGGCGCCTGCAGAATGTCGTCGAAGGTATCACCCTTGCCCGGCTTGCCGAAACCCTCGGCGGACATCAACAGCGAAAGATCGTGGTTGCCGAGAACCGTGAGCGCCGCGCCGCCGAGATCGCGAACGAAGCGCAAGGTTTCCAGCGAACGCGGCCCGCGATTAACCAGATCGCCGACCAGCCAGAGCTTGTCGGTCGCCGGCTCGAACGCGCACTGTGCGAGCAGGCGCTGCAGGGAATCGAAGCAGCCCTGGATGTCGCCGATTGCGTAAGTGGCCACGCAGATCAAGCCGCGTCAAGTTCTTCGCGAATGACCCGGCGAAGATCATCGAGTGTGACGGCACCCGCATTCGAGTCGATTGCCTGCCGCAAAGCCTCGTTGATCAGTGTCTGGTAACCCTTGCCTTGCACCGCCGCTTTTTCGCGGAAGGCCTCAAGCACATCATTATCAATATGAATCGTAATTCGCGTTTTGCCCGGTGACGGAATCACCGCACCGCGCTTGCCTGCGCTGAAATCATGAGTTTCCTTCATGGCATCACCCTTCGTAAGCCTTTCGTTCGCGAGGTTCTGCTTTTCGGGCCGAAATCAAGCGAATCGTGGTCTCGCTCCGGTAGCTATAGCAGACCACGACGAGTCGGCCGAAACCATCTATCCCGATTGTCACAAACCGCTGTTCCTTGTGGTCGCGATCTTCGATCGTCACTGCCTGCGGGTCGTAGAACACGGCTTCGACATCGGCAAGGCTTATTCCGTGTTTGCGGATGTTGCTCTTGTTCTTGGCAGGATCGAATTCAATGTCCATGAAAGTATTGTACATACTTTATACATACACGCAACAGCCCAAAGCCCGGTAATCCAAGACGATGCCCTTGAGCGACCCTTACGGACACGTTTGAACGATCAGTAATTGCTGGATTGCCAGCGCCAGGCATCCCGGCACATTTCGTCGATACCGCGCCGCGCTTTCCAGCCGAGGAGTTTTTCCGCCAGCGCGGGATCGGCATAACAGGTGGCGATGTCGCCGGGGCGGCGGGCGACAACCGAATACGGAACCGGGCGGCCGCTGGCTTGCTCGAAAGAACGCACCATCTCCAGCACCGAATAGCCGCGGCCGGTGCCCAGATTGACGGTCAGCAAGCCGTCGTGCCCGTGCAGATAATCGAGCGCTGCGAGATGGCCTTCGGCAAGGTCAACGACGTGAATGTAGTCGCGCACGCCGGTGCCATCGGGCGTCGGATAGTCATCGCCATACACGCTGAGACGTTCGCGCTGGCCGCTTGCCACCTGCGCGACATAAGGCATCAGATTGTTCGGGATGCCGCTCGGCGCTTCCCCAATCAGGCCGCTCTCGTGCGCGCCGACCGGATTGAAATAACGCAGGCGGGCGATCCGCCACTGCGCATCAGATGAGGCCAAATCGGCAAGCATATCCTCGATCATCAGCTTGCTGGCACCATAGGGATTGGTCGCCGAACGCGGGAAATCCTCGCGTATCGGCACCGACGCCGGGTCGCCATAGACCGTTGCCGACGAACTGAAGATCAGCGTCTTCACGCCGACATCGTTCATCACCGAGCACAGCGCGATCGCGCCACCGACATTGCAATCGTAGTAGCGCAGAGGCTGGGCCACCGACTCGCCCACGGACTTCAGCCCGGCGAAATGGATCACCGCATCAACCGGGCGCTGCGCAAAAATCAAATGCAGGAATTCGTGGTCGCGCACATCGCCCGCGCTGAAGACCGGGCGACGGCGAGTGATTTGTTCGATGCGGCCCACCACCTCCCGCCGACTATTGGAGAGATTGTCGATGACGGTGACATCATGCCCGCCAGCCAGCAGTGCCAGGCAGGCATGGGAACCGATATACCCGGTGCCGCCGGTTACGAGGATATGCATTCTCTTCTCATCGTCATTGTAGTTGCGCCGAATACTCGGGAACAAAGCGCTGCAATTGGAGTTTCACGTCATTTGGACTTCGTGACACCGATTCGTTCAGCCAGCTTTCGAGATTGCGCTGCCAGTCGGCATCCGGTGCCGCCTCGGCCCGAGCCACGCGCAGCTTGGTGTGCGGCGTGGGGAGAGTACACTCGCTGTCGGTGAGTAATTCCTCGTACAACTTCTCGCCCGGCCGCAGACCGGTAAACTCGATCTTGATTTCATCCTCGGAGAATCCTGACAGACGGATCATGTCGCGCGCCAGGTCGGCAATGCGTATCGGCTCGCCCATTTCGAGCACGAAAATCTCGCCGCCCTGTCCCATCAATCCGGCTTGCATGACCAACTGTGCAGCTTCCGGGATCAGCATGAAGTACCGGATGATATCGTGATGCGTGACCGTCACCGGCCCGCCACGCGCAATCTGCTCGCGGAACTTCGGAATGACCGAGCCGTTGCTGCCGAGCACATTGCCGAAGCGCACGGTTATGAAGCGCGTGCCGCCGGTCTGCTGCAACCCGCACAGGACCCGCTCGGCGAGGCGCTTGGTCGCGCCCATCACATTGGTCGGGTTGACGGCCTTATCGGTCGAAATGAGAACCAGCTTGTCGACTCCGTGGCGCTGCGCGGCTTCCGCCAGGCATTTCGATCCAAGCACATTGTTGCGCACCGCTTGCCAGGCATTCTCCCCTTCCATCAAAGGCACGTGCTTGTAAGCTGCGGCATGGAAGACTGCCGAAGGATGGTAGTTGGAGAAGACGTAATCGAGAAGCGCCGCATCCTTCACATCGCCCACGACGCATACGATCGACATCGCAGGATACTGCTGCAGGAATTCCTGCTCGACGAGGTAGAGCGCAAATTCAGAAATGTCGATCAGGACCAGTTGGCGCGGTTTGAACTGCGCAATCTGGCGCACGAGTTCAGCGCCAATCGAGCCCCCCGCGCCGGTCACCAGCACCACCTGCGCGCCGAGCCAGCCGCTCAATCCGCTGCTGTCGAGCTGGACCGGTTCGCGGCCGAGAAGATCTTCGAGCTGCACCTGGCGAATCTGCGAAATCGCCACCTTGCCGGCAAGCATGTCGTCGAGGCTGGGCACGGTCAGCACCGACAGACCGGCCTCGACCGCCACACCCATGGCATGGCGGCGTTCCGCACGCGATGCCTCCGGCATGGCCACGATGGCTTTCCTGACCGACAACTGTCCGGCCCACTTGGGTAAATCGTCGATCGGTCCGATTACCTTGACGCCGCGCAACTCATGCCCGATGCGCGGGGCTTCCTCGCTGAGGATGCCGACGACGCTCCAGTCAGGCGACTGCGCCAGTTCCCGCAGCAAGCGCTCGGCCGCATCGCCGGATCCAAGCACCAGCACCGGCTCTCCCTGAACGACCAGGCGGCCGTAAAGCATTTGATCGCGCCACGCCCGGTAAGCGAAGCGGCTTCCTCCCATGGCCATGATCAGAAGTAGCGGATGCAAAACAAGCACCGATCGCGGAATTGCGGGTAGGGCGAGCATGAAGACCGCAACGGCTACCGTCAGCGCCGCCAATCCGACCGCGACGATGATGCGCCGCAAATCCATCAGACTCGCGTACCGCCAGATGCCGCGATACAAACCGAACAGCAAAAACACCGGCGCGTGTATGCACAAGACAAGCAACAGTGCCCGAGTCGCACCGGCGAGGTAAGCCGCGGGAAGGTCGAGGTTGAAGCGCAGCCAGTAGGCGACAAACCAGCACACGATGACCGCGACGAGATCATGCGTTATTGCAAGAGCTCGCTTCAGGAAGAGGGGGAAAGCCATCGGTAATGGAGTCCTTGGAGGGACTTTTGTTGCGTTGCCGTTCATTGTACTTTAGTCGGCGAACATCATCAGTGCGAAACGCCGTCGCGCTTCATGACTTGCATCACCGTTTTCCAGATGATGCGGCAATCGAACCATAAGGAATGACGTTGCAGATACTCGACATCCAGCGCCACCTTCTCTGGAATCGAGAGTTCATCGCGGCCATTGATTTGCGCCCAGCCGGTCAACCCTGGGGTCAGTTCGTGGACCCCATATTCTGTGCGGAGCGCGATTAGATCTTGCTGGTTAAATAGCGCCGGCCGAGGGCCGACAAAACTCATATCGCCAACGAGGATGCTCCACAATTGCGGCAACTCGTCGAGGCTCGTCTTTCGAAGGAACGATCCGATCGGTGTGATGTAGTCTTGCGGGTGCGCCAGAAGATGTGTGGCAACAGCTGGCGTATCAATCCGCATCGAGCGGAACTTCGGCATCAAGAATATTCTGTTGTGGCGGCCAACACGTTCAGACCAGTACAAAACGGGGCCGGTCGAGGCCAGTCGAACCAGGAGAGCGGCCACAACCATGGGGAGTATCAGCACAAACGTTGCCACGCATACCAGCAACAAATCAAAAGTCCGCTTCATTCTCCCGTCTCTATCCTTCTTTAGCTCAGTCGCGGCCTTTCTGGCCAATTTCCATGCGACTTTGGGATCGGTCTTGGTGACCACAATGCGTTCTTCGTCGCGCCATGGCCGATGCCCGGTGCGAGTCACGTCGGCAGAATAACACCAAACTTTCCGAGGCATTCTTCGTAGACAAGCGCAACCATGTTGTCTGAATATTTGCGCTCGACCAGTTCTCGGCCGGCTCTCCCCATATCCGCACGCTGGCGAACGGACAGACGGATGACTCTTTCTATCGCTTCGATCAGGCTTGTGATATCTCGTGGTTCACACAGGAAGCCGGTAATGCCGTTCTGCACTATGTCTCGACATCCAGGCACGTCGGTGGCAACAAGCGGTCTTTCCATCGCCGCGGCCTCCAGTAGTACCCGGGGCAGTCCTTCGCGATATGAAGGCAAGACCACGCAAATAGATCGACAAATATCAGGGCGAATATCATTGATACTCCCCAGGTATTCAACAAATCCATCGGACGCCCATTCAATGACCTGAGAGTTCGGAATCGCGCTGGGATTTTCTGCACCGGTTGGCCCCAGCAACTTGAAACGGATCTCGGGATATCTTCCCTTCAGTATCCGCGCTGCCTCGACAAACTCTCCGACGCCCTTGTCCCAAAGCATTCGACCGACCATCAAGACCGTATCGGCCGCAGTATCGAGACATTCGCATGAAGCTTTCGAGTAATGACCTACGTCGATCCCTTCGCCTGGAATAACTCGGGTCAGATGCTCTGAAACCAATCTTCGAAGAATGAATTCATCCGCATCGTCGCGATTCAGAAACCAGACCTCTCGTGGAAAATGCAAAGCAAGTTTATACAAAGCCCGCGCCACGCTGGACACCCATCGATCATTGATGAACGTGTAGCCGAGTCCTGTCACCACAGCTACAGAAGGGACCCCGACAACCGCGGCGGCAATGGAGCCGTAAATGTTTGGTTTAACCGTATAGTGATAGACAAAGGAAGGCGCGATCCGGCGATAGATGAGTATTAGCCGGAGAAGCAGATAGATATCAGCGAAGGGGTTGCGACCCCTTGCAGAAAAGCTTATCGGCACAAATTGACAGCCAAGCGCTTCCAGCTGTTCGCGATATCCGTCATCGGGCGCGACACAAATCACCCGAATACCATCCTGCACCATCTTTCGGATGACGGCTCCACGAAACTGATACAAAGAAAAACTTTGATTGGCAACAAACGCCAGGACAGGCGCAAGCCGTTCCGGCTGCTGATGCCGATACTTGGCATGACTTGCGTCAACTGCCGACTTGCTCCTAAAGGCGCCTCCCCACTTAAGCCAATAAAGCAAACCTGAACGGACCGTGATAAATATTGCCCGCATGGAATGGTGTGTATCGCGTGCCCACTGGTGAACCACACGAACGGTTGGCACATATACCACGCGGGCGACCTTGAGCATTCGCCGGCCAATGTCGGCATCTTCAAAATGGAGGAAGAAGTCCGAGTCAAATCCGCCGATTGCCTGAAGCGGCGCCGTACGGAAGAACATGAAACAGCCGGTCGGATACTCCAAGGGATGGATCGACTCTTCATAATTGCAATCGCGCATTTCGAACTTGTCATTGATGGAACGCAAGCTTGACGAGAGCCACTTGGGAGCGAAGCTGCGCAAGAACATGACAAGCAGGGTCGGATTACGTTTGCAAAGGTAGTGCCTTTCTCCGTCGTCACCGAACACCGCCGGACTCAACAGCCCGACATCACGATGAACTTCCATATATCGTATGGCCTCTAGCAATGCGGTGGCATCAACAAAGAGGTCAGGATTGATCACAATATGGTAATCGGATCGTGCACTTGTAATGACGAGATTGTTACCCCGGCCGTATCCGATGTTGCCCTGTGCACCTATCAAATGAACTGTCAACTCGGGCACCGAAGGCCGGAAGCCTTCCAGCCAATCGGCAAGATTACGATGCAATACGACATCATTTGAATTATCGACTAGAGTAAGCTTTAGCCGGAATTCGTAGTGTTGCCTGGCTAGCTGCGCCGCCACCTGAAGTGCCAGCAATGATCTCTCAATTGTAGACAGTTCATTTTTGTAAAGAACCATCGAAGCGCTTATGGCAAGAGCGGTCACGTTGCGCTTTCGGAATTGTCGGGCGCCTTCCGCGGCACGACCATCGCGGGGACGCCCACCGCAAGTGCATAGGCAGGAACATCGCGAAGCACTACCGCATTAGCGCCAATCTTTGCGTGGTCGCCGACCGTGACGTGGCCAATGATTTTCGCCCCCGCGCCGATTAGCACGTTGTTCCCTATCACAGGCCTCTCGGATATGTTGAAGGACATATCGGGCTCACTCGTCCCCAAGGTAACGCCCTGCATAATGGTGCAATTGATTCCGATACTCGCCGCGCCTATCACCGTACCGACAGTATGCGGTAGGAATAGTCCGCCACCAATCTGCACCCGTGGCGATACCTCGATGCCAAAGGCAAGAATATTGAGTGCTGAAAACAGTTTAGCGAGCACGCCACAGCGGTGCTCGTAAAAGTACTCTGAGAATCGCAACACCACCACCGGTACTATGCGAGGATTGAAGCAGGCCATCAGAAGCTTTGGTGTGGAAACCGGCCCAAGGTATCCCAGCATACCGTTATACCTTTCGATATCGGAACGCAGCTTCTTCACAGAACGACCCTTCTAAAGGCGAGCATCGCCACGCCGCTTACAATTATGGCAATGCCCATGCACAGCCACGAGGCAACGTCTGACCATACCGACTGCGGCCAGGGAGGAGATAACGCCAGATAGAGCAGCGGCAATATCCCCGCCAATAAATATGGCCATATTTGGCGTCGCAGCATTATTCGGTTCTTCATGCAAGCATATTCCACCGCAAATACGAGATAGACAAAATTCGGCAACACAAAGGCCCAGCTTAGCGCCTCCAGCGAGGAAAAGTTATTGAGGGCATACCGGGAAGTCGCGAGCAGCAAAAGATTGAGGGACAGGTCTGAAGCTAACAGCATGCGCGAGTTCCTCGTTGCCAAAAGCATAGTGCCGTAGACCCATGAAACGCCCCGAAATAGTACCGCTATGACGAGAACCCCCAATACCTGACCGGACGCTTCAAATTTCGGACTGTAAAGCAGGTTGATCAAAGGGCCCTTGAATAGCACCATCGTATGACAAATCAGGAGACTTGCCCCCAACACCAAGTAAGCCGCCTTAAGCATGCAGGCCTTCTGACTCTCGACGCTTCTTGCAGCAGTAAGCTGCGGCAGGTAGACGGCATTGCAGGCGGTCAGGAATAGCGTCGTGTAATTGAAGGTCAAGGTCCAACCGGCATCGAACAGACCCGCAGAAGCCAGGCCCTTGGCCTCGATTAACCAAGAGCGTATTAACAAGAGAGTGAGAGTCGACGATAGCGTCGCAACAAGGTGGGACAGCGCAAACCAAAGAAAGGCCCGACTCTTAGCTTTCGATAATGCTCCCGTCGCAGGCAAGGCAGAAGCGAATTTGGGCAGACGCGTCACTCCTAGTGCTCCTACGAGACAGGTCACTCCAAAACACAGCACAAACGATTTGCCCAGCAGTTGGGGATCTGGCGATAGACGCCACCACCACGCAGCGGCAAGCAATGCGACGAGCGCCGCAGGGCCGGCAATTTGCGACAAGGCCAGGTAAGGGTAAGAGCGATAGCCATTGAGCACGGCTATGGCATATGTTCCACCGACATTGAGCAAGACCGCCAATGCGATCAAGCGCACGGTTAGCACGAGGCTCGGCAATTCAGACAACAGGAACAACTGGGTGAGTTGGTTTGCCGCTAAGCCCATCGCTAGGACAACCGAAACGCCGCTAATACCGATGATGCGGAAGGCTGTTGCCCGAAATTGCGATCGCTCCAACTCCTCTTGGCGTTCAGCAAGCCCCTGAACCACGGTATTGGTGCCACCGAATGTGGCGCTTAATGTTGCGGCCTGTGCCATTTGCCTGAGCTGAGAAAACAGGCCGATTCCTTCCGGCCCCATCCAGTAGGCAATCACCTTGAAACTGAGTAACCACAAAAATGCGGAACCAAAGACTCCGACGGAACTAATCAAAATGCCGACTTTCGGGCCTGTCAGGTGAACGCTCATGGTGCGGCTACAACCCCAGACCGCTAATTCTACGGCTGACACAAGGCGCAACTGTATAGCGTAAACGAGATAGCAGCAGGCCCCAGAGGAAATATGCAAATATTCCTGGATATGGTTGTCGCAAGGTCACTTTGAAGTTATTGTCAATTATGACGAGATAAAACACGATCCCAGCTAGCCACAAAATCTGTGGCGACATCTTCCTGCGTTGTATCCAGCCCAAGTGAAACGTATAGGCGATGAGGGTGAGTATGGGCACAACGCCAATGAGCCCAAAAGTATGAACAATATCAAGGTACCAGTTGTGCGGACTCGACCTCACTTCGCGGGGCATGGGCGTAGTTCGTCCAAGCAGCAGCGTCTTATTGCTTTCAATAATTTCTTTGCCGAAAAGTTTCCAGTCATCGAATCGTTCTGTGGCATCCGCAGGAATCTTCCCTTGTAGCAACGCATTGAATTTTCCATAGAATGGGCTGAATGCAGTCTCCGCCAAGGCATTTCTTCCGTCCAGTTTCCAGAAATATGCCCCTCCGCCCACCATAGTTGTGGCCAAGACAAACAGGATCACGGCCGCCCTATGTGCGCTGCAACACGCAAATAGCTTCCGTATCGACACTATTGCCAGAAATGAAAAATAGGCAGCGATCGTTAAGAACGAATAGCTTAGTGCAACGTATAAAGTCATTGGAATTATCATTAGACAGAGCCAAATCTTGTATTCGCTCCAAAGTGAAACAAATGAATACGCAAACGCGCACACAAGGATCAAAGTGACATATTGGAAATGTGAATAGATGCTGAACACATACATGTAATGCGTCAGCGTTCCGGCGCCTTGTGCCCATGTGGCGAGCAATTGCGAGGGAACAACAACGGAGATCACCGCCAGGAATGCACGAGCCACAATTTGATTCCTGTCATCCACCAGATGGCCCAAGAGGAATCCTATGGTCGGGAGCAGAATCTGTAAGGCGCGCAATGCCTTTTGCTGAGCAAAAATTGCATCTGGGTTCGCATTCGCCAACACAAGTGACAAAAGAAGGGCTGCAGCGAATAAGAAAATGTACGTTACCGCCGGCACCGCTCGGCGATAGTTTCCCGAAAACGCCAAGACACCAAATAAGCAGGCAGCGATTGACACTGGCAAAGGCAGCGTGTCGACCGTGCCGCCCGAGTCAATCACTACCTTCACGCTGTTGAACACGCCACCGGATAGCAGGAAGAAGAGCGGAAAGAGCAATGCGAAGCCGACAAGCCAAAGGATGTAATCACCTGTTTTCGATTTCATCGTCGCATTCGCAAAATACATCGGGCACGCCTTCTTCGCGTCAGGAAACTCGATGGCGCTGAGAGAACTGACGCAGAAATTCAAAAATCTTGCGGAAAATCGGCGCAGGCAAAACCATACAGCATGCCATCCATGGGAAATAGGTCCAGAGCGGGTAGGTCGATGGCTCCCCCCGCCATTTGCGCCACAATTGGAACAGAGAGGTCAGCGAATACCATGAACGATGTTTCTTCCGAATTCCATTCCACAGATCCTGATGCAGGCGGCTGGACTTGCTCAGCAACATGCCGGAGGCCTGAACACGATAATGAAAAAGAGGTTTCGGTACCCTTACGCCATTACCCAAGGCCGATAGCCGTATATTGAACTCCCAATCCTCATATCCCGATCGCATGGATTCATCATAGCCACCGGCCTCAGTCCACTTCCCCTTGCGATACATGATGCAATAAGGCAATTGATTGAGAAACAGCTGCTCGAATCGGTTAAATTGCTTGACCAACACGCCGCTCGCTTCGCCCTCCATTTGAATAGTCGCAAATGAAAAAACGAAATCGGGAGAAGACTCTAGGGCTTCCAGTAAGCAACTTACTGCTTCCGGTTCCAGCCAGTCGTCGGTATCAAGCGGAAGAATATATTCTCCTGACGCCGTTGCAATTCCGGCATTTCTGGCAGCGGGCAAACCGCGATTGGACTGCCTCACTCGTATAACATCACTGGGCAATGCATCGAGGAAGGCGATCGTCGCAGGATCGTTGGACCCGTCATCGACAATAACGACTTCTATGTTCGGATAGGTCTGAGCGCGGATACTCTCAAGAGTTTGGCCGAGATATTGATGTGAGTTGTAACAAGGAACCACTACCGATACTTTGGCCCAATCACCCATTACGTTCTCCCGTGACTGGCCGGCAATCCGCCCAGATCTCCCCCCAACACGTAAAAATCTCCCTGATTCTTAGTCCGGACTCGTTCATTTCATTGGTGAAATCCGACAAGCGATGTTCAACGAAATGTGTAGCATCAGAAAAATATGGGATTCCCAGCTCCTGCCTCATCGGAATCATCCAGTCGCGCTCAAAAAGTGGGACACGAATCAGTATCTTGGCCGGTGACAAGTTGGCAACCAGGTCGCGCAACAGACCAGTCCGATCTTCGATATGCTCAAGCACGTTCGACATCACTACCACATCCCATTTCCCTGGAAATATCCCGTTTCTTGCGTCTGCATTTGCGAAGGAAAGGTTCGCCGGATTGTCAGTGGCAACCGCCTGCAGGTACCGCGTGTTGTCAAGTTCGACCCCAAGCACGATTGAATCCGGAACTTGGCGCGCTATGGTCCGGGCAACCGCGCCATAGCCGCAACCGACATCGAGAACACGAGAACCCGGTTCGATGTGGTCGACGAAGAACTGGTGATAGTTGGTTAAACGATGTTTCGGGTGCTCTCCCCGACCATAGGTGATCGCCCGTTCGTTGATTACCCAGTCGAGTTTGTCTCGGATGATGAATAATCGGGACATGCCTGACCCAGCATCGCCGCGTGATTCGACGACAAACAGCGATGTAAATAGCATCCGCCGAACGCCTTCCGGCAATAATCGCCACAGCACGCTCAGGGCGCCGGCGACTCCCAAGAGAATTCTTCTGATCACAGAATTTCCTTTTCGCCACCCAAAAGGTTGTAAAAAACTTCTTTGTGCCGATTGATCCAATGCGGAATATCGAACCGGTCAAGCGCCCTTGCCCTGGCGTTCGCAGCAAATGCTGCGTGTTGCCGCGCGATTGAGATCATCCCGAGCCCGATTTCCTCAGTGGTCGGTACGTGCGATCGCTCCCAATCATCGACCGGGCAGGTCAACCCGATTCCGGCATCATCCCCAACCAATTCGGGAACCCCGCCGCTGGCCGAGTACAGCACCGGCAGACCGCAAGAAAGCGCTTCAAGGACGGCATTGGGGCAAGGGTCGTTGTATTTCGTCATGACGTAAGCGTCGGCCGAGCGGTACACGGAAGGAGCTGACTTCTGGGTGTAGGGTCCAAGGAATACGAGCTGGTCCTCGCGCAACCCCAGACGGGCACGCAACCGATGAATTTCCGACAGCACCGTAGCATCGACAATTCCCGCAATCTTTAGACAGGCATCGAGGCCAAGTGAACCGGCGTAATGGAGCCCCATGACCGCACTCTCGACCCGATAAGCCAGATGGGGGGCAATCTTGCCGGTAATCAGAAACGAATACCGGCCTCTTGGTTGAAGCCACTCCTGTCGTGGAATGAAATGTGACGCATCAACCGCGTTGTAAAGTACTTCACTGTCGCCTTCCCTCGGCCCAAGAAACTTCGCCGCGGCGCGGCGACAGAAATCACTTTGATAGAAAACCCAATTTGCAGCCCGATAAGGGCTTGCCATGCTGTTGTTCTTACTTTCCCAATCCCCGTCATACCACCCCGGATAATACACACCGTTCTGGTTGTATACGATCGGCACACTTGCTCGCCGCAACAACTTCAAAGCATAGTCCGGCAAATAAGTTGCGTTGCTCAGCAGATAAACGATGTTGTAACCGAATCGGCACTCCGGGAATTGAGCCTTTAGGCGTTGCACCTTGACCAGCGGTCCGCCGGCATCTCCACCACGCGCCCCGCCGTAAAAGACCGAGTGTCGGGATCGCGACGGCATGAGGGTATTGGCTGCCACAAGCAAGCCGCAGAGTTCCCGATAGCACGCGCGAAGCGAGGCATCGAGGTGGATCTTGCTGTGCCCCATGTCTTCGTTGTTGGCAGGAATAATTTAGAGATGTTCCATCAACGGCACGTACACCTGCTCATAATGAGCTCGCGCCACTACCGGCCAGGCGCATGATTGAACGGCAATACCGGCCAGTCGTCGCAATTCCATACCTTCATCCGGCAAATCCAAGATGGATAGCGCACTGGCAACGATCTGTTCCGACTCGACATCCGTCGCCAATCCGCCGCTAACACCATCGACAAGCAAGTCGGGCGCCATCCCCACCGGGGTTGAGACAACCGGAACTCCACTCGCCATGCTCTCCATCAAACCCATCGGCCCACCCTCCTCTCGTGAGGTAACGAAGTACAGGTCCAATGCGTGATAACACTCCGCCAGGTCATGGTGATTTTTCGCGTAGGTGTGCACAAAAGGAATGCCCAACCGTTCCAGCGCCTGCTTAACGAAACCGCGTGCCGGACCAGTCAGAAAAACGGTTACCGGGTGGTGTTTTGCCAGCTTTGCAACCGCTTCGACGAAAATGTCCGGCCCTTTGATGCGCTTCGGCTCCATGCCGTCGCCCCAGCCCATGCCGTCCTTTTGGAAGGAGCCGACTACCATGCGGTCTGGCGCAAGACCGAAACGCTCACGCACTGTCGTGCGTTGCGCCGACGTCGGTGGGACAAATACACGGGTGTCGACGCCAATCGGAATGCGCACCACCATCTCGCGAGGAACTCCCCATTCCAGCAACCGACGTTCAATCAGTCCCGCGCCGGTTACAATCTTGGAAAGGCTTGGCACGCTATCGAGGAAACGATCAATATGTTCTGCCACGTCTGGCCCGTCTTCCCGCTTTCCGTGAAAAAACGACGTGACGTAACTGTTGCCGCGCGGCATGTGCGCGCCCCAAGTCAGCCACATATATTGCGAGCCGAAATGTACGACGCGATTCGCGATGCGCTGCGGCTCGACCGTGGTGGCCACCGTCTCCGGATGAATTCCGTTGATTTCGTCGCGGATGTTTTCGCCAACCCAACGGATGGCCCAATCGGCTTTTTCGATTACGAACTGTACCGGCGCGCCTTCGCCAGTCCACAAGCCTGTTGCGGCCGCGAACTTCCAAGGCAAGCACGCGGCTCGAAACTTCCATGGGCGCAACAAATCCTTAATCATCGAGATGACATGTCTTTGAATGATTGGCCATCAAGGCGGGCACGTTCCGCGACGGTCATCCGTTCGGCGACTTCCCGCATCCGGGTTCTCGCCGCCCAATCGAGCTTGTTCCTGGCCATTGCGGCATTTCCGAAGCCACAGCGGATTTCCGACGGGCGGAACAAAGTGGGATCAATCCGCACGTGGTCCCGCCACTGCAGCCCCTGAGTCGCGAAAGCCGTGGCGACAAAGTCCTGAAGCGAGTTGACCTCGCCCGTGGCGATCACGAAGTCCTCAGGTTCCGGCAATTGCAGCATCGCCCACATCGCTTCGACATATTCGGGAGCCCACCCCCAATCGCGCCGCACCGACAGGTCGCCCAGAACAAGCTCACCGCCGCCGTTGCGACCAATTCGCGCCGCTGCCGCCGCGATCTTGCGAGTGACGAAACGGATGGGGCGCAGCGGTGATTCGTGATTGAAAAGAATGCCGGAACAGGCATGCAGCCCGTAACTCTCGCGATAGTTCGCGACTTCCCAAAAGGCCGTAGCCTTGGCCACTGCATAGGGGCTGCGCGGATGGAACGGCGTTGCCTCATCCGCTGGAACATCATCGGTGTTACCAAAACACTCCGACGATCCCGCGTTATAAAAACGGGTTCGCGCTCCGAGGAAGCGCAGCGCTTCCAGTATATTCAGTGTCGCGGTAGCGATGCTTTCAAGCGTCTCAACCGGTTGCTGAAAAGACAGACCAACCGAACTTTGTCCTGACAGATTATAGATTTCCTCTGGCTCAACCTTCGAGATAGTCTGCAATACACTACGAAAGTCCGTAAGCGCCGCGGAATGCAGTGTCACCTTGCCACCTGCACCGACAGCAGCAAGAGAGCTGAACATCGAGGATTCGGCATCACGGGAAGTGCCATGAACCACATAATTCTTGTCCAGCAACAGGCGCGCGAGATAAGCGCCGTCCTGACCGGAAATGCCGAAAATCAGTGCCGTCTTGGGTGACTTGGTCATGTGCGTGCTCGTCTTCTAGAGGGCGCGGGATTCAATGTCAGGCTTGCGTGCGACAGCCAAAGTCATGTGCGCGACAAGCCAACCGGGCACAAAGGGCGCCAACGCTACCGATAGCGCCTTGGTGAAGAACCATCCGTAAGGCAAGCCGAGTTCGTGGTGCAGGAAGCGCATCACTCCCTGTCGCTTGTGGATCGGATATACCGAAACGACCTCGAACCCTCCGATGGCGAGTTCCTGGGCAAGCTCGGCGCGGGTAAACCGGTACTGATAGAAACGCAGACTGGCTTGAGCCTGGCGGAATCGAGCGAAGGTCCCACGCACCGCGTGACGTAAATTATCGAGGGGTACCGAAACAAACAACAGCCCTCCGGGCTTAAGAACGCGCATCGCTTCACGAATGCAGTCCTGTGGCCCGACTTCGAAGTGTTCGAAAACCCCCCAGGAGAAGTATGCGTCGAACTCCCCGTCAGAGAAGCCGGTAGCTCGAATATCACCCACCGCAAATTCTGCTTCCGGGAACCGTGCCTGTAGCTGTTCAATGGTCTTGCGGCTCAAGTCAAGGCCGACGCAGCGAAAACCTTCACGATTCAGGGCCAATACCCAGTCACCCAATCCACAGCCACCGTCGAGGATCCGCGCGCCCTTAGGCAAGGTTGCCAGTTGCCTGCTCATAATTTTGAATTCGTCCCTGGACGGAATGCGATCGATCGCACCTTTAGGGCCGCCTTCCTTGTCCCAGACCTGAGTCCAGTAAGCTTCAACGAAATCGGTTTCGTCGAGACCTGCAGAATCGGCGACTGCGATGTAGTCCTTGCGCATCTGGAGAATCAATCCTAGTGAGGAGAGTGATTGCGAAACGCCAACCGGACCTAACACCGGTATGGTCAGCGCAACAATTTTCTGTGCAATTATGCTGGAATAGGGCGTTAAAGGAGATGCAGATGCCAGCGGCAAGGTCTGTCAAGTCTGATACACATAAGGCTCTTCAAACGCCAGTTTCCGTTTGAGTGTCAATGCCACCCGCGCCACGAACCGAGATGACTCTTGCAGGGACACCGGCAACTATCGCGTACGGTGGAACGTCTTTCGTGACAACCGCACCGGCGCCAACAATAGCGCCTTTCGCAATCGTCACATCGGGAAGTATCACCGCATTTGACGCGATCCAGACATCATCCTCAATGATGATGACCCCTTCCCACATTCCCTGATCGATGATTGGAATATCAATTCTCGAAAAGGCATGATTGTTTGATCGAATGACGACGTTAGGCCCGATCGAAACATCGTTTCCGATCTCAATTCTCCCTTTACCACGGGCGTTAATCATCACGTTCGCGTTGGCACTGAACCGATCGCCGATACGTATCGCACTTTCGGGGGTCGAAAATATTCTGCAATCCGACCCGACATAGCAACCGCGGCCAAAATATATTTCATTCGGACAGGTCAACCAGACTCCGGCTTCGATGCGAATTCCTGAGGCAGCCCCCAACCTCTTTTCGTAATAGGCGCACCGTAAGGACATGCCGATAGCGCCAGGCATATATCTTAGGATCGCTTCCAGCCAGTCCTTTATTTCTCTCAGAACCGAACGAATGAGGGCGCTCATGTGGTTTTCTTCAATAAGGCACCTGATTTCTCAGCCACAGCCAAGGATTCCGGAGGAGATGTCGTCGTCTCGACAGAATTTCCTCGCGGTTTGCCATCAGTTCGTCGAACAATGCCAAATAACCATGGCACATCCGCGACGAAGTGTGCGGGTAGTTTGGCATTCGGGCCACAAGCCGTCCGTAGTCATCCATAAACTGATTCAGGGCATTCAGAAAGCTGCCTGGATCGGAGAACTCGATTCCAAATCCGGAACAATACTCGGGAAGCGCTCCGCTCTGTCTATAGAGCAAAGGCAAACCGCAAAGGGCGCCTTCGATGTGGTGCATGCCCGCCGGTTCGTTCATGCTCCCCGTAACGTATCCATGATGAGTGCGAAGTTCCTGCGCCAAGGCGGCCCCATTCATTGGCGGCAGGTAACTGACGTTCTTAAATGCGAACCCCTTAGGAAGGTTACCGATATACGTAAACCTGATTCTGTCCCGCCACTCGGGCTCGCCGATCAAATCATCCAGAAGACGATAAATATCGAAACCCTTCATCAGGTTGCCGCCCCAATGATGCGTGACCAGCTTGAATGGCTCCTTGCCATCCCACGCGCGAAACCCATGACTGTTGAAGATCGCGGGATCTCCCCCGTTCAGGATCACCGATGCGGAAGACTTGCGTCGCCAAAGATTCAGGTCCCGCAACCAGGAAGCGATGAATACGGTGTGATCGGCACAGTAGTTAGCCTGTCTGAGCAGGCGGTTCATATGCCGTGACCCTTTGCGCTCGTCGCATTCATTGATTCGGTGAATGACCAGCGCCAGCGGGTTGTGAAAAAGCAGATATCGAAGGATTGCTCCGGCGCCAAATGAAACGTTCGAGCTACGCGCTCTGGGGTCGGCCAGTACGATAAGGTCAATATCCTTGTCAAGCAGATCAAATCTGACTTGATCACCTCTGCTCTCGAGCGCTTCAGCCAGAGAACGAGCAAACTGGTTGCCTCCACCCCACGGGCCATCCTGAATGTGGAAACCAATCGCGATCTTCACGTATTCACCCTTCCCATGAGTAGCCCACGACAACGCATCGAGCATCACATCGCATTCGTCATTCCGGCGAACGCCGGAATCCAGAAGAATCAACGAACTGGGCACCGGCTTTCGGCGGTGTGACGGCCCCTAAAGGAAACAATAACTTCAGCAACAATTGGCGAGAACTTCGACATCGCTATTCATGCGATCCATGGAAAACTTGGAAAGCGCGGTGCAACGCGCCGCTGCGCCGATCCGTCGCCGCAAATCAGGATCGAGGCGCAATCTTTCTACCGCATCGGCCAATGCCTGCGCATCCCCTGGCTTCACCAGAATGCAGTTGCTCCCGGAAACGAATAGATCCGGATCCCACAGGCCACGAATTTTCGACAAGACCACGGCACGACCACATGCCATTGCCTGGAGAGTCACGCTGTAGCCTGTTGGCTGGTTAACATCTCGCAGAGGCACCGCGACCACGGCAGCCTTGCGGTACATCTCACGCAGATCCTGGTCGCTTATTTGTGCAGCGTGATAGCTCCCGTTTACCAGGTGAATATTGTTGCGTTCTGGCGGAATGGCCAGTGGCAACCGCGTCAGGATGTGAACTGCGACAGTCAGCGGCGCGCGAATTAGAGTGTCATAGTCCCGCTTCGGGTCGGAGCCCGCCGAGAAGACGATATCCTGCTCTTGACCGGTTTCGTCGGGAGACCAGAAGTCGGTGTCGACGCCGAAACGGAACAGGCTTGTCCGTTCAGCCGCCAAACCATAACGAACAATCGACTCCTGCCTATCTTTCTCGCCGAAAAAAAACAGGTGGTCCAAGTTATGCACCGCTTTGCGAATGACCCTTTCGGTCAGCCAGTCAAAAGGGGAGTTGGATTCCGCCAGTATGTCAGACAGGCCATGGAAACCACCAATCAGTTTGGTCTTTCGACTCACCGAGCGGCCATACAGGCCAAGCGAAAGACTGAAAGCATCGGTAAAGCTGATAGCCGTGTCGCAAGCGGCCAACTCCTGCGACAGCGCGACGACTCGCTGCCTCGTAAACCCCATATTCAAACAGCGATTACGGATTCGTTCCAGAAACAGGAGAGTCCTGTTCAGAATTGTCGACGGCCTGGCGCGACTGTCGGCCATACGCACGTCGAACCCTTTGTCTCTAAGGGAAAGAAATCCATAAAAGAACTCTTTCGGCACACTCCCATTCTCAGCACCTTCGATACGCCCAGCGCGGCCGGCAGAAGGATACAAGAAGAGAATCCTTTTACTCATACCACCACGTTCTTGACAAAGGTGGTTTCATACCAACCGAGCATGCGTTTGATGCCACTTTCCAAGTCGATACTCAAACGAAAGTCAGGAACAGCGGCACGCAAGACGCTTGAATCGGCGCTCTTAACGAACCGGCCTTCTGGCTTTCCCGCATCAGTGAGGATATTCGGGGCACGGCCACTTACGCTGCAAATCAACTCAACCAGCTCACGCATCGTGACGGTGTCTTCTGTGCCAATGTTGACCGGACCGGCGAAATTTTCTTCGACCAGCCGCATCATTAGCCATGCACAGTCGCTGGCGTGCATGTAATTTCGGCGTTGTCGCCCACTGCCCCAGATCACCAGCGGATCATCACCGTCCGCCACGCGCTTCACCAGCATCGGGATGGCCTGGCTAAAATTCCCCTGCCAGGCGTATCGCTCGCCATATATGTTGAACGGTCGCACGATGGTCGTCGCCACGCCTGTTTCCCGATGGAAAAGCTGGGTTTTGGCCTCCAGGAAGCGTTTCGCCCAACCGTAGCCGAGATTGACGATCTCCGGTTCCCCGGTAAACACCGGCAATTCCGGCACGGTTTCTGGCCCGTCGTCGGGGTAGACGCAGGAAGAGCTTGTAACCAGGAGTGCCTGGGGCGGATTGCGACGCAGAGCTTCGAGCAAGTTTGTGGTAATGCGTTCGTTATGCTCGAGGATTTCCAGATGCCGGCTCCCGGAGTAAGCGACCCCGAAGGCACGGCTGGCCAGATGGAATATCACATCGGCGTCAGACAGTAATTCAAGCGCGACGCCGCGCTCCTCCAAGTCGCCCCGCCGCAATTCGAAACGGCCTTCGGACTGCTGCAGATTACCAAGACGACCTTTGGAAAGGTCATCGACCACGGTGACGCGAGCTCCCCTAGCTATAAGATGGTCGACAAGATGAGATCCAATAAGGCCTGCGCCGCCGGTGACGATGCAATGTCGGGAATCAAGGTCAAGTTTTTCCATTTGCTCGTGGCTGAAATTACTGAGGCAAGGATCTTCGGCGCCGTGACAGGATAAGTTCCACCTGCTCCAGATCCCAAAGGGTGTCGATACTAACGTGTTCTCCCTCGATTACCAAGGCGGCTGTCCGCGCGCCCTTGATCGTATGCTGATTCAATAGGCAATCACGGGTGATGGCGTAGGCGATACCGTTGCGGTGATATACAGGCTTCAGTTGCTGGCGGGCGATGATGGTTGCTCCCGCTGGGTCGTAGTAGTCCATCTTGCCATCCGCGGCAACAGTCAATTGTTTCAGAGGATGACCTTTGGAATCGGTTTCCGAGACAGTCCACACCGCATCCCAGTCGCCCTGCACGAGTTTGTTCAGGCAATCACGCACATGCGCAGGTTCTCGAAGAGGTGACGTGGGTTGCAGCATCAACACGATGTCGTAAGTTATGCCATCCAACTCTTCGCAAGCGAGCAGTGCCTGGGTCAGGACCTCGAGGTCGCCGATACGGTCCCCGGACAAACTTTCCGGGCGGCGAAATGGTGCGGCAATACCCGCCTCTTCAGCGACGCTGGCAATTTCGTCATTGTCCGTGGAAACAACCGCGCGGTCGATTTCCGGTAATTCCCGGATCACCTCGCCAACCAGCGCCACCAACGGAACGCCATTGACCGGCTTGAGGTTCTTGAGGGGAATGCCCTTGCTGCCACCGCGTGCAGGAACAACGGCGAGGACACGCTTATGTCCGATCATGGGGATTCCCTTTTCGCCAAATTGGTTACAGTTCCTTCCAGAAACGCCGTAAGCCTCCGATCATAAGGTTCTGCATAGGGCTCTACGAAATAATTTACCGCCATCTGCAATCCGCGCAACGCGTCAGGGTCATCGCAAAGTTTGAGCAGCGCTTGGCACTGAGGCAGCAAGGAGTCATAGCCCGCCGCCATAAGGATTTCCTTCATGCGGAACATGTCATGGAAATGGGTCAGCCCAGCGTCAGAGGTGAAGTGTCCGGATTTGTCTTCGGATGGCAAGAAGCAGAGGATCGGTTTGCTATGCATCGCCGCTTCGAGAAGAATGGTGGAAAGCGGCGAAACCACGGCATCAACATGGCTCAGTACATCATGTGTATCGCGGTAGTCCGCCATGTACTTCGAAGTCTTGCCCGCGCGCACGTCTTCCAAATAACCACGCATCGAGCTTTCGATGAATACATGCTGCCACGGTTGCTCCAGAAGCTTCTCGCCCCCTTTGCCACCGTTGCCCCAGGGGTGCGGACGATAAAGTATGACAGCGTTATCCAGACTGCCCTGCGCGACCGCCCGGTCGAGGAGAGTGAGATGGGCAATTTCGTCAGTACCCTTGCTCGAACCCGCGTAGAGAAGGATGCGCCGGCCCGGGTCGACACCATTACGCCGACAGAACTCGGCGCGGTCGATGCGCGGCTGCTGTCGATAGACTTCGAACTGCGCAGCGCCGAAACAGATTACCCGTTCCACCGGAATCTTGGCCATATCGACAGCGTGGCGCTGGGTTTGTTTGCCCCACACCAACAGCCAGTCCGGATTGCCAACCATCGCCCGCTTGGTGGAAGGATTATCCCAAGAATTCATGATAACCGTCAGCGGCACGCCGCGCTTCTGAGTAATTTCCACCAGATCGTTGAGATAAAGTCCCTCAAGCACGCAAGGATGTACAACAAGGTCAGGCTTCTCGGCATCGAATAGAGACTCCATTTCGGTATTCGACATTCCGGCCAACTGCCGCAGGCGGGAGGCGCGAAATACTTCCCAGATTCCCGGCAGGCCAAGGGCGGCATATAACATCGAGGCCTTCCAGCCGAGCGTGAAGCGCCGTAATCTTCGCAACGCCGCCGCTTTCTTGCCCAGGCGCAAGCGCAGCTGGTCGACCTGGAAAAGTTGCTTCCAAAGGCGAGTACGCTCCGCATGGTGGGGCAGACGAACATACGGAGCGGGCAGTGGCATTCTCGCCGGATCCAGGTTGCCGAGACGTTTGTTGCCCGCCTCCGGGAAGACGAAAATGACCTCGTGTTTCGCCGCCAGATCGTCGAAAGCATGGCTGTCGATGAAATGGCGAATTACGATGTCCACTTCAATGAAGACCAGGATGCGTAGTTTTTTCATTTCTTTGAACTTTCCCATGGAGATTTCGATGAGGCGAAATCTGGAATGGCAGCAAACTCTAAGCAGTTGGTGATTAGTGCGCCGCGTAAGATTCAGGCGCCAATATGCTCTCCACAAAGCCTACAAAGTTGCAACCGACGGCAAATGTTGCGTCTTGGATTCGTTAGTTCCGCGTCAACCTAGAACGCTTTCCGGACATGTCGCGATCCGCTCTTCAGTCCTCGCGCGGGAGTGTCCAAATAGCGTTCCGGCATTCCAGATCGTGTTCATCGAAAATCTGGTTTTGCACCGCGGTCAGTTCACCGATCAGCGTATCGGAGATGCCCGAAGCAGCAAGCGTCCCCCCGGTAAGACCGACGAAAGCGCATCCAACAGCGTGTGCGTGTGAATGGCGCGGAATTGGGAGCCAGCGAGGCGGAGCAAAAGGTAGCCAGTCGATTGCTTGAAATGGACTCCTGAGAGTCCAGCTTGTGCTGCTGGTTTTTGTCTTGCCTTGGCCAGCGGGCGTAGCGTAGCGGAGC
>CAISOB010000025.1 GCA_903886975.1 uncultured beta proteobacterium
TAGTATCCCCGCACTCTCTGTGCGCTCCATTTCCCTAGAGCCGTAAATCGACTGATAAGTAGCGCTGTCCGATATCAACGACCTTTCAGCCCAGCCCAATCGCCCGCCGGCAGAATTCGAGTTTCCACACGACCTCGACCCGTTGCAGACCTTCGCGCGGTCGATAGTTGAAAGACCCCTAACAAAGTGCAACGGTCGTTAACGACGACCAGTCATCGGCAAATCGTCGGCCTGAAGGGCGTTGTTGACGAGGATAGCGCCGACGAGGATGAATAGGTAATGGGTCATGGGTTGGAAGAAGGCCAAAGCTACGCCGCACAGCGCGCGGATTAGCCGCTGCCCCTGAGTAATCGTTCAACGCGCACAGCACGGTATTTTTGGATGCGCGCCGATACCTCGATTAGACGACTCAGTCACAACATAGGTCATCATTGACTCCCTAATGCACAACGCCGCGTCGGCCGGAACTTCGGACGATAGCTCAGCCGGCGCTGGAGCAATCCTTCAGTGAGGATGTTCGTCCCGTTACCGATCACGCGATATCTTGGCGGCCTTCTTGACGGCGGCGAGCGTCTTGTATTCCGGCGACATCTTGTATACGGTGTCGAGCGGATAACAGCCCGACACCATCCCGTTGCGCGGCGCCGTGGTGCAATCGCTGAAGGTGCGGCAAAGCCGCTTCTTCTTGATGGTGCCGACAGAGAGCACGTCCCGGGGCAGTTCCGGGTAGGACAGCACCATGCGGCCGAGGCCGACGAAATCCACCCATCCATTGCGCACCGCCGCCTGGGCGACATTCGGCAGGTATTCCTGCAAGTAGGTGTAGCCGCTGCCGACGCAAATCATCTTGGGGAATTGCGTTTTGATGGCGCGCGTGACGCCCATCAGGCGCATGACCCCGAACAGAGGATCCTCCGGCGGCAAATAGCCGTCCGACGGCGGATAAAGGGCTGGACGCGTCACATGCGGGTTGTAGTAGGGACTGCCGCCGCTGACGTTCAGCAGATTGATTCCCAGATCCTCGAGGACACGGCAGAAGGCGAAGGTCTCCGATAGATCGAATTCGGTCGGATTGTCGACGTTGGTGCCGAAGCCGCATTTGTAGGGCAGTGCGTCGCCGAAGGATTCCGGCACCCCCGGGCCGAGGATGGATCCGTGGGACTGCTCAGGATCAGGCTTGAATGGCACCAGATCGATGGCGCTGAGGCGCACGCCAATGTGCAGGCCTGGCGCCTCGGCACGAATGCCGGCGACGATTTCGCGCAGGAAGCGGGTGCGGTTTTCCAGACTGCCGCCATAGCGGCCGGGTCGGGAGACGGCGCTTAAGAATTCGTGTCCGAGATAGCCATGGCAATTCTTGAGATCGACGAAGTCATAGCCACAATCTTGTGCCCGTTTGGCGGCTATCACGTAGTCTTCGATCAGACGGGCGATTGCGTCGTCGGTCAAGACCGGATGATCCGGTGAAATGCCGAATTTCCGATCGAGGATGGGGTGATGGTACAAGATCATCGGCTCCATCTGGCCGCCGGCATTCGGGCGACAGAAGCGTCCCGAATGCGTGAGTTGGAGCCCGATGAAAAGATCGCCTGGAGCGTTTTCGGCAGCAGGATCGCGATGGGCTGCAATCAACAGCTCCCGTAAGCCGGCGATGTCGAATTGAGAACCCGCCGTGAGGCAGAGTTGTCGCGGATTGGCGCGACCGTCGTGACGCACCGCAACCGCTTCGCCGCCCCAGATGAATTTGGCGCCGCTGTGGCCGAAGTTCTTCCATCTGCGGCGCGTATGGTCGGTCGGACGACCGTCTTCCGTGCCATCCCAGCCCTCCATCGGAAGGATGCAGAACCGATTGGAAAGCACTCGTCCGGCAACCGTCAACGGCCGGGCAAGCGGGGCAGAATCCCCCGTTTCGATCAGTGCGTCGCATGGGAACTCAAGCCCAAGCGACTTTGCGTAGGCCTCGAAAGAAGCGACGCTACCGAACGACGAGATCTTTGAATAGTCACCGAATTTCAATCTTTCCTCCCTTTGCCAGATGCCGTGCTATTATCTGTATAACTAGTTAGTTAACCAAACCTACCATCGGCAAGCCAGCGTGTCAAGCCCGTGAGACTCCGCGTGGACGCAAGTTAATCAGCGTGTTAGTGTTCGAGATCAAAAAACAAGGTTCGGAAAAGCTCGTGAGCGAAATCAGAAAGGCGCAAGTCGATAGCGTTCCACCCCGCAAGGCGGGCCGAGCGGGTTTGGTTTTGGCTCGGAAGACGGCAAGCTCGGTTGACGCTGATCAAGCGCCAAAATCGGGGGAAAACACCCGGTCGCAAATCTTGGTTGCTGCCGCCGAGGAATTCGCCGCCAAAGGTCTGGCAGGGGCTCGCGTCGATGCCATCGCCACAAGTTCCGGGTGCAACAAGGGCATGCTCTATTATTTCTTCAAGAGCAAAGAGGACCTCTACCTCGAGGTGCTCGAAAGCATGTATGCCGATATGCGCCGCTACGAACACGAACTCGACCTGGCGCATTTGAACCCCTTGGAGGCGATCCGCAAACTTGTCGAGTTCAAATTCGACTACTTGGAGAGCCACCCGTTGCTGATACGCCTCTTGATTGGCGAGAATCTGAACGAGGCGAACTATCTCAAACGGTCGAAGCGGTTGCGTGGCCTGCATCTGCCGCTCGTCGATACGCTCTCGAAACTTCTGAGAGACGGCGCTGCAGACGGCACCCTGCGCCCCCACATCGACCCCGTGCAACTGTATATAACGATTTCCGCGCTGAGCTATTTCTATTTCTCGAACGCGGCGACGCTGGCCACCGCGTTCGAGCACGATCTGCTCTCCCCCGCATCAAGGGCGGCGCGACGCGAGCATGCGGTCGAAGTCGTTTTTCGTTTTTTGCTTGTCAATCCCTGACCAAGGCGCATCGGTCCAATTGACATCCAATCGGCCCACGGTTATGTTAACTAACTAGTTATACATTAAAAGACAAACCACTGACGGTGTATAAGAGAGGACTCACGTGAAAACCATTCGATGGGGCATCATCGGTTGCGGCGATGTGACCGAGAAAAAAAGCGGGCCGGGATTCGCCAAAGCCAACAATTCCGCGCTGGTCGCCGTAATGCGCCGCAACGCCGCCCTGGCCGAGGATTACGCTCGCCGTCACGGTGTGCCGCGTTGGCATAGCGATGCTGATGCCATTATCGAAGCGGACGATATTGACGCCGTCTATATTGCAACGCGACCGAACACCCATCACGATTATGTATTGCGCTGTGCCGCGGCCGGCAAGGCGATCTATGTCGAGAAGCCAATGGCGATGACTTACGCGCAATGCGTCGAGATGGTTGCCGCCTGCCGTACCCATGGTGTGCCACTATTCGTCGCCTATTATCGACGTGCCCTGCCCTATCTGCTGAAGGTTAAAGAGCTGCTCGACGACGGCTTGATCGGGCAAGTCTGTGCGGTGTCGTCCAACTACTTCGACCGACGGCCGATGCCGGCCGATAGGGTCGATGGCGCTTTACCGTGGCGGGTCGATCCAATGTTCTGCAGTGGTGGCATATTCTTCGAGACGAACTGCCATGAACTGGATCTTCTCGATTTCCTTTTTGGACCCGTGACCGAGATGCGCGGCTTTCCAGCCAACAGGGCGGGTGACTATGTCCCGCCCGACACGGTGACGGCGAGCTATTCCTTCGAATCCGGCGTGCAGGGCGCCGGAGTCTGGTGTTTTGCCACCGATCGAATCAGTGAGGTCATAAAGATCAGCGGAACGGAAGGCTCGATCACCTTCCACCCCTTTACCTTCGGGCCGATCCGATTGACCAAAGCGGGGAACGTGACAGAGTTTCCCATCGTCAATCCACCCCATGTTCAGCAGCCGTTGATTCAAACCATCGTCAATGAACTGAACGGTCTTGGCACCTGCCCGAGCCACGGCGAATCGGCGCTACGGACGGCCTGGGTAATGGAGAGAATTCTCGCGGGCGACTGAGCGGATGCCCACTGACGTTCTCTTCTTGCGGAAAGAAAACATATCGCGAAAATCGATGCGTAAACTATTGCCGGAAGCGAGCGATGGCGCGTTGAGCGTCAACCGTGACTAAATCTACAGGGGAAAGAAACGCGATGCCGGATGACAGAATAGCCAAGATCGCGCGCCTGCTGGCCGAGGCATGGCTCGACGGCGAGGTCATTGAACCGTTACCCGTTGGTCTCCGTCCCCGCGACTCCGCCGAGGCAACCGCCGTCCAGGATGCGATGATCCGGCGCATTGGCCTGCCCGTCGTCGGATGGAAAGTCGCCGGAGGTCTTGGCGCACTGGTCGGCCGCATTCTCGCCCCACGCCTGTTCGTGACACCGGCTATCCTGCCGCAACCGGCATTTGCTGCCCCGCGTGTCGAATGCGAGCTCGGATTCGAACTGCTTCGCGAACTGCCGCCGAGGGCGAGCCCCTACACTGGCGACGAAGTTGCCGAGGCTTGTCGGCTGATCACCTGCCTCGAAATTACCGCCACGCGCATCAAGGGAGCCAGCCATTCGCCGGATGACGCACCCATCTATATTGCCGACAACGGGATGCAAGGCGGACTGGTCGTGGGGGCACGGTTCGACGAATGGCGACACTTTTCCCTGCTCGATATTACGGTCGACTTGCGCATCGATGGCGGGCCTAGTCAGCCCTTGACGCCTCGCAAAGAGCGAAACGACCCATTCGAAGTCATGGTTTGGCTGGCCAATGCGCTGTCGTACCGCGGGCTGGGGCTTGTCGCCGGGCAGGTTGCCACTTTGGGAAGCATCACCCTTTCCCAGCCGCTCGCCGCGGGCCAATCCGCCGCCGCCGACTACGGGCGCTTCGGCACGATTAACGTCCGCGTAGCGACCCCTGCGGCGTGAGGCGGAGTCTCCGGCTCGAATCGCCTGTTACCGGCTGTCCCTCGCGTTTTCAGATTAATTTTTGTTTCACCCGAGCAACCCAAAACAACCAAGGAGGCAACATGAACAAGCAGCGTATTCTTAAAGGTTTGACCGTAATCGCTCTGGCTTTTGCCCTCAGCACGCCGGCGACGGCACAGCAGTGGAAACCCGTTAGACCGGTCAACCTGATTGTCCCCTGGGCGGCCGGCGGCTCGACCGACCAGATCACCCGCATCACGGCCGCCGAACTTGAAAAAGCATTGGGCCAGACGGTGGTCATCATCAATCAGCCCGGCGCGTCGGGTGCGATCGGCACGAAGAGCGCGCTCGACGCCACCAAGGACGGCTACACCTGGACTGCCGGCGCCGCACAGGATTTGGGCGTTTATGAAACCTTGGGTTCGCTTAAGACGCGCCTCTCTGACTGGCATCTCTTCCTGACGATCGCCAATATCCAGGTGATCAGCGTGAACCCCAAGACCCCGTACAAGGACACCAAGGAACTGCTGGCCGCGATGAAAGCGCAGCCGGAAAAGATTTCAGTGGCCACGGCCGGCGTGACCTCGTCAGGCCACACCGCGATGGAACTGGTCGCCAAGGCGACAGGGATCAAGTATCGCCACGTCACCTATGACGGCGGCAACCTGGCGGTGGTGGCGGTGGTGTCCGGAGAAGCCGAGATGACGCCGCAATCGGCGGTCGAAGAGGCCGACATGATTCGCGGCAAGCGCATCCTTCCGCTGGCGACGGTGAGCGACAAGCCGCTCGAACTCGAAGGCTATGGCGTCATTCCGCCGCTCTCGGACACGATTCCCGGGTTCACCGCGCCGGCCAACTACTTTGGCATCTTCATCCCCAAGGGTGTGCCTGACGAAGTGATCAAGACGGTGCAAAAGATCTGGGACGAAAACATCTCGAAGAGCGAAGCCGTGAAGAAATATGCGGTCAGCCGCGGCGCGCTGTTTGCGCCGACCTCTGGCGAAGCCGCGCAGAAGGCCGCGTTCCCGGCGGTCCAGGCCAATGCCTGGATGCTGTTCGACAGCGGCAAGGCCAAGGTGTCGCCCGACACGGTCGGCATTCCGAAGCTCTGACCCTCCCCGTTCCGATAGCCCATCCATGCGCAGGTCCCTCATGACACAGCCCAGCCCAACCGACACTTCTCCGGCAGCCGTTTTGCCGGACGACGAACAGCATCGCATTGCCCGTTCGGAGCTCGAAGGCGGGGTCGGCTGGATGGTGCTGGGCGCGGCCATCCTGATCGCGTCGGTGCGCATGGACCGGCTTGAAGAACAGCATATCAACCCGTACACGATCCCGGGCCTGCTGCCCGGACTGCTCAGCCTCATCATGCTGATGCTCGGCTTCCTGCTCTTCGTGCGCAGCTGGCGGCGCGGCGGGCTGCATCCGGGCGTCGGCGAGACGATGCGGGAGCGCTGGGTGGCGACCAAGCGCATTCTCATGGTGCTCGGGCTGTGCGCGACCTTCGCCGTGATCCTGGTCGGGCACGGCCTGCCGTTCTGGGTTGCCGGCGCCACCTTCGTCACCGTGGCCATTCTCACCCTGCAGCACGCGCAGCGGATCGCCAGCGGCCAGAAGCTGACGCTGCGCAAGGTGCTCACCACGGCGCTGATCGGCCTGGGCGCGGGCCTGATGATCACCCTCGTGTTCCAGGAGATCTTCCTGGTTCGCCTGCCCTGACCTTTTCCGAAAGACACCCATGTTCGAAGGACTTGCCCATCTCGGTCACGCCTGGCTCGGCTTCATGAATGTGACCTCGATTGTTTTTGGTCTGGGCGGCGCGCTGACTGGCATCATCGTCGGTTGTCTTCCCGGTCTCTCGGCGACCCTGTGCATCGCCCTCTTGACGACCATGACGATCAAGCTGCCGACCAACGATGCCATCCTGATCCTGATCTGCTCGTACGTCGGCACCCTTTACGGCGGTTCGCGTACCGCCATCCTGCTCAACATTCCGGGCACCGCGGCCAATGCCGCCTCCTGTGCCGACGGCCACGCGCTGGCGCTGCAGGGCCAGGCCGGCCGGGCGATCGGCATCGCCACCTCGGGCGCTTTCACCGGCACCCTGTTCGGGGTGATCTGCCTGGCCTCCTTTACGCCCATCCTGGCGGAAGTCGCCCTGTCCTTCGGCGCCTATGAATTCTTCTGGCTGGCGCTGTTTGGCGTCGCCATGTCGGGCACCATCGTCGGCGACGACCCGATCAAGGGCTGGCTGATGGGGGCGCTCGGTCTCTTCGTCGCGCAGGTCGGCCAGGAAGGGCTATATGCGCACGACCGCTTCACCTTCGGCTGGGACCAGCTGTCGGGCGGCATCGCCCTGATTCCGGCGCTGGTCGGCTCGTTCGGCTTCGCCGAAGTGCTGACGACGCTGGCCGACCCGGTCGAGCGCAAGCTCGTCGAACTCAAGGATTCGGTGCTGCCGCGTTTCCGCGAAGTCGCGCAGTACTGGCGCACGGTCTTCCGTTCCGGCGTCATCGGCGTGCTCACCGGGCTGATGCCCGGCGTCGGCGAAGACGCCGGCGCCTGGATGTCGTATGCCGCGGCCAAGGCCACGACCCGCGAAAAGGAGAAATTCGGCAAGGGCTCGATCGACGGCCTGATGGCCGCCGAGACCGGCGACATGGCCTCCATCCCGGGCCACATCATTCCCTGCCTGGCGCTCGGCATTCCCGGCTCGGCGCCGTCGGCGGTGCTGATGGCGGCGATGATCATCCACGGCGTGCAGCCCGGGCCGATGATGATGATCACGCACCCGCAGTTCATTTACGACGTCGTCGCGATGACTTCGATGGCGACGATCAGCATCCTGATCTTCGGCCTGTTCCTGGTCAAACCGCTGCTGCTGGTGCTGCGCATCAAGCGCACGGTGCTGATGCCGATCATCTTCCTGCTGTGCACCGTCGGCGCCTTCGCCGGCGCCTCGCGCCTCTTCGACATCTACAGCATGCTGGTGATCGGTACCGGCGCTTTCTTCCTGCGCCGGCGCGGCTACCAGATGGCGCCTTTCGTGCTCGGCCTGGTGCTCGGCGGCCTGCTCGACAAGAGCCTGCGCCGCGGCCTGGTGCTCTCCGACGGCAACATCGCGCCCTTCTTCACGCGGCCGATCTGCATGGGCTTTGCCACCGTCACCATCTTCGTCATCCTGCTTTATGTTCCGGCCTTCAAGGCCCTGGTGCAGAAAATCACCGGCGCCGTCGCCGCACA
>CAISOB010000026.1 GCA_903886975.1 uncultured beta proteobacterium
GCTGACCTTGAGCGCTTCGGCGGTGGCGCGCAGCGTGATCTGCTGTCCGGGCATCAATCTCCCCGACATCAGGAGCTCGCGAAGCTGCTCATAAACGTCGGTGCTGAGGGTTTGTCTTTGCAGGGGTTTGACGAGTCCGTCGAGCATGTTCGTGAGTTTATCAATTATATGTGATCACCGTAACACAAATGTTCGGCCTTTGTTTCATCGCGGCGCGGTCGGCGGTATGAAAATTTCATGCGTCGGCGAGCGTCCGCGAAACTTCGCTAGGCCTTGAATGGCGGGAATTATCTTGGTCTTATACGACTTTCACGTCAAAGCGTCTTCTGAACTGGGCGCGCGACAAAATTATTGTAATTCGCGAGGTTTTGTGATCATATATCTCCGGTCATGTGATCATAGATCAGAGAAGCAGAAAATGGTGGTGGCTACTTCCCTGACAGACAGATCAACCGTCGTCGGAGGGGTCCGTTGACCAGCGCGCTGCGGCGCGGGGAACGAGCCGGGTGCGAGTTCCGGGCTAGAGAATTCATCGTAATCAAGAAGGAAACGCGAAATGAAAATGAAGGCGGCATTGGTAACCGACGTGCACAAGGTTTCGATTCAGGAGATAGACCGGCCGGTGCTCAAGGACGACGAGGTCCTGATCAAGGTGAAAACGGTCGGTGTCTGCGGTTCGGATCTTCACCTCTTCAGGGGCACGCATGCGTTCCGTAAACCGCCGGCGATTCTGGGGCATGAAATCGCCGGCGACGTCGTCGAGATCGGCAAGAGCGTCAAGACCGTGCGCATCGGCGATCGCGTCACCGTCGAGCCGCAGTATGGCTGTGGCGACTGCGAGTTCTGCCGGCAGGGCCTGGTGAATCTGTGCAACAGCAAGGTCGTTCCCGGAACGGCCAAGTGGATCGGTGTCTTCGTTCAGTACTTCAATGCGCCCGAAAAGACGATCTACAAGTTGAACGATGCTGTCAGCTACAAGATGGGAACGATGATCGAGCCGCTCGCCGTCGCGGTTCGCGCACTGCGGCGGGCGACGGTGAAAGAAAAGGATTGTCTCGTCATCCTCGGCGCCGGGACGATCGGTCTGCTCTGCCTCGTCGTCGCCAAGCAGATGGGCTACAAGAATGTCGTCTGCACCGATACCGCTGAATTCAACCTGGCGATGGCGCTCAAGCACGGGGCGACGCTGGCGATCAATCCGCTCGAAGGCGACGTCGTCGCTGCCGTGAAGAAGCTGACGGGCGGCAAGGGCGCCGATCTGGCGCTGATCGCGGCGGGCGCCAGCAACATCCTCGACCAGGCTTCGGCGTGCGTGCGCAAACGCGGCGAGATCGGCGTCGTCGCGATGATCACCGAGAAGATTCCCTTCTATTCGTACCAGATCGTCTTCAACGAACAGACGATGTACGGCGCCATGACTTACGCGACGAAGGATTTCGAGGAAGCCGCGGAGATGGTCAACAACGGCCTCGACCTCAACGATTTCATCACGCAGACGATGGACCTCGAGCACACGCAACAGGGCCTCGACGTGCTTAGCCAGAAGAAGGACAGCGTCGTCAAGGTGATGATCGAACTGTAGCCGGGATGCCACGGCGCGCCGAAACGGACGCGCCGCGGTCACGAATGCCGGGCGAAGCCTACCTTCGTCGCCTCACGCCGAAGCGGCGAGGCCTCCGAGATAAGCCGCGCGCACCTGCTTGTTGCCCCACAATTCGTTCGGTGTGCCGGACACCAAGAGCACACCGGCGTCAAGTACATAGGCGCGATCGGCGACGGCCAACGCCACGCTGGCGTTTTGCTCGACCAGCAGCACCGTCGTTCCGCGCTGACGGATCTCCGCAATGATCTTGAAGACCTGCTGGACAATCTTGGGGCCGAGGCCGAGCGACGGCTCGTCGAGAAGCAGCAATTTCGGCTTGGCCATGAGACCGCGCGCCACGGCGACCATCTGCATCTGGCCACCGGACAAAGTCCACGCATAAGCGTGCTCAAGCGCTTTGAGATCGGGGAAGAAATCGAACATGGCATCGACCTCTTTCTTGAGCTGCGTCGCCGGCGCCCCGCGCCGGTTGGACGAACCGAGCAGGATGTTGTCGCGCACCGAAAGGCCCGGGAACAGGCGTCGCCCTTCGGGCACATAGGCGATCTCGAGACGGGCGATGGCCGCGGTTTTGAGGCCGAGAATCGGGGCGCCGTTAAAAACGATCTCCCCCGAGACATTGGCCATCAGCCCCGAGATGGCGCGCAAGGTGGTGCTCTTGCCCGCGCCGTTGGACCCGAGCAGGGCCACGATCTCGCCCTCTTCGACACAGAGGTCGAGCCCTTTGAGGACCTCGCCGGCGTTGTAGCGCGCCGTCAGTCCCTTGATCTCAAGCAGTTTCATTGCGCGGCTCCCCCAGATAGGCGGCGATGACCTCAGGATGGGTAAACACCGAGCGCGGATCGTCATCGGCGATCCGCCGTCCGAAGTTCAAAACCGTGATGTGATCGGCCACTTGTTCGATCAGCCGCATGTCGTGGTCGATGATGAAGATGGTCGTCCCATGGCCCTTCAGTCGCTGCAGCAGTTCGGCCATCTCGGTCTTTTCAGTCGAATTGAGACCTGCGGCAGGTTCATCGAGCAACAGGATTTCCGGCGAACCGGCCAGGGCGCGCGCAATCTCGACATAGCGCTGATGACCATAGGGAAGATCGCCAACCGGCAGATGCGCCCGATCACGCAAGCCAACGAAATCGAGGGCGGCCAGCGCGCGCTCGGTAACGTCGTCAATGCCCTCGACATCGTTGCCGCGGCGCTCGGCGCCAATGATCACGTTCTCCAGCACGGTAAGGCCGCGGAACACGCGGATGTTCTGGAAGGTCCGGCACATGCCGAGCCGGGTACGGTCATGCGGCTTCAAGGCGGTAATATCCTGCCCGGACAGTTTGACCGTGCCGGCGGTCGCCACGTAGAGACCGGTGATCAGATTGAGCATGGTCGTCTTGCCCGATCCATTCGGTCCGATCAAGGCGTGAACCGACCCCTTGCGCACCTTGACATCGACCCCGTCGACCGCCTTCAGACCGCCGAAATACTTGGCCAGGCCAATCGTCTCGAGCACGATCTCGTCCGAAACGGTGGCCGAGCGTGAGAGCAGTGGCAAGGGCTTGACCGGCGCGCTGCCGATTGGCGCTGTCTTGAACAAATACTTGGAAACCAAACCCCAAACACCGCGTGGCATGAAGATCATGATCGCGATCACCGCGCCGCCATAGACCGCAAGATAGATCTGCCGCAAGAACCGCAGCCACTCCGGCAGGACGACCAGCAGGACGGTACCGATCAGGGCGCCGAATGCCGATTCCACGCCACCGAGCAAGGCCATGGTCAGCAGCACCACCGATTCGCCAAAGCTGAACTGGTCGGGACTGATGTAGTTGAAGGCGCCGGCGAACAGGCCGCCGCCCAAACCGGCCAGCGCGGCGCAGATACCGAAGGCAACCGTCTTGGTGAAGAAGACGTCGACGCCGCAGGTACTGGCGGCGATTTCGTTGTCGCGCACCGCCTGCATGGCGCGTCCGAGCCGGCTGGCTTTGAGCACATAGGCAAAGACAAGAACCGCCACGAGGCAGACGAGGCACAATCCCAGATAGGTCGAGCCGCCGCCAAAACCGGCCGGTCTCGGAATCTTGGTAATGCCGTCCGGGCCGTGCGTAAAGCCGGCCCAGTTGGTCAGCACCATGGTAACAATCATCTGGAAGGCAATGGTTACCATGCCAAGGTAATGGCCATTGAGGTTCAAAGTCGTGAGGCCAAGGAAAATTCCGACCAGGCCCGTGATCACGACGCCGAGGAACAGGGCAACGAAGAACGGAATGCCATAGTCGCCGGTCCCCAGCCCGACGCAATAGGCTCCGATACCGAGGAAGGCAGCCTGACAGAGGGCGAACTGGCCGCAATAGCCCAGCACGATCACCAGACCGACCACGGCGATGGCGTAGTTCGCCGCATGCATTAGGATGTTGAGGTAATAACCCTCGCTCGGCGCGATGAACGCGATGGCCATCACTGCGGCAAAGCCGATGAGTCCGTAGGTTATGGTTTTTTGGCGGAAAGCGGCGGCAGTACTCATGGAATCGACCTCACGCTTTCTCGGAAATACGTTCGCCGAACAAACCCTGCGGACGAACCAGAAGCACGATGATGAGAATGATGAAGGCGAAGGCGTCGCGGTACGGCACCGAAATATAAGCGGCGCCCAAGGTCTCGACGATGCCGATGATGAGGCCGCCGAAGATGGCGCCAGGAATCGAACCGAAACCGCCGATGATATTGGCGGCGAATGCCTTGACCCCGATCAGCGCGCTGATGCCGACCGAGACGTAGAGAATCGGCGCGATCAGGATGCCGGCCAGACCGCCCAGCGCCGCACTGTAGGCGAAGATGCCCATGACGATCAGCGCGGTGGGTATGCCCAGAATGGCGGCCATCTCCCGGTCTTGCGAGGTGGCCTGGATCTTCTTGCCGATCGTGGTTTTTTCGAAGACCAGGTATTGCAGGGAAACCAGAACGGCCGTCACCACGATGATCGACAGATACTGCGAATCCATGTAGATGGGACCGACGAGAAAACCCTCGCCCTCGAACAAGCCGCGCAACACCTGCGGGCTGGGACCGTAGGCGGCAAGCACCGTGTTGTCGAGCAGGATGCCGGCACCGATGGTGCTGATGATGACCGCGATCGGATTGCGGTCACGCAAGGGCCAATAGGAAACGCACGCGAACAGCACGCCAAACACCGCCATCAGCACCACCGCAAGGAACAGCGACAGCCCGTAGTTCAAGCCCAGGCTCGCAAACAGGATCACCATGAAATAGGCGCCCAGCATCGAGAACTGGCCCTGCGCGAAATTGACGATGTTCGCCGCACGAATCAGAAGAACGAAACCAAGAGACACCAGGGCATAGATGCTGCCGATGCAAATCCCGGTGAACAGTAGCTGAGGAAGCATTGACATCGCGGATCCCGGTATTCCTGAAGGGTGAAAACAACCCCGGCCTCCCCTGTGCAGCTTCGGGTGAGGCCGGGACGGTTCGTAAAAGCCGTTACCAGATCAACGGATCACTTGTCGAAGGTGATCGTGCGATTGAAGACGATCTTGCCTTCCTTGTTCTGCACGATGTTGTAGCCGCGCAGGCCCTCGCCGTTCTTGTCATAATTGTAGACGCCTTCCGTACCGCGGAAATCCTTGAGCGCAAGCAAAGCGGCGCGGATCTTGTCGGGGGCCGTGCTATTGGCGGCCTTGATCGCCGCGGCAAGCAACATGACCGAATCATAAGGCCAGCCCGAAGTGTAGTCGGCAAGGCGACCGAGCTTCTTGTTGAATTCCTCGGAGAATGACTTTGCTTCGGGATTGGCCTCAGCCGCGAAATCGGCCACCGAATACGTATCGTACAATGCCGGGCCGGCCAGATTGCGGGCGGTGGTGGTCGACACCGAAGGCGAGCCGACCCATGGCGCCGTCACGCCGAACTGCTTGAACTGGCGGGCCAGCAGACCGACATCGGTCTCGTAGGCGACGTAGCTGGAGATGATATCGGCGCCCGACTGGCGAACGGCAAGGACGACCGGGGTGAGGTCGGTCTGCCCGTTGTTGATGCTCTGCACGACAACCGGTTCGACGCCCAATTCCTTGAGCGCGGCGATCAGCGCTTTCGAGCCGTTGGTACCGAACGCATCGGTCGAATGAACGATCGCCCACTTTTTCTTCTTCAGGACGTTGACGCCATAGTCGGCAATGACCTTGGCCGAGTAGGCATCGCTCGGACGAGCCCGGAAGAACCAGGGATTGCCCGTGGTCGTCAGGGTCGGATCGGTGCCGCCGAAGAATACCGGCAGACCGGCTTTCTTGGAGTCCTCGGAGATGGCGTTCATCTGGGTGGAACGCAAGGAAGCGACGACCGCGACCAGATCGCCCCGATTGATCAGTTTAGAGAAAGCCAGGACCATGCCGGGATTGGTCGCCTGGTCATCCTCGGTGACCAGTTCGAGCTTCTTGCCGAGAACGCCGCCCGCCGCGTTGATCTTCTCGACCCCGAGTTTGGCGCCCTCGGTCTGCAACAGGCCAATCTCAGCGATCGGCCCGGTCATCGGCACGATCAGCCCGACCTTGATGGTCTCCTGGGCCGAAGCTGCGGTTGAAAAGCCGGCCAGGATGCCCAGCGCAGACACTAAAGCAAGTACGAAACGACTTGAAAATCGCATGGTATGCCTCCTTTATTATCCAAACCGATTGATATCGGTCACTCTCGACGACAGAGACAATCAACATCATTGTTCCGTCGTCAAATATCAGTGATGTGTGATCACATTATATTTTTTGTATGTGACCACAAATTTCTCCGAAAAACAAGAGTTTTAACAAAGTGCATCACTCTGTCAAAACTCAATGAGATGGGCTCTCGTTTTCAGGCGGGGACTGGGGTTTGTCGTCAATCGTGGAGTTCACCGGGCCAAGCGGCCATCTGCTTTGCATCGTATTGCCGACGGATAGCCAGTCATGCCTGCTCGCGAACCCGGTTGCAAGAGACCTCGATGCACTCGGTGATTTCATTCTTTGCCTGGTCTCGGGCAGGAAAACGACGATGATGAACGAACTCGTTTTTCAGTGATCCCCAGAAGCTTCACATCGGCGCATTGATGCTCCCCCTTCGGACGAGTGTTTTCTTGCCGTCCGTATCGTCACGTCACGTTTCGTGCGAACACGATGATGATCGTGACCAACGCATCGTAGGTTCAATTCTTTGTGTAAAGGAGAACCGTACTATCACTGATTGAGCGCAGGGCAAAATTGTTCTTGCTGACTTCAAATTGCCGGTAGCAGTCTTGCAGCACTTTATATGGCGACTCCGAACTTCCCCGCCGAGGGTTCACCATTAAGCAGATCTGGTTTCCGCTGTCCTTGAAGCGGAAGGTTCCGTAAAACTCCTGCCGCGTCGCGGGATCTCGCACGGTCAAATTGCCATTCGTTCTGAAATCAAGCTGCATCCCGGCAATGAAAGACCCCTTGTTGCTTACAAGCACGAAATTCTCAAAGTGTTTTCGCATCTCTTCGCTTGGCAACTGCCGTTCTTCCGGTGCGCTTGCCACAGCGGGAATTTTGGCGCTGGGCGCGGCCGTCCGTTGATCGTCGCGTAACTTTTCGAGTGCGATCTTCGAGCGCGCCGGCACGTCGTTTATCCATTCGGCGGGACGGGCGAAATATTGATTCTGTGCATCAAGGCTATTCCAGGTGGTGATTCCCAGTAACCGTCCCTGCTGATCAAACAGGCCACCGCCACTCAATCCTGGAGAAATCGGAATGCTGATCTGGATGTTTTGTATGGCGTCATTGCGCCCCCTGGGAAGCGACGATACAAGTCCGTCGCTCAAGGACTGTTCGGCCCCGCGCGGCACCCCAATCGCGTAAACCCTTTGGCCGACCCGGATCGAGGCGAGGGGAGCAATTTGTACGGGCGGTGCCACCATATCCTTGGCGCGCAGAATGCATAGGTCGCGCTCAATGTCCGGGTTGAGCAGACGCGCGTCATGCTGCATGTTCTCGCGCTTGACAGTGATCGTTTGGACCCTCGCCAACACATGACAATTGGTGACCAGTTCTTCCGGACCGATTACGACGGCACTACCGCCGCCGGTGCGGGAGCCAGCGGCGTCATAGACCGACACGGCCCAGATGCTCGGTGAGAGTCGTTCGAAGAGTTGGTCGGGTTCGAGAGCGAACACGATGTCGGATGTGAACAACAAGGCAGACGCCAGCAGAATTCGAATCATACGAAAAGGTCCTTCTTCATGAGAATGCGATTTCCATCGGAAGCGAACGCGCAATCGCACATCGTGACGCCTCCCGGCCCTCTCTATTTTCCCGTATTATGCCACCGACGTCTAAGCCCCTGCGATTTCCCCGTTGGTCTTTCGCACCAACCCGAAAGAGCTCTATCTCGCAATTCGGCGGCTCCAACTTTCGTTCTGACCTTTGCCGTCCCACATACTGATTCGATAGCGGCGCTAGACTCGCCAAACTAAGCACCTTGTCTTGCGCATAGAAGGTGCGCATGGCCCAGACGCCAGGGACGCAGGCGTTCGGAGATATCCTCCGGCGCCTGCTCGCCGACGGCCGGCTAAAGTCTTAAGACAAGCTCAAGCCACAGCCGCCGGTGTCCCGATCCCTGGCTTCACCGCGCGGCTGGCAGTAGATCCTTTAGATCATCGAGAGTCATTGCAGGCTTCGTAACGCTTTCGACACGGTTTACCGTGTCGGCGGGACCACCGAACACCGGAGCCCCTTGAATCTGCATTTGCAGTGCGCTTAGCGCTTTTTCGCTGGCGGTCTTTGCAGCCAGGGGATGATCTTTGATGATTTCACTCACGGCAATCAGGCCGCCATCCGCCGTCACCGTTGTTTTCCAGATTTCGTGCTGAGCGGCATCGGCGGCTACGCAATCGATACTTACGCTGAAATCGGTGGGCGGCCAAAAGAAGGCGTTGCGTGAGGACGACGTCGTGGTAATCGTGGGCGTGAATATCCAAGTGATATCTTTGCTTTGCAGATAAGCCTGATCCTTGACATCCTTAACCGCGTAGGCTGCGCTGAATACATTGGACAGGACCCGTGCAAGCCCGGTCTCGAGATCGGCATAAGGCAAATACCTGACCGAGTCGCCGCCACCTCCCGGGGTCGTCACCTCGAGCGCCCTGTTCTGCGCCGAAATGAAGTACCCGACTGACTTTTCGATTTTCGGCTGAACAACATCCGAAGCGATTCTGCCGAGATTCGGCGAAATTGAGATCTGGTGGGCACAGCCGCTGCAGAGTGCAGCAACGGCAAATACCAATAGTGCGCCTCTTAGCGATTTCATGACTGTTCCCCCATTCGTTCTTGTATTTAAATCGGTTGTGCGATTTGCACGATTGATCGCGCCGCTGTTCATCCGCCCAAACGTAAATTGTGAGCATTATTGAAATGACGTGCAAGCGCCGGACAAAAGCCGCTCTTGACTCAGGGGGTGCAATTTTGGAGAAACTTAGGCCGTCACTTGACTCTGATGCCGTAATTGACCGATACATTGGCATGAATCAGGGTGGAAGCGGTGCAGCCTTGCTTTGCCATCCGTCAAGCACTCTTTGGAACAAACCAACGCTTCTTCTTCTCGGTGCGTCTCTTGCGCCCTGTCGACAAGGAATTTGTAATTACAAGAATCTTCCATCGCTCAAGAAATGAGCGTCTGCTTTCCGATTCTGCCTACAACTGCAGTGGGTCGGCAGTACGCATCAAGTGATGTTGCAAGCTGCTGCCAAGCCAGACTAAAGCGTCATTCGACAGCTCCGCAGCCATTTGCTGCCGGAACGGTCTGGAATCGACATGAGCGGGCGAATACCTTAAAGATACTGTGATAGGAATATCAGCGTTCTGCCGTGAGCCAGTGTAGCGGCTTTCTGGTTGTACATCGGCCGCCCCCAGCAATTGAAGCCGTGATCGGCGTTTGGGTAGTCAAAGAAAGTGGCGTTCGACCTGCCGGCAAAACTGCCTTTAACGTCGGTCACGGCACTTTGTGGAATGTGCGTATCGAGCCCCGCGTAGTGGAACAAGATCGGCTTAGTGATTCTGTCTGCAACGTTGAGATGCTGTTGGATTCCGCCCCCGTAGTAAGCCACCGCTGCATCGACATTACCAGTAGCTGCAGTGCGGAAGGCGAGTTGACCGCCGAGGCAGAATCCGAGAGTGGCAATTTTGCCGGTCACTTCGGGCAGCTTACGCAGCGTATCGACTGCACTGGAAAGGTCAGTGACGGCCTTCGTCGTATCGACTTTCTGAAGAAGTGCGCGAGCTTTAGCAGTACCGTCCGTGTCATACGTTAAATCGACGCGTTGCTCCAAACGCCAGAAGATATCCGGTGCCAGCACGATATAACCATCCAAGGCGTACTGATCGGCAACGGCACGGATGTGTTCGTTAACGCCCCATATTTCCTGCACTAGCACAATGCCTGGACCGTTGCCGGTCGGCGGCAGGGAAAGATAACCAGAGAAGATTTCACCTTGGGCGGTATTGATGTTGATCCATTGAGATTTCAACGTAGACTCCACAAGAGGGATTGATCGGCAGGCTCGGGGATTGGATGTCGTTCTTGTCAATATTTCCTTTCAATTGACGCGCCGGGATGAGCGAAGTTCCCGCTGATCAGCTTGCTGGGCCGACTGTCAGCGCAAAAGGGGAGAAGGCATAATGAGCGGGAGATCGATAAAGGTCCACAAGCGGCGGCTCAACTCAGTTATCTTCGGGAGACGGTATGCGAATCGGATTTGTGGGCACAGGAACCATTGCGGAGGCCATCATCGAAGGCGTGACGAAATCTTCGCTCGCACCTGAGCGCATCGTCATTTCTCCGCGCAATAAGGATATCGCCGGCCGACTGGCGGCAATGCACGAGGTGGTGCGCATCGGTGACACGAACCAGGCCGTCGTCGATGAGAGCGATATGATCTTCATCGCGGTTCGCCCCCAAGTGGTCGAAGGGGTCCTTCGCGAGCTGACCTTCCGTCCGGGGCAGCACGTCGTCAGCTTGGTGGCGACCATCTCCGCCGATCAATTACGCGGCTGGCTCGGGGAGGAAGTCCTTATCACCCAGGCTATTCCTTTGCCATTTGTGGCCGATCGGCAAGGTGTGACCGCCGTCTTCCCGCCGAACCAGGAAGCCATGGACTTTTTCGCCGCGCTCGGCACCGCTATCGCTGCGCACTCGAAGGACGAGTTCGACCTCACCGCTTTGGCCAGCTCGCTGATGGGGTCTTACTTCGGCCTTCTGGAGGGCATCGCCGACTGGTTCAGCGAAAAGGGGATGCCGGCGGAAATCACCCGCTCGTATGTGGCAAGACTGTTCGCGACCCTTTCGGGTATTGCGACAAAATCCGCGCACAAGCCGCTGAGCACGCTGCGGCGCGAGTATTCGACCCGAGGCGGCCTAAACGAACAGTTGTTCGAGGAATTTGCCCACTTGGGCGGGGTGGACGCATTGAAGGGCGCGCTGCAGAAGGTGCACCTAAGGATCAGGGGAGCATGACCGATCCCAACGGGGCTCGCGGTATCGTGCCCTCCAGGACTCGAGGCAAACACTACGCGTCCACCGTCTGACCATCATCCAGCACCGCTGAATCAGCTTTTGATCTTATTCCTATTGGCGACCGCCTGTCTCTTGGTGGCCATGATTTCCGGGTCTTGGCCATGGAGGACTTGTGCTTCCGGAACTATTACTTAGGTAATGGTCTAACGTTACGCAGGGCCCCGTGTGCCATAAAGCACATTTCCATTCACGAATAGTTGAGGAAAGGATTTGCCATGCGACACCCCACCCCTTATCTTGACCCGGCAGCGCCAAGGACCATCCGTCAGAAACTAGGTTTGAACCAGCAAAGATTCTGGTCACAGCTGGGCGTCACCCAAAGCGGCGGATCCCGCTACGAAAGCGGACGCAAAATACCTCGGCCAGTCGGTGAATTGCTTCGCTTGGTTCATGTCGAGCACATTGATATTCACCGTATCAAGCGTGAAGACTTCGAGGTTCTTGAATATCTAAAGAGCCACGAACCGGAGCATTTCAAAGACCTCAAGAGGGCTGCGCGCAGTATGCGCAAAGCGGCGTAGCTTTAGCACAAAACAGGGTGAATCAAGATAATGTACTTGTTCTAGCCGGTACGGGATTGGGCTATCGTAAGGCGTCTTTGCTCTCGATCCGGAGGCAGTCGTACAGCATCCCGAGCGATAGAGCTTTCTTATAGAATCAATCCCGCTATTCCTGGCGACCGATTCGTTTGGATTCAACTTGAGCAGCGGTGTGCGCAATATCCGCTCCGCTTCTAGATTGCGGATTGCATGGGCGGCGCGCCCAAGGAACTCTCCGGACCGCAATCCCGGATTTCAGTTTGGAATATATAAATGAACTGGGCAGCACGCTCTGGAAGCTGATGGCGCGTGATCCTTTGGGCGTTCGGCAAGTGTTTTCCAACATGGGCAGCTGGCGCAAAGGGTCCGGATACGCGTTAGTTGCCGGCACAGAAGAAGGAAGACTAGAACGGTAGCCAATCGTGTCGCTTCTAGAGCCCGTGCGTAAGGAGCCATTTGTGGATTCAAAATACATCCTTGGCATTACCGAACTTGACTCACAGCACAAAGAAATCGAGACCCTATTCACTGCGCTTCAGGACGCCGCTGAAAATAGGGATCGCTGCCACTTCCTTCTCGAGAGCCTGTGCGAAAGGCTGAAATTTCATTTCTATGTCGAAGAATCCATTATGGGAATCTTTGCTTATCCTGAATTCCAAGAGCATAGAAGATCGCATCGTGAAATTATTAAGTCGCTTGAAGGCTACAGAGACAATATATTGTCTAACGCAAAGAGCGAAAAGCTAAGGGATGATCGACCTATGCAGCTCTTCTTTGAGCAAATCCACTCTCAGGACGTGAGGTTTGCGGCGTTTATCAAGAGAAATAAGGAACGGCTGGGAATTCAGTAGTGATCGTCCCGCCAATGGCCAACAATTTGGGGGGCCGGAAAACCGACAACGTCCGGTTACTCAGTGGAACCACTTCTGCTTAGGGTCGGCAATACGCCTTTACGAATATTGAAAGCTGCCGCTGCGCGGGAAGACAACATCATTCGGCAGTTCGCGGCCAAAGGAGCGTGTAGTTATCGTCATCCAGTTTGCGTAGTGGCTAGGACGCGAACGACATGGGCGTCTTATGGATTCCGCGCGCAGTCGGGACCTTGCACAGCTGTGACGCGGGGGTTGGGCCAACGCCATGGAACAGCAGGATGAACTGAGCGGGCCTCGCGCTGGCTTGCTGGAGCACGATCGAATCCGGGCGCATTTCAGACCCCGCCGAACATGAAGCTAGACACGGTAATGCCGCCGAAGAAACTATCTTCGTGGTAGACGAGCGTGGCTCTATCATCGCCGGCCGCCCCGACGACCACCATGAGTGGCAACAGATGATCCTCCTGCGGATGTGCGGCTCTGGCTGAAGGGGCGTCCTCCCATTCAAGCAAGCGCTTGATGCGTTCGGGCGGGCGGGCTGCCAGCAAGGTCTCCTGCAGCCAATGGTCAAATGCAGCGGAGGGTGTCTTCGCTCGCGGCCCGAATTCGCGCAGGTTGTGATAACTGAGTCCGCTGCCGAGGATCAGTACACCTTCATTGCGCAACGGCGCCAGAGCACGTCCGATCGCGAGGTGATCCTTTGGGTCGTAACCGCGTCTCAGTGACAATTGCAGCACCGGAACGTCGGCCTGCGGGTAGATCACGGCCAGCGGAGAAAAAGTGCCGTGATCGAACCCGCGCTTCGAGTCCAGGCGCGCTGGAAAACCTGCGCCTTCGATCAACTCACGCACCCGTTCAGCGGTCCGCGGCGAGCCGGGAGCGGCATACTCGATGCGGTAGGTGTGCTCCGGGAATCCGGAATAGTCGTAGATCATTGGCGGGTTCTGGCTGGACATGACTGTAAAATCGCGTTCTTCCCAGTGCCCCGAAATCACCAGCACGGCTTTTGGGGTGATGCCAATTTGCCGCGGTATTTCTTGAAGCGAAGCCTCAAGCCTGTCGTAGGCGCCGTTCATCTGATCCTTCATCCAGGGCCACGGCCCGCCGCCATGCGAGATGAAGTAGGCGGGGAGAATCTGTGTTGCCATTGCAATACTCCTCTGCTGTTGCAGGCGCGCCTACCCGCAGATGATCGCGAAGCCATCAAGAAGACACACCGGGGTCCCCCCAACATGGGTCATTCCCAATACGGCAAACGCTCGTAGTACGTGTGCATGTCACGGTGCCACTTTTCATTGGACAGCAAAGGCCAATGGTCCGGATCGAATCCTGGCGCCTCATTCAATCTTTCCTTGGAAATATCGAGGACATATTCGTTTTGAATGTATTCGTTATTGACGAACTCGCTCTTCGTCACGTTGTACTTGAGCGCGCTGAACGGGATGGCGAACAGCTTCGTTCCCATGCCGAGAAACCCGCCAAAGGATACGACGGCATAGGCCACCTTGCCGGTACGCGGGTCGATGACGATTTCCTTGACGTCTCCAAGCTTGTCGCCGTCGGGATTGACCACGTTCGTGCCGATGATGTTCGATGCCTTCATGGGCGAATTTGAAAACTCTCGCACTTTAGTCATTTTGGTGCTCCTGTTGAATGATAAAGGGATAAAAGAATTCAACAAGTCCAGTCTCCAAGCGAAGACCATCAGCCGTCGGCATGATACTTGTTGAATCACAGCCCATAAACTAAGCGGGCTAGGGCAATGACACAGTTCGCCAGCGTACATACCCGCGACGCATGTCGCGGAAACCGAAAGGCGAGGCGGCGCCAAATCGCGAATCGACACTGCCTTGGGCTCTTTGCGGGAATGTCCGCAGGCGATTACCGTCCCGGGTGCGCCACCGCACAGAGGCGTTACCTGCGCTTGTGCACTATTGCGATGCAGGCGCAGAACTGGATTCACTGCTCTGCTCCCCTAACCTAGAGCGAAATCAATGCAAGCAAAATCGGCAACACTCAATGCGGGTCGTCAGATCACGGTCATTACCAAAAGTCGTCGCGCCATCAATAGTCCGAGCCTGATAACCAGCCGAACCATCACCCAGGATCAGGCCAATCAACATAGTTCAGGCGACAGATTCGAAAAGAACCGCCAAGGCATTATCGGAATGCTTTGACCGAATTCCGAAAGTGCATAAGGCGGTAGAAGAAATCTCGCCCGCCATCGTTTGGCTGTTGCAGCCGAGTTGGCTATTGCCATCGATTGCGCTACCACCGGTGGAATAGTCCCGAGAAGCTTTCTGCGAACCAGAGCAAGGCAAGGCTTGCCCATCGTCAAATCCGCGAAACCGGATGTTTTTCCCCGCGGGCTCCCCGTCGAACGCGGTTCCAAGCAAGTTTTTCAGTATCATGCTCTAACTTATGAGCCGACTACTGCTCGCGCCGATGGAGGGCCTCGCCGACTGCGTGCTGCGCGACGTGCTCACGCGCGTCGGCGGTTATGACGGCGCCGTCACCGAGTTCGTTCGCATTTCGGGGACTCTGCTGCCAACTAAAACCTACCGCCGCATCTGTCCGGAGCTCGACCATGGCAGCCGCACTTTCGCCGGAACACCGGTGGTCGTCCAGTTGCTCGGCAGCGATCCCCAGTGCATGGCCGAGAACGCCGCGCGACTTGCAGAGCTCGCCCCGGCCGGCATTGACTTGAATTTCGGTTGTCCCGCGCCGACGGTCAATCGTCATGGCGGCGGTGCGATGCTGCTCGACGATCCCGAGCACATCGGGCGCATTGCATGCGCTGTACGCGAGGCCGTGCCGGCGGGAATTCCGATCTCGGCGAAGATGCGGCTCGGCGTCAGCGGCACGGGCCGGGCGCTCGAATGCGCGCGCGCGCTCGAAGCTGGCGGCGTGTCTTCGCTGGTCGTGCATGCGCGCACCAAGGTCGAAGGTTACAGGCCGCCCGCGCATTGGGAGTGGATCGCCCGCATCCGCGCCGCGGTGAGCGTCGCGGTGGTCGCCAACGGCGAAGTGTGGACAGCCGACGATTATCGCCTGTGCCGAGCGGCAAGCACCTGCGCCGACGTAATGCTCGGGCGCGGCGCAGTCGCCGACCCTTTTCTCGCCCGGCGCATTCGCGCCATCGCTCCGGGCGACGAGGCGCTGGTCCCGGGATCGGCCGCAGCGGCTGCGGCGAGCGCCGCCGAGTGGCTGGAAGTCCTGCCGCTGCTCGCTGAATTCTGGGCGCAGGTGCAGGCGCGCGTCGAGGCACGGCACGCGCCGGGACGCCTCAAGCTGTGGCTCGCGTCATTGCGCGGCCGTTTTGTCCAGGCCGAGGCGCTTTACTGGGCAGTTCGCCCGCTGCGCGGCTGTGAGGAGACGAGCCGTGCACTCGAGCTGCATGGCGTTCCGGTCATCGCCGAGCTGCTGCCCGCCTGAGCGCATGCAAGCCAATTCGCGCGTTCCGACCAGCACCCAGAACGGTATCCACGAACAGTTGGCGCGTCTGCTCGAGCGGCATTGGCAGGCGCCGTACCTGAAGCCCTATGCCGATTACAATCGCGCGGCTTTTGCCGCCAGTATGGCGCGCCGCGAGGCACTGGCGCCCGCCGTGCCGCTGATCCTCGATTCCGGCTGCGGCGTCGGCGCGAGCAGCATCGCGCTGGCGCGCGCTTATCCCGACTGCTACGTGATCGGCGTCGATCAATCGCAGGCGCGTTTGCAGCGCGCCCAGTCCCGCTTGCGTCGGCAGGATACCAGGGCCGATGCGCTGCCAGCCAATCTCGATCTGGTGCGCGCCGATCTCGTCGATTACTGGCGCTTGCTGCGCGACGCCGGCATCCATCCGGTTCGCCACTACTTGCTTTATCCGAACCCCTGGCCGAAGATCGGCCAACTCGCGCGGCGCTGGCACGGGCATCCGGTTTTCCCGGCGCTGCTTGAACTCGGCGGAGTGCTCGAATGCCGCAGCAACTGGAAAATCTATATCGACGAATTCTGCTTCGCGGTCGAGCGGCTGACGCGATGCCGGGCCATTTGCGAACCCTACTTGCCGCGGGACGCGCTGACGCCGTTCGAACGCAAGTACTTGAATTCCGGGCATGCGCTCTATCGGGCGAGCGTGACGCTCTAAATGGGGTTTGCCGCGCCCGGCGGGCTGCGAGACAATCAGCGCTTTTCGCGAGAGTGATCGTACATGCCAGAAATTGCCTGCCTTGCTTGCGGTGCCTGTTGCGCCGCATTTCGCGTGGACTTTCATCGCCTCGAACTGGCGGACGGCGAGTGCGCCGGCGTGCCGCTGGCGCTGACCGTGCCGCTGACCGCGACCCTGGTTCGCATGCGCGGGACCGATGCGGCGCCGCCGCGCTGCGTGGCGCTCGCGGGAGAAATCGGCAGCAGCGTCAGCTGCACGATCTACGAACAACGTCCCGGCCCTTGCCGCGAGTTCGCACCGTACGCCTCGCTCGGCGTCGGTGAAGATGCCTGCGATCGCGCGCGGCACCGTTACGGCTTGCCGCCGCTCACCCTGTGAAAGGCCTTATGCCGATACGATTTGAAATTCGCGGCGAGTTCATTCAGCTCGACCAGTTGTTGAAAACCACCGGCCTTTGCCATTCGGGCGGCTACGCCCACGCCGAGATCGCGGCCGGCAAGGTGCAGGTCGATGGGCTCGTCGAGACGCGCAAGCGCGCCAAGCTGCGCCCGGGTCAGCGCATCGCTTACGCGGCGGAGATCATCGAACTCGTCGGTGCCCCGCTCCCCTGAGCGGGAAGCGCCGCGTTCACGTTTCGAGCGCGCCGATCAGGCTCTTGACGTCGGCAACGCCGTTGGCGACGAGCCACGCCGCCATGTCCTCGGCGATTTTCTGCGCCGCGCCGGGGTTGATGAAGCTGGCGGTGCCGACCTGCACCGCGGTGGCGCCGGCAAGGATGAACTCGAGCGCGTCGGTGGCGTTCATGATTCCGCCGATGCCGACGATAGGTATCTTCACCGCCTTCGCGACCTGCCAGACCATGCGCAGGGCGATCGGCTTGATCGCCGGGCCGGAGAAACCGCCGGTGATATTGGCCAGCACCGGACGGCGCTTGTTCAAATCGATAGCCATGCCGACCAGGGTGTTGATCAAGGAGAGCGAATCGGCGCCGGCATCCTCGCAGGCGTGCGCCATGCCGACGATGTCGGTGACGTTCGGCGAGAGCTTGACGATCAGCGGTTTCTTGGTGACCGCGCGGCAGGCGGCGACGACGCTCGCCGCGCAGGCCGGGTCGGCGCCGAAAACGATGCCGCCCTGCTTGACGTTGGGGCAGGAGATGTTCATTTCGAGCCCGGCGACTTCGGGAATCGCATCGAGGCGGCGGGCCATCTCGGCGTATTCGTCGACGGTATCGCCGAAGAAGTTGGCGATCGCCGGTGTGTTGACCTTGCGCAGGAAAGGCACTTTCCTGGCGATGAAGGCTTCGATGCCGACGTTCTGCAGGCCGATGGCATTGAGCATGCCGCCCGGCGTCTCGACGATGCGCGGCGTCGGGTTGCCGGCGCGCGGTCTGAGCGACAGGCCCTTGGTGATGAAGGCGCCGATCGACAGCAAATCGACGTAATCGACGAATTCCTCGCCGTAGCCGAAAGTCCCCGAAGCGGTCATCACCGGGTTGCGCAGGGCGATGCCGGCGAGATTGACGGACAGGTCTACTTTAAGATCGAGCTTCATGCGTGTGCTCCCCACAGCAGATCGGCGGCCTCGAACACCGGCCCTTCGGTGCACACGCAGCGAAAGTCCGGCGTCTCTTCCGAGTGTCCGCGCCCCGGCGCAACGCAGCCGAGACAGGCGCCCACGCCGCAGGCCATATAGCCTTCGAGCGAGACCTGGCAGGGGATATTGCGTTCGGCGGCGATCTTGGCGACCGCGGCGAGCATGCCGTCCGGCCCGCAGGCGTAGAGCGTGGCGCGTCCCTTGAGCAGGTCGAGCCGGCGGTTCAGTGCCACGGTCACGAAGCCTTGTTCGCCCAGCGAACCGTCCTCGGTCGCCGTATAGCATTCGACGCCGAGGCGCTCGAACTCGGTGGTGCACAGGATGTCGTCGCGCGTCCTGCCGCCGGCGAAGAGGCGTACCGGCGAGCCTTGCGCGACGAGTTCGCGGGCCAGCAAATAAAGCGGTGCAAGGCCGATGCCGCCGCCGACGATCAGCTTTTCCTCATTGATGCTGCCGAGCCGAAAACCGCTGCCGAGCGGGCCGAGCATGTCGAGCAGGTCGGTCTCATGCAGCACCGAGAGCATCGCCGTTCCCTTGCCGACGACACGATAGAGCATCTCGAAAAAAGGCTGCGCCTGCGAACCGCTTTGCGGCGGCTTGTGCACGCCGACGTCGAAAATCGCCAGCGGCCGGCGCAAGAGCGGATCGATCGCGGCGCTGACGCGCACCATCACGAACTGGCCGGCTCTAGCCGCCGAAAACTCCGGCGGCGCGGTCAGGCGCATGCGAAAGTAGCCGGGCGAAATTTCGACGTTGGAGAGAATCATTGAAGTGAATTGCATGCGGAATCCTTGGTCATCAGCGGGCCAACGCCCGCCTTACGCATTCGAGATACTGTTCGGCATCCATCGTACCGCCCTCCTGCTGGGCGCGCCAGAGCGTTTCCCCGAGGCACTCGAGAATCGCGTGTTCGGCTTCGTGCACCTCGAGGCGCCGGCGCAGCGCCTGGTACGCGGCACGAATTCCGGCCGGCCGATCGACGCTGATCTGGTCGGCGATCGCCAGGTGCAATGACAGATGCAGAAAGGGATTCATCTGCCCGCCTTCGGGAGTGAAATCCTGCTCGACGGCGGCGTCGGGATTTTCGAGCAGGGCATGATATTCCGGATGCTGTGCGATGAGGTCGGCGGCGGTGACTTCGGCGCCTTCGAGCGGCAGACGCTCGCGGTGCTTGCGCCAGGCTTCGCAGAAGAAGCGGCGAACCTGCTCACGCGATGGGTTGAACATTGCTTCCCTTCGGGCTAAGCAGCGCCGTGACAACGGCATTTTGCAGCTGGCGGTTGCGCATCGCCGCGCCCGCTTGCGCCGCAGCGATCTGCCCGGTTCCGTAGCTGCCAAGCAGCGGCAGACCAGGGAATCGTTCGTGCAGAACGGCGAGGTCGCGGTCTTCGCCGCCATAAAAATAAGGGCCGCGGCCGATGCATGAAAACACCAGCGCGCAGGCCGGATGATCAACGTGTTCCCCCAGCCGTCTTATGGCTTGCCGCATGTCGGCTTCGGCGCTCGCCGGTTGCCGGATGGCCCAGGTCAGACGCTGGCCGGCAACGACACGCTCGGCCAGGGTTAGCGAGTTATCCGCGTTGAGCGCGATGATCGCCACGGCGCGACAGCGGCCTTCGGCCAGCGCTCGCTCGGCGTCGCCCGCGCCTTCGATCAGTACGGCGGCGAGGTGATGCAGTTGCTGCGCCATATGCTCGCGGATTTCGCTCGGCAGGGCTCGGTTCAGGCTCTTGAGAGCAGCCTGGCCGCCGAGGCGTTCGAGATCGTAACCGTTGCTCGCGTCGACGGTTTGCGTTTCAGCGAGCAGTTGCAGGCCGCTCGACACGGCGAAGTCCACCCGCGCGCCGAGGATCTGCAGGCTGCAGCGCGGTGGCGAGGTCAGGCGGCTCTGTTGCCAGACGACGGCCTCGGTATCGACCGCGCCGCCGGCAAAGCTGCCGCCGAAGCTGCCGCCAAAACGCGTCCCGGATTCTTCCCACTCGGGCGGAAAGCATGCGCCCGAGTAACTCAGGATGGGCGCGTCGCCAGCCACGCTGTGCGTCAGCGAGAGGCTGTCGCCGAAAACCATGACCGCCGCCGCAGGGCGGTCGACCGCCCAGCCCGTTTCATTGAATACGCCCGAGACGATGGCGCCGGCAACCTGAGTGCACTGCGCCGCGCGCGCCGCCGCAGTGACCACCTGCTGGGCGTGGCGGGCGAACTCCGGGGTCAGGAAGAGCAGAATGCCATTGGCCTGGGCCAGCCTGGCTTTGGCGAGCGCTTCCCCGACCGCCGCTTCGGCAATCTGCGGCAGCGGGTCGTTGCCTGAAACAAGCGCGGTGGCGACGGTCATTGGCGTTTCGACTTGTTCTTAGAAGGTGGTTGAAGCAAAACGGCCACAGTGAAGCTTGGAAATACCGGCTCAATTATCCCCGCAGAGGATATCGTCATGGCGTCTTGGCCAATTTCATTTCTTTGCTTCGTAAAGTTCTGTCTTGTCCTTATATTCGCACAGGTCGGCAATGATGCAGCGCCAGCATTCCGGCCTGCGCGCCTTGCACACGTGGCGGCCGTGCAGGATCAACCAGTGGTGGGCGTTGTGCTGGTATTCATCCGGTATGGATTTTACCAGCTTGCGCTCGACGGCGAGGACCGTCTTGCCGGTGGCCAGCCGCGTCCGGTTGGCGACGCGGAAGATGTGCGTATCGACGGCGATCGTCGCTTCGCCGAAAGCCGTGTTGAGGACGACGTTGGCCGTCTTGCGGCCGACGCCGGGCAGCGCTTCGAGCGCTTCCCGTTCGCGCGGCACCTCGCCGCCATGCTTTTCGATGAGTTCCCGGCAGGTGGCGATCACGTTCTTCGCTTTGCCCTGGTGCAGGCCGATGCGGTTGATATAGGCGGTGAGACCGGCGACGCCGAGCGCGAGCATCGCGTGCGGCGTCGGCGCATCGGCGAAGAGCGTTTTCGTTGCGAGGTTGACGCTCTTGTCGGTGGCTTGCGCCGACAGGATGACCGCGACCAGCAACTGGAAAGTGCTGGCGTATTCAAGCTCGGTGGTCGGCGCCGGATTGGCCGTGCGCAGTCTGGCGAAGATTTCGGCGCGCTTCCCTTTATTCATCGCGCTTTAATGGCAGCCGCCCGCCGAGGTCGGTGCCGGCATTGGCAGTTGCGCACGCGCGGCGCGCGTCGCCTCGATCCAGTTCCTGGCCGCGACCATGAAAGCGAGAACGATGAACGCGCCGGGCGGCAGGATGGCAACGAGCAGGCCCGGATAATTCTCGGGCAGAAGCTGCAGCGCATGCAGCGAAGGGATCACGGCGTCGATACCGGAGAACAGCGTGCCGGCGCCGATCAATTCGCGCAGCCCGCCGAGCATGCCGAGCGTCCACAGCATGCCGACGCCCATGAAAGCGCCGTCGAGCAGGGACTGGATGGCGTCCTTCTTGGCGGCGAAAGCCTCGATGCGGGCGAGCACCAGACAGTTGGTGATGATCAGCGGGATGAAAATGCCGAGGATCTTGTGCATGTCGGGCAGGTAAGCGGCCATCACCAGGTCGACGACGGTGACAAGGGCCGCGGCGATCATGATGAATACCGGGATGCGGATTTCGTGCGGAATGAAGTTGCGCAGGCAGGAGACGACAAAACCGGAGAGGCTCATGACGAAGATCGTCGCCAGCGACAGCATCGCGCCATTGACCAGGCTCGTGGTGATCGCCAGCGTCGGGCACATGCCGAGCATCTGCACGAGGCTCGAGTTCTGCTTCCAGGCGCCGTTGGCAAAAATGTCGCGGGTTTCAGTCCAGTTGATCATGGTTGGCCTCGCTTGGCGTAAAGTTCGTCGCGATGCTGGTCTACGTATTCGAGCGCTTTATGGACGGCCTTGATCACCGCGCGCGGGCTGATCGTCGCCCCGGCGACCGAATCGAACTGGCCGCCGTCCTTCTTCACTTTCCAGTCGCGCGCGGCGAGCTTCGCGAGCGATTTGCCGTCGAATTGCGCGATCCACGGATGCGCCTTGTTCTTGTCCTTGGCCGGGTCGATGTAGTCGCCAAGTCCCGGCGTTTCCTTGTGTTCGGTCACGCGCACGCCGCTTAAAGTTCCGTCGGCGCGCGCCCCGACCAGCAGGCGAATCTTGCCGCTGTAGCCGTCGTTGGCCACCGCTTCGATGACCAGCGCGGCCGGCCGGCCGCCTTGGCGCGCGCGATAGACGGTCGAGCTCTCGTCAAGGCCGAGCGCCGGCGTCGGCGGCAAGGTCAGGGTGTCATTCAAGAGGTCGTTGTCGTAGCTGCCGGGCGGCAGGACCTCGCCGATGGTGTTCATTTTCTTGAGCACCGCCGAGGCGTCGATCGCCGGCTTGGTGAGCAGGTAGACGCCGGCGAGAACTGCCGTGAAGCCGATGGTGAACAGAAAAAGAATGATCGCCGTGCGCGTCGCCATCTTGGTCGCGCTGAAGGGCTTGACCTTGGTCATTTGCCGTCCTTCATGCCGAAGATCGGCGGCTGGGTGTACAGGTCGATCAGCGGCACGCAGAGGTTGAGCAGCAGCACGGCGAAAGCCACGCCATCCGGATAGCCGCCGAAGACGCGGATCAGATAGGCGATTACGCCGGCCGCGAGGCCGAAGATCAGCTTGCCGCGCGGCGTCGTGCATCCGGACACCGGGTCGGTGACGATGAAGAAAGCGCCGAGCATCGATGCGCCCGAGAACAGGTGGAAGAGGGGGCTGGCGAATTGGCCCGGATTCCATAGCCACAGTCCGCCCGAAACGAGGACGATGCCGGCGATGAAGCTCATCGGCAATTGCCAGCCGATGACCTTGCGCTGCCACAGCCACAAGCCGCCGACCAGATACGCTGCCGAAACCCACTCCCAGCCGCGTCCGGCGACGCGCCCGAAGGTGCTGGCGTCGCTCAGCACGGCGGCCACGGTCGCCTGGCCTTCGCCGAGCTTGAGCGCGGTCTTCATCGCATCGAGCGGCGTCGCGCTGCTCATCGCGTCGAGCAGCGGGCCATGGCCGAAGATCAGCGCGAGCTGGTCGGCAAAGCCGGTCTTGAGGCCCACCGGCGGCCACTGCGACATCAGCGCCGGGAAGGAGACGATGCAGATGGCGAAGGCGACCATCGCCGGGTTGAACGGGTTCTGGCCGAGCCCGCCGTAGAGGTGCTTGGCGATGACGATGGCGAACAGGCAGCCGACGACGATCAGCCACCACGGGCCGAGCGGCGGGAAAGACAGCGCGATCAGCCAGGCCGTGACAATCGCGCTGCCGTCGCCGAGAAAGAGCGCCAACGGTTTCTTCAGCACTTTGAGCATCGCGGCTTCGGCGAGCAGGCAGACGAGCGTGGCCAGGCCGATTTGCACGAGGATCGCCGGACCGATCAGCCAGACGTAGACGGCGATTCCCGGCAACAGCGCGACGAGGACCCGCAGCATCACGCGCTGCACGCTGATGTTCTGGGACAGATAAGGCGGGGTGGTGAAGTTCATGGCTTTGCGCCGTCGCTGTCAGTGGCCGCAACGCTTTCGCGCTGCACTCGCGCGCGTTCGATGGCCGCGGCGATCAGTGCTTTCTTCGCCGCGTCAGCGTCGGCGGCCGGCGCGTCAGAAGGTGCGGCTTCCGGCTTCTTCTCGGCGGCTTTGGCGGCGGCCGCTTTGGCCAGGCGCTCGGCTTTCTCGGCCGCTTCGCGCGCCTCGCGCTCGTTGCGCAATTCGTAGCGCGCTTTGGCCGCCTCGGACATGCTCTTCTCGCGTTCGCGCGACCAGATCTCGCTCTTGGCGAAGCGGAAATACTGCACGAGCGGAATGCGCGACGGGCAGACGTAGCTGCAGCAGCCGCATTCGATGCAGTCGAAGATGTTGTATTCCTGCGTCTTGCCGAAATTGCGCGCACGGGAGAACCAGTACATCTCGAAGGGCTGCAGCTCGTGCGGGCAGACTTCGGCACAGGCGCCGCAGCGGATGCACGGCATTTCCGGCGGCAGCGGCGGGAACAGCGCCTGCGAGCCGGCGATGATGCAGTTGCTCGCCTTGACGATCGGCGCATCGAGGCTGGGCATTTCAAAACCCATCATCGGGCCGCCCATCAGGTAAGCGTTGGTGTCGGCCTTGGGTTTTCCGAGGGCGACGAAATCCTTGAGTTGCGTGCCGAGCAGAACTTCCCAGTTGCGCGGTTCCTCGACGTTGCCGGTCAGTGTGACGATGCGCGAGAGCACCGGCTCGCCGTGGGCGATCGCACGCCAGGCGGTGTAGGCGGTGGCGACGTTGAAACATTGCACGCCCATTTCCGGCGAGCGTTTGGCTGCCGGCACTTCCTTGCCGGTGAGCACGCGGATCAGCTGCTTGGCGCCGCCCGCCGGGTAGCGCGTCGGCACCGCAATGACCGAAAAATTCTCGCCGCAGGCTTCGACGGCTTCGCGCATCGCCGCGACGGCTTGCGGCTTGTTGTCCTCGATGCCGATCAGCACGCGCTGCGGTCCGAGCAGGTCGCGGAAAATTCCCGCGCCGTGCACGATGTCCTCGGCACGCTCGCGCATCAGCAGGTCATCGCAGGTCATGAACGGTTCGCATTCGCCGCCGTTGATCACCAGGTCTTCCATCGGCACCGATTTGGCGGCGGAGAGCTTGGCGTGGCTCGGGAAAACCGCGCCGCCGAGGCCGACCACGCCGGCGTCGCGCAGGTATTCGCGCACCTGCTCCGACGTCAGCGCGGCATAATCGACCGGCCTGCGTTCCATCCATTCGTCATCGCCGTCGGCGGCGATGACCACGGACAGCGTCGGCAGACCGGAGGGGTGGGCGGCGACGCGTTCCTCGACAGCGATGACGGTACCCGAGGTCGGCGCATGCACGGCCGCCGAGATCCACTTGTCGGCCTCGCCGATGCGCTGTCCCTTGAGCACGCGATCGCCGGCCTTGACCAGCGGATTGGGCACGCCGCCGATGCTCTGATGCAGCGGCACGACGAGCAGCGCCGGCACCGGCGCCAGGCCGATCGGCGTTTGCAGCGAAGGCGTTTTTTGCGGGTCGGGCTTGACCCCGCCCTTGAACTTGAAGAGTTGCATTCTCAGGCCCGGATATTCTTATTGTTCATGCCACTCTTTTCAGTTCGACGACCGGATATTTCCACTTCCAGCGGTCGATGTTCTCGGTGATGACTTCCATGCGGATGCATTCGACCGGGCAGGGCTTGACGCACAATTCGCAGCCGGTGCACAGCGCGGCGACGATGGTGTGCATCTGCTTGGCGGCGCCGACGATGGCGTCGACCGGGCAGGCCTGGATGCACAGCGTGCAGCCGATGCAGGTCTGCTCGTCGATGAGCGCGAGCTGCTTGGGCTTTTCTTCGGCGTCGAGGGGTTTCACTTCGCGCCCGAGCAGGTCGGCGAGCCGGCGCACGCCTTCCTGACCGCCGGGCGGACACAGATTGATCTCGGCCTCGCCGCCGGAGATGGCCACCGCGTAAGGGTGGCAGCCCGGATAGCCGCACTGCCCGCACTGGGTTTGCGGCAGGATGCTTTCGATCCGTTCGACGAGCGGATCGCCCTCGACCTTGAACTTGATCGAGGCCCAGCCGAGCGCTGCGCCGAGAATGACGGCGCCGAGCGCCATGATCAGGATGGCGGTCAGCATTATTGGTACTTGTCGAGGCCGGCGAAGCCCATGAACGCGAGGCTCATCAGACCGCCGGTGACGAGCGCGATGGCGGTTCCCTTGAAATGCACGGGAACATCGGCGCCTTCGATGCGCTCGCGGATCCCGGCAAAGAGGATGAGGGCCAGCGAGAAACCGATCGAACTGCCGAACCCGAAGAGCAGCGATTCAATGAAATCGTATTTGATGCCGAGCGCCAGCAGGGGGACGCCAAGCACCGCGCAGTTGGTGGTGATCAGCGGCAGATAAATACCAAGCACTTGATAGAGCAATGGGCTCGTCTTCTTGATGATCAGCTCGGTCAGCTGGACGACCGCGGCGATGGTGACGATGAACGAAATGGTGCGCAGGTAGCCCAGGCCAAAGGGCTGCAGCAGGTAGATGTCGATGACGTAGCTGGCGCCAGTGCCGACAGTCAGCACGAAGGTCGTTGCGGCGCCCATGCCGAACGCCGTTTCCAGTTTCTTGGAGACGCCCATGAAAGGACAGAGACCGAGTATTCTCACCAACACGACGTTGTTGACGAGGACAGCGCCGACGAGGATGAACAGATAGTGGGTCATGTTTGCGAGAACAGCAGGGCGGGGCAGGGCCGCACAGCCTCGGAATTATCCCCTGTTGGGCGCTTTCGTTCAACCCTGTCGATCGTAACGGTATGCGCGGCGTGCTGATCAAACCCTACGCCGTCATTCCGGCGAAAGCCGGGATGCAGTACGGTGCTCCAACTGGACACCGGCTTTCGCCGGTGTGACGGCCTATTCCTACAGCCAGCCGGCGCGCTTGAAGCGGACGTAGAGGAAGACGCAGGCGCCGGCAATGACCAGGAGCGCCATCGGATAACCGTACTCCCATTGCAACTCGGGCATGGCCTTGAAATTCATGCCCCAGACACTGGCGAATGCGCTGACGACGGCAAAGATTCCGGCCCAGGCGGCGAGCTTCTTGTTCATCTCGGTTTCTTCGATGGTGACCATCGAAAAATTGACCTGGATAGCCGTGCCGATGGTATCGCGGATGGTGTCGAGCGAGGCGTTGATGCGCGTCAGGTGGTCGTAGACGTCGCGGAAATAATCGCGGCTGTTGGCGCAGACGATCGGGCCGCGGCCGCCGAAGAGCTTGCCGGTGGCTTCCATGAGCGGCGCCACAGCGTGTTTGAGCAGGGTGATCTTGCGCTTCAAGTCGTAGAGCCGCTCGATATTGGCGCGCGCCGCCGCAGTGGTGAAGATCTGCTCCTCGATGCCTTCGAGCTCCGACTCGAGCCGGTCCATGATCGGGAAATAGCGATCGACGACCGCATCCATCAGCGCGTAGAAAACGAACCCCGAGCCATGCTCGAGCATGTGCGGTTCGCGCTCGCAGCGCTCGCGCACGCCGAGAAAATGCTGCTGGCTGTGGTTCCGGATCGACAGAACGTAATTGCGGCCGACGAAAACGTTCACCTCGCTGATGGAAAATTCGCCCGCCTTCTCTTCGAACTGGTGCATGACCGCGAACAGCGAATCGCCGTATTCCTCTATTTTCGGCCGCTGGTGGCCATGGCGGGCATCCTCGACGGCGAGCTCGTGCAAGGCGAATTCCTCCTGCATCTTCTCGAGCTCCAGCTCGGTGGCGTCCAACAACGCCACCCAGACGAAACAGTTTGGCTTCGCCAGGTAGTCGCTGATCTCCTCGACCGACAAGTCCGCCAGGCGGGATCCATTTTCGTAGGCAACGCAGTTGACCAGCATGATTCGTCCCTTTCTTGGCAGACCCTATCCTGCGCGCTTTTGGCGCTTTTCGCGAGCCTTGGCGGCGCCGCACAATTGCATCAGCTTGCAATCATAGCGGCGCGATCCATGCATAAGCTTTGCGGCCGTCGCGCCGTCGCGGTGGACGTCCGGTGTCAGACGCGATCCCGCCGGCCAGCCTTGCTGTCGCCGGCGTCGAATTCGCGCCACAGGCCGTCGCGCAGTCCTTCAATCGGCCGGAAGTTGGCCTTGTAGGCCATCTTGTGGCTGTCGCGTATCCAGTAACCCAGATAGAGGTGCGGCAGCCCGCGGGCCGCGCACTGGGCGATCTGCCAGAGAATGCTGTAGGTGCCGAAACTGGCGCCCGCCACGGTCGGGTCGTAGAAGGTATAGACCGACGACAGGCCGTCGCTCAGCACGTCGATGATGCTGACCATGCGCAGTTCGCCGTCTTCGGAAAATTCGATCAGCCGGCTGTCGACTCGGCTTTGCAGCAGGAAATGCGAGTACTGCTCGTTGTTGTCCTGGTCCATGCCGCCGCCGGCGTGGCGCACGGCCTGATACCGCTGGTAGAGCCGGTAATGTTCTTCGAAATAGATGAGCGGCAGTTCGCGCACTTGCAGCGCCGCGTGCGCCTTGAGGCAGCGCCGCTGGCTGCGGTTGGGGACGAAGCGCGCGATCGGCAGACGGACCGGGACGCAAGCGTGGCAACGCTCGCAGTTGGGGCGGTAGGAGAAGATGCCGCTGCGGCGGAAGCCGCTGCGCACCAGCTCGCCATAGACCTCGGTGGTGATCAGGTGGGCGGGCGTCGCCACCTGCGAGACGGCGCGCTCGCCGGCCAGGTAGCTGCATGGGTAGGTAGCTGTATTGTAGAACTGCAGCAGCGAGAACGGCAGTTGCGAATCATTGAGGCGCGACATTGGGCACTATCCTAGGGTATGTTCTCACTTGGCGGACGGTCACGCAGGCATCGGGCCGGGATGCCGCGCAAGGCGTCGTGAGCGCGGCGTGATTATTCCACGCAAGCGAGCGGCAACACCGCGCGGCGCCCGGCCCGGTGCTTGCCCTTCGGGTTGTTGCGAAATGTGCCCGATACGGCGTTGCTCGCCTCGCCAATGGAAGAACAACCATTGGCTTCGACTCGCGCCTTGTCTCGGGCGCATTTGGCAACAACGTGATCGGCCCGCCAAGTGAGAACATACCCTAGCTCCAGTTCCGGCTTGCATCGTCTTCCGCCCAGCGGCCCGGCGCGGGCGCTACGGCGGTCAGTTCGCGCAGGCGGGCGATGAAGTCGCTGCGCGGGATTTCGCGGGCGCCGAGCGAAGCCAGATGCGGCGTGTTCATCTGACAGTCGATCAGGCCGTAGTCCTGCGTCGCAAGATAGCGCGCCAAGTGCGCAAGCGCTATTTTCGAGGCGTTGGAAGCGTGCGAGAACATCGATTCTCCGTAAAACATTCTGCCGATGGCCAAGCCGTAAATACCGCCGACCAGCGCCTCATCGACCCAGGTTTCGACCGAGTGGGCGTAGCCTAGTTCATACAATTCGCAATATGCCGATTGCATTGCAGCGGTGATCCAGGTGCCGCTCTGGCCCTTGCGCGGGGTTCGGGCGCAGGCGCGGATGACGGCTGGAAAAGCGCTGTCGAGACGGATCCGGTAAGCGCCGCGGCGCAGCGTCCGGCGCAGCGAACGCGAGATTCTGAACTCGCCCGGAACGAGCACCATGCGCGGATCCGGGCTCCACCAGAGGATTGGCTGGCCGGCTGAATACCACGGGAAGATGCCGTCGCGGTACGCGCGCAACAGGGTGTCCGGCGCAAGGTCGGCGCCGGCGCAGAGCAGGCCGTTCGGTTCGGCGAGAGCGAGTTCAAGCGGGGGAAAACTGTCGGCGCTGGCTATCCAGGGAATCATCGCCGGGCCGGAGCTTATTTTTCGACGACGCGGCGTGCTCCGTTGTAGCGCTTGACCCAGTAGCCCTGGCTCATGTCCTCGACGCGGATTTCAGCGCCGGTGCGTGGCGCGTGCAGGAAGCGGTTGTCGCCGAGGTAAATGCCGACATGCGAGAACGCGTGGCGCATGGTGTTGAAGAACACGAGGTCGCCCGGTTTGAGCTCGTCCTTGTCGACGACGTCACCGATCTTGCTCTGTTCCTTGGCCGTGCGCGGCAGAAGCAGCCCGACCGCGTCCTTGAAGACGAGTTGAACGAAGCCGCTGCAATCAAGTCCGCTATCGGGGTCGGTGCCACCCCAGCGATAATTGATGCCGACCAGCTCCAGTCCTTTGAGAACCAGGTCCTTGGCGCCGCTTGTATAGCGTTCAAACAGCGAAGGCTCGTCGCTCAAGCCGGGTTCGCTCGCCGTTGCGGCGCCCCCGAAGAAAGTGATCACGGCTGCTGCGAACGCGATTATGAAGAATTTATGACCAGACATGGGCGGGCAATTTAAGTGAAAACCAGCCGCCTGTAAACCCCAGGTCGCCAATTCAGTCATCTCTGCGGTCTGGTGTTCTCGCTTAAATTCATGTTTTATAAGCGCTTAGGAATTTGCCGGCGCCGCCGTTAATAGCTGCTGAATAGATCAATTTGTCTCTATAATCGGAATCAGAGGATCAGCGCGCGGCGTGAATCAAGCAATCCAGTGAGGAGTGATCCATGGGACCATTCAAGGCTTATTTGATCGAAGAAGCGGAAGGCAAGTCGAAAGGCGCGTTCGTCAGTATGGACGAGGCGCAACTCGACCCCGGCGAGGTGACGATCAGGGTCGCCTATTCGAGCATCAACTACAAGGACGCTCTGGCTGCGACGGGCGCCGGGCGCATTGTTCGCCGTTTCCCCTGCGTCGGCGGCATCGACCTTTCCGGAATTGTCGAAAAGAGCACTGATCAGCGATTCAAAGCCGGCGATCCGGTGGTCGCCACGGGTTTCGATATCGGCGTCGCGCATCACGGTGGCTATGCCGAGTACGCACGCCTGCCGGCCGAGTGGGTGGTGCCGCTGCCGACCGGACTCTCGTTGCGCGACGCCATGGTCCTCGGTACGGCCGGGTTTACCGCCGTTCTTGCGACCATTCGCATGGAGCACAACGGCCTGGCGCCCGATCAGGGACCGGTGATCGTCAGCGGCGCGACCGGCGGTGTCGGCGGCATGGCCGTCGATATGCTTGCCAAGCTCGGTTACCGGGTGACGGCGCTGACCGGCAAGGAAAGCGAGTTCGATTATCTCAAGCGCCTCGGCGCGGCCGAAGTCATGTACCGTTCGGCGCTTGATCTGTCGCATATCCGGCCGCTTGGCAAATCGCTGTGGGCCGGCGCCATCGATAACCTCGGCGGCGAGGTGCTGGCGTGGATGGCCAGTTCAATGAAATACGGCGGTACGATCGCCTGCATCGGCCTTGCGGCCGACACGACGCTCAACACCACGGTCATGCCCTTCATCCTGCGCGCCGTATCCCTGCTCGGCATCGATTCCGGCGGCGTGCGCGAACCGCTGCGCAGCCGCATCTGGCAGCGCATGGGCACCGACTTGCGGCCGAAGCATTTGATTGAAATGACGCGTACGATCGGTTTCGATGAGTTGCCGGAGGCATTTGCCGCCTACATCCAGGGCAAGGCGCGCGGTCGTGTTGTCGTTGAAGTGGCCGGCGCTTAGGGGCTGCGCCCACTAAAGGACTCTGTAGGCATGGAAACCCCGGCGCAGCCGCCGCGCATCCTGATTGTCGATGAATCGCGCATAGCGCGCGCAATGCTCGTCAAGTACATCCGCGAGCGCTATGACACGCGTGAAGAAACCGATGGCGAGTCGGCCTGGCAGGTCCTGGTTCTCGACCATTCGATCAGCCTGGTGATTTGCTCGCTGTCCTTGCCCGTGCTCGACGGCAACGGCCTGCTCATGCGCGTGCGCTCGTCGCGCCTGGCACGCCTTTGCACCATGCCGATGCTGATGATCTCCGGCGACGACGATACGGCCCTGGCAATGGCCAAGGCCAATGGTGCGTCCGACTTCATCAGCCGCAGGGCCGGCGGTTCAGAAGTCCTGGCGCGCATCGATTCGCTGCTCAAGCTCGCCCAGGCGCAAATCCAGCTCAAGGAAAACCTCGAGCAGAATGTGCAGAATCCGGAATCGGGCCTGTTTACGCGCAAGTACATCGAGGCGCAGGCCGCGCAGGCGATGTCGCACGCCAAGCGCCATGACAGCGAGGTCAGCGCCATGGTGATGGGCTTCGATAACGTGAGCATCCTGCGCGAGGAACACGGCGTCGAGGTGGTGAAGGAATTGCAGCAGCGCCTGACCAGCATGCTGGCCAGCAAGATTCGCAAGGAAGACAGCCTCGGCCACTTTGCCGGCAGCCAGCTGATCGTTATTTCGCCGGGTACGCCAGGACCCGCCTGCGAGTCCTTCGGCACACGCCTGCGCGAAGCGATCCACGTGGCCAATATCGCCGTGCACGGCGAGCGCCTGAAATTGTCGGTGAGCGTCGGCATCAGCAACAGCCCGTCGGACGGTGTCATATCCGCGCGTGCCTTGATCGAACTGGCGGGCCTGCGTCTGAAAGAGGCGCAGCAGCAGGGCGGCAACCGGGTCATCGCCTGCAATGTCCGGCCGGCGGATCCGCTGGCGACGCCCCGGCTTGATCTGGCGATTGCGCTGATCAAGGCCGGGCACGAGAGCGAGGTGATCCCGCACCTCGCCGCACTTGGCCGGGAGATTTTGCCCCTGCTCGAATTGATCGAGCGGGATCGCAAGTACGGCCTGCTCGCCATGGAGGATGGAGACGCCCCGCTCGATGAGCCGCCACAAGAGGAAGACGCAGTGCCCGAATAACCCTGGACTGGACATTACATGACGACATGCAAGGCGTTTCATCAGGAATCCCTCGACGATCCGGACGCATTTTGGTCCAGGGAAGCGCGCCGCATCGACTGGCACCGGCCTTTCGTCAAAACGCTCGACTATTCGCGCCCGCCATTCGCCAAGTGGTTCGTCGGCGGCCAGACCAATCTTTGTCACAACGCCGTCGATCGGCACGCCGCGACTCGCCCGGACGCCCGCGCGCTGGTTTTCATCTCGAGCGAGACCGACAGCGAAATCGTCTACTCCTTCGCGCAGCTCAAGCGGGAAGTCATGCGCATGGCCGCCGCCATGCAAAGCCTCGGCGTAGTCGCCGGCGATCGCGTGCTGATCTATATGCCGATGATTCCCGAAGCGACTTTCGCGATGCTCGCCTGCGCGCGCATCGGGGCGATTCATTCGGTTGTGTTCGGCGGTTTTGCTTCGGCTTCGCTGGCGACGCGCATCGACGATGCAACGCCGAAACTGATCGTTTCTTCAGACGCCGGAATGCGCGGCGGCCGCGCCGTCACTTACAAACCGCTGCTCGATGAAGCAATCGTGCTGGCCCGGCACAAGCCGGCCAAGGTGCTGATGATCGATCGCGGCCTCGTCAAGTTCAGCCCGGTCAAAGGCCGCGACGTCGATTACGCGAGCCTGCGCGAGCGCTTCATCGACGCACAGGTGCCAGTGACCTGGCTGCCTTCCGAGCATCCCTCGTACATTCTCTACACCTCGGGAACGACCGGCAAACCCAAGGGCATCGTGCGCGACACCGGCGGTTACGCCGTCGCGCTGGCCGCGTCGATGCAATACATCTTCTGCGGCGGCGAGGGCGAGACGATGTTCTGCACCTCCGACATCGGCTGGGTCGTCGGTCACTCGTACATCGTCTATGGCCCGTTGATCGCCGGCATGTGCACGATCATGTACGAGGGCACGCCGCTGCGCCCCGACGCGGGAATCTGGTGGCAGATCGTCGAGAAGTACAAGGTCAGCGTGATGTTTTCATCGCCGACCGCGGCGCGCGTCTTGAAAAAACACGACACGGCGTTCATGCACAAGCACGACTTGTCGACGCTGAAGCATCTCTTCCTCGCCGGTGAACCGCTCGACCAGCCGACGCACGAGTGGATGACCCGTGAACTCGGACTGCCGGTGATCGACAACTACTGGCAGACCGAAACCGGCTGGCCGATCCTCGCGGCCATGCCGGGCGTCGAAAAGACCGAGATCCGTTACGGCACGCCGAGCTTCCCGGTCTATGGCTACGACCTCAAGATCTTCCGCGAGGACGGCACGGTCTGCGATGCCGACGAGAAAGGCATCGTCGCCATCGTTCCGCCGCTGCCGCCGGGTTGCCTGACGACGGTGTGGGGTGACGACGAGCGCTTCGTGTCGACGTATTTTTCGCTGTTCCGCGAGCCGCTCGTTTACTCCTCGTTCGACTGGGGAATCCGCGACAAGGACGGCTATCACTACATTCTCGGCCGCACCGACGATGTCATCAACGTCGCCGGCCACCGTCTCGGGACGCGCGAGATCGAGGAAGCGATCCAGGGTCATCCGGCAATCGCCGAAGTGGCCGTCGTCGGCGTCGCCGACCCGCTCAAGGGGCAGATGCCGATGGCCTTTGCGGTAGTCAAGGATGCGGCGCTGATCGCCACGCCGCAAAAGCGCGACGAACTCGAAAAAGCCGTGCTCAAGCAGGTCGATACCAGCCTCGGCGCAATTGCCCGCCCGAGCCGCGTGCATTTTCTGACGGTGCTGCCGAAAACTCGTTCGGGCAAACTCCTGCGCCGTTCGATCCAGGCCCTTGCCGAAGGGCGCGATCCGGGCGATCTGACGACGATCGAAGACCCGGCGGCGCTCGAGCAGTTGCAGCAGGCGCTGGCGCGCACGCCGGTCTGAGGACCGTCGTCCCGGCGCAAGCCGGGACCCAGAGTGCGCCACAGGCCCCTGGATTCCGGCTTTCGCCGGAATGACGAGGATGAATTCAGCCGGCTGCTGACGTTTCAAGTGCCGTCGTGCAATCGCCGCTAGCCGCCGAAATTCATTGATTCGCAAGCGCAAAATCACTATAATGGCCGGCTTTTCCACCTTGCTCCACCGTTCGCATGGCGGGGGGCTTCAACCATAAGGAGTGTGCATGCGCCATTATGAAATCGTTTTTATCGTCCATCCGGACCAGAGCGAACAGGTCCCGGCGATGGTCGAGCGCTACAAGGCGCTCGTCGCCTCGCGCGGCGGCCAGATGCATCGCCTCGAGGACTGGGGCCGTCGCCAGCTCGCCTACCCGATCCAGAAGCTGCACAAGGCGCACTATGTGCTGATGAACATCGAGTGCGACGGCGAAACGCTCGGCGAACTCGAGCACGGCTTCAAGTTCAACGACGCCGTCCTGCGCCACCTGACCATCAAGATGAAGAAGGCCGTCACCGGCCCCTCGCCGATGATGAAGGAAGAAAAGTCGAAGTCGATGATGGAAGCGAAGGAAGAAGCGCCGGTCGAGACCGACGCCGAAGCCGCGCCGGCCGCCTGATAGTTGAGACTCAGCTGAACTGCGTAGAACTCACCGGAATCCTGATTGCGCGCAAGGCGCTGCGTTTCACCCCGGCCGCGGTGCCGGTCATGGAATGCACGATTGCGCACCAGTCGGAACAGCTTGAAGCGGGGAGCGCGAGGCGCGTCGAGTGCGAAATCCAGGCCATCGCCCTGGGCGAGACGGCCAAGTGGTTGCAGGCGGCGACACCGGGAGTGCAGGTGCAATTGACCGGCTTTCTCGCCGCCAGGAGCCAGCACAGCAAACAGTTGAGATTGCACGTAACGAAGATCGAATTTGTGGAAGGAAAGCAAAATGGGTAGGTTCTTCAAGAAGAAGGATGACAAGAACGTCAAGAAACGCGGCAGCGGGCTGTTCAAGCGCCGCAAGTTCTGCCGCTTCAGCCTTGAGAAAATGGACGGCATCGATTACAAGGATGTCGACCTGTTCAAGGAATATATCGCCGAGAACGCCAAGATCATGCCGGCGCGTCTGACCGGCACCAAGTCGGGTTATCAGCGGCTCTTGTCGGTGGCCATCAAGCGCGCGCGCTTCCTGGCCCTGCTGCCCTTCACCGATAATCACCCGTAAGCCAGGAGACGACGATGCAAATTATTCTGATGGACAAGGTCGTCAACCTCGGTGACCTCGGCGACCTGGTCAAGGTCAAGGACGGCTACGCCCGCAATTTCCTGATTCCGCACGGCAAGGCCAAGCGTGCGACGCCGGCCGCCAAGGCCGAATTCGAAAGCCGCCGCGCCGAACTTGAGCTGGCCGCTTCCGACAAGCTCACGGCGGCCCGGGCTTTCGCCGCAAAGGTCGAAGGCGCGACGGTCAGCGTGACGCGCAAGGCCGGTGTCGATGGCCGGCTGTTCGGTTCGGTGACCAACGCCGATGTTGCCGAAGGCCTGCAGGCACTCGGTTTCGCCATCGAGAAGGCGGCCATCCGCATGCCGATGGGCCCGCTCAAGACGGTCGGCGAGAGCGAGTTGCAAGTCGCGCTGCATACCGATGTGCTGGCGACGATCAAGGTCACGGTGGTCGGCGAACTGATGGCTTGAAGCACGACGCGCGCAGTTTCCGGCGCTGAAAAGAAGCCTTGCCCTGCGCAAGGCTTTTTTTGTTTTTTCGGCCGACGTGATGCGCATCACTCGGAGTAAACTAAAGACATCTTTCTGTCCGAGCCCGCGGATATCTTTCATGGCCAAGTCGTTCAATTCAGCGTATTCACCGAACGTAGCGAACGCCAACGCGACGACCGATGCGGCGATCGCCCAGCTGCGCATTCCGCCGCATTCGATCGAAGCCGAGCAGTCGGTGCTCGGCGGCCTGCTGCTCGACAACGCGGCTTTCGACCGGATCGCCGACATCATCGGCGAAGGCGATTTCTATCGCGACGAGCACAAGCGGATTTACCGCCAGATCAGCAAGCTGCTCGAGCGCAGTAAACCCGTCGATGTCGTCACCGTCGCCGAGAGCCTCGACCTTTCCGGCGAGGGCGGCGAGACCGGCGGCCTGGCCTATCTCGGGGAACTTGCCGCCAACACGCCGTCGGCGGCCAATATCCGGCGCTACGCGGAAATCGTGCGCGAGCGCGCGGTGCTGCGCCAGCTCGTCACCGCCGGCGACGAGATCGCCGGCAGCGCCCTCAACCCGCTCGGCCGCGATCCGAAGCAGCTGCTCGACGAAGCCGAGGCCAAGGTCTTTGCGATTGCCGAAGGCGGCTTCCGTCACCAGAGCGGCTTCGTGCACATCAATCCGCTGCTCACCCAGGTCGTCGAGCGCATCCAGGAACTGCACGACCGCGACAACCCCTCCGATATCACCGGCGTGCCGACCGGCTACCACGATCTCGACTCCAAGACCTCCGGCCTGCAGGCCGGCGACCTCTCGATCATCGCCGGCCGCCCGTCGATGGGCAAGACTTCGCTGGCGCTCAATATGGCCGAGTATGTGGCGATCGAAGTCGGTCTGCCGGTCGCGGTTTTTTCGATGGAAATGGGCGGCACCCAGCTGGCCATGCGCATGCTCTCGTCGGTCGGCAAGCTCGACGCGCACAAGGTGCGCACCGGCCGCCTCAACGACGACGAGTGGGCGCGGCTGTCCTTCGCGCTCGGCAAGATGCACGAGGCGCCGCTCTACATCGACGAGACGCCGGCCTTGAACCCGATCGACCTGCGCGCCCGCGCGCGCCGGCTGCACCGGCAGTGCGGCAAGCTCGGCCTGATCGTCATCGACTACCTGCAACTGATGTCGGCTTCCGGGCACGGCGAAAACCGCGCCACCGAGATTTCCGAAATCTCGCGCTCGCTAAAGAGCCTGGCCAAGGAGTTGAATGTTCCGGTGATCGCCCTGTCTCAGTTGAACCGCTCCCTCGAGGCGCGGCCGAACAAACGCCCGGTGATGTCGGATTTGCGCGAATCGGGCGCCATCGAGCAGGATGCCGACGTGATCATGTTTATCTATCGCGATGAAGTCTACAACCCGGATTCGCCCGACAAGGGCAGCGCCGAAATCATCATCGGCAAGCAGCGCAACGGACCGATCGGCATGACCCGCCTGACCTTTGTCGGCGAATACACGCGCTTCGAGAATTTCGCAAGTCCGGGCTCCTACTGAGGCTGTGCATCGAATAGCGGAGACTGCTTTACGCCGCAGCCAGGGCGCAAAGCGCTGAAGCTGTGAGCAGCATCGGCACATGTCCTGGAGGGACTATGCAAGACAAGCGCGATCTTTCTTCTTCGCTGACGCTGCGGCCTCAGTTCCTCGGCGCGTTCGTAGCAGTCACCTTGGGCTCGGCCTTGCCGCTCATCTTCCATTCGCTGACCACGGACAGCGCTGCTCCGCCCGGCTACGGCATCGCGTTGGCCAGCATCGCTTTCGGCGTCCTGGCATTGATTGGCAGCGCGCTATTCATCAGGCGCGCCGTCGAGCCGACGCTGGCCGACATCGACCGGATTTTGCGCAAGGCCGCTTCGGGTGACGGCGATCTTTCAGCCGACGCAGCGGCGAACGAGACTTCATCGCTGGCCGGCATAGGCCGCAACTACAATGCCCTGATGCGCCGGCTGCGCGAGCTGATCGACCGGATTCGCAGCCAGACCGTACTGATCGCCTCGGGGTCGGCACAGCTCAAGCAACACCTCTCGACGGCCGCCGGCGGCGCACAATCGCAGGAATCGCTGGCGCACGAGATCAGCGCCGAGTGCGCGGCGGTGGCCGCGACGGCAAGCCATGTCGCCGAACGCGCCGCCACGCTGAATCAGAACGCCGGCCGGCAACTCGAAGAAGCACGGCAATCGCGGACCGAACTCGACGTGCTGGTCAAGAGCATTGCCACGATACACGACAGGCAACACGCTTTCGGACTTACGGTCGAGTCGCTGTCGAGCCACGCGCACGAAATCACCAAGATCATCCATCTGATCCAGGAGATTTCAGATCAAACCAATCTGCTGGCGCTCAATGCCGCGATCGAGGCCGCGCGCGCCGGAGAACAGGGACGCGGCTTTGCCGTCGTTGCCGACGAGGTGCGCAAGCTCGCCGACCGGACCAAAACTGCCGCCAGCACCATCGCCGTGAGCACGCAGGAAATGACCCATCTGGCCGATACGACGCGTGAGGTGACGGGCCAGGTCAGCGCCGATACCGAGAACGCGCGCGCCGCGGTCGAGCGCGCCGCCGTCAGTTTTAACGGCATGGTCGAAAATTTCACCACGACCACCACCGAACTGAACGAGATGGCGGCTTCCATGCATGACATGGAGACGTCCAATCGGAGCATCCTGAGCCACGCCCAGGAAATCGATGCGCTCAGCCGCAAGCTCGGCGAGAACATGCGGGTTTCGCTCGAATGCTCCGATGCGCTGGCCGCTTCCACCGAAGACATTCTGGCCTCCGGTGCGCGCTTCAAACTCGGCAGCGGCAAATTCGAGAGCATCATCAACCAGTGCCGGACCTATCGCGACCGGGTGCAGGAGCTGCTTACGCGCCATGCCGATCGCGGCGTCAATATTTTCGACCAGAGCTACCGGCAGATTCCCAACATCACGCCGGCGAAATATGAAACCTGCTACGACAAGATCGTCGAAAATGAACTGCAGGAGATCTACGAAGAAATCCTCAACAAGCTGCCGGGGGCGGTTTCACTGATTGCCGTCGATACCTCGGGCTATGCGCCGACGCATTGCCGCAAGTTCTCGATTCAGACCGGCAATGCCGAACATGATCTGACCTTCAGCCGGCACAAGCGAATCTTCAACGACCCGGTGGGTATCCGTTCGGCGCGCAACACCGACGCTTTCATCGCACAGACCTACAGCCAGGCGGTAACCGGCCGCATCCTCACCGAAATCGGCGTTCCGATCATGGTCAATGGCCGACACTGGGGCGGCTTGCGCATCAACGTCGAACCACAAGTGCTGAGTTGAAGAAGGCTCAGGGGGTCTGCAGCGTGCCATCGAGCAGGCGCGTTTGCGTCCACTTCGTCACGTTCTTCTCGCAAGGATATTTCAGGGCTTCGGCTTCATCGAGGTCGACGCCGAGTCCCGGTTTGTCGTTGGCATAGACATAGCCGTCGCGAAATTCCGGCAGGCCGGGAAAGACGTCGAGCAGGGCCTCGCGCGGGCCCTTCAATTCCTGGATGATGAAGTTCGGCGGTTCGGTGCCGGACCATTCCTGCACGCCGAAATTGCGCGCGGCAAGATCGATGTGAATGTTGGCGGCGTGCGCCAATGGCGACATGTCGCCCGGACCATGCCATGCCGTCCTGACGCCGAATTGCTCGGCGAAGATCTGCAACTTCCTGGCCGGCGTGATGCCGCCGATCTGGCTCAGATGTACGCGAATGAAGTCGATCAGCCGTTCGGCGATCAGCGACTTCCATTCCCGCGGGTTGTTGAAGAGCTCGCCCTGCGCGAGGGGAATGGTGGTCTTCGCGCGTAGCTGACGAATCCATTCGCCGTCGTCGAGCGAAATCGCATCTTCGAGGAAGAAGAGCTCATAGGGCTCGAGCGCGCAGGCGAAGCCGATCGCGTCGGCCGGCTTCAGGCGTTCATGGACATCGTGGATCAACTCCACATCGAAGCCCAGCGTGCTGCGGATTCCGTCGAAGAGTTTGAGGGTCTCGCGCATGTACTTCCTGCGGTTGAGGTAAATTCCGTCCGGCGCGCCCCGCGGCGTATCGGCCGGCGCCTTGCCATAAGCGCCGCCGCCGTAGCCGCCGCTCTGGCAGCGGATATGCGTAATGCCTTGCTCGCGGTATTTCTGGATCTTGTCGCACAGCTCGGCGAGATCCCTGCCGTCGGCATGGCGGTAAATCGGCACGGCCGCACGGACCTTGCCGCCGAAGAGCTGATACAGGGGCATATCGGCCAGCTTGCCCTTGATGTCCCAGAGGGCCATGTCGACGCCGGAGATGGCGTTGTTCTCGATCGGGCCGTTGCGCCAGTAGGCGTTCTGATTCATCAGCTGCCACAATTCCTCGATGGCCTCGGCGTCGCGACCGATCAGCAGCGGCTTGAGGTAGTCCTCGACCAGGCATTTGACGGCGAGATGGCGATAGGCAAAGGTCGCGCAACCGAGGCCGTAGAGACCCGGTTGATTGGTTTCAATTTTGACGACGACCAGGTTGATGCCTTCGGGCGCCGTAAGGATGACTTTGACGCCGGTAATCAGTGTTGCCAATTGTTCACCTCATTGATGGAGAGCAGGATGCGGGGACCCTTCAGAGTACCGAGAGCCAGCCGCCGTCGACATAGATGATCTGGCCGTTGACATAGCTCGAAGCCTTTGATGCCAGATACACCGCCGTGCCGACCAGTTCTTCCGGTTTGCCCCAGCGCTGCGCCGGATTGCTGCTTTTTACCCAGGCGTCGAATTCGGCGTTTTCGATCAGCGCGGTGTTCATTTCGGTCAGGATGTAGCCGGGGCCGATCGAGTTGGCCTGGATATTGAATTGCGCCCATTCGGCGGCCATCGCGCGCGAGAGCATCTTGATGCCGCCTTTGGCCGCCGTGTAGGGGGCGACGGTGGCGCGCCCTGCTTCGCTGGTGAGCGAACCGATGTTGATGATCTTGCCGCCGCGACCGCGCGCGATCATGCGTTTGGCCGCTTCCCGGCCGACGATGAAAGCGCTCGTGAGATTCGTATCGATCACCCGCTGCCAGTCTTTCAGTTCCAGCTCGACCATCGGCTTGCGGAACTGGATTCCGGCGTTGTTGATCAGAATGTCGATCTCGATTCCCTGCTCGTCGAAGCGGCTGAAGGCAGCGCTTACGGCGGCCTCGTCGGTGACGTCGAAGGCCGCGCCAAGCGCTGCGTGTCCGCCGGCTTGCAAGCGGGCCAGGGCGGCATCGACCGCGTCCTGCCGGCGGCTGTTGACAATGACCCGGGCGCCTTCTGCGGCAAGCCCTTCGGCCAGGGCATAGCCGATGCCGCGCACCGAACCGGTGATCAGCGCCGTGCGGCCTGTCAGGTCGAAAAGTGATGACATGATTCTTCCTTGTTTGAGTTGGCTAAGATGGTGCGGTTGGCCGGAATGCAGATTCGCGAGCCAGGAGGATCTTGGCCGTCGTTCCGAACACCGGGTGTCAATCGCGGTGACTATATTGGCATGTTGTCGAGAGAATTCAGGCCGGATGGTCGTCGAGAATCAAGCGCTCATCCAGATCACTTTCAGCCTGCTCGATCAATGCTATTGCCGCGCGCTCGGCTGCCGACGCATCGCCCGTCTCAATGGCACGACAAAGATCTTCGTGCATCGGCAAGGTGTGAGCAGGCCCGCCCGGTTTCAGCGAAATGATTTCGAAACCGGTTCGCAGAATCGCTGAAAGCGCGGTCTGCATTTGCTGAACGAACTGATTGCCGCACGCGGAAAGCACGGTTGCATGGAACATCACGTCGGCGGCAACGTAGCCGACCTCGTCGGCGACCGCACGCTCCATGTCCTGGTAAGCATCGCGCAGCGCTTTTCGTTCCGCTTCGGTTGCCCGTTGTGCGGCAAAGCGGGCGGCGGCGGGTTCGACGATCCGCCGCAGTTCCATCAGGTCACGAGACATCGCCCGATCAACGCCGCCCGAACGGGCACGCCAGATGATAATGTCCGGATCGAAGAGATTCCAGCGTGACGAATCGAGAACAAGCGTGCCGACCTTACGTCGTACTTCGAGCATGCCTTTGGCAGCTAGGGATTTGATCGCTTCGCGGATCACGATGCGACTGAAGGCGAAGCGTTCGCAGAGGTCGATTTCCGATGGCAAAATCTGTCCGGCCTTGTAATACCCGGAACAGAGGTCCTGCCCCAATTGATCCAGGACTTGTTCCTGGAATGTTGCGCGTTTTGTCTCCATTGGTAATATGTATCCCGTATTGCTTTGGGTCGTCAAATTTTTCTTCTTAACACCGTTGGCAAACCATTGCTTGCGATCCAAGTCAGCCGGCAGAGGCACATCAATAGTCGTGCTTGAGGCTTTTCTGCCGGAAGCTCTCATCAGTTATATCCCATTGCCGCCGGCAGCCAGACCGAGAGGATCGGCACAAAGGCGACGACGAAGATACCGATCGTCACGATGACCAGGTATTTGAACATCGGACGAATGACATCCTTCATCGAGACGCCGCAGATTGCGCAGGTCGAATAGAGTCCCAATCCGATGGGCGGCGAAAACAAACCCAGGCCCATGCAAAGGATGAGAACAATGGCATAGTGCAGCGGATTGAATCCGAGTTGAACCGAGATGGGCACCAAGATGGGCGCAAAGATGATCAGTGCCGGAGCCCCTTCGAGCACAGCGCCAAATATGGTGACCATGACGATCGAAACGATAAGGAAGACCCAGCCGCCATAGTTGCTGCCTATCGTCACCAGGGATGCGGCGATTTGCTGCGGAATCATCTCCATGGTCAGCCCGTAGGACAGGCTTGTCGCTGCGGCGACGATAAACATCAGCATTCCGGAGAGGGACGCCATTTCGACAAACAGTTTCACCGTCGCCTTGAACGTGAGCTCACGGAAAACCAGGCGGCCGACCACGAGTGCATAAACGACGGCAACGGCGGAAATTTCCGTTGCTGTTGCAATCCCGGCCATCACGCCACGACCGATCATCAGGAGCATGACGATGCCGACCCCCGCACCCAGGATCAGCTCTTTATTGGGCGAACGGACCGGATAGGCATGGTCAACATTGATACGCTTGCCAAAGAAGACACTGCCGGCAAGCAGCAGTAACACCAGGCAAAGCGCCGGCACTATCCCCGCCACGAAAAGCGCGCCGATCGAGAGATTTGCGACGAAACCCATGATGATCATATTGACGCATGGCGGAATCGCTTCCGCCATGACGGCCGATGCGGCAAACAAGCCCGCGGCTTCTTTACTGTTTTGACGGGCTCGTCTTACCGCGGGCATCAGCACGCCGCCTACGGCTGCGATATCGGCCGTCTTGGACCCCGAAATCCCCGAGAAGAACGCCATTGCGACAACAATGGTCATGTTCAGACCGCCGCGATACCGGCCCATGCAGCGCACGATCAACTCGACCAGGCGCGACGACATGCCATTGATTTCCATGGCGCCGCCGGCCAACAGGAAGAAGGGAACGGAAAGCAGGACAAAATGATCGACGCCGGCCGATACCTGTTGGGAAAAGAACACAAACGGCAAATTGGGATTGGCGAGAAAGAAAGACATCGCTGAAATGGACAGCGTAAACGCAATCGGAACGCCGGCAATCACGCCCAGGATGAAGCAAGACAGCATCAAGATGCCAGGCCCGGAAACGCCTTCCGGTACTGCTTTGAGGACAGCGAAACCGATGAGCGCGAGCATGATGATTCCGAAGAGGCTTAAGACCACTTGCTTCGCTTTCGCTTGCAAGGCGTGTTCGAAAGCCACGGTCGTCATGACCAGTGTCCCGAAAAACACCGGTATGGCGAAAATCACCTGGGGCAATCCAGTCGATGTCGTCTGCATCATGTTTGCCGCGACTAGATCAATGCTGGACAACATCAGCCCGGCCGACACCAGGAACAAAACCCAGCGACTCCCGTGCGCGACATAGTTCCTGACATGCGCGGGCAGCCAGGCCATAAAGAGATCCACGCCAAGGTGGCGGCCGGTGCTCATGGCCGTACCGGCGCCACAGAAAACGATCGTCACCATAAGCGCACGGGCTATTTCTTCGGCCCAGTCCAATGCTTCGTTCAAGACGTATCGCCAGAAAATTGACGCCACGATAATCAACACATTGACCAGCAAGGCGATGGCACCGATGGCCGATGTCGCCGTGGTCAGATTCCTATTGGTCGCACTCAGGAAGGGTATGGGTGTCGCGGGATGCAGCGGAACAGGATTCTCGTCGTGCGCTTCAAACGCTTCGTCGACCGTTTCCGTTGTCGAATGATTAGTCATGAACATTCCTCTGGAATCAGGATGAATCTTGGCGCTTTGCCTAGGGACGGCTTCAGGAAACGAGCAGCGATCGCCTGCGCTAACGATGGACGCGGAGGTCTCACCATTAGACAGGCGATCACAATGCGACGCTTCAGCGAGCAGCCGTTACGGCATCGACAATAGACTGGGAATCCGGAAGCTGTTTGGTGAAGGTCGCCCAAAGCGGCTTGGTTGCGGCACGGAAGGGCTCGCGATCGACCACGTTAACAGTCAGGCCACGTTTCTTTAGTTCACCGAAAGCCTTGGCCTCGGCATCCAGCGCGCGTTTGCGTTCAAAGGCGGTCGCGTCCGCTGCCGCCTTGAGGAAAGCCGCTTTGTATTCATTCGGAATCTTCTCGAAGGCGGCATTGTTCATGGCTAGGAGCAGGGGGGCAAAAACGTGCTGGGTCAGCGCGCAATACTTGGCGACCTCATAAAACTTGGCGTCCAGTACATTCGCCGCGTCTTGCTCCAGTCCGTCAATCACGCCCATCTGCAACCCTGAATAGACTTCACCAAAGGCCATCGGCACGGGCGCCGCACCCATGGCCTTAAACGTGTTGATGAAGTTCTGTGTCGGGAGAACGCGTATCTTTACGCCTTGCAGATCGGCGGCGCTCTTGACCTCCTTCTTGGTGTAAACATTCCGGGCGCCAAAGCTGTAGCCATAGCCTAGCGCCTTGATGTTGGCCTTCTTTTGCAAGATCGAGGTCAGAACTTCGCCAGCTTTCCCATCCAGCGCCCGGCCAACGTGATCGTAACTCTCGAACAGGTAGCCTAAGTCAAGGACTCCCGCCTCTGGGACAAGCGTGGCCCAGATTGAGGTTCCGGAAATCATCAGGTCCACCGCGCCGAGACGCACCTGTTGGACGATGTCCGACTCCTTGCCCAGCATACTGTTGCCAAAATACGTGATTTCAATCTTGTCCTGCAGGGATTCCTTGAGGTTCTCTTGGAATTTCTGGTACCAGATGAAGAACGACGAATTCTCGTCTGCCGGGAGTGATGAAGCCAAGCGCAGTTTAACCACCGGCGCGGCGCAGGCACTCGGAGCCGTCATAAAAAGTGCAGAGATGCCTAAGCACGCTGCGACAACAGTTTTCGAAACGGTGCGACGGGTGATATTGGTCATGATTCCTTATTCCTCCGTTAAATTTTGCCTATCGACTTTGCGCGACCACGTAACAAACGCACTCCTTTTACCAAAGGCAACAGGCGGCTTGCCGCGCTTTAAACAGTTGCTCTTCTGGCAGAAAGTCGGGACAGGCACCTAAAGCAATCCGGAACTATTCACTCGACCGTTGCGGAACCTGTACAAACATTATATGTATGATGTAAAGAGTTTGCAAGCGAAAAATGCGTCGATTTAGGCAATCGCTTGCAACAGCCTATCTGGCGGTTTATTTACATAATTACAATGACTTAGGTTTGATAAACACGCGCCATTCGACAATTTCCTTTCTGCGCCGCGTCATTTCCTTCACCTTAATTTCAAGCTCGCGGCACTTGGGCCATTATTGGCGGCATGCGGCATCTGCAACACGTCGCCCGGTCGGCGCCATGCCGTTCAGATGCCGATTGCTCGCTGAAGACCTGCAATTTCGTGGCCGGCGTGATGCCGCCGGTCTGACTCATCTGCATACGGATGAAATCGACCAACCGTTCGTCGATGAGAAACTTGCATCCCGGGGAATTATTGAGGAGTTTGCTTCAGGCGAGCGGAATGCTCTTCGCGCGCAGTCGACGAATCCATTTGCCGTCTTCGAGCGAATTCGCGTCTCAGCGCCGCGCCTCGATATCAGCGCGATAAGAATTCAAAGAGCTTGTTTTCGCAGCGTCCTTCGTCAGGCTGCGCCCACGCTCAACCCGCGGATATAGCGTTTGGAAATTTCGACTTTCGCTGTCGGCAGGTCAGGGCCCAAGCCGATACACGTCTCCGTGGGCTTCTCGCAATAAAGCCAGCACGGGTGGCCATCGAGGAAATCGATATTGAGGCAGCCCAGACGGCCGCTTTCATTGAAAACTTTGGCGTCTCCGCTAAAGGTCAGAAGGGTCCTGTCGTCCTCGTCGCGCAGCTCGACCGAGTCGTGATCTGCGCTCATGACATGCCTAAAGCATTTATCGCCGACTGCGAAGACTTTGATTGTCGCTGACATGTCTGCTCCTTTATTCCAACGACGCCATGCTTCCTATAACGGCGGATCAGCACGTGCGCTTGACATCGTTGTTGTAAGCACTCGTTTCCATTTGTAAGCGCTTCCGAATTCTTGCGTCGCGCGGTCCAAAAAAATGGCTTCCCGTGTCCAATTCCAAGCATGTATCGTGCCGGTACCGCGGACAAAGCAACTCCTCGATGTTGTGAAGAAGCAAGGCAAGCTTGCGCGGGCGAGGGGCGGCGATCCGCGTTTGAAAGGTCGGAATTGCCGATTTGAAGCGCGCTGCCGTGCGGCACAGGTGATCACGGCATCATCGGCCTCGGCTCGCCTGCAGTGCTGCGCCGCCAGTAGCCGGCGGAACTTGCCAGAGGCATATTCAGCGGTTATGCTGTGTGTGAAACTCCGCCAAGTGAGCGGTGATGCCTTGGGCCTGCGCGTGTGGCCTCTGGGCGAAGGTGAAACCGGGGGCTTCGTAATGGAGACACGGAGGGATGCCGACGCGCCGGGGCTGATCGCCAGCCGGCTCGATTCGACACGCCTGCGCCTGCTGGCGGTCGTCGGCGTCATGGTCATCGTGTGGGGCCTTTGTCTGCCCGGCTTGTGGGTCATGCGCGGTGAACTCGAAGCGAGCATTGCGGAGACGCAACTGGCGACCGTACGGCAACTCGCCGACGAACTCGACCGCAAACTGCGCGACCGGATCGACGGCCTCGTCGGCGTTGCCGGAAGAATCGACACGCAGCGCATCGGCGATGCTGCCTATCTGAACGACTTTCTCGCGGCGCGCTATATCCTGCAGCAGGAGTTTTCCGGCGGCACCGCGATCGTTGGACTCGATGGTTACACGATAGCCGACCAACCGGCGGTGCCGGAGCGCAAGGGCGTTTATATCGGCGACCGCGATTATTTTCGCGCGGTCGTGGCAAAGCGCCAGCCCTACATCAGCAAACCGGCGATTGGCCGCGCCTTGAAACGGCCCGCGCTGTTCATCGGCGTGCCGGTGTTCGATCGCGGCGGCGAAGTCAGGGCCGTGCTGCTCGGCATCGTCGATTTGACCGGCCCCAATGTTCTCGGGCAACTCGGCGCGACCGGACGCATTGGCATGGCGGAAGTCTTTCTGATGTCGCTCAAGGACGATCTGTTCATCGTCGCCCCGGACAGCAGTCGCGTGCTGAGCGCCTTGCCCAAGCCCGGCGTCAGTGCGATCAACGACAGACTGCAGGCGGGATTCGAAGGTTCGGCGGTGGCTGTCAGCTCGGAAGGCACCGAAAAGCTCTTTTCCATTCAGCGGCTGCCGACAACCGGCTGGCTGCTCGAACTCGCCGTCCCGACCGAGGTGGTGTTCAAGCCGGTACAGCGCATGCAGGCCATCATCCTGCTCAGCGGCGTCGTGCTCACGGTGCTTGGGCTATTGCTCGTCCATTATGTGTGGCTGCGTTTCTTCGTGCCGCTACGCGCGGCAACGGCGAAGCTCGAGGCGATGAGCAACGACGATGAAACGCAGCGGCACTTGGCCGAGCAAGGCGGGCCCGAAGTGCGCAGCCTGTGCGCCAGCGTCAATCGGCTGTTTGCGCGCATCGAGGCGCAGGAAGCCTTGCTCGCGGTCGTCGTCGACAGCACCAGCCATCTAATCTGGTCGGTCGACGCGATTTCCTTCGGCCTGATGACATTCAATGCCGGGCTGCGCGATTATTTCTTTGGCGCATCCGGCCTGCGCATCGCCAAAGGCATGCGCCCCGAAGATATGCTGCCGGCGGAATATGCCGCCGACTGGCACCGGTTTTACGAGCGGGCGCTGAGCGAAGCGCCGTACTCGGCCGACTATCGCGCTTGGCGGGGCGAGTTGCTGCTGCGCCTTAATTTTCACCTGCTTTACCTCGGCGGCAAGGTCATCGGCATTTCCGTTTTCGCCGAAGACATCACCGAACGCCACCGCCACGCCGAGGAACTGGCGCGTCACCGCAACAATCTGGAAGCGATGGTGGCCACCCGCACCAGCGAGCTGCAAAACGCGCTGGCCGAAAGCGCCGGGCTGCTGGCCTCGCTGCGCAAGAGCGAGGCGCTTTACCGCGCCATCGGCGAGAGCATAGCCTACGGGGTCTGGATGTGCGAGCCGGACGGGCGCAACAGCTATGCCAGCGAGAGTTTTCTCAGGATGGTCGGCCTGACGCAGCAGCAATGCTCCGACTTCGGCTGGGGCGAGGTGCTGCATCCTGACGATGCCGCGGCGACCATCGCCGCCTGGCAGGAATGCGTGAAGAGCGGCGGCAACTGGAACCGCGAGCACCGCTTCCGCGGCGTCGACGGCGTCTGGCATCATGTGCTGGCGCGCGGCGTGCCGGTCCGGGACGAGCACGGCAAGATCAGTTGCTGGGCGGGGATCAATCTCGATATCACCGATCTCAAGCGGGCGGAAGAAGACCTGCGTGTCGCCAAGGAAATCGCCGAGCACGCCAACGAAGCCAAGTCGCGTTTTCTCGCCGCGGCCAGCCACGATCTGCGCCAGCCGCTGTCGGCGCTCGGCATCTATGCCAGGGTCCTGTTCGAAAAGGTTGCTCCGTCCGATCAGATGATCGTGACGCGAATGACCGAATGCGTGGGCGGCTTGAGCCGCCTGCTCAGCGACCTCCTGGATTTGAGCAAGCTGTCGGCCGGCGTGGTCACGGCCAGGTCTGAAGATTTTGCTGTCGCCGGCCTGCTTGACAATCTGCGTTCCATCCACGGTCCGGTCGCCGAAGCCAAAGGACTGCGCCTGCGCTGTGTCCCGGCCCGCCTGACCGGCCGCACCGACTCGGTGCTGCTGCAACGCATCGTCGGCAACTTCATCGACAATGCGCTGCGCTACACCGAACGCGGCGGCGTGGTCGTCGGTTGCCGGCGTCGCCACGGCAAGATATTCATCGAGGTCTGCGATAGCGGTCGCGGCGTTCCGGCCGACAAGACGAGCGAGATCTTCGAGGAGTTCCGGCAGCTCGGCGACAGCGCGCGCAACAGTGGCAGCGGCCTCGGACTGGCCATCGCCGCCCGCACGGCCGCCTTGCTCGGGCTCGAAATCCAGGTCCGCTCGCGGCTCGGACAGGGTTCGGTCTTCGCCGTCGAGATGCCGTCCGGAACCGGCCAGGTGTTGCCGGTCTCGCCGGCCCTCGCCACGGTGTTTCGTCCGCTGCGCATCGCGCTGGTCGAGGATAACCGCCTGGTGCGCGAGGCGATCGAAACGGCGCTGCGCGAAGCCGGCCATCAGCTGATCAGCGCGGCCAGCGGCGACGAGCTGCTCGCCACGCTCGGCGCATTGGCGCCGGATGCCCTGGTGACCGACTACCGGCTGGCCAAGGGCAGCACCGGCTTCGAGGTGATCTCCGCGCTGCGCGCCAAATTCGGCCGCGACGTCGCGGCCGTCATCATCAGCGGCGACACCGATCCGGCGCTGCTGCGCGACATGGCCCTGCGCGGTATCGTCGTGCTGCACAAGCCGCTGGACCTCGACCAGCTGCAGGCCCACCTTGCGGACGTGATCAGTCCGGTGGCCGCGACCAGTAGCTAGGGAAGGGCTGATTAAGTGGAAATTCGTCATTCCGGCGAAAGCCGGAATCCAGTAGAGGCGACGAACTGGACACCGGCCTTCGCCGGTGTGGCGAGTTAATCAGTGTTTCCCTCGCGCCTGTTCTAACCGGAACCCCGAGCGGCCCTCGCCTGGGGTGAAGGGCAGCCGATCGATCAGCACAGATCGATTGGCGCAATATTCTGCCTGCGCTCTCGGTGGTGTATGCTGGCGGACGTGCCATTTTCATAACGGCCCTGGCAAAGGGCAGCGCGGAAAAAAATCAATCCGCTCGCCCGCGGCGACCGGACTCGGAGCAGGTCAATGGCGTCAATCAGCATCGAAGGCATCAAGAAGGCGTTCGCCGGCAACATCGTCCTGGACAAGCTGTCGCTGCACATTCCCGACGGCGCGTTCTATACCCTGCTCGGCCCGAGCGGTTGCGGCAAGACCGCGCTTCTGCGCTGCATCGCCGGCTTCTACGCAGCCGATGCCGGCCGCCTGCTCTTCGATGCCGACGACATGACGCACGTGCCGACCCACCATCGCGACATCGGCATGGTCTTTCAGGACTACGCACTGTTCCCCGACAAGACGGCCTTCGACAACGTCGCTTACGGGCTGCGCGCCCGGGGTGTCACGCGCGCGGCGATCCGGCAGCGCGTCGACGCCGCGCTCGACAGCGTCGGCCTGCTCGATCTTGCCGCGCGCTATCCGGCGCAGATGAGCGGCGGCCAGCGCCAGCGCGTCGCGCTGGCCCGCGCGCTGGTGATCCGGCCGCGCGTGCTGCTGATGGACGAGCCGCTCTCCAACCTCGACGCCAAGATGCGCATGCAGATGCGCGACGTGATTCTCGATCTGGTGCAGGAAGCGCGCATCACCACGGTCTTCGTCACGCACGACCAGGAAGAGGCGCTGGCCATGTCGGACAAGGTGGCGATCATGGACCAGGGCCGCATCGCGCAGATCGGCACGCCCGAGGAACTTTACGGCACGCCGGCCAGCGCTTACGTCGCCGATTTCATCGGCTCGGCCAATATCATTCCGGTATCGCTCGAGCCGGCGGCGGAAGCTGCGGCGACGCGGCGTTACCAGCTGAGCGGCCGCGTGCTGGACGGCACGGCGGGCGCCGCCCTCGTCGACGGGAAAAATGCGATTCTGATCGCGCGCCCGGAAGAACTGACCCTCGCCGCGGCGATGCCGCGCATCGCCAATGCCGTTCCCGGCGCGGTGCTGCGCCGCCAGTACCTCGGTTTCAAGACCGCTTACCGCATCCAGTTGGACGACGGCCCGGAGATCCACGTCGATCTGGGTGCCGGCAACCGGCATGCCGATTTTCATCCGGGCGATGCCGTTCAGGTCGTGCTGCCGCCCGGCAGCCGGCTGATCCGGGGGCCGCGGTGAACTTCTTTCAGCGCAAATGGTGGCCGTGGGGCGTGCTGACGGTGCTGTGCCTGATCATCCTGAGCTTCTTCGTGCTCTATCCGCTCGTCGTGCTGTTCAACAACAGCGTGCGCGACGAGAGCGGCGCGCTGTCCTTTGCCGGTTTCGCGCAGCTCCTGCACGACAGCCAGTTCCTGCTGGCGCTGCGCAACACCCTGGTGCTCGGCGTATGCGTCACGCTGCTGTCGACGGCGATCGGCGTGCCGCTCGCCTACATGGTCGCGCGCTACGAGTTTCCGCTGAAGAACATCGTCGCCGTGCTGCCGGTGGTGACCATCGTCATCCCGGAAGTCATCGTCGGCCAGTCCTGGCTGCTGCTGCTCGGCAACAACGGCCTGCTGACCAATCTGCTTGGATATGTCGGCATCGAGCTGCCGTCCTTCTACGGCTGGACCGGCCTGATCTTCTCGATGACACTGGTTTATTACACCTATATCTACCTCGGCGTCCTCGCGGCGCTGCAGGGTTTCGACGGCCAGCTCGAGGAGGCGGGCCTGAGCCTCGGCACCTCGCCGCTCACCACGCGGCTGCGCGTGCTCCTGCCGCTGATGCTGCCGGCCGTGGCGGTCAATGCGCTTGTCGTCTTTTCGCTGGTGGTCGGCAATTTCGTCCTGGCCACCTTGCTCGGCAGCCGCGTGCCGCTGCTCTCGGTGATGACCTACAACGCCTTCGTCAATGAAATGGGCGGCTCGCCGCTCTTGCAAAGCGCGATGTCGGTGATCTCGATCATCATCGTCGGCATCGTCCTCTTCCTGCAAAAGCGCGTCGTCGAGCGCAAGCTCTACGCGATGACCGCCGGCCGCGCGCCGCGGCCGACCGGCGTGCGCTCGGGCGCCGCGCTGCTGTTTACCGGCAGCGTCGGCCTCATCATGTTGTTCTCGCTGTTGCCGCTGCTCATCGTTTTCGTCGCCGCGTTCACCGAGACCAGCGGGCCGGTGATGCGCTGGGGCAGCTGGTCGCTCGCAAGCTTTACGCGCATCCTGCACAGCGCCCCCGGGCCGGTCATCAACTCGCTCGAGTTCGCTTCGCTGGCGACGCTCGCGGGCGTCGTTTTCGCCGTCCTCGGCAGCTATCTGATCATCAAGAAGCGCAATGCGCTGACCCACCTTCTCGATTACATCGTCATCCTGCCGCTGACCATTTCGGGCACGGTGATGGGCATCGCGCTGGTGCAGACCTTCAATACCGGCTGGCTGGTGCTGGCCGGGACGAGCAGCATCATGGTTCTCTGCTACGCGGTGCGGCGCCTGCCGTTCGCCGTGCGCAACGCGGCCTCGACGCTGTTCAACATTCCCGATTCGCTCGAGGAAGCGTCGATCAGCCTCGGCGTCTCGCCGCTGATGTCTTTCTTCAAGGTGATCCTGCCGGCGATGAAAGCGTCGATCATTTCGGCGGCGATCCTGATGTGGGTCACGACGATCTCCGAGCTCGCCGCGACCATCGTCGTCTACACCGGCGGACTCGAGACGATGCCGATCGCCATTTTCCGCCAGGTCGACGGCGGCCGGCTCGGCCTCGCTTCGGCCTACGGCGCGGCGCTGATCACGGCGATCCTGCTGCCGATCATCGCGTCGATCAAACTGTTCGATATCAAGCTTTTTTCCACTCGCTAGGAGCTGTCGATCAACCCCGAGCACGTCATTCCGGCGCAAGCCGGAATCCAGAAAAGGCGCTGGACACCGGCTTTCGCCGGTGTGACGACTTATATAGAATTTTTCTAATTTCTCTCCGAAAGGCCCATCATGAAAACAAACGCCCTGCCGCGCCTTGCGGCAAGTCTTGCCTTCGCTTTGGCAGTGCCGCTGGCGCAGGCGCAGACCGTCGTCCTTTATTCGTCGAATAATACCGAGACCATCGACATCGCCGTCGATGTGGCGAAGAAGATCGCGCCCAAGCTCACCGTGCAGCAGGTCACCGGCGGCACCGGCGCGCTGATGAAGCGCATCCAGGCGGAAAGCGCGAATCCGCGCGGCGACATCCTGTGGAGCGGCGGCTTCGGCACGCTCGGCGCCTACAAGGAGTACATGGCGCCGTACAAGTCGCCCGACAGCGCGGCGATCCCGGCCGAGTTCCGCGGCCCGGGCGACCTGTGGGTCGGGACCAATGTGCACTTGATGGTGCTGATGGTCAATGAAAAGCAGCTCAAGGGCCTGGCCGCGCCGAAGACCTGGTCCGACCTGATGAAGCCCGAATGGAAAGGCAAGTTCGCCATCACCGATCCGAGCAAGAGCGCGACGGCTTACCTCCTGGTCTATGGCCTGCTCAAGCAGTTCGGTCGCGACGGACTCGAGAAGATCGCCGCCAACGCGGTGGTCACCTCGTCGTCGGGAACGACCTACAAGGGCACGGCGATGGGCGAGTACGCGGTCGGCCTGACGATCGAATACGCGGCGCAGGAGTATGTCGCCGGCGGCCAGAAGGAAATCAAGCTGGTCTATCCGTCCGAGGGCAGCTATCTCGCGCCGGAAGGCATGTTCATCCTGAAAGGCGCGAAGAACCTCGACGCGGCGAAGACCTTCTACAACATCCTGCTCAGCAAGGAGACGCAACAGGAATTGCTGGTCAAGGCCTTCCGTCGGCCGACCCGAACCGACATCCCGGTCTCAAAACTGACCAGCTTGCCGGATTTGAAGAGCGTCAAGATCTTCCCGCTCGACCAGGCAGCGGCGTCGGCCGAATACGAGCAGTTGATCAGCTTGTGGAATCTTGCCGTCAGCAAGGCCCACTGATTGCAAGCGCCGTGAATAATCGTCTCGGCAAGTGGCTGATCGTTTGCGGCCTGATGCTGCTGGCGGCGGCGCTGTGGAAGAAGACCGACTTGCCGGCGCCGCCGGCGCTGCAAGCCGAGCTCCTCGCTGAGCCGGTGCAGGTGGCGGTGTCGCGTCCGCCGCTACACGTCACTGTCGGTCAAATCGATTACACCGTTCAGCCCCTGTACACCTATGATCTTTACGGCATGGTCGTCAGCAAGCACAACGCCGACACCTGGTGGGACTACCTGCATAAAGAATGGAATGACAAGCTGAACATCACCGATCTTTGCGTGGTGTGGGGGAACAACGTTCGCAGCGGCGCTTACCAGGAGATCAGTTTTACCAGCGGCCAGTTCACCTGCAACTTTCAAACTTCATCGAGCGAGGCCTGGGCCGCTTTCGATATCACGGCAATCTCGAATAATCATCTGCTCAGCGCCGATCCCGGCCTGGCCCGCAAGATGCGCGAGGTACGCATCGGCGACCAGATTCATTTCACCGGCTATCTCGCGGAATATTCGCACAATCATGGGACACCATTCAAGCGCGGCACCAGCATCGTGCGCACCGATACCGGCAATGGTGCGTGCGAGACCGTTTATATCGATCGCTTCGAGGTGCTGCAACGCAGTGGCGGCAAGTGGTACGTCGGACAGTGGGTCGGCATCGGTCTTGTGCTGCTCGGTCTGATCGCCTGGTTCAGCCTGCCGGTGCGCCTGGATTCCAGGTGATGGCTATCGATCGCGCCATGGCTCGGAGCGCACGAGAGACGCGTGGCCAGTATCGGCGAGCCACGCGCCCGGTCAGCGCCATGACATTGGATTAAATGACATGTAAATACTACACTGGTCTGATCAGCTATTTTCAACCGGAAAAAAGGAGAGAATCATGTCAGACGAATCAATGTGCCCGTTCTCAAGCAACGCCCGTAAACGCGCCGCGACGCGCGGCCTGACGAACGCGGACTGGTGGCCCGAGCAGGTTAACCTGTCGGTCTTGCATCAGCGCTCCGAGCGATCCGACCCCATGGGCGAGGCGTTCGACTACGCCGAGGAATTCAAGAGCCTCGATCTCGATGCGGTGATCAAGGACCTGCATGCCTTGATGACCGATTCGCAGCCGTGGTGGCCGGCCGACTATGGCCACTACGGGCCGTTCTTCATTCGCATGGCCTGGCACAGCGCCGGGACCTACCGCGTCGCTGATGGTCGCGGCGGCGCAGGCTCCGGAACGCAGCGCTTTGCGCCGCTCAACAGCTGGCCGGACAACGTCAGCCTCGACAAGGCGCGGCGCCTGCTCTGGCCGATCAAGCAGAAGTATGGCCGGAAAATCTCGTGGGCCGACCTGATGATTCTCGCCGGCAACGTTGCGCTCGAGTCGATGGGATTCAAGACTTACGGTTTCGCCGGCGGGCGCAAGGACGTCTGGGAACCGGAGGCGGATATTTACTGGGGATTCGAGGGCAGGTGGCTGGCGGACGAGCGCTACAGCGGCGACCGTGACCTTGAAAATCCGCTCGCCGCGGTGCAAATGGGCCTGATCTACGTGAACCCGGAAGGCCCGAACGGCAATCCGGATCCGGTCGCTTCGGCACGCGACGTGCGCGAGACCTTCGCGCGCATGGCCATGAATGACGAAGAGACCGTGGCACTGGTCGCCGGCGGACACACCTTCGGCAAGTGCCACGGCGCCGCCGATCCGAGCCAGCACGTCGGTCGCGAACCCGAGGGGGCCGGCATCGAAGAGCAAGGCTTCGGCTGGAAGAACAGCTTCGGCAGCGGCAACGGCGCCGATACGATCAGCAGTGGTCTCGAAGGCGCGTGGACCAAGAACCCGATCAAGTGGGACAACAACTACCTGGAGAACCTGTTCGGCTACGAGTGGGCGCTGACCAAGAGCCCCGCCGGTGCGCAGCAATGGACGCCCAAGGACGCCTCGGCAGCGGGCAGCGTGCCCGATGCCCACGATCCGTCGAAACGCCACGCCCCGATGATGACCACGGCGGATCTCGCCCTGAAAATGGATCCGGCCTATGCGCAGATCGCCAAACGCTATCTCGAGCATCCGCAGGAGTTCGCGGACGCTTTCGCCAAGGCGTGGTACAAGCTGACACACCGCGATATGGGGCCGCTTTCCCGCTATCTTGGTCCGCTCGTTCCGGCCGAGCCGCTGCTGTGGCAGGATCCCATCCCCGCAGTGAATCACAAATTGATCGGCGCGCAGGACATTGCGGGCCTGAAGGCCAAGATCCTCGCATCGGGATTGTCCGTCTCGCAACTGGTCGCGACGGCCTGGGCGTCCGCCGCAACATTCCGCGGCAGCGACAAGCGCGGTGGCGCGAACGGCGCGCGCATTCGCCTGGCGCCGCAGAAGAGTTGGGAGGTCAATCAGCCGGCGCAACTGGCGCAGGTCCTGCAAAAACTCGAAGCGATCCAGAAGGACTTCAACAGCGCGCGGTCCGGCGGCAAGAAGGTTTCGCTTGCGGACCTGATCGTTATCGGCGGCTGCGCCGCCGTCGAGGCCGCAGCGAAAAAGGCCGGCCAGGATGTGAAGGTCCCCTTTGCGCCGGGGCGCATGGACGCCTCGCAGGAGCAAACCGATGTGCACTCGTTCGCCGTACTGGAGCCGGCCGCGGACGGGTTCCGCAACTACATCCGCAAGGGACTCGAGGAATCGGCCGCCGAACTGCTGATCGATAAAGCGCAGTTGCTGACGCTGACCGCCCCCGAGATGACGGTACTGATCGGCGGGATGCGCGCGCTGAATGCGAACGTCGGCCAGTCCAAGCACGGCGTGTTCACCAAACGGCCAGGGACGCTCAGCAATGACTTCTTCGTGAATCTCCTCGACATGAAGACGAAGTGGCAGAAATCCGCCGCCTCCGAAGGCGTGTTGGAGGGGCGCGATCGCGCGACGGGCGAGCTCAAGTGGACCGGCACCATCGTCGATCTCGTCTTCGGTTCGAACTCGCAGCTGCGGGCGCTCGCCGAAGTTTATGCAAGCAAGGACTCGCCGTTTGTGAGTGACTTCGTAGCCGCGTGGAACAAGGTGATGAACCTTGATCGCTTCGACCTGGCGTGATCGCCGGCGTCATTTCGGCGCAAGCCGGAATCCAGGGTCTTGAGGTACGCTCTGGGTCCCGGCTTGCGCCGGGACGACGGATCTTTGCACAGCTGTGCGGACTCGTCGTTCCGGCGCAAACCGGAATCCATCAGGAGTCTCAGCTGACGGTGGTTTGTCCGGCCAGCTTGCGTATTTCCTTGTCCAGGAAATAGATTCCCTTGCCTTCGAGCCCGATCACCGAAATCTTGTCGAGGATGCTCTTGAACAGGCGTTCTTCCTCGTGTTGTTCGCTGACATACCACTGCAGGAACTGGAAGGTGCCGAAATCCTGCTCGGCCAGCGCGCTGGCGACGAGTTGATTGATTCCGGCCGTGATGCTGATTTCGTGCTTGTAGGTCACCTCGAATACGTCACCCAGCGACTTGTAGCCCGGCGGCGGCGCATTGAGCGCCCCCAGCACGGCAAGAGCACCCGTCTCGCAGACATAATCGAAGAGCTTGTGCATGTGTTGCAGCTCTTCGCCCGCATGCTCGCGCAGAAAGGCGGCGCTGCCGGTATAGCCCTGGTGATCGCACCAGGCGCTCATCTGCAAATACAGGTTGGAAGAATATTGTTCGAGCCCGATCTGTTTGTTCAGGCGGTCGGTCATTGCGGGGGTCAGCATGGTTTCTCCTATGGGCTGATTGAAAAATTCTGTGGGGCCGCGTCCTTCTAACACCGACGTCAGGCGCTCCCTGGATGGCGAATCATACTGTATCGCCGCGTCGAGCGGATGAGGATCGAGGCCCTGACCCTGCGCCTTGCTGACGCCAGCCGCTCTGTTCGGCAGCGAACAGACGTTGGTCCGCCAAACGCTCAGCGTACGCGCAAGCGGCGTGAGGGGCGGGAATGGCGAGCGTACCGTTCCGCCGGTGACTGCCGCGAGTGACTTGAGGGATTCGATTCATGCCGCCACGACAGGCCAGCGTACTGCCCCGCTTGATCGCCGCCATCGCAGTGGCATGGCTGAGCTGTGGCACGGCGTGGCTGGACGCGGCGGCCGCAGAACTTGTCCCGGCTGCGCCGACGATAGCGGACGCGCACCAGTATTTCGCCGCGCTGGTCGCCGGCAACGATGTCATCACCATTCACGAATCGATCAACAAGGACGGCGATATTTACGGCTACGAGACTTTCCCGGCGCAGCACTATCGTGGTGCGGCATGCCGGTCGAGGATTACCCTGCAGAACGGCGTGAACATCGATCTCGACTGGACCGCCGTCGAGAAATTCCAGGCCAGGGACGGGTCGCTGAGCATTCTGCATGGCCAGGACGTGCAATTTACTTTCTTCCACATGCTCTCGCTCGAAGGCGGAATCATCGTCGAACCGGCGAACGCGATCGCACGGCTGATTTTCGGCATCGTTGACGAACTGCCGCGCAACCGGCTGCTCAAAGCCATCGATCTGGTCACTGTCGCCTGCCGCGCGAAATCGAAGTTCGACTAGCGCCTTACTTCTTGTCCCAGGCCACCGACTGCGCGGCCTGGCTGCCCGTCACCGAGTACAGGACCTGGGTATTACGTGACTTCATGAAATCTTCGAGCGTCTCGCCGCGCATCGCCGCGTAGATGTGCAGGTTCGACGTTCCGACCGTCGCACCGAGTTTCTCGAGCATGAAGAAGATGACGCCGTAATGGATCATGCCGCGCCAGTCGCGGCGGCGCACGAGATCCCTCTCCTCGTCGCTGAGGCCGGCCGCGGCGAATGCGCCTTCCGGATCGGCGAGAAAGCGCTGGCGCTCTTCCGGAACGATCATGCCGTGCAGGAATTTGTTGAGGCGATAGGCCTTGAGGCTGGTGGCATGGGTGAAGGGGTAGGTGCCGGCGAGCGCCTCGGCGCCGCGCAATTGCTCGGCCATGCGCTCCCGATGCCGGGCGTCGACCGCGCCGGGCACCGCGATCGAATCGTTCTCGAGCACCAGGGTGCCGATGCCGGTCATCGACGGCAGGTAGTAGGAACTGTGCACCTTCTTGACGCAAGCCGACAAGGCGCCGCGCATGACGAGCCACATGATGATTTCGGCGCCTTCGAGCCCGCCGAGCGCGGCATATTCGGCGTGCGTCATGTCGGCCAGGCGCTCGGGGTCGCGGGTGATAATGTCGACGAACTCGCGGTCCCAGGCGACATTGTTGAAGCCGGCGCGCTCGCCATGCACTTGATGCGACAGTCCGCCGGTGGCAACGACCGCGACGCGCAGGTCCTCGGGGTAGCTTTCGATCGCCCGGCGCAGCGCCTGGCCCAGCTTGTAGCAGCGCCGCGCCGTGGGAATCGGGAACTGCAGGACGCCGACCTGCAGCGGCACGATGGTTGTCGGCCACTGCCCGCCCTGGCGTTCGAGCAGGACCGACATCGGCGAGAAGAAGCCGTGGTCGAGCGGCTTGTCTTGGAAAAACGACATGTCGAATTCTTCGCCCACCAGGCTTACGGCGATGTGCTGCGCCAGTTGCGGATTGCCGGGAACCGGCGGCAGGGCGCGCGCGCCGCCGCCCTCGTCGGCAACGGCGTATTCCTTATCGATGCCGAGCGCGAAAACAGAGTAGTGATCGAAGAAGAAGGAGGTTACGTGGTCGTTGAAGACATAGACGAGAACGTCCGGCTTCATTTCCTTCAACCACTTGCGAACCGGCTCGAAACTCTCGAAGATCGGCGCCCATGCCGGATCGGACTGCTTGTTGGTGTCATAGGCGAAGCCGATTGTGGGCGTGTGGGAAACGCCGATTCCTCCGATGATTCGGGCCATGGCCGCGTGCCTCCGCAAGCGTGTCGGTGGGGTCAGAAGCGCAGTTTATGGCGAACAGGGAAAGCGTGTCCATGCCTTGTCGGCAATGCCGTGGCCGGCGGGCGGGTGAACCTCAAGCGTTGCAAGCGTCGCGCCGAACCTTGTTGCGCCGCTCGGGCGACCGCGGTGCGTGGCCGAACAATCGCATCAGCGTAAAGATCGCCACCAGCGTCGTGGCATACACGACAACTTGAATGCCGGTCGGACGATCGGTATAGCCGACCAGCGTATGCAGTGCTTTGCCGACGATGCTGGCGTCCGAAAGTGCGCCGGACGTATTCCAGACCACGTGCGGAAGCAGCGTCACCAACCCCGCCTGTTGCAGAAAGACGATGGCTTGTGAAGCCATGCCGGCGGCAAGCAGCGCGATCAGCCAACTGGTCACGGTGAACACGTGACGCGTCGGAATATTAAGCAGGCCCAAATACATCAAGGCGCTCACGCAGCCGCCAAGTCCAAGCCCCATTACGCCGCCAAGGAACATGGAAAGCACCGAGTCCCCGCCCGCCAGCGCAATGCCGTAGAGAAACAGGACGATTTCAGAGCCTTCCCGCAACACGGCAACGCCGACCACGATCGCCAGGGCGGTCAATGAACGCCGTCCGATGACGACATCCTCGCCGAGCGATTTCATTTCATGGGCGATATGCCGGCCCTCACGCGCCATCCAGACGTTGTGTGCGGTCAGCATCAATACGGCGATCATCATCACCGATGCATTGAACACTTCCTGTCCACTGCCGGCCATCATGTCGGCCATGACATCGGCAAATGCCGCGACGAGGCAAGCGCCGGCAATTCCGCCGGCCATTCCGCCGCCGACCCAGAGACCTCTGCGCGGCACGCCGCGTGTCGCGGCGAGAACGATGCCGATGACCAAGCCGGCCTCGATCACTTCGCGAAAAACGATGATCAAGGTTGCCAGCATCTCATTTCGCCTTAGAAGTGCGCTTCATATTCGACGAGCGCTCTCACCACGCCGCGCGCCGCCGCATCGCTCGCGCCGAATAGATAGGCGAGCTGATACTTGATTGCCTGACCTTGCGGCAGGGGGCCGAAGAGTTTTCCGTAGACTGCCGGGCCGATATAGTGCTCCTGCTTGTTGAAGCTGCCGAGCTGATGTCCCTGGCCCAAGTCGCTTTGGATCTCGATGCCGGGCTGGAAAGCGGCGCTGTAACGGTAGCGCGTGTTCCAGAGAAAGACGTAGTCCGGTCCGCCGGTGTGCGCCGAATAGCTCCCGACGTTCTGGGTAAACCCGATATTGGCGGTGCTGGTGAATCGGCCGACATCCTTCTGCAGCAGTAACTTGACCTCGAGCGAATCCGCTACGCCGTGCCGGGCAGCAAAATCGTAGGCAACCAGCACCCCGGCATCGAGCCATTTTTCTCCCGGTTCGAAAAACTGGTAGCGGCCTTCGATTTCGCGCGCGGCAAGCTGCGAAGTCCCACCGGGGTCCTTTGCCGAAACGGCACTGACTTCCACGGTCAGGCGCGGCAGAATTCCGGCTTCCAGCGACACTTCGCTTTCCCGCGCACCATTCTTGTCGGGATTTCGATCGAATGTGCGGGAGCCGTTGTACTCGAGCGAGAACTCGTGATATTCGGCATTGGGCGAATAGATCTCGTCGGCAGCGCTGTCCTTCATGGCGCCGGCGAAAGCTGATATTGCCGTTGCGGCAAGGACATATCTAGGCAGTCTTCGGATAAGGGCTGATGGCATGAAATCGTCCTTCCAGATGGCGCGGGATTTCCAGAATGGGTTCGGCAGCAAAACTACTTGGCGACGATGATGCCGGTCGTCGTGTTGCGATGAAAATCGTCGAAGTAGCCATAGCTGCCGGGCTCGAGCGGTCCGATGAAGACAACGATTTCACTGTTTGCGCCGACGACTTTCTCGCGGTTCATATCGCTGCTCTCGAATTCCGCGGGCGTCGCATCCTGGTTCTTCACGATGAGCTTGATTCGCTGTCCTGCGGGGATGGTCAGCACCTTGGGAGAAAACTGGTTGTTCTTGAGCGTGAGAACATAGTCTTCGGCATGTGCGGCGAATGGCAGGAGGGCGGACAAGGCGAGCGAATAGATCAAGAATCTTTTCATCGACTTTGCTCCTCCGTGAGTGATGTATCGGAATCCATGAATGCGGATGATAATCATTCGCATTAAAGAAGTCAAACGATCAAATCGTTCGGTGCAAGAAGGGGGTAAATCGCTTGCCGGGGTGACCGAGGCGTTTCCCGATCACCGGCTGTACTGTTCTCGAGGACACCAGCGGGTGACCGACGGCGCTCACGGCTTAGGCGAGGGTGAGCGCCTGCTCGCGGACTCTCGGCATGGATCTGCCGCTGCTGCGCTGTCAGGCTCAGGAATCGACGCGGCTGGCGCTGACCTTGTAGCTGACGCGACCCGTGTCCTGGCTATTGAAACGGCCATCGCCGCTTTCAATCTCGGGGTAGATCAGGTAGGGCAGCATGCTGCCGGGCGAGCCGCGCAGGCTGACGTCCTGCGCCGCGTTGAAGCCGATCCAGTTCATCTCCCAGAAGCCGAAGAGCAGCCTCTTCAGCACGCTGAGTCTTGAATCGCCGCTGCTCAGGGATTCCTCGCGCATGGCCTTGCGCACGTCGGCCGGATTGACTGGAACCCAGCCGTAGCCCGGCGCGTAAAATTCGGCGCGGCATTGTTGCGCTTCGCTCAGGTCGCCTGCGGCGCCGAGGCAAGCAAAGAGTCGCGAGGCATCGATGCGCAAACCGAACACCGGCCGCGCCGGAATCCCGATCGAGCGGCACAGGCCGACGAAGAGCAGCGAAATCTTCGCACTTCTTCCGGCCAGATCGCCGCTCTCCAGCATATTGCCGATGTCGGCATCGCCGACGCCTTTGATCAGCGGATCAAAACTGGTGTTTTCGACGACCCATTCGTAAATGGCCTTGCCCATGGCCAGCGGATCCTTGATGCGCCCGATCGCCCGCTCGGCGGTGCGGCGCACGACGCCGTCGATGGGGACCAGGCGCGTTGACTGCAGGCAGCGGCGCAGCACCTCGGTGCGCTCGGCCATCGCGCCATGGCGGGTGATGTCGAAAGGCCGGTCCTGGGTGGACACTTGGCTGGTGATGTGCAGTTGCGGTTCGGCGATTCCTTCAGGCCAGTCGGCGTAAAAGACTTCCATTTCGGCGACCGGGTCGCGATAGATCCCGGCGGCGGCGAAATTCCCGTGCCAGGTGTGGCCCAGTGAGCGTTCCCACGGGGTGTCCTTGTACTGGGCTAGCGGCAACCACAGGCGCGCCTTGCCGTGGATGCCCTTGAGGCTGACGGTTGATTGCAGGTCATAGCTGCGCCACTGTGCGAGCGGTTCGTCAGGAAGGCTGATGACGTTGCGTGCTTCGGCGGCCGGCTCCGAAGCCTTGGTCACCGGCTTTTTTGCTGCCGGTTTTCTTTTCACCGAGCGCCTTACCGCCTCGGCTTGCGGCGAAGCCAATAGTGCGAGAACTGCCGAGGCGGCGAGGAAGTCACGTCGTTTCAATCGACACTCCGCAATGCATAGAAAGCAGCCTGTGCCAAGGGGGTGGCAGCTGCCGAAAACGAACAAGCCGCGTCAAGGGACACGGCTCGATGAGGAAGAAAATTATAGCACTTCGCCCGCGTAGTCGGCGAGGCGCGAACGTTCACCGCGCTGCAGCGTGACGTGGCCCGAATGTTCCCAGCCCTTGAAGCGGTCGACGACATAGGTCAGGCCGGAACTGCCTTCGGTGAGATACGGCGTGTCGATCTGCGCGATGTTGCCCATGCAGACGACCTTGGTTCCGGGGCCGGCGCGCGTGATCAGCGTTTTCATCTGCTTGGGCGTGAGGTTCTGCGCCTCGTCGATGATCAGGAATTTGTTGAGGAAGGTGCGGCCGCGCATGAAGTTGAGCGACTTGATCTTGATGCGGTTGCGAATCAGGTCGTGCGTCGCCGCCCGCCCCCATTCGCCGGCGCTGTCGTCGGTCTTGTTGAGCACTTCGAGGTTGTCTTCGAGGGCGCCCATCCACGGCCCCATTTTTTCTTCCTCGGTTCCCGGCAGGAAACCGATGTCCTCGCCCACCGGAACCGTCACCCGCGTCATGATGATCTCCGAGTAGAGCTTCTTGTCGAGTACCTGGGTCAGCGCGGCGGCGAGGGTCAGCAGTGTTTTTCCGGTGCCGGCCTGGCCGAGCAGGGTGACGAAATCGACGTCCGGATCCATCAGCAGGTTGAGCGCGAAATTCTGCTCGCGGTTGCGCGCGGTGATCCCCCAGACGCTGTTCTTGGCGTGGGAATAGTCGGTCAGCGTCTCGAACTGCGCCGTCTTGCCGGCGATCTCGCGAACGATCGCATAGAGCGGCTGCTCGGCCTCCTGATAGATGAACTCGTTGACCAGCAGCTTCGAACAGAGCGGGCCGGTGACGCGGTAAAGGGTACGGTTGTCGCGCTTCCAGGATTCCATCCCCTGGCCGTGCTTGTCCCAGAAATTGGCCGGCAGTTCCCGCACGCCGGTATACAGGAGGTCGGTGTCCTCGAGCACCTTGTCGTTGAAGTAGTCCTGGGCTTCGAGTCCGAGCGCACGCGCCTTGATGCGCATATTGATGTCTTTCGACACCAGGATGACGGCGCGTTCCGGGTGGCGCCGTTGCAGATGTATGACGACGGCAAGGATCTGGTTGTCCGCGTTGGCCGTCGGCAGGTCGATCGGCAGTTCCTTGGCGATCGCTTCGGTTTGCAGGAAGAGGCGGCCGCTGGCGAGCTTCTGCGACGGGCCGGAGAGGGCGATGCCGTCCTCGATGCCGTCGTGCTGGCTGCTGACGATTTCGTCCAGGGTTCGCGTCACTTGCCGCGCGTTGCGCGCGACTTCGGACAGGCCTTTCTTGTTGTGGTCGAGTTCCTCGAGCGTCATGATCGGCACGAAGACATCGTGCTCCTCGAAGCGATAGACGCTGGTCGGATCGTGCAACAGGACATTGGTATCGAGGACGAAGAGCTTGGTCAGCGCCGAGACGGGTTTCCCGGTGCGGGCGGCGGTCTTGTGAGCCATCAAGGAAGTTTCTCCGGTGGTTGCGGGGCGAATCAAAGCGCGATCATAACGTCTTTACGAAATCGAGGACTTCCTGGGCATGTCCCGGCGCCTTGATGCCACGCCATTCGCGCCGCAGCACGCCCTTGCCGTCGATGACGAAGCTGCTGCGTTCGATGCCGCGCACCTGCTTGCCGTACATCGTCTTCATCTTGATCACCGCGAACTGGGCGCAGAGCTTTTCTTCGCTATCGGCGAGCAGGTCGAAGGGCAGTTCCTGTTTGCTCTTGAAGTTTTCGTGCGAGCGCAGGCTGTCGCGCGAAACGCCGACTACCTCGCAGCCGGCGGCGACGAAGTCCGGGTAGAGGTCGCGAAACTGCTGCGCCTCGGTGGTGCACCCGGGGGTGCTGTCCTTGGGGTAGAAATAAATGACGAGCGTCCTGCCGCGCGCGCCGGCAAGCGTGAAGTCTTTTCCGCCGGTAGCCGGAAGGCTGAATTCGGCGACGGGTTGATCGATCATGGGCAGGGCCTTTCAATGGCGTCAGGGGTCGATTGTAGTAAAAAAGAAGGGTGGCCGGTCAAGTCGGAAGCCCGCCCGGACCGATTTTGGGGGTGCGCTTTGCCGCCGAATCCGCTAACCTTGCGGTCTTTGTCCACGCACTGCCTGCGGAGAGCGCCATGCCGGCCATCGAAGTCAAGCATCCCCTCGTCAAGCACAAGATCGGCTTGCTGCGCGAAGTCAACATCAGCACCAAGAAATTCCGCGAACTGACCGCCGAACTCGCGCGCCTCTTGACCTACGAGGCGTGCGCCGATTTTGCCATGGAACGCTGCGTGATCCAGGGCTGGGCGGGACCGGTTGAAATCGAACAGATCAAGGGCAAGAAGATCTCGGTCGTGCCCATCCTGCGCGCCGGCCTGGGCATGCTCGACGGGGTTCTCGACCTGATCCCGAGCGCCAAGGTGAGCGTCGTCGGGATCGCCCGCAATCACCAGACGCTGATGCCCGAACCCTATTTCGAGCGCTTCGTCGGCCAGCTCGACGAGCGCCTGGCGCTGATCGTCGATCCGATGCTGGCCACCGGCGGTTCGCTGATCGCCACCATCGACATGTTGAAACGCAACGGCTGCAAGCAGGTGCGCGCCCTGGTGCTGGTCGCCGCGCCGGAAGGCGTCGCCGCCGTGCACGCGGCGCATCCCGACGTCGAGGTCTATACCGCGGCGATCGACAGCCACCTCAACGAGGTCGGCTACATCATTCCCGGACTGGGGGATGCCGGCGACAAGATTTTCGGAACCAGATAGACCATAAGGGGGAGGAAAGTCCGATGAGTACAACGAGGGAGCCGGTTTGGCGCACGGCGCTGTCCGGCGCGCAGATTCTCTTCGTCGCTTTCGGCGCGACCGTTCTGGTGCCGCTCTTGACCGGTCTCAATCCGAGTCTCGCGTTGCTCGGCGCGGGCATCGGCACGCTGGTCTTCCAGCTGTGCACGAAACGCCAGGTACCGATCTACCTCGGATCGAGCTTCGCATTCATCGCGCCGGTGATCTACTCGGCGCACACCTGGGGCATGCCGGCGACGCTCGGCGCGCTGGCCTCGGCGAGTTTCTTCTATTACGTCGCGGCCGGGCTCGTCAAATGGCGCGGCGTAAATTTCATCCATCATCTGCTGCCGCCGGTGGTCATCGGCCCGGTGATTATGGTCATCGGCCTCGGCCTCGCGCAGGTCGCCGTCAGCATGGCCACCGGCAAGGCCGGCGATGCGCAGGTAGTCGAATACGGCACGGCCTTGTCGATCGCCGCGATCTCGCTGCTGGCGACCATGCTCACCGCGATACGCGCCAAGGGGCTCTTGAAACTCGTGCCGATTCTGGTCGGCGTCGGCGTCGGCTACGTGGTATCGCTGTTCATGGGCATCGTCGATTTCTCCAAGGTGACCCAGGCCGCGTGGCTCAATGTGCCGGTCTTCGGCCATCCGGAATTCAATATTTCGGCGATCCTGTACATGATTCCGGTGGCCATCGCGCCCATCGTCGAACACGTCGGCGGCATCCTGGCCATCGGCGCGGTCACCGGCAAGGATTTCACCGAATCGCCCGGATTGCACCGCACGCTGCTCGGCGACGGCCTGGCGGTCAATATCGCCGGCCTGTTCGGCGGCCCGCCGGTGACCACTTACGGCGAGGTGACCGGCGCGCTGATGCTGACCCGCAACTTCAACCCGGTGGTGATGACCTGGGCCGCGTGCTTTGCCATCCTGATGGCTTTCGTCGGCAAGTTCGGCGCGCTGCTGCAGACGATTCCGATGCCGGTCATGGGTGGCATCATGATGCTGCTCTTCGGCTCGATCGCCGGCATCGGCTTGAAAACAATCATGGACGGCCGCGTCGATCTTTCGAGCGCGCGCAATCTGTGCATCATCTCGGTCACGCTGGTCACCGGTATCGGCGGCCTCGGCCTGACCATCGGCAGCTTCATCATGCAGGGCATCAGCCTGTGCGGCGTGCTGGCCGTGCTGCTCAACCTGCTGCTGCCACGCGAGCCGGCAAGATAAGAATTCGTTCAACACTATAGGAAGAAAATCATGAAGAAGAAGATCTCGCTATTGATCATTGCGCTGGTAGCCGGCGCGCTGTTCGCCGCCTGCAGCAAGAAAGAGGAAGCCGCTGCGCCGGCGCCCGCCCCGGTCGCCGCGCCGGCGCCCGCCGTGCCGTCGATCGTCGTCGGCCTCGACGACAATTTCCCGCCGATGGGTTTCCGCGACGAGAAGAACATGCTCGTCGGTTTCGACATCGATCTGGCCGCCGAAGCCGGCAAGCGTCTCGGGGTCGACGTGAAATTCAAGCCGATCGACTGGAACGCGAAGGAAGCGGAGCTTAACGGCAAGCGCGTCGACGTCCTGTGGAACGGTCTGACGATCACCGAAGAGCGCAAGGCCAACATCCTGTTCACCAAGCCCTATCTCGAGAACCGCCAGATCATCGTGGTGCTCGAGAACTCGCCGATCAAGACCAAGGCCAACCTGAAAGGCAAAGTCGTCGGCGTGCAGGACGGCAGCAGCGCCATCGAGGCCGTCGCAAAGGACAAGGCGACGGCCAAGTCGATCAAGGAACTCAAGAAGTTCGCCGACAACGTCGCGGCGCTGATGGACGTATCGACCGGCCGCCTCGACGCGCTGGTCGTCGACGAAGTGGTCGGCCGCTACTACACCGCCAAGAAACCCGGCGAATACCGCGTCCTCGACGAGAACTTCGGCACCGAAGACTACGGCGTCGGCACGCGCAAGGACGACACCGACCTGATGGCCAAGCTGCAGAAAGCGATGGACGACATGAAGCAGGACGGCACCGCCGCGGCGATCTCGACCAAGTGGTTCGGCAAGGACATCATCAAGAAGTAAGGCGCTGATCAATCCTTCACGCCGGCGCAAGAACGTCACCCCGGAATGCTTGAATCCGGGGCCGGTGTCCAGTTCCGTGCGCTAACTGGATTCCGGCGTTTGCCGGAATGACGGCGCTTCCTTAGAACGCACGCTGCGTCGAAAGCGTTTCATCACCCTGAATCGCAAGGCATGAACTACGTATTGAACATCATCGGCCCCCTGCTCGAGGGGACGGGGGTCACGCTGCAGGTTTTCCTGATCACCCTCGTCCTCGCCGTGCCGCTCGGCCTGTGCCTTGCGCTGCTGCGCATCTCGCGTTTCAGGATCGTCAGCGGCGCGGTCAATGGCTACATCTGGCTGATGCGCGGCACGCCGCTGATGCTGCAGATGCTGTTCATTTACTTCGCGCTGCCCTTCGTCCCGGTGATCGGCGTGCGGCTGCCGGATTTTCCGTCGGCCATCGTCGCTTTCGTTCTCAATTACGCCGCCTACTTCGCCGAAATCTTCCGCGCCGGCATCCAGTCGATCGACCGCGGCCAGTACGAGGGCGCGCGCGTGCTCGGCATGAGCTACCCGCAGACGATGCGCCGCATCGTCCTGCCGCAGGTCATCAAGCGCATCCTGCCGCCGCTCTCCAACGAGACGATCACCCTGGTCAAGGACACTTCCCTGATTTACGTGCTGGCCATGAACGACCTGCTGCGCGCGGCGCGCGGTATCGTCCAGCGCGATTTCACGACCACCCCCTTCGTCGTCGCCGCGGCCTTCTATCTGGCGATGACGCTGGTGCTGACGCTGGGCTTCCAGCACCTCGAAAAGAAATACGCGGTCTACGATGAATAGCCAATCCGGCAACGTACCGATGGTCAGCGCCGAGGGAGTGCACAAGCGCTTCGGCGCCTTGCACGTGCTCAAGGGCGTCTCGCTCGACATCGGCAAGGGCGAAGTGGTCGCCGTCATCGGCCCGTCGGGGTCGGGCAAGAGCACCTTCCTGCGCTGCCTCAATCATCTCGAAACGGTCGATCAGGGCCGCATCGTCATCGAAGGCGAGACGCTGGTCGGCAGCGGCGCCGACGGCGTCTGCCGCTACGCGCCCGACGCCGACCTGCGCCGCATCTGCGGCAAGATGGGCATGGTCTTTCAGCACTTCAACCTGTTTCCGCACCTCACCGTGCTGCAGAACGTCATCGAAGCGCCGATCACCGTCAAGGGGATGAGCGCCGCGGAGATCGTTCCGAAAGCCGAGGCCTTGCTGCGCAAGGTCGGGCTGCTCGAAAAGCGGGACGTCTATCCGTCGCGCCTGTCGGGCGGGCAGAAGCAGCGCGTGGCGATCGCCCGGGCGCTGGCCATGGAGCCCGACATCATGCTCTTCGACGAGCCGACGTCGGCGCTCGACCCGGAACTCACCGGTGAAGTGCTGCGCACCATCCGCGAGCTTGCCGAAGAACGTATGACCATGCTGGTGGTCACACACGAGATGGCTTTCGCGCGCGAAGTGGCAAGCCGCGTCGTGTTCATGGACGAGGGCGAGATCCTCGAAGCGCGCCCGGCGCGCGAACTCTTCGCGTCACCGGAACATCCACGAACACGGGCGTTTCTGGAAAATATGTTGTAATGCGAGCCCGGAATGTGAAGGCAGTGGATCTGAAACAGGCATGACGATTTCCCTCTCCGAAGTCTTTGCCAGCGACGGCCCGTTCGCGGCGATCATTCCCGGCTACAAGCTGCGCGCGCAGCAGGTGGAAATGGCCGGGCGCATCGGCGCGGCCATGGCCGCCAACAGCGTGCTCGTCGCCGAGGCCGGCACCGGCACCGGCAAGACCTTCGCCTACCTCGTTCCGGCGCTGCTCTCGGGCGGCAAGGTGATCGTTTCGACCGGAACCAAGAACCTGCAGGACCAGCTCTTCCTGCGCGACATCCCGACCGTGCGCGAGGCGCTCGGCTCGCCGGTGCAGGTGGCGCTGCTCAAGGGGCGCGCCAACTACCTCTGCCATTACCATCTCGAGCGCGCGCTCGCCGACGGCCGCTTCGCCTCGCGCGAGGATGCGGCGCATGCCGCGCGCATTTCGCGCTTTGCCCGGACGACGAAGAGCGGCGACAAGGCCGAGTGCAGCGACGTGCCGGAGAATTCGCCGGTGTGGGGCATGGTCACCTCGACGCGCGAGAACTGCATCGGGCAGGAGTGTCCGAACCACAAGGAATGCTTCGTGCTGGCCGCGCGGCGCGAAGCGCTGGCCGCCGACCTCGTGGTGGTCAACCATCACCTCTTCTTTGCCGACGTCATGCTGCGCGACGAAGGTACGGCGGAATTGCTGCCGGCCTGCAACGCGGTGATCTTCGATGAAGCGCACCAGCTGCCGGAAACGGCCAGCCTGTTCTTCGGCGACAATGTCTCTACAGCGCAAGTGCTTGACCTGGCGCGCGACGCCCGCGCCGAGGGCCTGGTATCGGCCAAGGATTGCCTCGACCTGCCCAGGCTTTGCGCGAGCGTCGAAAAAGCCGCCAAGGACCTGCGCCTGACCCTGCCCGTCGAACCCGCGCGCTTCGCGCTCGCGCAGCTCACCGCACGCATGGGTTTCGACAACGGCATCGTCGGCCTGCGGCGCGAAGCCGAAACGCTGGCCGCCCTGCTCGAAACACAGGCGCAGCGCTCGGAAGGGCTCGAGAACTGCTGGCGCCGCTGCCTCGAACTCGTCGCGCAGCTGCGCCGCTGGCAGAACGGCAGCGACCCGGATTACGTGCGCTGGGGCGAGACCTACACGCACGCGCTGCAGCTCAACGCGACGCCGCTCGTCATCGCCGGCATCATGCAAAAGCAGATGAGCGGCCATCCGCGCGCCTGGATTTTCACCTCGGCAACGCTCGCCGTGCAGCGCGATTTCGCGCATTACTGCGGCGAAATGGGGCTTGCCGAAGCCGAGTCGGCGTACTGGGACAGTCCCTTCGATTACGCGCGGCAGGCCTTGCTCTATGCGCCGAGCGGCCTGCCCGACCCGAACAGCGAAGCGTTTTGCGAAGCGCTGGTCAAGGCCGCCTTCCCGGTCCTCGAAGCGAGCGGCGGGCGCGCTTTCTTCCTGTGCACGTCCCTGCGCGCCATGCGCCGCACGCACGAACTGCTGGCCGAATACCTGCAGCGGGCCAATCTGCCTTTCCCGCTGCTGCTGCAGGGCGAGGGCAGCAAGAACGAACTGCTCGAGCGCTTCCGCCGCCTCGGCAACGCCGTGCTGGTGGCCAGCCAGAGCTTCTGGGAGGGCGTCGATGTGCGCGGCGAGGCCCTGTCGCTGGTGGTCATCGACAAGCTGCCGTTCGCGCCGCCCGACGATCCGGTGCTCTCGGCGCGCATCGAGCGGATGAAGAACGAAGGGCGCAACGCCTTCATGGATTACCAGTTGCCGCGCGCCGTGATCAACGTGAAGCAGGGCGCCGGCCGGCTGATCCGCGACGAGACCGATCGCGGCGTGCTGCTGATCGGCGACCCGCGCCTGATCAGCAAACCGTACGGCAAGCGCATCTGGCGCAGCCTGCCGCCGATGAAGCGGACGCGCGAGCTGGCCGAGGTACTGGCTTTCTTTTCCGCGCCGGCCTGAAGCGCACGATGCCCTACCCGATTCACACGATTCACAATCCGGTCTGCGCGCTGCCGGTCGACAGCCGCGCCGCGGCCGCCTTGCTCAATCGCGGCTGCCTGTGCGTGTCGGTCGATCATGCGAAATTGCGCCACGCGCTCGCGGCGGACGCCGGCGGCGCGCGCGCGCCGGTGCTGCTCGAACGCTCGAATCTCTTTTCCGACGCGACCGTCTTCGTCGCCCAGACGCAGCTGCAATTCATGGCCGAGCTGATCGAGGTCATCGAGCGCGTCGCCCGGCTGCCGGCCTGGCAGGAGCGCGCGCTGGCCCAGGCGCCTTCGATTGCGCGCCACGCGACGCCCGCGGCCGGCGTCTTCATGGGCTACGATTTTCACCTGGGCGCGAGCGGGCCGCAGCTGATCGAAATCAACACCAATGCCGGCGGCGCCCTGCTCAACGCCAAGCTGCTGCACGCCCAGCGCGCCTGCTGCGCGCAGGTCGAAGCGCTGCTCTCCGAGCCGGGCGAAGCCGAGGCGGATTTCGTCGCGATGTTCCGCGCCGAATGGGCGCTCGCGCGCGGCGAGCGCCCGCTGCGCCGCATCGCCATTGTCGACGAAGCGCCGGCCGGCCAGTTTCTGGCGCCCGAATTCGAGCTGTTCCGCCAGCTCTTCGAAGGAAGCGGCATCGCCGCGCTGATCGCCGATCCGGGCGAGCTGGCTTTCGACGGCAAGCGTCTGTCCTGCGCCGGGCAGGAAGTCGACCTCGTCTACAACCGTCTCACCGATTTTTCGCTGGCGCAGCCGGCGCAGGCGCAGCTGCGTGCCGCCTGGCTCGCCGATGCGGTGGTGCTGACGCCGCATCCGCGCGCGCACGCGCTCTATGCCGACAAGCGCAATCTCGCCGCGCTGACCGATCCGGCCTGGCTCGCGCAGATCGGCGTCAGCGCTGCCGACCGGCAATTGCTGGCGGCCGGCATTCCGCACACCGAAGAAGTCTTGCCGGAGGACGCCGCGGCGTTCTGGGCCAGCCGCAAGCAATGGTTCTTCAAGCCGGCGGCGGGCTACGGCGGCAAGGCCAGCTACCGTGGCGACAAGCTCACGCGCCGCGTGTTCGCCGAGATCTCGCGCGGCGGCTATGTCGCGCAGGCGCTGGTGCCGCCGTCGCAGCGGCGCCTGCTCGTCGACGGCGTCGAGCAGGACCTCAAGGTCGACCTGCGCAACTACGTCTATCAGGGCGCCGTACAGCTCGTTTCGGCCCGCCTCTATCAGGGGCAGACGACCAATTTCCGCACCCCGGGCGGCGGTTTCGCGGCGGTTTTTTCGGTAAGCTCCCACGCTGATTAGGTCGACCGCGCCGGGCGGAATAATTTCCACCGTGCGTCTTATGACGCTATCGCGCCCTTGAAAACGGCCGCTTCGCCCCCCATCTCTACGCCTGATGGATATTCGAAGGAAGCCGCGATGCGCCAAGACAAACTCACCACCAAGTTCCAGCAGGCTCTGGCCGATGCCCAGAGCCTGGCGATCGGTCACGACAACCAGATGATCGAGCCGCAGCATCTGCTGCTCGCCTTGCTGCAGCAGGATGACGGCGGCACGGCCTCGCTGCTGGCGCAGGCCGGAACGAATGTGCAGGCGCTTAAAGTCGCGCTCGACCAGGCCATCGACCGCCTGCCGAAAGTCGAAGGGGCCGGCGGCGAGGTGCAGCTTGGCCGCGACCTCAACAACCTGCTCAACCTGACCGACAAGGAAGCGCAGAAACGCGGCGACCAGTTCATCGCCAGCGAACTCTTCCTGCTCGCCCTCGCCGACGACAAGGGCGAGTGCGCGCGCCTGGCCAAGCAGCACGGCCTCGCGCGCAAGCCACTGGAGGCGGCGATTGACGCCATGCGCGGCGGCCAGGGCGTCGACAACCAGGAAGCCGAAGGCCAGCGCGAGTCGCTCAAGAAGTATTGCATCGACCTCACCGAGCGCGCGCGCCAGGGCAAGCTCGACCCGGTGATCGGCCGCGACGACGAAATCCGCCGCACCATCCAGATCCTGCAGCGGCGCACCAAGAACAACCCGGTGCTGATCGGCGAGCCCGGCGTCGGCAAGACGGCGATCGTCGAGGGCCTGGCCCAGCGCATCGTCAATGGCGAAGTGCCGGAAACGCTCAAGGGCAAGAAGGTGCTCAGCCTCGACATGGCCGCGCTGCTCGCCGGCGCCAAGTACCGCGGCGAGTTCGAGGAGCGCCTCAAAGCCGTGCTCAAGGAGATTGCCGCCGAGCAGGGGCAGATCATCGTCTTCATCGACGAACTGCACACCATGGTCGGCGCCGGCCGCGCCGAGGGCGCGATCGACGCCGGCAACATGTTGAAACCCGCCCTGGCGCGCGGCGAGCTGCACTGCGTCGGCGCGACGACGCTCGACGAATACCGCAAGTACATCGAGAAGGACGCGGCGCTCGAACGCCGCTTCCAGAAAGTGCTGGTCGACGAGCCCTCGGTCGAGAGCACGATCGCCATCCTGCGCGGCCTGCGCGAACGCTACGAGCTGCACCACGGCGTCGACATCACCGACCCGGCCATCGTCGCCGCCGCAGAGCTGAGCCAGCGCTACATCACCGACCGCTTCCTGCCCGACAAGGCGATCGACCTGATCGACGAAGCGGCGGCGCGCATCCGCATGGAAATCGACTCCAAGCCGGAGGTCATGGATCGCCTCTCGCGGCGCATGATCCAGCTCGAGATCGAGCGCCTCGCGGTGCGCAAGGAAAAGGACGAGGCCTCGATAAAACGCATGCATTTGATCGAGGATGAACTGGCCAAACTCAAGCGCGAGTACAACGACCTCGAGGAAATCTGGAAAGCCGAAAAAGCCCAGGTGCAGGGCAGCGCGCAGATCAAGGAAGCGATCGACAAGCTCAAGGCCGACCTCGCGCGCCTGCAGCGCGAAGGCAAGCTCGACAAGGTCGCCGAGCTGCAATACGGCAAGCTGCCGCAGCTCGAGGCGCAATTGAAAGCCGCCGAGAATGCGGGCAAAAGCGCCGACGGCGCGACTAAGAACAAGCTCCTGCGCACGCAGGTCGGCATCGAGGAGATCGCCGAAGTGGTCTCGCGCGCGACCGGCATCCCGGTGTCGAAGATGATGCAGGGCGAGCGCGAGAAGCTGCTCAATATGGAAGGCAAGCTGCACCAGCGCGTCGTCGGGCAGGACGAGGCGGTGCGTCTGGTGTCCGACGCCATCCGCCGCTCGCGCGCCGGCCTCGCCGACCCGAACCGGCCTTACGGCTCCTTCCTCTTCCTCGGCCCGACCGGGGTCGGCAAGACCGAGCTGTGCAAGGCGCTGGCCGGCTTCCTGTTCGATTCCGACGACCACATGATCCGCATCGACATGAGCGAGTTCATGGAAAAGCATTCGGTCTCGCGCCTGATCGGCGCGCCGCCGGGCTACGTCGGCTACGAAGAGGGCGGCCATCTGACCGAGGCCGTGCGGCGCAAGCCCTACAGCGTGATCCTGCTCGACGAAATCGAGAAGGCGCATCCGGACGTCTTCAACGTCCTGCTCCAGGTCCTCGATGACGGTCGCATGACCGACGGGCAGGGGCGCACCGTCGATTTCAAGAACACGGTCATCGTCATGACCTCGAACCTGGGTTCGCAAATGATCCAGCAAATGGCCGGCGACGATTACCAGATCATCAAGCTCGCCGTAATGGGCGAAGTGAAGAACTATTTCCGGCCCGAGTTCATCAACCGCATCGACGAGGTCGTCGTTTTCCACGCGCTCGACGAGAAGAACATCAAGGCCATCGCCCGCATCCAGCTTGGCTATCTCGAAAGCCGCGTAGCCCAGCTCGAGATGAAGCTCGCGGTCGACGACAGCGCGCTCGACGAAATCGCCGCCGCCGGCTTCGATCCGGTGTTCGGCGCGCGGCCCTTGAAGCGCGCCATCCAGGCGCAGCTCGAGAATCCGCTGGCCAAGGCGATCCTCGAAGGCGGCTTCGCGCCGGGCGATACGATACGCGTCGCGAGCGTCGGCGGCGTGATGCGCTTCGAGAAAGGCTAGGAAAAGGCTGATAAACAGATATTCCTCATTCCGGCCAGCGCCGGAATGCAGAAGTTCAACGAGCTGGACACGGGCTTTCGCCGGTGTGACGACAATCAGCCCGTAGGTCGGGTTAGCGCAGCGTTCCCAAGGGGATTCCCTGCGGGGCATGACCCGCCACAGGCCGTTAAATGTCGGCTTACGGTCTGCGACCTAAGCCGATCTACCAGGCTTTTGCCGCATCAGGCCGGCCGCCCATGCCGGCGTGTCCGAAAGCCGCTTGTAAAACATGACAAAGACATAATATAATCCGTTCGACGGGACTCCGCTGGAGCGCCTGCCGAATACGACGGATTCCGTTTCCTATCGCTTTGTCCGGATGAAATCATGAGGAAACTGCTCGTCATCGCCGCATTGGGTGCCCTGGGCTACTACGCCTACCAGCACCTCCTCGGCCCCGCCGAAATCGTGAACCCCGTCTTCGCCGAGATTCGGGTGAACATGAGCGTTGGCGGTCGCGAGATCGAAGCGGCGATCTTCGGCAAAGCCGTGGATGACATCGACTGCCGGTTGCGCGCGGAAAGAGTCAAGGACAATCTGGAAGCGAATTGCAACTACTGCGTGTCAAAATCGATCGTATGCAAGGCCAGCCTCGCGCCGCGCTACGCAAGGATTTTCGATGACGAGCCGGCCGGCGCCACCTACTTGAGCGTTAACCGCTCAAACCACAGCGAAAGGAACGTTCGGGTGATTCTCTGGGGACTCACCGGCGCCGAAGGGGATAGGGTCTGCGATCAGATGAAACGGGTCTTCGCAAAGATTCACAGCGGACCGATGCAATGCGTGCGCGGGCTGGCGTCCTGACAGGCCGGTCCACCCGGCGCTGCCATCGGGCATTCGCGCCGCCCGTCTGGCAAGCTCAGGAGTGGTGACAAAAGGCACACAGTGGCTTAAACTAGGCACATGAAACCGTTTCGCTGGAACCCGGAGAAGAACGAGACCGTCAAAGCGGAGCGGGGCATTTCCTTCGAGAGCGTTGTCGTCGCAATCGAGGGCGGTGGATTGCTGGATATCCTGGTTCATCCGAAGCAGGCGAAATATCCCGGGCAGCGGGTTCTTGTCGTCGCATGCGACGACTATGCCTATCTGGTTCCGTTCGTCGAAGAGGACGACTATTTTTTCCTCAAGACCGTAATCCCGAGCCGCAAGGCCACGCGGGACTATTTGAATCAAGGTGAAGCCGATGCCGAAGATTGATGCCTTCGAACATGAAATCCTCGCCGCCTTCGAGCAAGGCCGGCTGAAGTCCGTCGCGAGCAAGGCCGAGCTCGAGAAACTGAAGGCAGCTGCGCGTGCGACAGCCATCAAGGATCGCCGGGTCAACATCCGCCTGTCCTCCGGCGACCTCAGCGATATTCAGGCCAGGGCACTCGAGGAGGGCATGCCGTACCAGACGCTTATCGCCAGCGTTCTCCACAAGTACGTTTCGGGTCGGCTGGCCGAGCCGCTTGCGACAAAGCCGCCGCGCCCCGTTGCCAAGCGCCGCGTTGCGTCCGGCCGGTGATTGACCGCTGTCGCGTCGACCTGACCCGGCTCTCGCGATGAAGCGCCTCCTGCTCTCTGCATGCTTTGTCGTTGCCGCCATCAGCGCACCGGTCTTCGCCAAGACGATCAACGTTCCGTCGATTACGGCCGAAGCGGCGGTGCAAAAGGCGCAGCGCTACGTCGCGGAGAAGGGAATCGACGTATCCAATGCCTTCGTTGGCGTCGTCGCGTACCACAACCTGCACAACGAGTACGAGCGGCCGTATTGGCGCGTGCGCTGGCTGCAAATCGCCGGCGGCAAAGGCGGGTGGTTCGAACTGCGGCTGTATTCCGACGGCGCGGTCCAGGAACTCTATGGAAAGTAGCTTTCCCGGGTCGTCGCGAAAAATCAGGAGCGCGCCGGGAGCGTGATCTCGAAGCGCGTCACACCGTCGCTCGATGCGACGCTGATGCTGCCGCCATGCGCGCGCACGATGGCGCGCGTGATCGCCAGGCCGAGACCGGCGCCTTCGCTGTCGCGCTGGCGCGCCGGATCGACGCGGTAGAAGCGGTCGAAGAGGCGCGGCAGGTGCTCGGCGGTGATGGTCTCGCCTTCGTTCTCGACGGTCAGCGTCAGCCGCTCGCCTTGCCTGTCGATGCGCACGCTGACCTCGCCGTCCTGCGGCGTATGCCGGATGGCGTTCGAGAGCAGGTTGTTGAGCGCGCGCCGCAGCATCGTGCGGTCGCCCGAAACCGCGCCGGCGCCCGAACACGACAGACGGACTTTCTTCTCCTCGGCGAGCGCTTCATAAAAATCGAAGACGGCGCGCACCTCGTCGGCAAGATCGATTTTCTCACGATGCGGCACGATCAGCTCCTCGTCGGATTTGGCGAGAAACAGCATGTCGGTGATCATCCGCGAGAGGCGCTCGAATTCCTCGATGTTCGAGGCGAGGACGTTGCGGTATTCGTCGGGATTGCGGCTTTGAGTCAGCGTCACCTGCGTTTGCGTCAGCAGGTTGCTGAGCGGCGTGCGCAGCTCGTGCGCCAGATCGGACGAAAAATCGGAGAGCTGGCGGAAGGAATTCTCGAGCCGGGTCAGCATCCGGTTGAGCGTTTCGACGAGATCGACGAGCTCGACCGGAACCTTGTCGACGGCCAGGCGAAAATCGAGGCGCTGCGCGGTGATGCCGGCGGCTTCCTGCCTGATCGCCTGCAGCGGGGCGAGACCGCGGCGCACGGCGAGCCAGCCGAGGAAGCCGGTGAGCAGGGCGGCCAGCGCGACGAACGACCACAGCGTGACGCGGAACGAAGCCATGAAATGCGCGTGATGCGAGATGTCGGTGGCGACCGCGACGAGCGCCGGCGGCGCGCCGGCAATTCCCGTTGCGACGAGCGCCGAGATGCCGCGCAAGGGTACATTGCGCGCGCTGGTCCACGAGAGCGGCGGCTGCGGTCCGGCCCCGACCTTGCGTTCGAGCAGCGCTTGCGGAAACTCGGCGCCGCTCGTCGCGAACAAGGTCTGCCCATCCGGCGCGACGACGGCCACCGCGAGGCCCGCGTTGCCGACCAGCGAATCGTCGAGCTGCTGCGGAATGTCGACGAGTTCCTGCGCCGAGTGCACTTTTTCGAGCGCATGCCGTGCGAGTTCGAGCTTGCCGCCGAGGATCTCCATGTCCTGTTCGACGAAATGCGCTTCGACGGCGCTGGCTATCAGGTAGCCGAGGACGAGTAACACGACGGTGGACGCCGCCGCGAAGAAGACCGTGAGGCGCAGGGTGATCGACGGCCGGCCGCTCAATCGCATTCCGGGTCCTCGATGACATAACCCATGCCACGCACCGTGCGGATCAGCCGGGGCTCGAAATCGTCGTCGATCTTGGCGCGCAGCCGGCGCACTGCGACTTCGATGACATTGGTATCGCTGTCGAAATTCATGTCCCAGACCTGCGAAGCGATCAGCGAACGCGGCAGGACTTCGCCCTGGCGGCGCAGCAAGAGTTCGAGCAGGGCGAATTCCTTGGCCGTGAGGTCGATGCGCTTGCCCGAGCGCGTCACGCGCCGGCGCAGCGGATCGAGTTCCAGGTCGGCGGCGCGCAGCAGTTCGGCTTCGCGGCTCTTGCCGCCGCGGCGCAGCAGGGTGCGCACGCGGGCCAGCAACTCGGCGAAGGCGAACGGCTTGATCAGATAATCGTCGGCGCCGAGTTCGAGGCCGCGCACCCGGTCGTCGACCTGGTCGCGCGCCGTCAGGAAGAGCACCGGCATCTCCTTGCCGGCGGCGCGAATGCCGCGCAGCACGCTCCAGCCGTCGATGCCGGGCAGCATCACGTCGAGGATCGTGAGTTCGTAATCGGCGGTCAGCGCCGCGTGCAGGCCGTCGCGCCCGTCGCGCGCGAGATCGACGACAAAGCCGGCCTCGGCGAGGCCCTGGCGCAGATAATCGCCGGTCTTCACTTCGTCCTCAACCACCAGGATCTTCAATCCATTTCTCCTGCCGATTAAACCCCGTCGCGTCATTCCGGCGAAAGCCGGAATCCAGGAGACCACTGCACTGGATTCCGGCTTTCGCCGGAATGACGAACTATTGAACACGAGTGCCCGATTGCGAAGATTACGGAAATGTAATCGACAAGTCAGCTTGGCGTCGCCCTCGCTTCGTTAGCCTAGGGGTGTGCTCCCATTCAACCAGCGGAAGAATACGATGAAAACTCTTGTTGCAGCCACCCTTTTGGCCCTTGGCGGCCTGTTGTCGCAGGCGGCGCTGGCCGCCGACGAGCATGCCGGGCATATGACGATGGGCAAGGCGGCGAGCGAAGCGCCGCTGACCGACGGCGTGGTTAAAAAGGTCGATCGCGCCGCGGGCAAGGTGACGATCACGCACGGCCCGCTCATCAATCTCGCGATGCCGGCAATGACGATGGCCTTCAGGGTCAAGGAAGCGGCGTGGATGGACCAGATGAAAGCGGACGCCAAGATCCGCTTCCTGGCCGAATCGATCAATGGATCGCTGACCATCGTCCGCTTCGAAGCGGTGAAATGAGTCTCGCGCGGGCGTGCGCCCTTTGGCTGCTGCTGGCCTCCTGCGCCATCGCGAGCGCGCAGGCGCAGGACGCGAGCCTCGGCGGCAGCGTCGAGGGCCTGCTCGAATTCGCGCGCGGCAGCAACCCGGAATATGCGGCGATGCGCCATGAAGCCGATGCCGCCGGCGAACGCATCACGCCGGCCGGCGCCCTGCCCGACCCGCGGCTCAGAACCGAATGGATGGACATCACCCGGCAGGGCGAGCAGAACCCGTCGCTCCTGCCGAGCCGCGCCGGCAGCACGAAATACACGCTGATGCAGGATCTGCCCTGGTACGGCAAGCGCGACTTGAAGCGCCAGATCGCCGAGAGCGAGGCCGAAGCCGCGCAGGGGCGCGCGCGCGGCAGCTGGGCCGAACTCGCGGCGCGGATCAAGTCGGCGCATGCCGAGCTTTATTACGTCGATCGCAACGAACGCCTGGCACGCGAAATTCTCGACCTGATGGGCCGCCTCGAAAAGATCGCCCGCGCCCGCTATGGCTCGGGCCTCGCCGCGCAGCAGGACGTGATCCGCGCGCAGGTCGAGCAGACCGGCATGGCGAGCGAACTCATTCGCCTCGAAAACGAACATCACCATCTGCGCACCCGCATCAACGCGCTGCTGGCCCGATCGCCGGGCGCGGCGCTCGCCGATCCCGAGCGGCTGCGGCCGCTGCCGGCGCCGGCCAAGCTCGATTACGCGGCGCTCGAAGCGCGTGTGCGCGAACGCAATCCGCAGCTCTTCGTCGAGGAGGCGCGGATCAAATCGGCGGAGAAGTCCCGCGATCTGGCTTACCGCAACCGCTACCCCGATTTCACCTTCGGCGTCGCGCCGACGCAGACCCAGAGTTCGTTCAACGACTGGGGCGTGATGATCGAAGTCAACATTCCGCTGCAGCAGGGCTCGCGGCGCGCCCAGGAGCGCGAATCGGAAGCCATGCTCGCGGCCGCACTGTCGCGCAAGGAAGCCGCGGCCAACCAGGTGCTCGCCGAGCTGGCCGAGAACCTCTCGGCGATCGACGCGCCGCGCCGCACCGAGACGCTGACCGCGAGCAGCCTGCTGCCGCAGGCCGAGCTTTCGTTCCGTTCGGCGCTCGCCGGTTACGAAAACGGCAAGGTCGATTTCGCGACCCTGCTCGAAGCGCAGAAACAGATTCGGCTGGCGCGCCAGAACGAGATCAAGGCGCAGGCCGAGGCGCAGCTGCGCCTCGCCGAAATTGAAAAGCTCCTCGGAGAAGATTTATGAGCGGCGTGAATTTACGCGGCGTGAGCCTTGCCGCCGCAGTTGCCATCGGCATCATCGCCGTGGCCCTCGCCGCCGGCGGCGGCTACTGGCTGGGGCACGGCGGCACGCGCGGGCAGGGCGCCGAGGCACAGCCGGCCGGCACGGCCAGCGCGCCGGGCGAGCCGGCGGCCAAGGCGCGCAAGCTCCTCTACTACCGCAATCCGATGGGCCTGCCCGACACCTCGCCGACGCCCAAGAAGGACCCGATGGGAATGGATTACGTCGCGGTTTACGAGGGTGAAGAGGGCAACGAGCCTGCCGTGCCCGGGCAGCTCAAGATCAGCACCGAGAAAATCCAGAAGCTCGGCGTGCGCAGCGAAGGCGCGCAGCTGCGCGCGCTCGACAAGACCGTGCGCGCGGCCGGCCGCATCGAACCCGACGAGCGGCGCCTCTATACCGTCGCCCCGAAATTCGAGGGCTACGTCGAACGCCTGCACGTCAATGTCACCGGCCAGGCCGTCGGCCGCGGCCAGCCGCTCTTTGAAGTCTATAGCCCGGAACTCGTTTCCGCGCAGCGCGAATACGCGATCGCCGCGCAAGGCGTCGATGCGCTCAAGGATGCGAGCGGCGGGGCGCAGGCGGGGATGCGGCAACTCGCCGAGGCGAGCCTGCAGCGCCTCAAAAACTGGGATATCTCCGACGAGCAGGTGAGGGCGCTCGGCCGGTCGGGCGACGCGAAACGCACGCTGACTTTCCGCTCGCCGGTGTCCGGCATCGTCACCGAAAAGAGGGCGCTGCAAGGCATGCGCTTCATGCCCGGCGAAGCGCTTTACCAGATCGCCGACCTCTCGTCGGTGTGGGTGATCGCCGACGTCTTCGAACAGGATATTGGCGAGCTCAGCGGCCTGATCAAATCGGGCGCGCCGGCCAAGGTGCGGATCAACGCCTATCCGGACAAGCTGTTCAGCGGCAAGGTGAGCTACATCTATCCGACGCTCAACGCCGCGACGCGCACCGTCCCGGTCCGCATCGAACTGGCCAATCCCGGGCTGTTGATCAAGCCCGGCATGTTCGCGCAGGTCGAGCTGCCGGTCTCGGCCAGGGCCGCCGTGGTCACCGTACCGGTCTCCGCGGTCATCGACAGCGGCACGCGCCAGATCGTGCTGATGCAGCTCGGCGAAGGCCGCTTCGAGCCGCGCGAGGTCAAGCTCGGCGCGCGCAGCGACAGCCATGTCGAAATCGTCGAAGGCGTGAAGGCAGGCGAACTGGTGGTCGTCGCCGCCAATTTCCTGATCGATGCCGAAAGCAATCTCAAGGCCGCGGTCGGCGGTTTCGGCCAGGCCGCGAGTGCGGCGCCGGCGCAGGCGGGGAAGGGAGCCAGCCACCAGGGCGAGGGCACCGTCGACGGCGTCGATGTCAAGGAAGGAACCGTAAGCCTAAGCCACGGCCCGATCGAAAGCCTTAAGTGGCCAGCCATGACAATGGAATTCAAGGCGGCCAACGGCGCGCTGCTCAAGGACCTCAAACCCGGCGCCATGGTGAGCTTCGAGTTCGTCGAGCGCCAGCCGGGCGAGTGGGTGATCACGCGACTGACGCCGCAAGCGCCGGGCGCACGACGGCCATAAGCGGTGAATGAAAACAATTGTCGTCCCGGCGAAAGCCGGGACCCAGTGCGCACCCAAACCCCCTGGATTCCGGCTTGCGCCGGAATGACGGTGGCGAGCCGGGCTACGGGTAGACGCAAAGAATTCCGACCCTGAGGATACGTCCACGTCATGCTCGCCAACATTATCGAATGGTCCGGCCGCAACCGCTTTCTGATCCTGCTGGCGACGCTCTTCGTCATCGTCGCCGGCATCTTCGCCGTGCTGCGCACGCCGATTGACGCGCTGCCCGACCTCTCCGACGTGCAGGTCATCGTCTATACCGAATACCCCGGCCAGGCGCCGCAGGTGGTCGAGGACCAGGTCACCTATCCGCTGACCACGGCCATGCTGTCGGTACCGAAATCGAAAGTGGTGCGCGGCTTTTCCTTCTTCGGCGCGTCCTTCGTCTACATCATTTTCGAGGACGGTACCGACATCTACTGGGCGCGTTCGCGCGTCCTCGAATACCTCAACTTCGCCTCGAGCCGCATGCCCAAAGGCCCAGGGGGGACTACAATTCAGCCCTCGCTCGGGCCGGACGCCACCGGCGTCGGCTGGGTTTATCAATACGCGCTGCTGGCCAAGGACAAGACGCTGGCCGAACTGCGCTCGATCCAGGACTGGTACGTCCGCTATCAGCTGACCAAGGCGCACGGCGTCGCCGAAGTGGCCTCGGTCGGCGGCTTCGTGCAGACCTACCAGGTGACCGTCGATCCGGTCAAGCTGCGTTCGTACGGCATCCCGCTGATGAAGGTCGCGCAGGTCATCCGCGACTCGAACCGCGACGTCGGCGGGCGCGCGGTGGAAATGACCGAGACCGAGTACATGGTGCGCGGCAAGGGCTATCTGCGCGGCAAGGGCGACATCGAAATGCTTGTCGTCAAAAGCGAACGCGGCACGCCGGTGCTGGTGCGCGATGTCGCGCACGTCGAGCTCGTCCCCGACGAGCGGCGTGGACTCACCGAGCTCAACGGCGAGGGCGAAGTCGTTTCAGGCATCGCCATGGCGCGCTACGGCGAGAATGCGCTCGAAGTGATCGGCAACATCAAAGCCAAGATCGCCGAAATCGGCCCCGGCCTGCCGGCCGGCGTGACGGTGGAGGCCGTCTATGACCGCTCGGAACTGATCCACCGCGCCATCGAGACGCTCAAGCGCACGCTGCTCGAGGAGTCGGTCATCGTCGCCCTGGTGTGCTTCATCTTCCTGCTGCATGTGCGCAGCGCGCTGGTCGCCATCGTGATGTTGCCGGTCGGCATCCTGATGGCTTTCATCGCCATGCGCCTGCTCGGCATGAGTTCCAACCTGATGAGCCTCGGCGGCATCGCGATCGCCATCGGCGCGATGATCGACGCGGCGATTGTCATGATCGAGAATGCGCACAAGCATCTGGAGCGGCTGGAACACGGCCACCGGCGTCATCATGGTGAACCACGCCGTCATCCCGGCGAAAGCCGGGATCCAGTAGGTGCTCCAAAGACCTGGCTCTGCATTCCCGATGGTCAGATTCCGGCTTCCGCCGGAATGACGGATGAAAGGATCGCGGCTTCCGCCGGAATGACGGGCGATAGGATTGAGGAATCGCCCGGAAGGACGGACGAGAGGATTTCCGGATTCGCCGGAATGACGAGCAGTCCCGACCTGTCCGAACGCACCGCCGCCATGCTCGCGGCATGCAAGGAGGTCGGACCGGCGCTCTTCTTCTCGCTGCTCATCATCACCGTCTCCTTCCTGCCGGTGTTCAGTCTCGAAGGCCAGGAAGGCCGCTTGTTCTCGCCGCTGGCCTATACCAAGACCTTCGCCATGGCCAGCGCGGCGCTGCTCTCGGTGACGCTGGTGCCGGTGCTGATGTTGCTGTTCATTCGCGGCAGGATCATGCCGGAAGCGAAGAATCCGGTGAATCGTTTCCTGATCTGGATCTATCGCCCGATCATCGCGTCGGTGATGCGCTGGAAAAAGCTGACCATCGTTCTCGCGCTGCTCGCGCTCGCCGTTTCGATTTACCCGGCATCCCGGCTCGGCTCCGAATTCATGCCGACGCTCAACGAAGGCTCGCTGCTTTTCATGCCGACCTCGCTGCCGGGAATGTCGATCACCAAGGCCGCCGAACTGCTGCAGACGCAGGACAAGATCATCAAGAGCTTTCCCGAAGTGCGCTCGGTCTTCGGCAAGGCCGGGCGCGCCAACACGGCAACCGACCCGGCGCCGACCGAGATGTTCGAGACGGTGATCAACTTGAAACCGCAGGAGGACTGGCGCGCCGGCATGACCACCGACAAGCTGATCGCCGAACTCGACAAGGCGCTGCAGTTCCCGGGCGTTGCCAACTCGTGGACGATGCCGATCAAGGCGCGCATCGACATGCTGTCGACCGGCATCCGCACGCCGATCGGCATCAAGGTGTTCGGCAAGAACCTCGACGAGATGGAAACGCTGGCCAAGGAAATCGAGGCGGTGGTGAAGACCGTTCCGGGAACGACCAGCGCTTTCGCCGAGCGCATCACCGGCGGCTATTACCTCAACATCGAGCCCGACCGCGAGCAGCTCGCGCGCTACGGGCTGGCGCTCGGCGACCTGCAGGACGTGATCGGCACGGCGCTCGGCGGCGAGATGGTGACGACCACCGTCGAAGGCCGCGAGCGTTATGGCGTGACCGTCCGCTACCCGCGCGAGATGCGTTCCGACGCGCAGCAGATCGCCCGCGAAGTGCTAGTGCCGACCATGGACGGCGCAATGGTGCCGCTCGGGCAACTGGCGAAAGTCGTCGTCGCGCGCGGCACGCCGGGCATCCGCACCGAGAACGCGCTGCTCTCGGCCTACATCTATGTCGACATTCGTGACCGCGACATCGGCGGCTACGTCGCCGACGCCAAGCGCGCGGTCGCCGAGAAGGTCAAATTCCCGCCCGGCTATTACGTCACCTGGAGCGGCCAGTTCGAATACATGGAGCGCGCCGTCGAGAAAATGAAGGTCGTCATCCCGGTTACCCTGCTCTCGATCTTTCTGCTGCTCTACCTCAATTTCCGGCGCATCACCGAGACGCTGATCGTCATGCTCTCGGTGCCCTTCGCGCTGATCGGCGGCATCTGGCTGATGTGGCTGCTCGGCTACAACCTCTCGGTGGCCGTCGCCGTCGGTTTCATCGCGCTCGCCGGCGTCGCCGCCGAGACCGGCGTGATCATGCTGATCTACCTCGACCACGCCTGGGAAGCGGTCAAGGCCGCCTGCCGCGCCGAAGGGCGTGCGCCCGCGCTCGGCGATCTCTACGCCGCCGTCATGGAAGGCGCGGTCGAACGCGTGCGCCCGAAGATGATGACAGTGACGGCGATCATGGCCGGCCTGCTGCCGATCCTATGGGGCAGCGGCACCGGCTCGGAAGTGATGAGCCGCATCGCCGCGCCGATGGTCGGCGGCATGATCTCATCGACGGTGCTGACCCTCGCCGTGATCCCGGCGATCTATGCCCTCGTCAAGCAGTGGCGGATTGCTCGGGGCCTTGAAGCTTAAGGAAGCGTTGGTCAAGCCACAGATCGTCATTCCGGCGAAAGCCGGAATCCAGTCGGCCCGGCTACTGGAGACCGCTGTTCTTCGAGGTGACGACTCTCTTCAGTAATGAAAGCGCAATTGCGCGATCAGCAGTGCGCCGTTCTCAATTCGATAGACCGTGCGATGCTCATCGGTGATCCGGCGCGACCAGAACCCGGCGAGGGCGTGCTTCAAGGGCTCGGGCTTGCCGATACCGGCAAAGGGCGCGCGCTGTGTCTCTCGGATCAGCGCGTTGATGCGCTGAAGCATGCGCCGGTCCTGCGTCTGCCAATAGAGATAGTCTTCCCAAGCTTGATCGGCAAAGACCAGTTTCACTTGGCCAGCTTTCGCGCAACGCCCTTGCCCGCGTTCAATTGCGCCATCGCCGCGAGCAGGCGTCTTGCGTTGGCCGGCGTGCGCAGCAGGTAGGCCGTTTCCTCAAGCGCCTTGTAGTCCTCGAGCGAGAGCATGACGACCGACTGTTCGCCGTTGCGCGTGATGATCAGCGCTTCATGGTCTTCGCAAACCCGGTCCATGGTACTCGCCAGGTTGGCGCGAGCGGCGGTGTAAGTGATGGCATCCATGCATAGTCTCCTTTATGTACGTGTTACTGTACATACCTGACGTCCTTATGTCCACCCCTCCGGCCGGCTCGCGATCGAGTCGATTCAAGCGCAGGCGATACGTCCCCGTCTAAAGCCCGTCGAGCGGACTGATCACGCCTCTGCCGCCCTTGTTGAGCACATGCGTGTAGATCATCGTCGTGCTCACGTCCGCATGGCCGAGCAGTTCCTGCACGGTACGGATGTCGTAGCCCGACTCCAGGAGATGCGTAGCGAAACTGTGGCGCAGGGTGTGCGGCGTCGCCGGCTTGTTGATCCCGGCGTCGCGCACTGCCTGGCGGATCGCGCGCTGCACGGTCTGATCCTGCACGTGGTGCCGGCGCACTGCCCCGGAACGTGGATCGACGGACAGCACACGCGATGGGAAGACGTATTGCCACATCCACTCGCGCCCGGCGGCCGGATACTTGCGGTCCAGCGCGTACGGAAGATAGACCTCGCCGTAGCCGGCCGCCAGATCGCTCCGATGCAATTCGCGCACGCGTTCAAGATGGGCGAGAAGAGCCGGCGCCAAGCTCGCAGGCAACATGGTCACCCGGTCTTTCGCGCCTTTGCCGTCGCGCACCAGGATTTCGCCACGCTCGAAATTCACGTCCTTGACGCGCAGTCGCAGGCATTCCATGACGCGGAAACCCGTGCCATAAAGCAGCCGGCCGATCAGGTTGAGGCTGCCCTCGAGCCTGGGCAGTACGGCCGCGACTTCTTGCCGGCTCAGCACCACGGGCAGCCGCTTGGTCGTCCGGGCCGATTCCACCTCATCCAGCCATGGCAATTCGATGGCCAGCACTTCCTTGTAGAGAAAGAGCAGGGCGCTCTTGGCCTGATTCTGAGTCGCGGCAGCGACTCGGCCAGCCACCGCCAAGTGCGTCAGAAACGCCTGGACTTCGACCGCTCCCATGTCTTTTGGATGTCGCTTGCCAAAATGACAAATAAATCGTCTAATCCAATCGACATAGGCTTGCTCGGTGCGGATGCTGTAATGTTTAAAACGGATTCGTGCCCGTACCTGCTCCAACAGCATCGGCGCGGAACCTCCAGAATATGACAGAATCGAAGCCATTTTCGGGCACCCCCAAAGAATTGGAAACTTCATGCGCGAATCAAGCTTAGCACAAACACCTGTTGTTTTGTACAGTACTATTGACGCAATATATTCCGTCATGACGGAAAACATTGCGTCATTTAGGTGCCCTATTTCACGTTAGGCGAATATGGCTCGCACCTATTTTCCAATGTTGGGGCTATCGATTCTTGGGCTGTTGTTCAGCGCATTTAAGTCGCGTCCAGATTTCTCAAATATAGAGGGGTGGATGTTTTCGGTCTTGTGGTGCTCTTTAGCGTGGTGCCTATTGGTGTGGGTAGCTGCTCTTTCATTTCGCTTCAATCTGTTTCTCGCAACGATTGGGGGTTTCTTGGCTCTTGCGGGATCGGAGTTCCTGTTATTTTCCTACGTACAAGATCCCCTTCTATTTGCGGTAAAGCCGATGTATCAGCTACCGATCGGCGCAATGGGAATTTTAATTGGCCTTTTTTGTCGGAGGTGGCAATGAAGATATGCCTAACCCGGCGCTCAACCTCGCTCCCTTCGGTCGCTGGACGCGGCGCGATAAAGCCGCGCCGCGCCGGTTAGCTTTGCGTTAGAGATCATCAGCATGCGCGCGCTAACGGTCGCTTTCCTAGGCCTGCTTGTGTATTCGGCGAGTACTCTTGCGTCGAAATGCTCTGTGCCTGCGGACGTGTACTTTGACTCTGGTAGTCGAGACATCTCAGACATGCAAAAGGAACGCATCAATCGACCTATTGATCGGGTAAAACTGGACAACACAGTCCTTGCCGTACTTCTCGTGGGCCATACAGATTCTCTTGAAGTGCCAAGAGAAAGACAGTCTCAATTGTCGTTAGACCGAGCCAACGCAGTTGCCGAATACGTTATTAGCACGTACCCAGAATTGAAGGCCGTTGTTCATGTCGAAGGCAAAGGGGCATTGCAGCCGCTCAGTTACAAGGACGTTTCGCCAAATCGTCGCGTAGATATTGAAGTTATTTGCATTGTGCAAGGCCCCTTTGGTATTCCGAAGAAATGATCTCTAACCCGGCGCTCAACCTTGCTCCCTTCGGTCGCTGGACGCGGCGCGATAAAGCCGCGCCGCGCCGGTTAGCTTTGCGTTAGGCACATGAGACTACTCGCGACCATCATGCTTGCAATCGTGACCTACGGGGTTACGCTCTGGCTCCTCGATCATGCTTTTGGCGTACCCTCGGAGTCTCAGCTCTATTGGTTTTGCTTTGCTTCGAGTGGGCTCGTTCTTGTCGCTGGGTTGGTAGCTGGCTTCCGTCGCACACAGTTTCGTTTAGGTGTCGCAGCCCCTGCCATTCTGGTCTCTCTGCTCTTGGTTGCCTGCGGAGATATTGCGCTTGCAGTTGCTTATTCATGTGCCAAAGGGGTTTGCCTGTGACAGTGCCTAACCTTGCGTTCGAGACGGACGCTGCGCAAGCGCAGCGCCGCTCAACTTCACGTTAGAGGTCTCCCTATGCGCGTCGTTGTAGTCTTGCTAACTGCACTATTTGCCCCGGGCGTTTCGGCCGCGGATGAAAGCTTTACAGGCTTCTGGAAGCGCAACTGTGGAGATGCTTTTGGCTTACAAATAAAGCCCGCCACCGACGATCAATTTTCAGTTTCGTTTTGCGGGCCCGGGGGTTGTTTTGAACCAGGCACTTATCGGCCAAACACCACGCTCAAGGATGACCCCGCGTATCAGGTAATTGACTCAACCCACATTAAGGTTCGGGGCCAAGATGGTTGGTCTGACTACAGTAAGTGCACGATCGAAATCAATCCAAAGCTTCAGTACAAGGATTGCGTTCGTGGGAGCGCAACGACCGCCTCAAATGCACAGGGGGCGAAATGCAAAAGTTGAGCTTCGATTTCAGCACCTCTAACCTTGCGTTCGAGACGGACGCTGCGCAAGCGCAGCGCCGCTCAACTCCACGTTAGGGAAAGTGGATGCTCAGGGAACTTCGAAATGCCAGGCAAGTCGCAGGAGAACGTAAACGTCGCTGGTTCCTCTGCAACGAGATCGACCTTGTCGTTTGGGAAGAAGATAGCGAGGTCATTTCCGCCTTTCAACTCGCATATGACAAACACCGCGATGAACATTGCATTTCGTGGAAGAAAGATGAGGGTTTCGTTCATTACGTTGTCGATGATGGCGAACCTTTTCCTGGTGTGAATAACACCCCTCTTCTCTATGCAGATGGGGCGTTCGAATGTAATCGCGTTCTGGCACGGTTTCTTGATTTGGCATCAGAAGTCCCGCTCAATATTGTCACTTTCGTCGAAAGTAAGCTTCGTGAGTTCAATAGACCGCACATCCCCTAACCCTGCGTTCGAGACGGACGCTGCGCAAGCGCAGCGCCGCTCAACTCCACGTTAGCGCTCTCCATTATTTCGTCATGCATACCTTCTTGCCAATTCCGCCGCCGTTTCTGAGCGCCACCCTTTGTGGCTTCGTGCAGGCGTGGAGTGGTGCGCATCAGTCGCACGCATCAGCGCGCTTTGCGGGCGGTGCTCCGTGGTTCGCGCTTGGTCGTGCTTGCGTTTGCCGTTGTCTGCCCCTCGCTCGCTTGGGTTCGTGCTTGCTTTACCTGCCGCTCTCCGTGGGTCGGCAGCAGTCCCGCTATGGTGGTTGGCACCTCAACCCGTCTTCTCCCTGCGGCGCTAACCCGGCGTTCAACCTCGCTCGCTTCGCTCGCTGGACGCGGCGCGATAAAGCCGCGCCGCGCCGGTTAACTTTGCGTTAGGCGGCCGATGAAGACAATCATCTGGATTCTCGCCCCATTGATTGATAGTGCTGCCGCAGCGCTATTTGTGTCCAGCCTGAGCGTGACGGAACCCCCCTCCTTTTGGTTGTGAATGGCGCGGAATTGGGAGCCAGCGAGGCGGAGCAAAAGGTAGCCAGTCGATTGCTTGAAATGGACTCCTGAGAGTCCAGCTTGTGCTGCTGGTTTTTGTCTTGCCTTGGCCAGCGGGCGTAGCGTAGCGGAGCA
>CAISOB010000027.1 GCA_903886975.1 uncultured beta proteobacterium
AGATCGATTCACAAAGGGCGTCGCGTAATATGAACACCGACTTTCCCACCGCGCCGCTCGCCTCCCGCTTGATAAACCAGCGGGCGGCGGCACCGTGGAAAAGTCTCTCTCCGCCTCACACACAAAAATCCTGACACTCCCCCGCACGGTGGCAAGCCAGCCGTGGCAGTTCCTGCTGATGCTCAACATCGCCCTGCTCCTCCTGGGCATCTTCATCGAACCCCTGCCGGCAATGCTGCTAAGTGCCCCCCTGTTCCTGCCGATGGCACAAGCCCTTGGCATCGACCTGATCCTGATGGGCGTGATCATGGTCATGAACCTCTCGATCGCGCTGTACACGCCCCCGGTCGGCGGTACCCTGTTCGTCGCCGCCAAGCTGTGCAAGGCCGGCATCGGCGGCATGACCATCCACATCATGCCGCTGATGGCCATGAACGTCGCCGTTCTCTTTCTCACCACCTACGTCCCCTGGCTCTCCAAAGCCCTGCCCAAGTTCCTCTTCGGGGTCGGCTGATGCGCGGCGGAGACTCGCAACGCTCCTCGGATAGACATTGATGCTGCGACAACAGGACTGCACAGTGGCCAAAAGAATTATCTCGATGTCGTCGGTCCCCTACGACGGCTACGATTTCCCGCGCGCACTGGCGAGCATGGCCGCGTGCGGCGTGACGCACGTCGAACCGGCTTTCATCATCGGCTACTCGGGGCCCATCGACGATGGCGACTTCACTGCCGACAAGGCGCGCAAATACGCGAGTTGGCTCGCCGACAGCGGCATCGCGTGCTATGCCTTTTCTGCGCACAACATCCAATTTGACCGTGCCGATGTCGTGGACGTCTATCGCGGGCGCTTGGATTTCGCTGCCGGGATGGGCGCCAAAATTATCAACGTTACTGCCGCGGCACGCGCCGACGGCGCCGCGTACTTTCGGTACATCGAGGCCATTGCTCGTCACGCCGAGCAATTGGGTATCATGATCGGCCTGGAAAATCCCGGCGATGGTCAGGACAACCTGTTCAACATCGCCGTGGACGGCATAGCCCTCCTCGAGAAGCTCGGGCATGAATGCATCAAGCTCAACTATGATGCCGGCAATACCATCTCGCACCGCCCGGTCCAGCAGCCTGGCGGCGTTGATCCCGCGGCGGACGCCCTCCTCGCCATGCCTTATTGCGCTCATGTTCATATCAAGGATGTCCGTCTCGGCGCCGATGGCTGTTATATCTTCACCCCGCTCGGCAAGGGCGACATCGACTGCGCCAGCATCGTCCAGGCCGTCTCCCGGACCGACCTCAACTTGACGATTGAAATGCCGCTGCGCCTGCATCGCCTGCCCAATAAGCAGCCGCAACGGCGACCTGAACCGGTGCCCCTGGCCGAAGTGGAAGCGGCGATCCGCGAATCGCTGCATTTTGTCGAGCACCACCTTGCCATCGGACGGATGTCAAGCGCGAGCTGGCCAATCGCTTAAGCCAGCCAGGCCAAGCGCACCAAGCAGTCGGCCTTGCCGTGAAAACGCGGACTGGCCGCCCTTGGACAGGCACAATCCGCGGCAGCAGTATCTTCATGCGTTCAATCGGAGTGGGCAAAAAAGTCTTATTGGCGGCTGTTTTATATCCGATAATGTTGTTTCATGTGTATTTACTTGACAGATAGAAATTTTATTGCCATGGTGTTGTTTGCTTTTACCTGCTTTTGCAGCTTGCAGAAACTAATCTTGGGGAGGCAGTGATATGGATACCGTAGTGAGCATGGGGATACACATCGTCGACATCCTGGGGCGGCCGGTTTCGCGGATACCCGAGGGGCAGCGCCTCGATTTGCTCAAGGAGATACGCATTACCGCGGCCGGAACGGCCGCCGGGACGAGCGTCGATATGGCTAAGCTCGGCTTGCATGTCATCGCCATGGGCGCGATCGGCGAGGACACGCTCGGCGACTTCCTGCTCGCGGCGATGGCCAAGCACGGCGTCGATGTTTCGCACCTGGTGAGAAAATCCGGCATCCAGACCTCGGCGACGATGCTGCCGATCCGGCCGAACGGCGAAAGACCGGCGCTGCATGTCACCGGCGCGAACGGCGAGTTCACCATCAACGATGTCGATTTCGACCTCCTCGCCAAGGCCAAGGTCCTGCACATGGGCGGCACCTCGCTATTGCCCAAACTCGACGGAACGCCGACCCGCGACATCCTCAAATTCGCCAAGGAACACGGGCTGATCACGACCTTTGACCTGGTCGCCATCGAAAGGCCGGACCTCCTTGACCTGATCAAGCCCTGCCTGCCCTACATCGATTACTTCATGCCCGGCCTCGAGGAGGCCGAGATGATGACCGGCCTCACCGACCGGATGGAGATCATCAAGTATTTTCTCGACAACGGCGCGAAGCACACCGTCTTCAAGATGGGCGCCCGCGGCAGCAGCATTGCCTATTATTCGGGAGCGAAAATCGAGGAGATCCGCATCCCGGTCTTCAAGACGACGCTGATCGACACGACGGGTTGCGGCGACGCCTACTGCGCCGGTTTCATCACCGGCCTGCTGCATGGTTTCGATCTGCGCAAGAGCGGCTTGCTCGGCGCCGCCGCCGGTTCGCTCGTGGCGTCGGGCCTCGGATCCGACGCGGGCATCGTCGACCTCAAATCTACACTGGCTTACATGGAAAAAGGGGAAATCCTTCCCTTGACTGACTGAGTGCTGCACTGACTCTTAACCATTCTTATCGAGGTAACACCTAATGGCCGAAGCTGAAATCCAAAGCGGGGAAAAAGAATTCTTCCTCGACATTCCGCAGCAGAACGAGACCTTCTTTCTCAAGGGCAGCGCCAACTACGACTGGGGCATGAAGAACCGCCTCGCGCGGATCTTCAATCCGCGCTCCGGCAAGACGGTGATGCTCGCCTTCGATCATGGCTACTTCCAGGGCCCGACCACCGGGCTCGAACGCATCGACGTGACGATCGTGCCGCTCGCGCCTTTTGCCGACGCCCTGATGCTGACGCGCGGCATCCTGCGCTCGGTGATCCCGGCCGCCTCGGGCAATCCGATCGTCATGCGCGCCAGCGGCGGCCCGAGCATTCTCAAGGAACTCTCGAACGAGCATCTGGTGATCGACATGGACGATGCTGTTCGCATGAACTGCTCGGCGGTTGCGGTGCAGGTGTTCATCGGCGGCGAATACGAGACGCAGTCGGTGGGTAACATGACCCGCCTGGTCGACGCCGGCATGAAGGTCGGCATTCCCGTTCTCGGCGTCACGGCGGTCGGCAAGGAACTGGTGCGCGATGCCAAATACATGGGCCTGGCGACGCGGATGTGTGCCGAACTCGGCGCGGCGGTGGTCAAGACTTACTTTTGCCCAGACTTCGAAAAGGTCGCCGCCGGTTGCCCGGTGCCGCTGGTAATCGCGGGCGGCAAGAAGCTTCCCGAACTCGAGGCGCTGAAGATGGCCGCCGATGCGATCGCGCAGGGAGCATCGGGTGTCGACATGGGGCGCAATATCTTCCAGTCCGATGCGCCGGTGGCCATGCTCAAGGCGGTTCGCAAGGTCGTGCACGAGGCGATGAACTACAAACAGGCCTACGAATATTTCCTCGAGTTGAAGAACCAGAAGAATGGCTGAGACCGCAGTATCCATCGTCAAGCGATTGGCCCCCGCGCTGAGCGTGGGGGTCTTGAGCGCCAATCTGATGCGCCTTGCGGACGACGTCGCGACCCTTGCCGGTTGCGGCGTCGGGTTGCTGCACTTCGATGTCATGGACGGACGCGCCGCTCCGATGCTGACCGTCGGACCGCCATTCATCAAGGCGGTCAAGACGACGCTGCTCAAGGACGTGCATCTGATCATCGAAGAACCCTACGCGGCGATTCCCGATTACGTCGCAGCCGGCGCCGACATCGTCACCATCCACGTCGAAGGCTGCCGGCATCCGCGCGCCGCACTCGAGCTGATCGGACGATCGGTCAATGTCAACGATCCGCAGCGGGGAATCCTGCGCGGTATCGCCATCAATCCGGGAACACCGGTTGCGGCCATAGCCCCGCTGCTTGACCTCATCGACCTCGCGGTTCTGGTCGCGGTTAACCCTGGCTTTTCGGGCCAGAAATTCGCCCCCAGCACAGCGGCGCGTTTTGCCGAACTCAAGGCCCTGATTTCCGGTTCGGGCCGCGAGATTCTGGCCGGCATCGACGGCGGCGTGGCACACGAAAATATCGAGGCGATCGCAGCACTCGCGCCGGATTACGTGGTCAGCGGCAGCGCGCTGTTTTCCGGTGGTGACATCCCGGCTGCGGTGACTAAATTTCATCGAATACTCGCCGCGCAAGCGCTCTAGTTCGGCCGGGGCCGTCGCACCGCAAGGCGGTGGTTGCGCCAAGAAGACAGACTGAAAAAGTATTTCTCTATTTCAACAGGTGTATCTGCATATGAAGAACGCATGGGATGTCGGGGATTTCAATGAATGTATTGCGGCATATGGCGCCCAATGGGGCGATGAACTTGCCTCCTGCGTCTACCTGACGCGGTTGGTCGGCCGCGAGTCGGCGCTGGCCTTGCATGGCGGCGGTAATACCTCGGTAAAATCCATGCTCAAGGATTTTCTCGGCGAGGCCAACGAAGCGATCTACGTCAAGGCTTCCGGGTGCGACATGGCGCAGATCGAGCCGCAGAATTTTGTCGCGCTCGACCGGGCCTACATGGCTCGATTTGGCGCCCTGGCGTCTTTTACCGATCAGCAGATGGCCGATCAGTTTGCCTTTCATCAATTGCGCGTGACCAGCGCGCGGCCATCGATCGAAGCGCTGTTGCACGCCTTGGTTCCGGCAAAGTATGTGCTCCACACGCACGCCGAAGCGGTACTGGCCCTGACCAACCGAATCGATGCCCGGGCGACGCTGCTCGCGGCCCTCGGCGATGAGGTCAGCGTCGTCGATTATGCGCGCGCCGGAGCGGACTTGAGCAAGGCGATTTCCCGGAAACTGGCGGCCAGCGCCGGCAAGGCGCTGGTACTGATGGGCCATGGCCTGGTGACCTGGGGGGAGACCGCGCAGGAAGCGTACGCGGCCACCGTGGCGATCGTTTCCGCCGCGGAAAATTACTTGGACGCACACAAGAAGGCACTGTGGGTTGATCAAAGTGTTGCGTCCGTAGACAGCGCACGCGAACGCTTTGCCAGAATCGCGCCGGTGTTGCGCGGTGCGCTGACGCCGGCCAGCGGCGACGCCGACCGGCCGCACCGACGAATGATCCTCAAGTTGGTGACGTCACCGGAAATTCTTGACGTACTCGCTTGGGAAGGCGGCGAGGCGCTGCTCAATACGCCGCCGCTGACGCCCGACTACCTGATCCGCACCAAGGCGTTGCCGCTGTGGATGGCATCAGCCGATTTTGACGACCTCGGGGTGTTTGCAGCCCAAGTCGGCGCGGAACTCGCTGCGTATGAAAAGGCTTATTCCGAATACATCGAAAGCAACCGCCAGCGCGCCACCAGTGAGTTCGAGCCCGTTGACCCCCTGCCGCGTGTCGTGCTGATTCCAGGCATCGGCGCCGTGGCTTGCGGACCTACCGCGGCCGATGCGCAGATCGTCGCCGATATCACCGTCCAGGCGATCGCGGTGAAGACACGGATTGCCCAGAGCGGCGGAGACTATCTGGGACTATCCGACGATCATCTGTTCGAGATGGAATATCATCTGCTGCAGCAGGCCAAACTCGATGCGCCGCAGAACACCGGCGTGGCCGTCGTCACCGGCGGCGCCGGGGCGATCGGTCATGGCATCTGCGACAAGCTCCTGTCGGAAGGCTGGCACGTCGCGCTGAGCGACCTGCAAGGGCCGAACCTGGAGAACACCGTTGCCGCGTTCGAGCAAAGCTATCCCGGGCGAATTCTAGCCGTGGCCATGGACGTGACGGATCCGGCTTCGGTTGCCGCAGGTTATGCGTCTATCATCATGGCCTGGGGCGGCGTCGATCTGGTGGTTGCCAACGCCGGAATTGCCGCGGTCGCGCCGCTGACCGAATTGTCGATCGATACTTTCCGCAAGCTTGAACGCGTCAATATCGAGGGAACTCTGCTGACCATCGCCGAAGCCGGGCGCTTGTTCAAGGTGCAAAACACCGGCGGCGACATTGTGCTGATCTCGACCAAGAACGTTTTTGCGCCGGGCGCGAAGTTCGGCGCCTACAGCGCCACCAAGGCCGCTTCGCATCAACTGGCGCGCATTGCCAGCCTCGAACTCGCGGACATCGACGTGCGCGTCAACATGGTGGCGCCGGACGCGGTGTTCGCGCACGGCAAGACCAAGTCCGGCCTGTGGGCCGAGGTCGGCCCCGATCGCATGAAGGCGCGCGGGCTCGACGAAAAGGGATTGCAGGACTACTACCAGTCGCGCAATTTGCTCAAGACCCAGGTCACGGCGGAACATGTGGGCCGCGCCGTCATGTACTTCGCGACGCGACAGACGCCGACCACCGGGGCGACGATTCCCGTCGACGGCGGCTTGCCGGATGCCACGCCGCGCTGATGCCGCGCAAGGAGACGCAGATGCTCGCAGTCGAGCGGAGAAACACGATACTTGAAACCCTGCGTCGCCAGGGTATCGTCACGGTGTTGGAACTCGCCAAGACCTTCGCGGTGACCGAGGAGACGATACGCCGCGACCTGAAGAAGCTCGAGACGGCGAACGGCGTCGCGCGCACCTACGGCGGCGCCTACATCACCAAGAGCGTGCACAGCGATATTCCGGTCGGCATCCGCGAAGGCATCTATCTCGAGGGCAAGGAAGCCATTGCCGAACTCGCCGAGCAAGCCATCGTCGATGGCGATACCATCATTCTCGACTCGAGCACGACCTCGATCCACATTGCCAAACGACTGATGGACAGGACCAATATCATCGTCATCACCAACAGCATCAAGGTGGTGAATGTTCTCGCCGAAGCCGAAGGCATCAAGGTGATCTGCACCGGCGGAACGCTGCGCTCCCGGCAGTTGAGTTTTACCGGACCGTCGGCGGTGAAAAGCCTGGCCGTCTACTATGCCGACAAAGCCTTCGTGTCGTGCACCGGCATCGACCTGCAGAATGGCCTGACCGATTCCGACGAGCAGGAAGCCGAAATCAGGCAAAAGATGCTCGAGCAGGCGCAGGAGAAAATCATCATCGCCGACCAGACCAAACTCGGGAAGATTTCATTCGCGGCCATCGCGCCGGTAGACGTCGCCGACTGCATCATCACCGATCTGGAGCTCGACGAAACCTGGCGCGCGGAACTCGATCTGCGCAAGATCAGGTATCTCTATCCGAATCAGTGAGCGCCGCTGGTGCTCTGCAACACTCTGACGGTGATGCGCTCCCTTAGATAGTCGCCGATGCGCGCACGGAATTCCGCTGAATGCGGCATGGCGATGTGCTTTCTGAAGTCCTCGAGGCAATTCCATCGTTCGAGGACGACGATCATGTCTGCATCCTTTTCCTGGTTCGGCAACTGCGCATCATAGTCGAGCATCGGCGCGTATTCGAGACAGCCCGGCTCCTTGGCCATGATTTGCGGGATCAATTCACGATAGCAGGCAAGCGCATTGGCAATGTTACCGGGCTTGAGTCTTACTTGGACTATGACGCTGATCATTTCCGTCGATCTTCCCGGGCCTTGCCCGTCGGGCGCTGCGGCTCAGGACAGTTGCAGAATGTTGAGGTGTTTTTCCATCAGCTCGGTCAAATCCGATGCGCCGCGCTTGCGATGGCCCTCGATAAGTTCCCGCGCCCGTGCGCTGTCGCCGCGGCGGATGGCATCGACGATCTTGGCGTGATCCTGCGTCGAGTTGATCGGGTTGTTGCGGATCGAAAGCATGGTCAGGCGGGCGCGCTGCGCGCGTCCCCAGAAGCTGTCGACGAGTTCGATCAGTATCCGGTTGGCCGACAGCGCGACGAGGTGATAGTGGAAATCTTCGTCGGCCTGCGCCCAGGCCTTGAGGTCGGAAGCATCCTGGGCAATCTTCATGGCTTTCAGTGCGGTATCCAGCGACTTGTAGTCCCTGGCTGACAGCTCTCTCGCGGCGGCGAGCTCGACGGCGAGCGATTCGAGACTGGTGAGAATCTGGTAGATCTGCTGTATATCCGTCGCCGAAATCGGCAGAACGCGCATGCCATGGCGCGGAACGACGTTGACCAGACCGTCGCGCTGCAGGCGGATCAGCGCCTCGCGCACCGGCGTGCGGCTCACCCCGAGTTCTTCGCAGAGTTCCTGCTCGAGCGCCTGGTAGCCGGTACCCCAGATGTTGTAGAGAATCCGGTTCTGGATCTCGTGATAGACGTGATCGACGAGCGTCTTCTTCGGTTGTTTACGACCGTTGGATCCTTTGTTATCGGGCTTCATATCAGTGGTAGGTCCAGTGGGTAAGTGGGTGGCCGGCGATCGGCAGCCTCAGGGTAGCGATGCTGTCGCCGAGCAGACAACCGAGGTAAGCCGTGCGCAGGTCCGGGCCGCCAAAAGCCAGGCTCGACAGGTTCTTCAAGCGTTTGCTCTTGACCTTGTCAAGATGCGGCCGGCCGAGTTCATTGTTCTGAAAGGCCTGCTCGACCCATGCTACATGGTCGGCATCGGCATCTTCGAGGATCAGTTGCTGGCGACCGTCGGGATGCACGCGAATGATCCGGTTGCTGATGATGCTGGTGATCCACGCGCCGCCTTCGGCATCGAAAGCCAAGCCATCCGGGAAGGTTCCGGCACCGAACTCGGTAACAATTTCGCGCCGGCCAAGATCGCCGCCCGCGCGGATCGGGAAGCGCGACAGGCGGCGTCCGAAGGTTTCATTGACGTAGAGCCAGCGGCCGCTCGGATCGACGGCCGCTTCGTTGGTATAGCCGAGATCATCGGCAACGATGCGCGCACCTTTGTCGTCAACCATGACGATGAAACCGTCGGCAATATCGCTGCGGTAAGCCGCCGCGCGCGGCACTTTCCGCGTACTGACGGTAATCCAGGTGCGCCCGCAATGGTCGGTGAACACGAAGTTGCTCGGCGGCAGGTCGATGCCATCGACGCGGTCGACAAACACGCTGACCCGGCCATCGCGCTCCAGGCGGAAGACCCCGCCACACTCCGCGCCGAGATCGGCAATGAGGAAGGAACCGTCGGCATTGAGCGCGATGCCATTGGGCCGCAGTTCGCGGCCATCCGGAGCGAGGCCGCGATAGAGGCGCTGCTCGCCGCTCGGCAAAATGTGGGCGACACCGCCGCGCCAGTCGGCGCTGTAGAGATCGCCATGCAGCGTACTCAAGACACATTCGGGACGATTGAGCATGCCGCCGACGAAGGCCAGAGCCTCGGGCCCGATCGTGGCCAAGGCACCGCGAACAGCGTTTGGCGATAATTGGGACACGTGGAGTCGCCGGTTATGACAATTAATGGATACCTTAATGGATTTTGAGAATGCGGTCAAGCGAGGCGGGCCGGCCGGTTATCTTTACGTCATATCTCCGGCCGACAGCCCGCTTTGCTCCCGCGGATCAAGCTTGCCAGACGCCGTATCCCTGTTCGCGCAAGTCGATCGCCAGTTCCACCTCCATGTCGCGCGCGCCGTCATAAGGCATGGGGTTATAGACCTCGTAAAGCCGCGGCAGCAAGCGCAGGCCGAATTGCCTGACGTAGCGGTTGGACTGCAGTCCCGCCTTGTGCTTGTCGAAGCGCTGGTCGGGATCGAGCCCGGTCATGCCGACGTAGACGCAGGGCTTGCCGATCTCGTAATCGGGGTTCGCCTTCCTGAAGCGGCCTTCGTAAAGAACGTCTTTCGACAGTTCGATTACGTACACATGATAGTGGTCGCGGTTGCGCACGGTTCGCTGACGATGCTCTCTATGGCAAGCGCCGAACGGCAATACGCCGTTCTCGCAATTGTCAATTGGCGGGTGGGCCTAAGACGATCACCATCCAGGATACGCCAAAGCGGTCGGTGAGCATGCCGAAACTCGGTGAAAAGAAAGTTTTCGTGAGCGGCATCTTCACCTGCCCGCCCTGAACGAGCGCATTGAATCGTTGCTCGGCCTCGGGCTCGTCGGCAACGGTCAGCGAGAGTTGGAAGCCGGCGAAGCCGCCGTGCTTGCCGGTGCAATCGTCGGAGGCCATCACGACGCTGTCGCCGACACGGAAGCTGGCATGCATCACCCAGTTCTGCTTGCCCGCGAGGTCCACACCGGGCGGCGGCGCTTCCGGGCCGTCTCGGTAGCGCATCAGCATTTCGGTCTTGGCACCGAGCGCGTGGGCATAGAATTCGATCGCTTCTTCGCAGCGACCGTCAAAGTGCAGATAGGGCTGAACGAGCATGATCTCTCCTTGAATTTCGACTTGCCGTGATTCGAATGATCCGCAAACTCACATAGGCCCCCGGTTTTGCCCGAGCACACTCAAGCGGGCGTGCTAGTGGCCCCGGACGGGGGCCACGAAGAGCGGGCTTGTGCAACGCTTTGCCCGAGACATAACCGCGATTGCTTTCCGGCGAGAACTCGATTGCAGACGCGGCGTCTCCCCGTCGCTCGCGTTGGCCGCCGGCTGGTCCCGAGCAGCGCCGCAAGAAATCTTCTGATGGGCGCCTATAGCAAATAGTTCCGCCGCGCGCTGCCGCGAAGATTCGCCAAGGTTTTCGATTAGCGGCAATCGGCGTGCCTAAATGGACCCCTGGTCCACCGGCGCGCTTGCGCTATAATCACCGGCTTGCGAATGGCTCCATCAGGCGATCCCGCTCACCGCAGACTGCCGCCCGCTCGGCGCGGATAAGTACAGGAATAGTGGATGACGATACGAAGCGATTTTGCATTACTCGCCCTGCGCATTGTCTGTCTTGCCATTCTGCTGGGGCTTTCGGGCTGTACGGTCGTGCCGCCGCAAGGCGATCAGCAGGCATCTTCGACCACCTCTGCGCCTCGTCCCAGCGGTGCCGATGCGTCCGCGTCGGCCGATGGCGGACTAGTCGCTGGCCGCGCGGCAGCAAGCGCGCAAGCCCGGCAGCACGTCCAGGCGAAGACCACGGCGCCCGTCGACAGCCGGCTTCCGACCATCGAAATCTCCATGCCGGCGCAGTTTCCGCAAACTATCGACCTGACGGCCGAGGCCGCGGATCTGTTCGAGCGCATGCGCAACGGCTATTCCATGCCGAATATCAGCAACGATCTCGTTCTCTACCACCAGCAGTGGTATATCAACCGGCCGGACTATTTGCGCCGCATGGTCGAGCGCAGCAGCCTTTACATGCATCATATCGTCGAAGAACTTGAAAAGCGCGGCATGCCGATGGAGCTCGCCTTCTTGCCGATGGTCGAGAGCGCCTACAACCCGATGGCTTATTCGCGCGCCAAGGCGTCCGGCCTGTGGCAGTTCATTCCCTCTACCGGCAAGCGCTACAAGCTCGACCAGAACTGGTTGAAGGACGACCGGCGCGACATCGTCGCCTCGACCAACGCCGCCCTCGACTATCTGCAATCGCTCTACGAAATGCAGGGCGACTGGCATCTGGCGCTCGCTTCGTACAACTGGGGCGAGAACGCCGTCGCGCGGGCAATCGCCAAGAACAAGGCACTGGGCCTGCCGACCGATTACCTGAGCCTGACCATGCCGGCGGAAACGCGCAACTATGTGCCCAAGCTGCAAGCCCTGAAGAATATTTTCGGCAACCCGGAACTGGTCGCTGAACTGGAACTCCTGAAGATACCCAATCGCCCCTTCTTCGCCACGGTCACTCAGACCGCCAACATCGACGTCACCGTCGCCGCCAAGCTGGCCGAAATGTCGGTGCACGACCTGATTGCGCTCAATCCGGCGCACAACCGGCCGGTGATCATGTCGGAAACGCCGCTGAGCATCCCGGCCGACAAGGTCGACGTTTTCCTGAGCAACCTCAAGGCGCGTGAAAACAGCAAGCTGCCGCTTTGCTCCTGGCAGACCTATACCCTGCGGCCGGGCGACAAGCTGGAAAAGATCGCCCCGCGCTACGGCATGACTCTCGCCAGTCTCAAATTGGCGAACGGCATCAAGGGGCGCGCCCGGGTACGGCCGGGAACAATTCTGCTGGTTGCCGGCAAGGACGGCGACCACGCCGACCTCGCCGCACTCGCCGAACAGGCGCTCCCGCCGCAGTCCGAGCGGGCGCCCGCCGCACGCAAGGGCGCGGCGACCAAATCAGTGACCGGCCAGCGCCGCCAGATCACCAGCCGGCCTGGCGGAGCGGCGGCGACCGGCAAGAAGCCGCCGGCAGTCACGCACTACGTTGTGCGGCGCGGCGATACGCTGGCGTCGATCGCCAGGCGCTACAAGGTCGGCGCTGACGACCTGTTGCGCTTGAACCGCATTTCGCCGAATGCGCTGACCCCGGGGAGGACGCTGACCATTCCTCTCGCACGCAATCCCTGAGCCGCACAACAGCGCGATCGAACCGATCCGGCGCAAGACGATATTGATCAACATCGATCCGGCCTTCGGGCCGACTAGTCTTGCGTGTCTCCTGCTACGACGTCCTCCCCCGCCCGATGGCAGTGCACCACATGAGTCGCGGTGATGTTCGTCGTCTCCGGATAGTGCGCGCGGCATTCGGCGATCGCCAGCGGACAGCGCGGATGAAAGTGGCAGCCTGTGGGCGGATTGGCCGGCGAAGGCATTTCGCCCGCGAGGCGAATGAACGCCGGCTGCACATCGGCGCGCGGGCTCGGCACCGCGGCGAGCAAGGTCCGGGTATAGGGGTGACGCGGCGAGCGCAATACTTCGTCCGCGCTGCCGCGCTCGACGATGCGGCCAAGGTACATTACCGCCACTTCGTGCGCGAGATATTCGACGACGGCGAAGTTATGCGTGATGAACAGGTAGGCAAGCCCGAGGTCGTCCTGCAGCGCCTTGAGCAGATTGAGAATCTGCGCCTGCACCGAGACATCGAGCGCCGAGGTCGGCTCGTCGCAAATGATCAGTTCCGGCTGCACGGCGAGCGCGCGGGCGATGGCGATGCGCTGGCGCTGACCGCCGGAGAATTCGTGCGGATAACGCAGCGCCGCCGCCGACGCGAGGCCCACCTGCTGCAGCAAGGCCGCAATCGCCGATTCCGCTCCGGCACCGGCATCCGTTTCTGCTTGCGGCGGCGCCACGCCGAGCGCGCGCATCCCCTCGCCGATGATCTCGCCGACCGCCAGGCGCGGGTTGAGCGAGGCGAAGGGATCCTGGAAAATCATTTGCATGCGCCGGCGCAGTGGGCGCAAGTCGCCGCGCGGGAGAACGGTCAGTTCGCGGCCGCCGAGTTGCACACTGCCGCCGCTCGGCTTGATCAGTTGCAGGATCGCCTTGCCGACCGTCGTCTTGCCGCAGCCCGACTCGCCGACGAGCGCCAGCGTACGGCCGCGCCCGATCTCTAGAGTAACGCCGTCGACCGCTTTGACGTAGCCCACCGTGCGTTGCAGGACGCCGCGCCGGATCGGGAAGTGCACACGCAGGCCCTGCACTGCCAGAAGCGTGGTTTCGGGGGCGCGCAGAGGAATCGTCGCTGGTTCAATTCTCGGGCCGCTGCCGACCGCCCTGCCCGGCTCGGCAAGCAGATGGCAGCGCACGCGGTGGCCGCTGTCGCCCCCGACCGTGTACCACGGCGGCGACTCGTCGCGGCAGCGTGCCCAAGCGTGCGGGCAACGCTCGGCGAAGCGGCAGCCGGACGGCATCGCCGCAGGCGCCGGCACCTGCCCGGCGATCGTCTCGAGCCGGCCGCCGCGCCGCGAGAGGTCGGGCAACGCAGCAAAAAGTTTTTGCGTATAGGGATGACGCGGGGCATTGAAGAAGGCCGCGCGCGGCGCTTCCTCGACGATCTGCCCCGCATACATGACGGCGACGCGATGGGCCATTTGCGCGACGACGCCAAGATCGTGGGTGATCAGCAACATGCCCATGCCGCGCTCGGCCTGGACGCGGCGCAGGAGGTCGAGGATTTGCGCCTGGATGGTCACGTCGAGCGCCGTCGTCGGCTCGTCGGCGATCAGGAGGCGTGGATTGCCGGCGAGCGCGATGGCGATCATCACCCGCTGTTTCATGCCGCCGGAGAGCTGGAAGGGGTATTCGTCGAGGCGGCGCGCCGCATCCGCTATGCCGACGGCATCGAGCAGTTCAAGCGCGCGGCTGCGCGCCGCCGCACCGCCGAGGCCCGCATGCCGGGCCAGCACTTCGCCGATCTGGTGCGCGACGGTCAGCACCGGATTGAGGCTGGTCGCCGGTTCCTGGAAGATCATCGCCATGCCGCCGCCGCGCACGGCGCGCATTTCGGCCTCGGGCAATTGCAAGAGATCGCGGCCTTCGAAATTCACCGCCCCGTCGAGAATGCGTCCGGCCGGCGGCAAGAGGCGCAAGAGCGACAGCGCGCTCGCCGATTTGCCGCAGCCCGATTCGCCGAGCAGGGCCAAGGTTTCGCCAGCGCGCAGTTCGAAGCTCACGCCATCGACGGCGACCAGCACCTGCCGCGTGTCGGCGAAACCGCTGACAAAACCCATGCGCAGATCGCTGACGGTGAGGATCATATCGCCGCCGCTCATGCCGCCCCCGCCTGGCGTGGATCGAAAGCATCGCGCACCGCGTCGGCGAGCAGGTTGGCGGCCAGCACCAGCGCGAACATGAAGACGAAAGCCGCCGCCAGCGACCACCAGACCATCGGTTCGCGCGCCATTTCCATGCGCGCGTTGTTGATCATGTTGCCGAAGCTGAACATGATCGGATCGACGCCGATGCCGACATAGGAGAGCACCGCCTCGGCGAGCACCAGGCTGGAAAAATCCATGACCAGCGCGATGATCACGATGTGCATCAGGTTGGGCAGGATGTGGCGGATGATGATGCGCAGGTCGGAAACGCCGAAGGCATGCGCCGCCTGGATGTATTCGAGCTCGCGCAACTTGAGCGTCTCGCCGCGCAGCAGGCGGCACAGGCTGGTCCAGCTGGTCAAACCAAGGATGAAGCACAACGCCAGCAGGCGCAGATCGGCGCGCTCGGCGGCGGTGGCGAACCATTGCGGATGGGTGTCGATGATCACCTGCATCATCAGCACCGCCGCGGCGATCAGCAGCACGCCGGGAATCGAACTCAGCGTCGTGTAAAGGTATTGGATCAGGTCGTCGACCCGGCCGCGGAAGTAGCCGGCAAAAATGCCCAGCAGGATGGCCAGCGGCAGCGTCACCAGCGTCGTCACGAGACCGATGACCAGGGCCGTACGAACGCTCTTCAGCACCTGGTAGAGCACGTCCTGTCCGACCTTGTCAGTGCCGAAGACATGGTAGTCGACGCACAGCGCGGCGATCGGCAAGAGCAGAAGCAGCAGTACGGCCAGGGTCGAGAGCACCGAAGTCCAGGCGAAATCGGTCTCGCCCCGCAGCAGCGCCCTCGCCATTTCATGCACCGGGCAGCCGCGCCGGCGCGCCAAGAGGCAAGCGCAAGCCGCCGCGAACGCAGCCCACAGCGCGCAGGCCAGCGCCTCGGCGCGCAGCGCGCGATTGACAATATCGGCGTCGTGGCGCGCTTCATCACCCTGCAGATGCGCACCGCCGAAGGTCAGGCGCGGGAAGTCACGCATCTGGCGAACGCTGCCATCGGCCTCGCGCAGCTCGATCGCTTCCTTGGCGTAAGCGCGCGTCGCGAGTGGCTCGGAGTAAGTCTTTTCGCTGCGCGTGCGCAGCGGGCTCGCCGCGGCGTCAAGCAGCGAGAGCACCTCGACCGCGTAGGCTGGCGGCTGTCCTGCTTCGCGGCCCGGCAGCTGCGGCCGGTAATGGATTGAGTCGAGCAGGCCGGCAATCAGAAAGAAGAGCAGCACCGTCGCCGCAGCCATTCCCGGCCGGCTGCGCCCGACCCGCTGCCAGGCTGCGCGGAGCAGCGGATTACGCGAGGACAGGAAGCCCAGCGCCAGCGCTGCGAGCACCAGCAGCCAGATCAAGACATCCGACCAGAGCAGAACCGGCAGGAAGGTTATCTCACTCAAACCTGATCCTCGGATCGACGAAGGTGTAGGAAATGTCGGTGAGCATCAGGCCGACGATGTATAGAACCGAGCCGATGAAGACCATGGCGCGCACGACGGCGAAATCCTGCGCGTTGATCGCATCGATGGTGTAGCTGCCGAGGCCCGGAATGCCGAAAAACGATTCGGTCAGCAGCGAGCCCATGAAGAGCAGCGGGATGACCACGACGACGCCGGTCAGGATCGGAATCATCGCGTTGCGCAGCACATGGCCGAAGAGTACGGCGAGCTCGGAAAGCCCCTTGGCGCGCGCGGTGCGCACGTAGTCCTTGTTGATTTCCTCGAGAAAAATAGTGCGGTACCAGCGCGCCGACGAACCGATTCCCGAAACGATGCCGATGAGTACCGGCAGGATCAGAAACTTCCAGGCGTCGAGGCCGCCGCTATAACCCGAAATCGGCACCAGGCGCCACAGTTTGCTGATCAGGAACTGCCCGCCGATGATGTAGAACAACCCGGAGATCGACATCAGCGCGACACACAGCACGACGCCCCAGAAATCGAGCGGGCTGGCGCGGAAAAAAGCCAGCAGCAGGGCAAAGCTGATCGTCACCATGAGGCCGAGGATAAAGGTCGGCAGCGCGATGGCCAGCGACGGCCCCATGCGCGTTCGGATTTCGCGCGCGATGTCGCGGCCGTCCTCGGCGCGACCGAAGTCGCCGACGAACATGCGCGCCGACTTGGCGAAGAAGATGGTGTCGGTCAGCACGCCGGCGCCCGCGGCCTGGGCGTTGATGAACAGCGGCTTGTCGTAGCCGCGCTCGACTTTCCATTTGGCGATGGCCTCGGCGGTGACGCGCTTGACGCCAAGCTGCATGCGCGCCATGTCGTCGGGCGTATTGACGATGAAGAACAGCGCGAAAGTGATCAGATTGACGCCGATCAGGATCGGGATCGCGTAAAGCAGGCGGCGGACGAGGTAGGCGAGCATGGCAGTCCTATGAACGCGCCGTGCCGCGCTCGCGGCGGCGATAGCTGACGAAGGCCGGCAGCACGACCGACAGGAGGACGAGTACGCCGACCGCCAGCGGCCACAGCACCGGTTCGTTCCAGGCGCGCCGCTGCGCTTCGCGCAATGCCACGTCGATGCGCTGGTACTTGAGACTGTTGTTGCCGACATCGGTCGGCTTGCGATTGTGCAGCCAAGCGTGGCCGAGCGTGTAACTCGTCGGATGGAAACCGAAAATCCACGGTGCGTCCTGCTGCAGCAAACGGTTCATGCGGCTGATGATCGCCAGCCTTTGCTGACCGCTGTCCATGTCCTTCATTTCGGCAAACAGCCGGTCGAATTCGGGGCTCGCATAGTTCGACGTATTTTCGCCGCCGTGCGCCACCTTGCTTTCGGCGCCGGCGAGCAGGAAGAAGAAATTTTCCGGATCGGGATAGTCGGCGTTCCAGCCGAGAAAATAGAGCTGCACCGCGCCCTTGCGCAGCTTCTCCTGAAAGCGGTTGAAATCGGTCGCGCGCACGACGAGCTGGATGTCGAGCTTCCCGAACTGGCGCGTCAGCCAGTCGACATGGGACTTGTCGCCCATGCCGCCGCTCGTCGTGTCGAGATTGAGCACCAGCGGCGCGCCGGTTTTCGCGTCACGCCCGTCTGGCCAGCCGGCTTCGGCGAGCAGTTTTCGCGCGGCTTCGACCGGCTTGCGCTTCGCCTTGCCGTCGACCCAGTCATAGACGACGGGATCGATGCCGGCTTCGCCCTGGCGATAGCCGAAAATTCCGGGCGGCAGCGGACTCATCGCGGCGACGCCGCGCCCGTTCATGAAGATCGAAATGAACTCCTCCTGATCGATGGCGATCGACAGGGCTTGCCGCAGCTTGACGCTGCGCTGCTCGCCGACGCCGTCCCTGCTGCCGACCACCGGGTCGAGCATATTGAAACCCATGTAGTAGGTCGACGGGCGCACGCTGGTGAGCAAACGGATTCCCCGCTCGCGCATCTCCTCCGAGAGTTGGACGTCGCCGGAAACGTTGAGGCGCACCGCCTGGTCGAAGCTGTCCGATGATATGCCGGAAGCATCGTAATAGCCTTGCAGGAATTTATTCCAGTACGGGATGCTTTCCTTTTCGCGCGAGAAGATGGCTCGGTCGATCAGCGGCAGCGCCTTCCCGCAGTCGGCGAGCAGACCGGCGGCGCGGTCGCCGGCCTCGCCTTCGCAGGGATAGGTCTCGGCATGGAAATTGGGGTTGCGCGCGAGCACCATGCGGCTGTTCGGGTTGTTCTCGGTCAGCATGTAGGGGCCGGTGCCGACCGGATACCAGTCGAGGGTGAGGTTCTTTTCGGCCATTCCCGGCTGGCTGTAGAAGCGGTCGACCTCGCGCGGCACCGGCGCGAAGAAGGGCATCGCCAGCCAATAGACGAACTGCGGATATTTGCCGGCCAGGGTAATGCGCAGGGTGTAGCGATCGACGCGCGTGACGCCTTCGAGGGCAAAGCGGTCAAGATCGAGCCAGGTCTCCTCCGGTTGATCCTGCGCCGCGCGCTGCAGCGCCGCACCGAGTTCCTTGAGGCCGACGATGCGCCCGGCCATCATACCGAAGATCGGTGAATGCAGGCGTGGATGGGCAAGCCGTTTGATCTCGTAAATATAATCGTCGGCGACGAGCTCGCGCGAACCGCTGTGCGCGAAGTCGGCGATCGTCGCAATGCCGCGCAGTTTGCCGCGGTCGTTGTCAATATAAAGCGGCTTGCCGGCGTCATCGACAGCGAAAGCCGGATGTGGCTGATACCGGATGCCCGGGCGGATACGGATTTCATAGACGCTGCGGGCAATGTCCTCGGTCGGCGCGTCGGCCGTCAGCGCCTTGCCCTTGGCATCGAAGTAGCGAGGCACCGGAACGGTGTCGGCGGTCGCCGCGATCAGCGTATAGGGGCGCTTCAAATAATGGTATTGCAGCGGCGGCTCGTAGATCTGCTCGGTGAATGTATATTCGTCCTCGGTGTAGGACTGCGCCGGATCGAGATGCTTGGGACGCTCGGTAAAGGCCGCATAAAGGATATTCTTGCCACGCTCACTGGCCGGATAGGGGTCGTTCTGCTCGCTGCTGCACGATGCAAGCAGAATGAACAGCGACAGGCAGGCCAGGCGAACAATCGTCATAAACGAAGTGTAGCGCGAAGCGCCGTTTGATGCCCTGGCTGACAGGCCATCGGGCCCGAGCAAAATCCCCTATAATGCGCAGCATGAGGCGCCCGCCTACAACCAATACCAATCATCCTTACCGGAGAACACATGGGATTTCTTGCAGACAAGCGCATTCTCGTCACTGGCCTGCTATCGAAGCATTCGATCGCTTACGGTATCGCTAGGGCTTGCTATCGCGAAGGCGCGAAACTGGCCTTCACCTATCAGAACGAACGCTTTCTGGAGCGCATCACCAAATTCGCCGGCGAATTCGACAGCACGCTGGTTTTCCCCTGCGACGTCGCGGACGACGCGCAGATCGACAAGCTCTTCACCGATCTCGCTGCCCATTGGGAAGGGCTCGACGGACTCGTCCATTCGATCGCCTATGCGCCGACCGAGGCCATCGAAGGCGACTTTCTCGACGGCATCTCGCGCGAATCCTTTCGCATCGCGCATGACGTCTCGTCCTATAGTTACCCGGCGCTGGCCAAGGCGGCCCGGCCGTTACTGCTGAAAGGCAACAAACCGGCATTGGTCGCGCTAACCTACCTCGGTGCCGAACGCACCATGCCCAACTACAACACCATGGGGCTCGCCAAGGCCAGCCTCGAAGCGGCGACGCGCTACCTGGCGTTCTGCCTCGGGCCGCAGGGCATTCGCGCCAACGCCGTTTCGGCCGGGCCGATCAAGACCCTGGCGGCATCCGGCATCGGCAACTTCGGCAAGCTCCTCGCCTACAATGCGCACAACGCGCCCCTGCGCCGCAATATCACCATCGAAGAAGTCGGCAACGCCGTCGCCTTCATCCTCTCGGATCTCGCCAGCGGCATCACCGGCGAAATCATGTACGTCGACGGCGGTTTGAACACCACTGCGCTCGGTAACGCCGATCCGCTGCCGTAAAAAGGCCGGCGGAATCTTCGCTCATCCGCCGGCCGTGATCTTCGTTTGCGCTGCCTACCGCTCTTTCGATTCAAGCCCCGTCTTGTTGATATCGATCTTGTAGCGCGCGCGCAACCCGGCGAGGTAAGCAGCCAGATCTTCCTGCGCGACGATTGCGCCATACTCGGCCCGCAGCCCCTTGCGCTTGTCGGCCTCCAGCGTCTCCGGGCGGTTGATCTTGACGATCTTGTAAAGCATATAGCTGCCGTCGACGCTCGTGCCGACATAAGCCGGCAGCTTCTCGACATCGGCCTTGAACAACGCCTGCATGGCGGCCGGCGGAAGCTGACCGCCTTGTAGGCGCGAAGCGCTCTTGACCAGCGACCAGGCGAGCTTGTCTTCGCCGCCCTTCTTCAACTCGGCGAGTTTGCCCTCACCGGCGTTTCTCGCCATGGCGGAAGCGTCCTGAGATTTGAGCAGCTTCTCGATATCCGCCTTTACCGTGTCGAAGGGCTTGAGGGCAGCCGGCACGAATTCAAGGACACGCGCCGAAACCAGCGTGTTGGGCGCAACCTCGACCGCTTCGGTATTGCGCTTGTTCTTGACGGCATCGTCGGAAAAGAGCGCCGCGTAGATTTTCTCGTTGGCCAGCGGCCCGAGCGTCGCCATGTCATTGGCATTGGGCGTCTTGGGCAGCCAATTGGTGCGCTGTATCTTCAGCTTGAATTTGTCGGCAACCGGCTGCAAGCTGTCCGACTGCTCATAGACCGTATTGGTGAAAGACTCCGCAGCCTCGGCGAATTTGCGTGCCGCCGCCTGCTGTTTCAGTTCGGTCTCTATTTCCGGCCGCGCCTCCTCAAGCGTGCGCAACTTGCCGGGCTTGATGCCGGTGAGCTTGATGATGTGATAGCCGAATTCCGATTCGAGCACGGATGAAATCTCGCCTTCCTTGAGCTTGAATACCGTGTCTTCGAAAGCCTTGACCATCATGCCGCGCGCGAAGAATCCCAAATCACCGCCCTTTTGCGCCGATCCCGGGTCCTGCGAATACTGCTTCGCCAGCTCGGCGAATTTCGCCGGCGTCTTGCGCACTTCCTTCAGCACCTCTTCGGCCTTGGCCTTGGCCGCCGCCTTGTCGGCATCGGCCTTGGCGACGATCAGGATATGGCTGGCGCGCCGCTCCTCGGGCTGCGCATAGCGGTCCTGATGGCCATCGTATGAGGCCTTGACTTCGGCATCGGAAACGGTCGTCTGGGCCAGCAGCGTATCGAGCGACAGGACGACGTATTCGGCCTTCACCTGTTCCGGAACTTCGAAGCGCACCTTGTTATCGGCATAGAATTTCTGCAGCGCCGCTTCGTCGATCTTCACCTTGTCGGCAAACTGTTCGGGCGCAATCCGGAATTCACTGAACTGGCGCTCCTCGGACTGCAGCTTTAACATCGCGTCGGCCTGGTTCTCCGAAACGAAAGCGCTGTCGCCTATCGTTCCGACCAGTTGCTGCAGGGTCAGATCCTGGCGCAGTTTGGCTTCGAACTGCGGTTGCGAAGTGCCCTGGGAACGCAATGCCGCTTCATAGCGGTCCATCGAGAACTTGCCGTTCTCCTGCAGCGCCGGGATCCTGCTGATGAACTCGCGCAAGCTCACATCGCTGGTCTGCAGGCGATTCTTTAGCGCCTCGAGCAGCAACAGCCGCTGATCGATGAGCGAGTTGAGAACGGCAAGCCGCGCCTCGGGCGTATTCGTCATTTCCTGCTTGTAACTGGCCCCAAGTGTCCGGCGCATCTGATCCTGGCGCTCGCGCATGGCCTGCTCGAACTGGTAAGCCGTGATCTTCGTATCGCCGACGCTCGCCAGGTCGTTTCCGGCCCCGGAATTCCTGACGTAGGAATCGATGCCCCAGAAAGCGAAAGGCAAGGTGATCAGCCCAAGAAATACCTGAACGATTCTCTTGTTGTTGCGGACAGCGTCAAACATGATGATGGCTCGTTAAAGTGACAGTTTGCAGCAAAAACAAAAAGGCGAACTTGCGTTCGCCTTCCGGTAGTGGCGGAGTGGACGGGACTCGAACCCGCGACCCCCGGCGTGACAGGCCGGTATTCTAACCAACTGAACTACCACTCCGGGGCAGCGCGCGGGATACCGTGATACCCCGCGTATCTTCAGTACGAGCGCATTCCTTCTGGTGGGTGCTGACGGGCTCGAACCGCCGACATCCAGCTTGTAAGGCTAGCGCTCTACCAACTGAGCTAAGCACCCATACCGCAGTTGAAGCGCAAGGCCGCTTAGTTTACAGCATCCTTGAGACCTTTACCAGCGCGGAACTTCGGCACCTTCGCTGCCTTGATCTTGATCGCGGCGCCGGTGCGCGGATTACGGCCGCTGCGCGCAGCGCGCTTGCCGACGTAGAAGGTTCCGAAACCAACCAGGGTAACCATGCTGCCCTTTTTCAGAGAAGCCTTCACCGCCGCGATGCTCGCGTCCAGTGCACGGCCGGCAGCCGCCTTCGACAGATCAGCGGACTTGGCGATTTGATCAATCAGCTCAGATTTGTTCACGTGTGACCCCCTTCGATCGTTATTAAGAAAACGGAAAAATACGAAGACTTGCAGATGTCTTATAACAAGGCGGAAAACCTTGTGTCAAGCGGATTTTGGAGGATTTGACGCGGCCTGAAAAAAGCGCCGTCATGCCGGAGGACTTGCCGCCGGCATGTTTGGCATTGAATCAATGAGTAACGATGGATTGTGCAGAACCGTTCTCGGCTGCCGCGCCGACAGCCGCCGCAACGTCCACATCGGCAAGGGCTTGCGGCGGGCGTTCAAGTGCAAGTTCGAGCACCTGATCGATCCACCTGACCGGAATGATTTCGAGCCGGTTCTTGATGTTGTCGGGCATCTCGGCGAGATCCCTGACGTTCTCCTGCGGGATCAGCACGCGCGCGAGGCCACCGCGCACGGCGGCGAGCAGTTTCTCCTTGAGACCGCCGATCGGCAAGACTTCTCCACGCAGCGTGATTTCTCCCGTCATCGCCACATCGCAGCACACCGGGATACCGGTCAATACCGACACCAGCGCAGTGCAAATGCCGACGCCGGCCGATGGGCCGTCCTTCGGGATCGCGCCTTCGGGCAAGTGAATATGGATGTCGCTCTTCTGATAAAAGTCTTCGGCGATGCCGAGCGAGCGCGAGCGCTTCCTGACCACTGACAGGGCGGCTTGCACCGATTCCTGCATCACCTCGCCGAGCTTGCCGGTGGTGATCGTCTTGCCCTTGCCCGGCAGCACGACCGCTTCGATCGTCAGCAACTCGCCGCCGACTTCAGTCCACGCGAGGCCAGTGACTTGCCCGATCTGGTTTTCGCGTTCGGCCATGCCGAAATTGAAGCGCCGCACGCCGAGAAACTTGTCGAGATTGCGCGAGCTTACCGCGAGCCGCTTCTGGCTCTTCTTGAGCAGCAGCGATTTGACCACCTTGCGGCAGATCTTCGAGATATCGCGCTCGAGCGAACGCACGCCGGCTTCGCGCGTGTAGTAGCGAACGATGTCGCGCAGCGCGCTCTCGGCGACGGTGAGCTCGGTCTTCTTCAGCCCGTTGTTCTTCATCTGCTTGGGCAGCAGATAACGCCGGGCGATGTTGATCTTCTCGTCCTCGGTATAACCCGAGAGGCGGATCACTTCCATGCGGTCGAGCAGCGGCGCCGGAATGTTCATGGTGTTCGCGGTGGCCACGAACATCACTTCCGAGAGGTCGTATTCAACTTCGACGTAGTGATCGACGAAGGTCGAGTTCTGCTCGGGATCGAGCACCTCGAGCAGCGCCGAACTCGGGTCGCCGCGGAAGTCCTGGCCCATCTTGTCGACTTCGTCGAGCAGGAAGAGCGGGTTCTTGACCGCGACGCGCGTCATGTTCTGCAGGATCTTGCCCGGCATCGAACCGATGTAGGTGCGCCGGTGGCCGCGAATTTCGGCTTCGTCGCGCACGCCGCCAAGGCTCATGCGGATGAACTTGCGGCCGGTCGCGCTGGCGATCGACTGGCCGAGCGAAGTCTTGCCGACACCCGGAGGGCCGACGAGGCAAAGTATCGGCGCCTTGAGCCGGTCGACGCGCTGTTGCACGGCGAGATACTCGATGATGCGTTCCTTGACTTTTTCCAGGCCCCAGTGGTCGCGATCGAGGATCTTGCCGGCTTCGGCAAGGTCCTTGCTGATGCGCGTCTTCTTGCGCCACGGCAATCCGATCAGCGTATCGATGAAATTGCGCACGACAGTCGCTTCGGCCGACATCGGCGACATCAGCTTGAGCTTCTTGAGTTCCGACTGCGCCTTGAGCAGGCCTTCCTTGCTCATGCCGGCAGCTTTGATCTTCTTTTCCAGATCCTCGAGGTCCGCGCCGTCTTCGCCCTCGCCGAGTTCCTTCTGGATCGCCTTGACCTGTTCGTTGAGGTAATACTCGCGCTGGCTCTTCTCCATCTGACGCTTGACACGGCCGCGGATGCGCTTTTCGACCTGCAGGATGTCGATTTCGGTTTCGAGTTGCGAGAGCAGCCGTTCGATGCGCGGGCGGATCTCGAACATCTCGAGCACTTCCTGTTTCTGTTCGAGCTTGAGCGGCAGGTGCGCCGCAATGGTGTCGGCCAGACGGCCGGCTTCCTCGATGCTGGCGATCGAGGTCAGGATTTCCGGCGGAATCTTCTTGTTCAGCTTGACGTACTGGTCGAACTGCGAAATCACCGCGCGGCGCAGCGCTTCGACCTCATGATCGACACCGTCCTCGACGTCCAGCGCACGCGCCACGGCGACGAACATGTCGTCGCGCGTTTCGATCGCGTCGACTTGCGCGCGCTGCGTTCCCTCGACCAGAACCTTGACTGTGCCGTCAGGCAACTTGAGCATTTGCAAAATATTGGCGACGCAGCCGATGCTGTAGAGATCGTCGGCCTCGGGCTCGTCCTTGACCGCCGACTTCTGCGCCACGAGCAGGATGCCTTTGCCGGCTTCCATCGCGACTTCAAGCGCCTTGATCGATTTCGGACGCCCGACGAAAAGCGGAATCACCATGTGCGGGAATACAACCACGTCGCGCAGCGGCAGCAGCGGCAGTTCAATGGATTCGGCGGGCAGGGAAAGATTGGTGGACATGATTGTCTCTATAGGTAAGCATACAGCCCCCCAGATGGGGTCATACAGCCGTATTTCAAGCGACTCGCGGCAGCCAGGCCGCCGCGCAAATCAATTCTATGCTATTCGCATTTCGGTCAATTGGCGCCCGCGACCTTCGGCTGATCGGCGTAAATCAGGATCGGCTTGGCATCGCTGCTGATCATGTTTTCGTCGATGACCACTTTTGAGACATTCTCCATGCCCGGAAGTTCGTACATCGTGTCGAGCAGCACTGACTCGAGAATCGAGCGCAGGCCGCGCGCGCCGGTCTTGCGTTCGCGCGCACGCTTGGCGATCGCGGTCATCGCCGCCGGACGGATTTCGAGCTCGACGCCTTCCATTGAAAAGAGCTTCTGGTACTGCTTGACGAGCGCGTTCTTCGGTTCGATCAGAATCTGCACCAAGGCCTCGCTGGAGAGTTCCTCAAGCGTGGCGATCACCGGCAAACGGCCGATAAGTTCGGGAATCAGCCCGAATTTGATCAGATCTTCGGGCTCGACGGTGCGCAAGATCTCGCCGATCGCCTTCTTGTCGTCCTTGCTTTTCACTTCGGCGCCAAAACCCATGCCACCGCTCTCGGAGCGGTTGCGGATGACCTTTTCGAGACCGTCGAAAGCGCCGCCGCAGACAAAGAGAATGTTCGTCGTATCGACCTGCACGAAGTCCTGGTTCGGATGCTTGCGCCCGCCCTGCGGCGGAACCGAAGCGACGGTCCCTTCGATCAGCTTCAAGAGCGCCTGCTGCACACCCTCGCCCGACACATCGCGGGTAATCGAAGGGTTGTCCGACTTGCGCGAGATCTTGTCGATTTCGTCGATGTAGACGATGCCCTGCTGCGCCTTGTCGGTGTCATATTCGCACTTCTGCAGCAGCTTCTGGATGATGTTTTCGACGTCCTCGCCGACGTAACCGGCTTCGGTCAGCGTCGTCGCATCGGCCATCACGAAGGGCACGTTGAGCATCCGCGCCAATGTCTGCGCGAGCAAGGTCTTGCCCGAACCCGTCGGTCCGATCAGCAGGATGTTGCTCTTCGCCAGTTCGACGTCGTCGCTGCCCTTGCCGAAATGGCGCAGGCGCTTGTAATGGTTGTACACCGCCACCGACAAAATGCGCTTGGCCGTCTCCTGGCCGATCACATACTGATCGAGCAGCGCCGAAATTTCCTTCGGCGTCGGCAAATCGCTCTTGGCAACCTTGCCTCCAGTATCGGCGGAAATCTCGTCACGGACGATATCGTTGCACAGCTCGATGCACTCATCGCAGATGAACACGGACGGGCCGGCGATGAGCTTCTTCACTTCATGCTGGCTCTTGCCGCAGAACGAGCAATAGAGCAATTTTTCGTTGCCGGTCTTCTTTTCCGCCATTTCGGCTTACCTCATTTCATGTGGCGCTGATCCAATCGGCGAATCAACAGTCGATCCGCCGCCTTGCGCTTACGGCGTTTCGCGATTGACCAGCACCTTGTCGATCAAGCCGTATGCTGTCGCTTCCTGCGCCGAAAGGAAATTGTCCCGGTCGGTGTCGCGCTCGATGCGCTCGACCGGCTGGCCGGTGTGGAAAGCCATGATTTCGTTGAGCTTGGCGCGCAGCGAGAGGATCTCCTTGGCGTGTATGGCGATATCCGAGGCCTGGCCCTGAAAACCGCCCATCGGCTGGTGGATCATCACGCGCGAATTGGGCAGCGCGAAGCGCTTGCCCTTGGCCCCGGCGGCCAGCAGGAACGCGCCCATCGAAGCGGCCTGGCCCATGCACAGCGTCGACACGTCCGGCTTGATGAACTGCATCGTGTCGTAAATCGACATCCCGGCCGTCACCGCGCCGCCCGGCGAGTTGATATAGAAATGAATATCCTTGTCAGGATTGTCGGCTTCGAGGAAGAGCAACTGCGCGACGACCAGATTGGCCGTCATGTCGTTGACCGGGCCGATCAGGAAAACGACGCGCTCCTTGAGCAGGCGCGAGTAGATGTCGTAAGCGCGCTCGCCACGACCGCTCTGCTCGATGACCATCGGCACCATGCCGAGGGCCTGCGGATTCCATTCGGCGCTGCTGTGGCCGACGCTTTGGCCAACACTCGCGTCAAAATTTCGATCAAGACTCATGCCAGATTCTCCATGTGCGGTGTCACGAACGGGATTATGGCGCCTCAGGCCTTTTGACCCATCAAATCGTCGAAAGCGACAGGCTTATCGACAGCCTTGGCCAAGGATAGTGCCCAGGCGACGACATTATCCTCGATCGCCACGCCTTCGATTTCGGAGAGGCGTTTCGGCTGCGCGTAGTACCAGCGAACCACTTCCTCCGGATGCTCGTAACTTTGCGCCGCCTCTTCGACGATGGCCTTGATCTGTTCCGGCTTGGCGTTCAGGCCATTGACCTTGACGATCTCCGAGAGCAGCAGACCGAGGCTGATGCGCCGCCTGGCCTGCTCGACGAACCACTCGCGTTGCATCGGGAAGTCCTTCATCTTGGCGCCGCCGCGCTCCTCCATATCCTGCCGCGCGGCCTGCATCAGGCGCTCGATCTCCATATCAACCAGCGCCTTGGGCACGTCGATCGGGGTGACCTTGAGCAATGCCTCCATGACGTTGTCCTTGATCTTGCCCTGCAGGCGTTTTTTCACCTCGCGCTTGAGATTGGTCTCGATCTCGGCGCGCATTTTGGTGAGGTCGCCGTCCACAATACCGAGCGCCTTGGCAAATTCAGTGTCAACCTCGGGCAGGATCGCTTCGCGAACTTCCTTGACCGTGACCTCGAATGTAACGGCCTGGCCCGCGAGATCCTTGGCCGAATAATCAGCCGGGAAAGTCATCGCGAAAGTCTTGCTCTCGCCGGCCTTAAGACCGGTCACGGCGTTTTCAAAATCGGGCAGCATCGCGCCTTCGCCGAGTACGAAGGGGTAATCCTTGGCCTGGCCGCCCTGGAAAGGCACGCCATCCTTCTTGCCGAGAAAGTCGATCGTCACCCGGTCGCCGGCCGCCGCGGCGCGATCGACCGGTTCGTGCCGAACGCGCTGCTTGCGCAGGACGGCCAGCGTACTGTCCAGCTCGGCGGTGCCGACTTCGAGGACCGGACGCTCGATTTCGACACCCGTCAAATCGCCCAGCTTGATTTCGGGGTAGATCTCGAAAACCGCTGAAAACGCGATCTGCGTCGAATCCTCGCTGGGTTTCGCCTCAATATTGGGGTGCCCGGCAACATGCAATTGCTGCGCCTTGACCGCCTCGGAGAAAGCCCGTTCAAGCGCTTCGTTCAGGGCTTCATGGCGCGCCTGGTCGCCGTATTGCTGCTTGACGATATTGGCCGGTACCTTGCCCGGACGAAAACCGGCCATCTTGACGTTCTTGCCGATGCGCTTCAAGCGCTGGTCGATATCCTTGTCCAGATCGGCTGCAGCCAGGGCGAGATCCAGCCGGCGCTCCAGGGGATTGATCTGCGGCGCGGCGGCGGCTGGTGTGGCATTGATTTCCATTGAAGTTCCTTGAGGTCCTGTTAATTCGAGCTGAATCGTTGATCAATCGGTCGCTTGCGTGGTGGTGCGAGAGAAGGGAGTCGAACCCCCACGCCTTGCGGCGCTGGAACCTAAATCCAGTGCGTCTACCAATTCCGCCACTCTCGCGCTTAATCGTTCATTTTACCCGAGATGTGCCTATACTGTCAGCCGCCGGAACGCTTAAAGCTCAGCAGGCACTGCCAGAAACAGCCCGCCCGAAGGCCATTTTATCCGCGATGCCCGTAGCCCATTACGAAAATTTTCCCGTCGCCTCTGTCCTGCTGCCCAGAAAACTGCGCCGCCCGATCGAGGCCATCTATCGTTTCGCGCGCGGCGCTGACGATATTGCCGACGAAGGCGAGGCCAGCGACGCCGATCGCTTGCGCGAACTCGACGCCTATCGCCGCGAACTCGACCGCATCGAAAATGGCGCGGCCTGCACTGAGGCCGTGTTCAACGAGCTCGCGGCCATCATCGGCGAATGGCGGCTGCCACTGCCGCTGTTTCGCGACCTCATCGACGCCTTTGCCCAGGACGTCGTCAAGAAGCGCTACGCCGATTACCCGGAGCTGCTCGATTACTGCCGGCGCTCGGCCAATCCGGTCGGACGCCTGCTCCTGCACCTCGTCGACCGCACCGGCGAAGACGATCTGCGCCGCTCCGACTGCATTTGCACGGCGCTGCAGCTGATCAACTTTTGGCAGGACATCGGCATAGACTGGCAAAAGGGTCGCATCTATCTGCCGCTCTGCGATCTTGCGCGCTTTGAAATCGCCGAAGAACAGCTCGGCGCGGGTCGCTGGAGTGCGCCCTGGGCAGCGCTGCTCGACTTCCAATGCGAGCGCACGCGGCGCCTGATGCTCGAAGGCGCGCCGCTGGTGCATCGGCTGCCGGGACGCATGGGCTGGGAAATTCGCCTGACCGTGCAGGGCGGTCTGCGCATCCTCGAACAGATCCGGCGCGCGCGCGGCGATATTTTCCGTTGCCGTCCGCGGCTGCGCCGCGTCGATTGGCTGGTCATGGCCGTGCGGGCGCTGTTTATGCAAGAATCACGAAGTATCGCAAGCAAAAATCCAACCGCACACGGGACAGCGAATGACGCCTGACGAGTATTGCCAGCACAAAGCTGCAGCGAGCGGCTCGAGTTTCTACTACAGCTTCCTGTTTTTGCCGCCCTTGCGCCGCCGGGCGATTACCGCGCTTTATGCTTTCTGCCGCGAAGTCGATGATGTGGTCGACGAATGCCACGACCCGCAGATCGCCGCCACCAAGCTCGCCTGGTGGCGCCAGGAACTCGGCCGGCTCTACGCCGGCCGGCCGGAACACCCGGTCACCCAGGCCTTGCAGCCGATCCTCGAGCAATTCAATTTACCGCAGGAACAACTGCTGGAAATCATCGACGGCATGGAGATGGACCTGCAGCAGACGCGCTATCTCGATTTCAAGGCGCTGTCCCTGTACTGCTACCGCGTCGCCAGCGTGGTCGGCCTGCTCGCCGCCGAGATCTTCGGCTATGCGGACCGACAGACGCAGAAGTACGCGCACGATCTCGGCACGGCATTTCAACTGACCAACATCATTCGCGACGTCGGCGAGGATGCGCGCCGCGGCCGCGTCTACTTGCCGCTCGACGAACTGCAACGCTTCGACGTGCCGCTATCCGATCTGCTCAATGCGCGCTATAGCGAGAATTTCCGCCGCTTGATGGAGTTCCAGATCGAACGCGCCGAACAGTATTACACGCAGGCCATGAGCGAGCTGCCAGCGGTCGACCGCAAAGCGCAGCGCCCGGGCCTGGTGATGGCCGCCATTTATCGCACGCTGCTCGCCGAAATCAGGCGCGACGGCTGCCAGGTCCTCAGCCAGCGCACTTCGCTGACGCCGGTGCGCAAATTGTGGATCGCCTGGCGTACCTGGATCAAAGGTTGAACGACCCGACCGCGTTCCCCGGCAGCAATGCCGCGCCGCGCATCGCGGTGATCGGCGGCGGCTGGGCGGGACTCGCCGCCACGGTTGAATTGTGCCTGAGCGGTGCCAGCCCGACCCTTTTCGAAGCGGGCAAGCAACTCGGCGGCCGGGCGCGCAGCATCGCCATTGACGGTCATACGCTCGATAACGGCCAACACATCCTGATCGGCGCTTACCGCGAGACGCTGCGCCTGATGCGCGCGGTCGGCGCCGACCCCGAACGCTGCCTCACGCGCCTTGCGCTTGATCTGCATTACCCGGCCGCCAGCTTCCACCTGCGACTGCCTAGTGCGAAACTGCTGCCCGCCCCGCTGCGGCTGGCCATCGGCCTGCTGAGTGCCAGCGGCTGCAGTCTGTCCGAGAAACTCGCTGCCGCCCGCTTCATGCGCTTCTTGAATGCCTGCGGCTTCCGCCTCGCCACCGATTGCCCGGTGAGCGAATTGCTCGACCGCCACGGGCAGCGCGGCAGCTTGCGCCGCTATCTGTGGGAACCGCTGTGCCTCGCGGCGCTCAACACCGCGCCGCAAAACGCCTCGGCGCAAATCTTCGCCAACGTGCTGCGCGACAGCCTCGGCGGCGGCCGCGCCGACACCGACCTGCTGCTGCCGGCCGGCGACCTCGACCGCGTCTTCCCCGCCGCCGCCGCGGCCTTCATCGCGGCGCACCGCGGCACGATCCGTCTGTCGACGCGCATCGACACCATCGAATCGCCCTTCGAGCTCGACGGCGACACCTTTGACATCGTCATTCTCGCCGTGGCGCCGCAGCACGCCGCCGGTTTGCTCGCCGGACACGCGCAGACCGCGGCCTTGGCGCAGACGCTCGCGAGCTATGACTACGAGCCGATCACCACGGTCTATGCCGGCTATCCGCCGGCGCTGCGTCTGCCATGCGCCATGCTCGGACTGGGCAATGGCAGGAACGAGGGCGTCGGGCAATGGGTTTTCGATCGCGGCGCACTCGGGGCCGCGCCCGGGGTCATGAGCTTCGTCCTCAGCGCCCACGGCAAGCGAAACACTGGCGAAGACGGGGCGTTGATCGAGGCACTGCACGCCGAACTCGAAGCGGCCCTGGGCAGGAAACTGCCGCCGCCCTTGTGGCAACGTGTCATCCGCGAGCGGCGCGCCACCTTCTCGTGCCGCCCGGGCCTCGCCCGACCGTCGGCGCAAACGCCACGCGCCGGGCTCTGGCTGGCTGGCGATTACACCTGCGCCGGCTACCCGGCAACGCTCGAAGGGGCGGTGCGCAGCGGCATCTTGGCGGCTCACGGCGCGCTGGACAGCGCAAGGGCGCCGGCAGGAGAAACTGCAGCGGCGCCCGCGGCGTAAATCAGGCTGTCAAATCTCAGCGCGGTGGCGGCGGCGGCGCAGAACCTGGCGGCGGTGGCGGTGGCGAACCGGGCGGAGGCGGTGGCGGCGGTGCCGACATCGGTTCGCTTGGCGCTTGTTGCGTCCAGCTCCGTCCATAGCCGCCAGCAACGGGCACCTTGTGTCCCTTGGCGTACATGCACTGGACATAAGCCGCATCGTAGTGGCGCTGCGAACCGTAGTTTGCGTCCTGCTGCGATCCAGCGCCTACCGCACTGCCGAACAACAGACCGGTGCCGGCGCCGACGCCAGCCCCCTGATGTCCGCCAATCGCCGCGCCTGCGACGGCGCCTATGGCCGTGCCGACGACGGCGCTGCGCACGGCTGAATCATTGGACACGGCGCCGACTTGCTGCGACGCGTAGTTACGACAATCGCCGTCATCGAACCGGAAAGCGTCGAAACTCTTGCCGCTGCCGGGCAACGCCATAACGGTCGGGGCCGTCGGCACGGTGGCGCATCCGGCGAGAAGCGCCAGACCCGACAGGGCCAGCGCGGCGGCAATGACTTTGACTTCGTGATTCATCTCGAAAACTCCTCGGGCGTATCAAGGCTGGCCAGGCGGTTGCGGCGCAACCCGCTGCCAACCACCTGGACATTCATTGACATACGGATAGTAAGCCTTGGCAGCGACGCAGTAATACCAGTAGCCGGCCTGAGCCGCTTGCGGCGGCCCGGGCTGCTCGACATAGACGGGCGGCCGTTCGATAACTACCGGCTGATACGGCGGGTAGTAGTAAGGCGGCGGGTAATACCAAGGGCCAAAGGGAACGCCAACCACGACGCCAAAGCGCGTGTGGCCGTAGTAACCGTGATCTGCCCAGGCACTTCCCATCCCCGCGGCCGCCAGCAGCATCAGCGCGGCAAGCCACTTAAGTGATTTGATTGCATTCATGTTCTTGCTCCAACATTCAATTTGCGCATCCGCAGGCCACAGCAGCGACCTGATACCAACAGTCTAGACGAAGCGCCAGGCAAAGGGTGTTTCAAGCGGGTCCCAAAATGTAAGCAAATGTTTACGCAGCCGTGGCGTGCCTCGCGCCAGGCGCCGCTACCATGTTCTGCCGGCCCCGGACTGCAGCGCTTCGATCAGGTACTGGCGCCACACCAGCATGTTCCCTTCGGCCATATCCGGCGGAGCGCTCGCATGCGGTTCGCAATAATCGGCGTAGATCAGGCCGAGGAGTTTCTCGTCGTTGAGCAGCGAGAGCATCATGAAGGACTGGCCGCCGACAAATTCGTGGTACCACTCGGGAATGAGCTTGGCGTAGGTCGGCAGGCGGACGTCGGCAATGAACAGGTCGGCCTTGCGCGCCATGATCGCGCGGAAGAGATCCGGCTTGGGTCCGTAACAGCGAAATTTCGCGGTGACCTGGCTCGCATTCTTGCCGACCCCGGCCACTGCAACGAGTCCTGAGCTGCTGTCGGGCAGGCAAATCAGCGTATGGTCAAACCGATACTTGTCATGAATGAGACGAAGCACCTGGTAAATCACCTCGACCGGCTTGCGTCCGCCCAGGCTGTCGCTGTCCTTGGTCAGGCGGTCCTCCGATGAAAGCAGGTCGAGGACCCGCTCGGACGCTTTGCGCAGCAGCGCGCGCGCCTGGGCGACATTGCTCGGGAAGGACATTTCGGCGAGCAAAGCGTCGGTCTCGGCGAGGCAGCGTTCGATCAATTCCAAGACTTCGCTTTCCTTCAAATGCAGCGCGGTGCGGAAAAATTCGATTTCGTTGGCCAGCTCGATCTTCTCGCGGTTCTCGCGGATGCGGAACAAGGTGTCGGTGACGCGGCGGCAAAACGAGGAATTGAGCTGATTCCAGGCCAGGGCATTGACAGCGGCGTGTGGCGGGATCTTGCCGATTTCCGGCGCCAGGCTGTTGAGCAGCACGTCCGGCAGACACCAATGGCGCGCGATCGCCGCGCCGATCTGCTCGTAGTTCACGCCCAGGGTCTGTGTGGCCGCGGCATCTTCGGCGATGTTCTTTTCCGCCGCGAGCACGCGCGCACGCTCGATGTCCTCGTACAGATAGTAGGTCGCCATCATGCGCCCAAGATTCTGCATCAGCCCGCAAACCTGCGCTTCCTGGGTGGAAAAGCGCGGCGCGTAGAGACGGGTGATTTCGCAGGCCAGCATGCCGCAGAAATAAGCGGCGACAATCTCGGCGTGCAGCTGATTCGATTGCGGCTTGTGCGAGAGCGATCCGAGCAGCGCCAGCGACAAGGCGACCGACTTTACGGTGTTGAGGCCAAGCACCATCAGCGCCTGATCGATCGTCGAAACGTTGCGGCCGCCGCGGGCATTGCGGCTCGAATTGGAAATGCGCAGGAGTTTCGAGGTGAGCGCCGCATCGCGCAGGATGGCGGCAGTGATCGTGCGCGTGTCGCCCTCGCTTTCGTCGCTGAGCGCGCTGATCGTCTGTATCGATGCCCCCAGTCCGGCGAATCCCGCGCTGCTGTCCATGCGCTCGAGCAGCCGGGCGATGGTCGATTGCTTGTCGCCTTCCATTAAGCAAACCTCATTTTTTGCCTCGCGCTGATTCCGGATCGTCAGTCTATTGCATGCCACCGCCCGACGCAAAGGCTGGCCGGCCTCACAGCGGAATTGATGCGCGATGCTAGACGATTTCTTCGATTCCGCCGGCATGCATGCGCAGCCGGCGGCGGCAACGGGCGGCGATCTCTTCGTCGTGGGTGACGACGATCAGCGTGGTTCCGCTCTCGGCGTTGATGGCGAACATCAATTCGATGATCTGGTGGCCGGTCGCGGCATCGAGGTTGCCGGTCGGTTCGTCGGCCAGCACCAGCCTCGGCTTGGGCGCGAAGGCGCGGGCCAGCGCCACGCGCTGTTGCTCGCCACCGGAGAGGTGCTTGGGATAATGGCGCAGGCGTTGCGCAAGCCCGACCCGGACGAGCCAGGATTCGGCGACGCCGCGAGCGTCGGCGGCGCCGGCCAGTTCCAGCGGCAACATGACGTTCTCGATGGCGCTTAGCGACGGCAGCAACTGGAAGGACTGAAAAACGAAGCCGAGCAGCCGGCCGCGCAATACGGCGCGGGCATCTTCGTCGAGGCTGGCGAGGGATTCGCCGGCCAGCTTCACCGAGCCGCTGCTTGGCAGATCGAGGCCGGCGAGCAGGCCGAGCAGCGTCGACTTGCCCGAACCCGAGGCGCCGACGATGGCCACCGTTTCGCCTTCCGCGACGACGAACGAATTCTCGTGCAGAATGGTCAGCGGTGCGCCGCCGTTATCGACGCGCTTGCTCAGTCCGACGACTTCGATCAAATTCAGGCTTGCCGCATTCATGTTTCGCGCACTCACACTTCGTTATCTCGCCCTATCCTGCCTGCTTGCCGGGCTGGCCCTGCTGGCGCCGGCAGCGCAGGCCGCGAAGACCATACTCGTCTTCGGCGATTCGCTATCGGCCGGATACGGCATCGCCCAGGACGCCGCCTGGCCGTCTCTGCTGGCCCGGCGCCTGCACGAGAAGAGGCTCGATTATACCGTCGTCAACGCCAGCATCTCGGGAGAAACCACCAGCGGCGGTCGAACCCGCCTCGACGCGGCGCTGGCCAAATACGCGCCGCAGATCGTGATCATCGCGCTCGGCGCCAACGACGGCCTGCGCGGACTGCCGCTCGCCGGCATGCGCGACAACCTCGCGGCGATGACCGCCAGGGCGCAAGGGGCGAAGGCCAAGGTGCTGATCGTCGGCCAGCGCCTGCCGCCCAATTACGGCGATTACGCGACGCAGTTCCAGAAAGTTTATGGCGAAGTGGCCAAGGCGCGCAAAGCGGCGCTCGTCGATTTCCTGCTCGAGGGCATCGCCACCCGCCCCGAACTATTTCAGGCCGACAACATGCATCCGATCGCCGAAGCGCAGCCGCGACTTCTCGACAACGTCTGGCGCGGCCTGGAGCCGCTGCTATGAGAAATGGCATCGTCAAGGTCACCGAGATCGAGGACTATGGCCGCTTCGACGAGATCATCGACGTGCGCACGCCGGCCGAGTTCGCCGACGATCACATCCCCGGCGCGATCAACTGCCCGGTGCTCGATGACGCGCAGCGCATCGAGGTCGGAACGCTCTACGTGCGGTCCTCGCCCTTCGCCGCGAAGAAGATCGGCGCCGCTTACGTCTCCGAGAACATCGCCCGTCATCTGCTGCAGCGTTTTCAGGACCGGCCCCGGACCTGGCGGCCGCTGATCGTCTGCTGGCGCGGCGGCGAGCGCAGCGCGGCGATGACCTATGTCTTCCGGCGCATCGGCTGGGACGCGCAGCAGCTCGAAGGCGGCTACAAGAATTACCGCCGGCAGGTCGTCGACAGCCTCGAAATGCTTCCGCTCCGGCTGCGCTTCAAGGTCGTCTGCGGCGCCACCGGCAGCGGCAAGAGCCGGCTGCTGCAAGCGGCGGCGCAGCGCGGCGCACAGGTGCTCGACCTCGAGGAACTTGCCTGTCATAAGGGTTCGGTGCTCGGCGTACTTCCGGACGCCGCGCAGCCGTCGCAACGGATGTTCGAGACCCGGCTGCTCGTCGCCCTGCGGGCGCTCGACCCGGCGCGCCCGGTCTATGTCGAGGCCGAGAGCCGCAAGATCGGCAGCATTCAGCTCCCCAACGCGCTGCTCGATACCCTGCGTGCCGGCGTCTGCATCAACATCGAAGCGGCTTTCGCCGCGCGCGTCGAATTTCTGCTGCGCGATTACGATTACTTCGTGAACGCCCCCGAATGGCTCAATAGCCGGCTCGATGAATTGCGCCATCTGCAAAGCCGCGAAACGATAGAGCGCTGGCAGGGCTTTGCCCGCAGCGGGGCCTGGCGGGAACTAGTCAGCGAACTCCTTGAACTGCATTACGATCCGCTCTACCGCCGGTCGCAGCAGCGCAATTTCTCCGGCCTGGTCACGCCGCAGACCTTCAGCACCGATGATCTGTCGGCCGCCGGCATCGCCGCGCTGGCCGACCGGATCGCCCGGCACGCGACCGAGGAAGTCACGGCGCCCGCCGAACTGCCATAAGGGGCCCAAATCAGAAGGTTTTCCACGCGGGAAAATCTGTGCTAGTTTGAGAGCATAGACCGATAATCAAAGATCATTAAAGGGGTGAATGTCGATGCTCGAACAACATTATCTGACCACTCTTTTTGAACCCAAATCGCTCGCCGTCATCGGCGCCTCGGAACGGGAAGACTCGGTCGGCCAGATTCTTTTCAAGAACATACTCGAGTCGGGTTACAAGGGTCCGCTTTATCCGATCAACCCGAAGCACGAGACGGTGCAGGGCATCGAGGCGCACCGGTCGATCGAGGAGATCGCCGCACGCGTCGATCTGGCGATCATCGCCACACGCCCGCAGACCGTCGCCGAAACCGTCGAACAATGCGGCCGCACCGGCATCAAGAATCTCGTCATCGTCACGCCGGGATTCTCCGAAGCCGGCCATTCGGGTGCCGCGCTCGAACGCAAGGTGCTGGAAATTGCCCGCCGCCATGGCGTGCGCGTGCTCGGCCCGAACTGCCTCGGCATCATCCGGCCGGAACTTAAGCTCAACGCGACCTTCGCGCGCGTCGGCGCCAACGTCGGCCATCTGGCGCTTGTCTCGCAGTCGGGCGCCATGTGTTCCGCCGTACTCGACTGGGCGAAAAGCAATCAGGTCGGCTTCTCGAGCGTCATATCGCTGGGCAGTACCGCCGATGTCGATTTCGGCGAGGTGCTCGATTATCTGGTCTGCGACAACCGCACCCATTACATCCTGCTCTACATCGAGGCGATTCGTAACGCGCGGCGCTTCATGAGCGCGCTGCGCTCGGCCGCGCGCATCAAGCCGATCATCCTGCTCAAGGCCGGCCGCCACGCCGCCGGCTCAGCGGCGGTCAAGGCGCATTCGGGCATGGCCGCCGGCTCCGACAGCGTCTTCGACGCCGCGGTGCGCCGTGCCGGCGTCGTGCGCGTGATGAACGTCGGCCAGCTGTTCTATGCCTCGAAAGCCCTGACCTCCAAGTTCTGTCCGCTCGGCAAGCGGCTGGCGATCATCGGCAACGGCGGCGGCCCGGGCGCCATGGCCGCCGACCGCGCCGGCGACATGCATATCCCGCTGGCCGAACTCGCCCCGTCGACGATCAAGGCGCTCAACGCGACGATGCCGACCGGCTGGTCGCCGAACAATCCGATCGACATCGTCGACGACGCGACGCCGGCGCGCTACCGCGACGCGATCCTCGCCGTCAGCCAGGACGAAGGCGTAGACGGAATCCTCGTCATGCTGACGCCGCAAGCCACGACGCAACCGATGCAGGTGGCGCAGGCGGTGATCGAGGTCAGCGAGCAAACCAACAAGCCGATCCTCGCCTGCTGGATGGGCGAGGAGCAGGTCGTCGAGGCGCGCACGGCGCTTGAGAATGCCGGCATACCGGCCTTCCGCATGCCCGAGACGGCGGTCGAGCTCTACTATCACATCTCGACCTACTATCATAATCAGAAACTGCTGCTGCAAACGCCACCGGCCAGCTCGCAGCTGACCCGCCAGGAAACCGAAGGCGCGCGGATGCTGATCGAGGCCGTCCTGCAGGAGCACCGCAAGGTACTTTCGGAAATGGAGTCGAAGGCCGTGCTGCGCGCTTTTCGCATCCCGGTGGCGCAGACGATGGTTGCGCACAATCCCACTGAATCGCTGCTCCTCGCCGAGCAGATCGGTTTCCCGGTGGCCATGAAAGTCGATTCGCCCGACCTCGTGCACAAGACCGAATCGGGCGGCGTGCGCCTCAACATCGCCAACGCGCCCTCGGTGCGCAACGCCTATCACGACATCATCGAAACGGTGCAGCGCAAGCATCCGAAGGCGCGCATCAACGGCATTTCGATCGAGCCGTATCTGTCGCGCCCGAACGGCCGCGAGCTGATGATCGGTGTCGTCCGCGACCCGGTTTTCGGCCCGGTCATCACCTTCGGCTCGGGCGGCACGCAGGTCGAAGTCTTCAGCGACCGCGCCGTCGCGTTGCCGCCCCTCAACCGCTATCTGGTCAAAGACCTGATCAACTCGACGCGCGCCGCGCAACTGCTCGGCGAGTTCCGGCGTATGCCGGCGGTGCACATGGAAGCGCTCGAAGAAGTCCTGCTGAATATCTCCGAGATGGTCTGCGAGCTGCCCTGGCTGCAGGAACTCGATCTCAATCCGCTGATCGTCGATGAAAACGGGGCCATCGCCGCCGATGCGCGCATCGTCGTCGATCACGCGCCGAACAACGGCGACCGCTATGCGCACATGGCCATCCATCCCTATCCGTCGCAACTGGCGCAGGACTGGGAACAGCCCGATGGGCGCGTCATCACCATCCGTCCGATCCGGCCGGAAGACGCCGAAATGGAGCAGGACTTCGTCAAGAGCCTGTCGGAGGAAAGCAAGTATTACCGCTTCATGGACACCCTGCGCGAGCTCACGCCGGCGATGCTGATGCGCTTCACGCAAATCGACTACGACCGCGAAATGGCGCTGATTGCCACCCTGCCCGGCAAAGGCGACAAGGTCGAGCAAATCGGCGTGGCGCGTTACGTCACCAATCCCGACGGAGAAACCGTCGAGTTTGCCCTGGCTGTTGCCGACGATTGGCAAATGCATGGCGTCGGCCGCAAGCTGATGACCTCGCTGATAGAAATCGCCCGCCAGAAAGGTTTCCGCACCATGGTCGGCGACGTGCTGACGATGAATTCGAAGATGTTCCGGCTGATGACCTCGCTCGGTTTCACGGTCCAGCCGCACCACGAGGATCCGGCGGTCAAGCGCGTCGTTTGCCCGCTGCATCCGCAATAACCGCAGCAAACGCTGAACGAAAAAATGGCCGGACAGTTCCGGCCATCTGCATCAAGAGACGCTCGCGCCTATTGCCGCTCGAAATTCACGTCGTAGGGATAGGCCCGATTCACTTCGCTCGCTTCGCGCAGGGTCTTCTGTTCAGCGAGGTCGAGCTTGTGGTCCCACAGCAGTGCGCGGCCGGCTTTCTGGTCCTCGGCCCATTCCGGGTGCTGCGCCATCATGACGCGCATGAATTTCGTATGCTCTGATTCGTACGAGGGCATTCCAAGAATTTTCGCCAATAGATTCACACCGCACTCCCGCGTTTTCCAGCGTACGATTATACCCCTGCCCGATCAGTGATAGGAAATCGGCCGCGCCGCGCCGACGCAATAATCGTCGAGCAGCGAATCGATCGACTCCTCGTTCCGCTCTTCGTAGGGAATGTTGTCGATCGCCTCGCGCAGGCCCAAGGCTACGGATCCGAGCACGAACAAGGTGCGACCGCCGAGCTTGTCGACCAGCTCGAAACCCTGCTGCACAGGGTAGGCGACAATGGCGTAATGCTCACTGTTATAGACAACGTTCATGACGAATCCTTTCTGCTTGCGCAATTGCGTCGGAACCGGTGTTCCGACGACTTGCAAACCAACACTGGTTAAGAAGGAAGATGCGTCCGTTTGCGTCTATTTCAAGTACGGCAAGTGCGATGCCTGCGTTTACGACTGCCCGCCATGGCACTAAGTTCAAACGCCCTCGACCGGCACGCTGCGTCCGACGCGCAGCGCCGACAGCACGGCGAGGCCCTGGAACAGCGCGATGCCCAGCCACAGCAGCGTGAAGTGGCTGCCGTCCATGACCGTGCCGAAGATCAGCGGCGCGACCGCCTGCCCGCTGTCCATGCCCGAATAGACGAAGCCGTAGACGCGCCCGTAGGAGGCGGCGCCGAGTCCGCGCGTTGATGCCCGGCGGATGAGCAGGTCGCGCGACGGCCCGGCGATGCCCATGCCGATGCCCATCAGCGCCATGAGCGGCAGCACCGCAGCCGCGGCAACGACGCCGCTGGCCAGCAGCAGGCTGATGCCCGCGGCAAAGCAGATGCACACGGCGATGGTCAGTTCCTGCGCGCGTCGCGCGGCCAGAAAACCGCCCGCGGCGATGCCCGCCGCGGTGCCGAACATGTACGCCGAAAGGCACGAAGCCGCGCCGCCGATGCTCAGCGCATAGACCGTCTTCAATGCCGAGGTCGAAAAATTCTGCAGCGCGCCGAAAGCCACCGAGATCAGGAAGAAAAAGATGAAACAGAGCAGCACGGTCGGCGAGCGCAATACCGCCAGCGTCGACACCGTTTCGTTCGATTCGGCCAGCCGGCCGGACGCCGGCGACGCCTTGCCGCTGCCGATGCCCGCGGACAGAAGATAGAGCAGCGCGCAGGGAATCAGGGCGATGGCGCCCGCCGTGAACGCCGCGCTGCGCCAGCCCGCGAAGGTCGCGACGCTGGTGATGACGAGCGGCGTCGCGGCCCAGCCGAGATTGCCCGAGATCCCATGCACCGAGAACGCGTGACCGAGGCGCGCCTTGCCGACCTGCCGGTTGAGCAGCGCGAAATCGGCCGGATGAAACACGCTGTTGCCGATGCCCGCGACCGTCGCCGAGAGCATCAGCATGGCATAATTTTGCGCGATGCCGAGCAAGACGCCGGAACCCGCGAGCAGCAGCAAGCCGAAGAACAGAACCGGCCGCGAACCGACGCGATCGACCGCCAGCCCGGCCAGCGCCTGTCCGAGCCCCGAGGCAACGAAGAAGATGGTCATCAGTACGCCGGCCTGCGTGTAGCCCAAGCCGAACGCCGGCATTAGCCACGGGAAGAGCAGCGGAATGACCAGATGGAAGAAGTGCGATACGCCATGCGCGAATCCGACAAAGGCAATCAGGATTGCATCGCCGCGCTCCGGCAATACTTCGCTTGCGGCTGACATTCAATTCTCCTTCGGCAGAACCGGCATTCTAACGAAACGCTGAAGAAGCCGTCACGATCATAGCTGCAACTCCATGAACACGGTGTGCGGCATCGGCGTCTCGTAGTAGGAAGCGCAGCGGACAAAACCGAGCGCTTCGTAACGCCGGATGGCATCCTGCATCGACGGCAGCGTATCGAGGCGCATCGCCCGGTAACCGATGGCGCGCGCCTCCGCGACAATTCGCTCGATGAGACGCTGGCCGAGGCCCTGCCCGCGAAACGGTGCGCGCACGAAGAGGCGTTTCATCTCGCACAGGCCGTCGTCGAGCGGCCGCAGGGCGACGCAGCCAGCCGCTTCGCAGCCGGCCAGCGCAATCAGCAGCCGGCCATTCGGCGGCTCGTAGAGGCCGGGCAGCGTCGCCAATTCTTCGGCGAATCCCTGAAACGACAAGTCGATGCCGAGCCACGCGGAATACGCTTCGAACAACTCGCGGGCCAGCGCAACGCGCGCTGCGCTGTTCGCCCGGCAAATCCTCATTTGCATGTCACGTCGCGGCGCGCTCAGGATTGCAGCCATTTGTACATGACAAGAGCATCGACATAGCCGAGCGCCGGATGGCGAAACGCTTTCGGCAAGCGGCCGACCGTCGCGAATCCCAGCCGGGTCCACAGCCGCACCGCGATTTCGTTGGTGGACGCGACGAAGTTGAACTGCATGGCCTTGTAGCCGAGTTCCCGGGCGAGCGCTTGCGAATGCTCGCACATGGCCGTGGCGAGGCCGCGCCCGCGCGCGGCCGGGGCCACCATGTAGCCGCAATTGCAGACATGGTCGCCGGAACCGGCCTGATTGGTCTTGATGTAATAGGTGCCCAGAACCTTGCCGTCTTCTTCGCACACGAGCGTCTTCCTGGGTGTCTCGATCCAGATCTTGAGCGCCTGTTCGCGCGTCGTATCGCGCGCGTAGGCGTACGTATCGCCGGCGGCGGCGACCGCGCTGAAGATCGGCCAGATCCGGTCAAAATCCTCGCCTGTCGCTTCGCGTATGTTCATCGCATCTCAATCCGGAGCAAACGTGTCGCCCATTATCGCCGCACTCGGGCCGGCTGCCCCCGCCACGGCGCGCAAGCCTACTTTACCGGCCCCGTAGCGGCTTGCGGTGAGCCGGGCAAGGCTGCGATTTCGGACAGCCAGGGCATCGCCGAATGCGTCCAGACCTGCTGCTTGGGCGGCAGTTCCGCGCGTTGCTTGACACAGCCGAGCCGGATGTTGACCTCCGTGGCATTCCCCATGGCTTTTGCGAAAAGCGCCGTCCCGCAGTTGCCGCAGAAGGCTTGTATCCGCTGATTTCCGCTCTGCGCGATCTTCACATAGATCTTGGGCTCGCCGCGCATGACGAAATGTTCGAGGGGAGCCGGCGCGACCGGCCGGAACGGCGCGCCGGACATGGTCTGGCAGTCGGTGCAATGGCAAACGACGACCCGGTTCGGATCGATCTCAGCGGTAAACGATACCGCGCCGCAATGACAAGCGCCGTCAATCTTCATGTTCTCTCCTCCTTTGCAAGATGATCAGCAGCATTCTATCCCAGCGGTCCGTCGCGGACGAATGCTCTGGCAGCGAGGTCGGGCTCTACAGGGACCTGATTCCGGCACCGTCCCTGTGTCGCTGGCCTGGTTAGTGTGCACCGCGCGATACGCCATTGCCCTCCGCACAGGAGCGCAACACCCAGTCGGGAGATTTTCCGTCTCTTGGGCGCAGCACGATTCGCCGCGGCGACGCTGACACGATCCGGTAAAAGGCGACGGAACCCGGGCCCTTTTCGATGACAAGCGCGTTGTTTTCGATCCGGACCTTGAACTCGCCGGGAAAGTCGCCGGTATATTTGTCGCCTTGTATCGCAAACTGAACGGCGGGGTCCGCGCAGCTTTGCCACCAATAGCCTTGAACGTCGTCGAGCGTGAATACGCGGCTTTTGGCGGCATTCGCACTGGGCGACAGAGCAAGAGTGACGGCAAGCAATAACGCGAAGCGCATCACCGAGAGCACCACAGCGACCGCAAGAATCGACGAAGCGAGAATGGCGATGCGTCTCATGGAAATGTGCATTCGCCGTCTCCATATTCAGTCCAGAAACTTGACGCTAGACAAGATCGTTTCGAATGTTTCGTCAAGCTTCTCTTCTGACAAAGGGCGGGTAAATGCAATGGTGAGAATGTCGGTTTTGTTCAGGGGAACAAAGAAACTGTAGTTTTTCCCGAATGCACCGGCGACCTTGTACCACGCCGCTGGTCGCCCTCCGATCATTGCAGTCTTTGGCGGCGGGGCTTTCGGAATATCTTTCATTTGGTCCTTGTACCATTGAGCAACCGACAGCCCCTCCGGGTTGATCTTCCTTTGGACAAAGAACGTGAGGTCTTGCGGTTTGCCGGCAGCCTGTGTTCCGACGAAATCGGCCCTTTCCATAGGCGCGCCATTGACCGTTCCTGTCGCGCGGCGTTCCTGAAAGAACTTGGGATACTTGAACTCGAATCCAAGCTTGGCGTTGCGATAGACATTCCAATCTGAGGTTTCGACGTATCCCGATGGCTGCGCCCAGGCAATAGTCGCAGCGGCAAAGAATAGAAAAGAACCTGCGCAAAATGTCCGATTCACTGTGGGCCTCCTTGAAACGCTCGAGTTTCGACGTGAGCGGCCGACTCAAACCCTGCGCGGCAGCCCAAACATCGCATAAGCCATAATGCCCCCGACGATCGTGGCGATGACACCGACCACAGCCGCGATAAGATCCTGCGTATGGGTTTCGGCCGCTTCATGCCGCCCCAGCAGCGCCACTTCGGGATTGGCCGGAAGATAGACGACCTCCACCGATTGCCCCGGCTTATATTGACTCGAGAACACGGTGAAGTACCGCCTCCATTCGCGTCCGCTCCCATCCGGGTAAGCAACGCTGATCCGGTAGGTCTGATTCGATTGGCCGCCGGTGCTTGACGCCCATTTGACGACGCCGGTGGCAAGGACGCCTTCGGATTCCAAGAGCGATCGATCGTGGATGCGCTGGTAGCTCAAGTAAGAGGTCACTAGGCCTGCGACAAGAATGATCGGCGGCAATATCCGGAGTAAAAGTCTCACGCGATGCTCCCGTACAAGCGAACGCCAACGCCAAAGCTCAAGGGCGCGCTGCTGGCGGCGTATCCCCTGCGGCGCCGGGTTGGGCGTTTGACCGCAACCACACGAGAACGTCATCGGCATTGCGGTCGGGAGGAAACACCGGATAGAAAACCTTTCCGATCTTCCCGTCTTCGGCGATCAGCGTGAGTCGCTTGAGCAACTCGATGCCCTCGACCGTAAACGTCGGCAGCCGCAGCGTTCTCTTCAATTCGAGCGAACTGTCGCTCAACAATTGGAAAGGCAGGTGCAGGCGGTCGCGGGCTTCACGTTGATCGTCGGAGGCCTGGGCGCTCAACCCGAAAACGCCCGCCCGGAGCGCATTGAGTTCTTCGTAGTGGTCCCGAAAGCTGCAGGACTGAAGTGTGCACCCGCGTGCCCCGGGAATGCCGTCCCACCCATCGGGCAACGGCACGTCAGGCCGTCCGGTCATCGGATAGATGTAGATAACCCAAAGGCCCCGCAGATTGCCGAGATTGACGGACGTGCCATCCGTGCTTGGGAAAGCGACGTCCGGCAAGGATGACCCCAGGAGATGCGCAGCAGCACCGTCATCGACCGGCCTCGGCAAGTTCGGAGGTAACTCGAAAAGATGCGTACCCATGCCTCCCCTTTCCAATGAGACGCCCACCCTGGAGATAACCAGCGCTACGGGGCTTCTTCGCGCAGTGCCCACCGACCGGAAGAAGCGAGGTCGAGCGTCCCGTTAGGCGCCTTCGTGCCGCAGAAGTTGCAAAACATGAAGGACTTGGGGAAGGCTGGGCGATGCCGCCAGGGCCACCTGTCGATCGCACCACGGATACGGCAGGGCCGACACCCAGTTCAGCACCGGGTTCAAGGCTTCGGAAGGCAGAATTTCCATGGCCTCGATCGTAATGGCAAGCGCGCGGACTCTGCGTTCTACGGGCGAAAACGACCAGTCGTAGCGTCCGCAGCCAATTCGTACCGCGCCGCCTTGCTTCTCGGACATGGCGACCAGCCAATCGCAGGAAAAGGCTTCGGCATTAGCTGTCGGCGGCGAACCGATGCAGAGGGTGTAGATGTTCTCGTACGCTTGATTGAAACGCCGCACGAGCGTCTCGGCGATCGCTTCCCGTCCGACGGACGACGCAGGAAATGAAATTGCCTCCGTTCGAACAATCATCTGCAGCGTGGCGTCCTCGGTGAACGCCGCATCCAGCAGGTGCGGACGATTGCCATCCTTCGCCCTGATATATGCCAGGATACATTCGGCCGGGGTCGCTTCAGGTGCGCGCAATGACATTTGTGCAAGGTGTAAGACACATAAATTCGGCGGCGCCAGCGAGCCACGAAGCGGCCCGGCGGCATCCGCGGCAAGGGCCGCCGGCCGCACGCTCATTCGAAGGGAACCGGTTGTTCAATACGCTTGTTATACACGCCATCAGATCTTTCGTCGATGTAGTACTCGAATTGATCTCCCGCTTTTGCAGACAAAGGCGGGATGACGCAGGCAACAGTGAGACGGCCGGGCGTCTCCGCCACTGGCGTCATAGGCACCACGGAAAACGCCTGATTTCCCACAACCCGATAGTGACATTGAATCTCGCTGCATCGATTCGACAACTTTCCCGACCCCGCGCCCCAAACGCTGACTTCCATCGTCAGCGTGGTGGGCTGGCCGACATGAATTGATTTTGGCGCGATGTGCTCACTTCCGCCACCACCGGCGCACGAGGTCAAGGCCAGAAAGGTGAACGCCAGAACCTGAATCAAGACGCAATCGCGCGCGCGCATACGGTTTCCCCTGGACGCGGACCGCGACGATCAACTGCTAGATCCAGTGCTGCACCGCTTCGGCACTATCCGCAGGGGTGGTATTGAAACATATCCTGGCATTGGGGGCCTCGACATGCACCGGGTTGAGAAGCTTCTCGAAGCGCCGCAAGTGCTCCGGGGCGCGCAGTCCCGCGCCGATCAGCACGCAATCAGTCTGGCGGCAAACGCACTTGACGGCGCGCGGCGCTGGCAAGTACCGGCCGAAGCTATTGTTCAGGCGGTTCACGGCATTTCCGGACATGAGAATGATTTCCGCATCCGTCGGCGGCTGCCTTGCAAAGGCGCCATGTGAAAGGAGTAATGTCGAAGAGACGACATAGACGACCGCAAGCTTCTTGAAAGGCCCTGCAAGCTGCGCGCCGCGTGGCGTGGCGTCCAATTCAGGCGGTGCGATCACGCAAGCCAGGACATCAGTATCAGCGCGGCGGGCAGCATGAAACCCGCCGCCAGGACAGCGAGAACTGCACGGCGACTCCGCCCGAAGCGCAGCGCCATGACGATCCCAATAATGGCTGTTACAACCAGCCCCAGGGCCATAGCTATCGCGAAGCCTTGCAGCATCGGCGAACTCAATGTACTTAGCGGAGTCTTCAATTCGCGTGATGTGTGTATGGTCGAAGCTATAGCCAGAACTCGTGAATCTGGAGCCAGGTGCAACTTTAGTGTTTGCCAAATCCCGGATATCGCGAAGAAGATCAGCAGCGGCCCAAAGAGGCAGCCAAGATAGAGGTGAATGGTTCGTAGCCGCTTCATCGTCTCTTCACCGCCCAACGTGCCAGCCGAGGGGCCGCCGGGGCGGCGAAACCGCAGAGGGAACCGGGAAGCTGTGCTGCTCCGCGGCCCCTCTCGATGATTGATTAGCTCGCATCGCTGACCTCGGCGCGCGGGCTTTGATGCAAATGCCTTCCCATCTGGCCGGATGCCCGGTAGGGTCAGGACCTATTTGGCGCGCATGCGATTGTTCTTGGCGTTGTGCTCAAGCTCGCAAAGACCAAGCGCTTCCATGAGCGGCGGGACATACACGCCGAACCTGCCGCGCAGTCCCTTCTTCAGCCCGTACCAACCGCTGACCGGATTGCTCGCGGATCGTCCCCAGGCCTCCACGCTGCCTTCCTTGGCGGGCTTCTGTTCATCGGCCCCGCCGAGTTCGACCCAGTCACCCGCCTTCTTGAGCATGGCATGCAGGTCGTCGACGCATCGGGCGTCGTAGTGAAGCACGGTGCTGCCAACCGTGCAGACCAAGATCTTCTTGCCGTCCTTCTCGTCCACGTGCATTGTGAACTCGGATGTTCCGGGCGGCGTCTTGAGCTTCCAGGGATTGTCCTTCGTGCGATTCAGAAGAGTGGCCATGGCGCCTCCTTTGGCTGAGCGGCGTGAAAGATACGTGCTTCGTGATGCCTGGCGCTCGACATGAGCGGCAAGCAGCAGCAGGCCAAGCCCGCTGCAGTTTGACCACTGGCTGGCAGGGTTGGTCCCCTGACGCGGATGGAAGGCGATGGCTTGCGGATTCATGGCATGGCGGCACCGACCGCCTGGCGCACCGGGATGCCCGTTGGCTCAAAGCCCTGCAGGCAGAAGACATTGATTCCGAGATTGTCGGGCGTGACTCGCTTGCGGTGAAACGGGTAAATGCCGCAGACCTTGCAGAAGTAGTGCCGGGCTGTCTTGGTGTGGAATTGGTACTCGGTGAGCGACTCCGCGCCCGACAGAAGGTTGAACTTGCTCTCGTGCACCTTGACCATGAGTGCGTTCTTCTTGCGGCAGATTGAACAGTCACACGTGGTGAGTTCCGGGAAGTCGGTTTCGATCTCGAAGCGAACCGCGCCGCAGTGACAGCTGCCTTCGTACTTCCGAAGCGGACGACTACCCATGCGGGCTCCAAATAAGGGCGCTAACGAGGCTGTAGAAAAAGTCTTTTCATATGGCGATCGTCCAGTGAACCGACTCAGATGAAAGTTATCTAAATGGCATTGTAATTCGGAATTGATGCCATGGCTCGCTACAAGTTCATCGACACGAGTCCGCGCTTTCTTGCGGTCGATCTTCGACAGCAACTCTTGCCGGGCAGTTTCGAGCATGCGCTGGACTACCTGATCGACCGGGAGCTTGATCTTTCCGGCTTTGATGCGCGTTACCGCAACGACGAGACCGGCGCCAGCGCTTATCCGCCGTCCCTGCTGCTCAAAGTCGTCCTGTTTGCCTACAGTCAGGGCATCGTGAGCAGCCGGGCCATCGAACGCGCCTGCCGCGAGCACGTCACCTTCATCGCGCTCTCGGGCGACAGCGCGCCGCATTTCACGACAATCGCCGCTTTCGTCTCCGGCCTCGGCGGCGAGATTGCCCGGCTGTTCGCCCAGGTCCTCACGCTGTGCGACCGGCAAGGCCTGATCGGGCGGGCGATGTTCGCCATCGACGGCGTCAAGCTGCCGAGCAACGCCAGCAAACGCAAGAGTGGCCGCCGGGCCGACTTCATCAAGCAGGCCGAGAAGATGGAGCGCGCCGCCAGACAGATGCTCGAACGGCATCGCGCCAACGATGAGTTGCCCATCGAGCCTGATCTGGCCGAGAAAGCCGATCGTCAAATCGCCAAGTTCAAGGCCGAAGCCCTCCAGTTGCGTGTCTGGCTCGCCGAACATCCGACCGACCGGCCGGGCGCGCGGGGTAAATCTCGCCTCTCCAACCGCACCGATAACGAATCAGCCAAAATGGCCACCGACAAAGGCGTCATCCAGGGCTACTGCGGCGTTGCCGCCGTCGACAGCGCGCACCACATCATCGTCGCGGCCCAAGCGCACGGCAGCGGTTCCGAACAGACGCTGCTGATGCCTGTCATTGAGGCCACTGCGCCGCTGCGAACGGCGCAAACCCTGATCACGGCCGATGCGGGCTATCACTCCAAAGGCAACCTGATTGAACTGGCCGCCCGGCGCATTCCCGCCTTGATCGCCGACAACGGCATGCGCGGCCGCGACGAACGCTTCAAGGACCGGCTGCGCTACAAGGCAAGTCCCGATCCCCTGCACAACAAGCAGGGCAAGAAAGCGGCGCGGCACTACCGGTCCCAGGAATTCATTTACGACGAGGCCGCCGGCACCTGCTTTTGTCCAGCCGGCAAGCGGCTCTACCAGAACGGATCGAACTGCATCCATAACGGCTACATCGCCGTGAAGTTCCAAGGCGCTCAACGCGATTGCCTGCCTTGCAAGCTGCGCAGCAAATGCCTGCGCCGGCCGGATGTAACCCAGACGCGACAGGTCTGCTTCTTCCGCGGCAAAGCCAAGCCGGACGACTTCGACCCGGTGGCGCGCATGAGAGAAGCCATCGACAGCGAAGCCGGGCGGGCCCTCTACGGTCGTCGCTTCGCGACGGTCGAACCGGTCTTCGGCAACCTGCGCCACAACAAGGGCCTCGATCGATTCACGCTGCGCGGGCAGAAGAAAGTCGATGCCCAATGGAAGCTGTTCTGCCTCGTGCACAACATCGAGAAGCTGGCAAAGCACGGGGTGTGCAGCAGATCATAAAGCGGTCAGCGGGGTGACCTCGCCGATGCTTCTGATGCGACGAGGCCCTGAAGGAAACGGAAAGACAAAAAACAAAATGGCGCGAAGAAAACCGCGCCATTCTTTACGACTGAATCGACTGAAAACTGGGTTTTTCTACAGCCTCAACGTGAAGTTGAGCGGCGCTGCGCTTGCGCAGCGTCCGTCTCGAACGCAAGGTTAGGCTGTAGATCGTTCATGACTCACCCCAACGCTCTTCAACATTGGCCAGAACCTCGCAATCACAATAGCCACCGTACTCCTTGAGCCACGGAACAATTGTCGCTTCGGAAAGCCCCTGCAAACGTAGATATGTTTCGGTGAGGCGGAGCGTGTGATCGCAACCTTCAGCAAGGACGCCATCAAGGTGGTCGAACAACCTCTTCAATTGTTCTTTCGAGATTGGCATACGAGCTTCTTCTTCGGCGCGAGCACTATTCTCGGTCTGCCGGCGAAGCAATTTACGACGTTCAATTTCAGATTGTGACGGCATGATCAATTCTGCCTAACGCAAAGTTAACCGGCGCGGCGCGGCCTTATCGCGCCGCGTCCAGCGACCGAAGGGAGCGAGGTTGAGCGCCGGGTTAGGCAGCATGCTTGCCTTTGGAAGCGGCTTTGCGCGCAAGGTAGATGGTGAGAACGCCAAACCCTAAGATCGCTGCGGCGGCTCCAGCAAACAGCCACTGAGCCCACACTTGATCGATTGTATTAAAGCCAAGGATGGTAACTGCCAGAAGAACCCACGGACCCGACGCCAACAGAACAGCAGTCAGAAGCGCTCCCACGGACACCTTGCAGTCGGCGTTTCGACCTCGCTTGACGACAGCGTTAATGCCGACGAGCCAGTGGCCGACGCGAGAGAATACGAAAGCGCCGAGAACGACGCCAGCGATGATGAGCCCAACGGGTAACAGCGTCTCCATGGTTCTCGTGCCTAACGCAAAGTTAACCGGCGCGGCGCGGCTTTATCGCGCCGCGTCCAGCGACCGAAGGGAGCGAGGTTGAACGCCGGGTTAGGCACGTTGCCGATTTCCATACGCTTCTAAGTAGCAGCGGACATGACCTAGAAGTTCTTCGACGGATATTGGCAAAGTTACTTCTGGAATGCTTACTGCGTAGCCGATAGACGAGGCATTTGTGCGCATGAAATAGCGCTTAACAAAGCCGACTCTCGCAAAATACTTTTCTGAATTTTGAAGCGAAATGCCGAGAAATCGTTGGTTTAGATAGGACGTAACCCCAGCATTGGTGACGTCCGACCAAGGAATAAATCCCACTGAAAGCCATGAGGCGTTAACAGTGATTCCTTCTTCGTCCAACACAACCGCTGGCTTTCGGAAGGCCCAACGCTTGATAAGGAAGCCGGTCGTGAGGCCAAAGATCGGCACACCTAACCAAGCGCAAACCAGCGCCTTGAACGGCGCGTCGGGCAGCGTCAGTATCCAGACGGCGCAGCCAACCACAGCAGACGACCCGAGCAGCAACTTCAAGAGCCTCTCACGGCTCGGGTACACGATGGTCGGTGACATTCTCATAGAATCGCGCTGAGCCTAACGTCCGAGTTCAGGGGCGCGGCGCGGCTTTATCGCGCCGCGTCCCCTGGAACGAAATGTTAGGCAGAGTGCGATGAAAAGGCTCACGAACGATGTGCCTCCCACATAGCACCCAACAGTACGCCGACCACAAGACCAACAACAACTGCGGCAACTCCAAGTGCCGGCCACGAGCCGGGCATGTATACGTGCGCTGCATAGGCCCCCGCGCCTCCAAGGAGCAGACCAGCAAAAGTGCCGAGAAAGATGCGCGGTGCACTAGTCAGAAGTTCAAGCATGGTGATGCCCTGCCTAACGCAAAGCTAACCGGCGCGGCGCGGCTTTATCGCGCCGCGTCCAGCGACCGAAGGGAGCGAGGTTGAGCGCCGGGTTAGGGTTCATTTTGGCGAGCGAACTTGAGTATCCGTAGCTGCCGAGTCGCGCCGATTATCACAATAAACCCGGGCCAAACACGCATGGGGATTGTGAACATCGGAACGGCGACAAGAAACAAGATCAAAGCGATACCTGCGAGTAACTCCATGATAGCGAAAGGACGAGCGATAAGCTGACGATTCCTTAGGGGTAGGCCATTGAGACCTTTGATCAAACGCAAATCTTTTTTGACTCCCACGCGGTATGCGCGCCATAAGGAATAGGCAGCCACACCCCAAACAGCTACGTAACAAAGAAGAGTTATCCAAACGTACGCATTCATGAGGCGGTATCTCGTTGCAACCTAACGATTAGCTAACCGGCGCGCCAGTTGTTGGCGCGTCCGGGTTGAGCGGAAGGTTAGCCCTAACTATCCGCCGGTTTACGAAAAGGAAGACCACGCCGGTCAATGCACCAATGCATCCTATCAAGAGGAATGTGAGGAAGCCGGCAATCGAGGCGAAGAGCGGCCATAGCGGAGACCTAACCCCTCCTGGGATAAACCAGTAGGACAATACTAAGAGGGGAATACCAACACCCCAAGCGAATCCTTCGAGGGCCACTTTCTTTAAGTTGGCTTTGCCTGAGAGGATGAGACGAGCGGAAGCGGCACCACGCCATCTGACTAGAGCAGACACAGGAAGCAGAATTACAATAATCATGCTCACGCTGCCGAACATCCTATTAGAAGAAAGCAGCAATATGCCAGCGGATACTACGAAGAATAGCAGTGCGTTTATGCGACCAATCTTTTGAACGAGTCTTTCGGCGGAAGAGAGCATATGAAGGCTAACGCAAAGCTAACCGGCGCGGCGCGGCTTTATCGCGCCGCGTCCAGCGACCGCAGGGAGCGAGGTTGAGCGACGGGTTAGGCTGCGTAACCATTCGTCTGCGCATAGAGGAGAAACGCTCGCCAATTGATCCAACCAACCACGGCGGCGACAGCAATAGATGCCAGTTCCATTCCGGAGATTATGCCGAGATCAAGCGAACCAATAAACATGATAATCGGGAGTAAAGCACACAGGAGCCTGACGGATTCCTTAAATCTTGGCCGCAACCTGACAAACCGGGAGACGATTACGAGGCCACCCAGGACAAGAAATATAAAGATGAGGCTGCTACTCCACAACCAAATGTGAATGCCGGAATGAAAGGTAGCCACGTGGCGGTGTAGTGGGAGCCAGTCCTGATGCCTAATCTTTGATCTGTGATGGATCGAGGAAGGCAGAGAGGATGTACAAAGTGGACCTATACGCCAAAGTGAGGCGGGC
>CAISOB010000028.1 GCA_903886975.1 uncultured beta proteobacterium
ATACAAACTCTGGTCCGCGAGTAGCCGCTTTCAACGATTGCCAACCGTCACAATCGACCCACAGCCGTCCTAGCCTGTATAGGAAAGCGGACGCCTAAAATTCCAATTCGCCGGCCTGCGCGGCTTACGGAATATCCCTAGCAACGCGGAACCCATAGATGTAATGGCGGTTGGTGGGTGCGAGGTAACTACGGGTTGCTGCGCGAGCGTTGTCCGCGCTGAAATACCACGTTCCCCCACGAATCCCACGACTGATTCTGAACGAGCCGCAATCACTGATCCATGCACTTCCATCTGAGGGCGCACCGTTGTAACTTCTATGCCAGCAGTCTTCAACCCATTCCCACACATTCCCACTCATATCGTACAACCCCCATGCATTGGGGTGCTTCTCGCCAACCGGGTGAGGGCCAGCCTCACCATACCAACCTACTGCATCTAGCTGGTCTCCTCCGCAGTATTCTTCGTATTTCTTGCCCGCACGACAGGCATATTCCCATTCGGCCTCACTTGGCAAACGATATCCCTTTCCAGTTTTGGCGTTTAACCTTTGGATAAAGTCCTTTGCTTCGTCCCAGGTAACGCTATCAACCGGGCAGTTGCCACCACAAGCCTTGAAGTAGCTTGGGTTGCTGCTCATTATCGCTTTCCATTGCCCCTGGGTTATTTCCGTCCTACCGAGGGCAAATGACCTGCTTAGAGTGACAGTGTGTATAGGCGATGCAAAGGGTGCGTCATTTGCCCCCATTTGAAAACTGCCTGCCGGGATCTCCACCATCTCCGGGCATTCCGCACAGTCCTTAATAATTCTTACAGCATCCGCAATCTTCCATTGGCGTTCCGCTTCTTCTCTTTTGCGTTGGGCTTCATTCTGCTGAGCTACTTGTTGTTCTAGTCCGCTTAGTTGTTCCCCGTTCCGGATGCCGGTCTTTAGTACCGTGCCAATAGTCAACTTCTTGACGTGGTATTTCCCTTCATAATCTTCCAGCCTAGAAATGCTGTTCCTTGCCATAACTAATCCCATGGCAACTTCCTGCTGAATAAATATGACATCGCCAGCACTAGCGGAAAGCTCTAATTCAGCTACGTTTTCGGCCTTTGAGTATATCTTGTGTTTCCCAGGGCTAACGGTAAAGTAAATGTACTGCCTCGCTCGGTTATACCCCATCTCGGATTGAGCATCTTCGTTGTCCAGAAACACGTTAAAGCGAGTCAAGCCCCAAAGAGAAGATGGCCGAACGACATAGACAATCGCTTTCCCCGATTCTGGTAGCACAGGAACTTGGTAGGTCAGGGTTTCTTCCTTCATTACTTCCGGCAAGGGGAGACTTGCGCATCCGGAGAACATTACTACAACGCCAGCGACCAGCAGCGAAGTGATAAAGCTTCTTATGTTCATTTCTATCTCCATGATGGAGGGTGTGGATGGGTATAGAAGCACCCTGAGCGCTGCTTATTCTCCAGCTCGAATGGACGCTTAGTGGAAAATTATATTTGGACCGGCTTTGGCCGAACTCCGCCGTTCCGTAATTATGCACCCATGCTAGCGCACCGTACGATCTCAGTTCAACCACCGCTTTCAAATCCTGCCAAAAGCAGTACGCCCAATTCGTATGCTTCTTAAGTTTCGTTTAAGGATTCCGCTTGTAGGATTTCCCCATCGCCAAGCATTTCGCTTGCGCATTCCTGAAGGAGAAACGAATATGTCTTCGACGACTTTGAAAAGAAGCGTAATCGCCGTTGCGCTGGCGGCGGCGTTGACCGGGGCCTACTCGGTCGGCAGCGAACATGCGCTGTGGCCAGTCCATGCCGCACCGGCGGCGGCCGCGCTAGCCGTTCCGGGAACGAGCGTTTCGACGCCGGTCAATGCCTTGCCCGACATGACCTCAATCGTCGCGCAAAGCGGTCCGGCGGTGGTCAATATCAGCGTTTCCGGGACCGCGAAGAATTCGACGCTGGCGCCTGATGTCCCGCAGCTCGACCCGAACGATCCTTTCTATGAGTTCTTCCGCCATTTCCGCGTGCCGCAGCAAAACGGCGGTGCGCCGATGCGCGGCCAGGCCTCGGGTTTTGTCCTACGCGATGATGGCATCATATTGACCAATGCGCACGTCGTCGATGGCGCCGACGAAGTGACGGTCAAGTTCATCGACAAGCGCGAATTCAAGGCCAAGGTGCTCGGTGTCGACAAGGCCAGCGACGTGGCAGTGCTCAAAATCGATGCGCGCAATCTGCCGACGCTGAAGATCGGCAGCGCGGCCAATGCCCGCGTCGGCGAGTGGGTGCTGGCCATCGGTTCGCCTTTCGGCTTCGAGAACAGTGCCACCGCCGGCATCATCTCGGCCAAGTCGCGTTCGCTGCCCGATGACAATTACGTCTCGTTCATCCAGACCGACGTCGCGGTGAACCCCGGCAATTCGGGCGGCCCGCTGTTCAACATGGCCGGCGAGGTGATCGGCATCAATTCGCAAATCTACAGCCGCAGCGGCGGCTACCAGGGCATTTCCTTCGCCATTCCGATCGACGTGGCGATGAAGGTCGAGGATCAGATCGTCAAGCACGGCAAGGTCGATCGCGGCCGGCTCGGGATCGCGATCCAGGAAGTGAATACCTCGCTCGCCGAATCCTTCGGTTTGAAGAACGCGACCGGCGCGCTGGTCAGTTCGACCGAGAACGGCAGTCCTGCGGCCAAGGCCGGGCTTGAGCCGGGTGACGTCATCCTGTCGATGAACGGCAAGGAGATCGCCAGCGCCAACGAGCTGCCGGCGCTGGTCGCCGACATGCGGCCGGGTGAAACCGCGAAGCTGCAAATCTGGCGCAAAGGCGGAACGCGTGAAATCGACGTGCAGGTCGGTGCGCAGAAGGCGGACAAGCTGGCAAGCGCCGGCGACAAGGCGGCCACCCAGGGACGCCTTGGCCTCGCCGTGCGCCAGCTGACGCCCGATGAACGGCGGCAAATCGACGCCAAGAACGGCCTGGTCGTCGAGGATGTCGCCGGCGCTGCGGCGCGTGCCGGGATTCAGCCGGGCGATGTCCTGCTGTCGGTCAATGGCGAGCCGGTCAGCAGCGTCGAGCAGCTGCGCTCCTTGATCGCCAAGGCCGGCAAGCGCGTCGCCTTGCTGGTGCAGCGTGACGACGCCAAGATCTTCGTCCCGGTCGATATCGGCTGACGCGAGGGGCGGGCGGAGCGAAAATTAAGTCTTCCGCCCGCCCTGCGCGCCGCCCTTGTCCCAGCCGTAGCGTACCGTTCTCTGCCAGCGCGCGTCGGCCGCCGGCGCGGACTTGGCAAGAGCCTTCTTCGCCGCGCCGGTCTTGCCGGGCGGCTTGGGAGGGGCGGGCGGTTTGAGCTTGCTGTTCATGGCATCGTTTCAATGCAATTCAAGTCGGCAGATTGCCAACGAGCATCGTCATTCCGGCGCAAGCCGGAATCCATTGCGAGTCGAACTGGATCCCGGCTTGCGCCGGGATGACTTAATGCGGCTGTGATAGACTTTCCGGCAATTCTATCGCTCCCGGGAAAATCATGTCCGGCAACACGATCGGCACTCTGTTTGCGGTCACTTCCTTCGGCGAATCGCACGGACCGGCGATCGGTTGCGTGGTTGACGGCTGCCCGCCGGGGATGGAACTGCGCGCGGCCGATATTCAAATCGAATTGGACCGGCGCAAGCCCGGCACGTCGCGCCACGTGACGCAGCGGCGCGAATCGGACAGCGTTGAAATTCTCTCCGGGGTGTTTGAGGGCAGAACGACCGGCACGCCGATCGGCCTCTTGATCCGCAACGAGGACCAGCGCAGCAAGGACTACGGCAACCTCAAGCAGACGTTCCGCCCGGGTCATGCCGATTACACCTACACGCAAAAATATGGCTTTCGCGATTACCGCGGCGGCGGCCGCGCCTCGGCACGCGAGACGGCAGTGCGCGTGGCGGCCGGAGCGATTGCGCGCAAGTGGCTCCGGGAGCGCTATAGCGTGACGATCCAGGGCTGGCTGAGTCAGCTCGGACCGATCGCGATTCCCTTCGTCGATGCCGCGCAGATCGACGGGAATCCCTTCTTCGTTCCGAACGCCGCCATCGTTCCCGAACTCGAGGCGTTCATGGACGCGCTGCGCAAGTCGGGCGATTCGGTCGGCGCGCGCATCAGCGTTGCCGCACACGGCGTGCCGCCGGGCTGGGGTGAACCGGTCTATGACCGCCTTGACGCCGAAATCGCTTACGCGATGATGGGCATCAATGCGGTCAAGGGCGTCGAGATCGGCGCAGGCTTTGCCAGCGTCACGCAGAAAGGCAGCGAGCACGGCGATGAAATGACGCCCGCGGGTTTCCTCAGCAACAATGCCGGCGGCGTACTCGGCGGCATTTCCACCGGCCAGGACGTCGTCGTGCATCTGGCGATCAAACCGACCTCGAGCATCCGCTTGCCGCGCCGCTCGGTGAACCTCGCTGGCGAACCGGTGACGGTCGAAACGCACGGCCGCCATGACCCTTGCGTCGGGATTCGCGCGACGCCGATCGCCGAGGCCATGCTGGCCCTGGTACTGATTGACCACGCCTTGCGCCAGCGCGCCCAGTGCGCCGATGTAGTGTGCTCAATGCCCCGTATTTGAAGGGCCGCATTTAAGGCTATTGACGTCTTTGTTGGGCGGGATAAACTGTCTTGCACGCAGGGTAATCGGGCCGGTTGTCAGACCGGTCACTTTTCAACCACGCTGGCTGCGCTGGCCAGAAACAGAGAGAGGGCACGATCATGCAAGTAGAGCATCACGAGCTGCACCACGAATTCCCTGAATTTCTGGATGTTATGCAAGTGTTGAGAAGCTCTGATAGCCGCTTTAGCCAAATGTTCGACGAATACCACAACCTCACCAGCGAGGTCGAGCGCCTCGAAGAAGAAGATGTCCCGGTCGACGATTTCACGATCGAAACGATGAAGAAAGCGCGTGCCCGGCTCAAGGACAAGATGTATCAAATCCTCGTCGCGAACAAGAAGAAGAACTAACGCCCTGAAAGGGGTCTGTTGGTCCGGCGTGAACGCCAACAGACCCCGCGTCCGGTAGAATCACCGGATGCAGCACTTCCCCTACTGGCGGCTTTCCGCCTATTACTTCGCTTATTTCGCGTTCCTCGGCGTTTTCGCGCCTTACTTCGGGCTCTATCTCCAGTCGCTGTCGCTCTCGGCATGGGACATCGGCCTGCTGATGTCGCAGATGCAGTTGATGCGCGTCATCGGGCCCTGCCTGTGGGGCGCGCTGGCCGACCGGCTGGGCGCGCGGCTGCTGATTGTGCGCGTGACGGCGATGGTCGCTTTGTGCCTGTTCCCGGCATTCTTCTACCTGCATCGTTTCGATGGCCTGCTGCTCGTCATGACCGCTTTCGCCTTCTTCACGGCGGCCGCGCTGCCGCTCGTCGAGGGCCTGACCCTCGATCACCTGCGCGACAATTCGGCGGGCTACAGCCGGGTCAGACTGTGGGGCTCGGTCGGCTACATCATCTCCGTGACGGCCGCCGGTGTCCTGCTCGACCGCATGGGCCTAACGAGCCTGCTGTGGATCTGCATGGTTACGCTCGCCGGCATCCTGCTCACTTCGCTGCTGGTCCCCGATACGCGTCTTCATCTTCCGGCCGAAGAAAGCTCGCCGGTCGGCGAAATTCTCCGCCAGCCTTCGGTGCGGGCCTTGTTGGCCGCCTGTTTCGCGATGGCCGTCGCGCATAGCACGCTGAACATCTTCTACGCGATTCTTCTGGCCGGGCACGGTTACAGCAAATCGGCGGTCGGCGCCTTGTTTTCGCTGGGCGTCGTTGCCGAAATTGCGGTGTTTCTTTTGATGCCGCGCGTGATGCGGCGCTTTAGCCTGCGCGTCATCCTGCTGACCTGCTTTGCCGCAGCGGTCGTGCGCTTTGCGATGATCGGCTGGGGTGTCGATCTGCTCGCCGTGCTCGCGCTGGCGCAAGTGCTGCACAGCGTAACTTACGGCGCCTGTCATTCGGCGGCGATCGCCGCGATCAATCGCTGCTTCCCGGGCGGTGCGCGTTCGCGCGGCCAGGCGCTCTATGCCGGCGTATCCTTCGGCGCCGGCGGGCTGGCGGGCGGACTGCTGAGCGGCTGGACCTGGGATTGGCTGGGTGGTGAGCTAACCTTCGTTCTCGCTTCGCTCTACGCGCTGATCGGCTTGCTGCTCGTCGCCGGCTGGATCAAGGAAGAAGGTGTCGGCGAGGCGCAGGGGACGCGCGTTGTTGATACAGCGGGCGTCGTTTGAAGCCACCGTTGTTCACGTGCCGCGCCGGCCGCGCAGGCTGACAGCCACGGGCTGACCGTGCGATAATCGATTTTCTATCGGGCCGCCTGCGGCCTGATTTTTTCGGACAAAGACCTATGCCGCAAACCTTATACGAGAAACTCTGGCAGAGCCATGTGGTGCATGAAGAGGCCGACGGGACGGCGCTGATCTACATCGACCGCCACCTCGTGCACGAGGTCACCAGTCCGCAGGCCTTCGAAGGCCTGAAGCTCGCCGGGCGCAAGCCGTGGCGCGTTTCGTCGATCGTCGCCACCGCCGACCACAACACGCCGACCAATTTCTGGGAGCGCGGCATTGAAGATCCGATCTCGCGCCTGCAGGTCGAAACCCTGGACGCCAACATCAAGGAAGTCGGCGCGCTCGCCTATTTTGCTTTCCGCGATCCGCGCCAGGGCATCGTGCACGTGATCGGGCCGGAGAGCGGCGCGACGCTGCCCGGCATGACGGTCGTGTGCGGCGACTCGCATACGAGCACGCATGGCGCTTTCGGCTGCCTGGCCATCGGCATCGGTACCTCCGAAGTCGAGCATGTGCTGGCAACGCAATGCCTGTTGCAGAAGCGCTCGAAGACCATGCTCGTGCGCGTCGAAGGTCCACTCGGCAAAGGCGTTACCGCTAAGGATATCGCGCTCGCCGTGATCGCCCGCATCGGTACCGCCGGCGGCACCGGCAGCGCGATCGAATTTGGCGGCAGCACGATACGCGCGCTGTCGATGGAAGGGCGTATGACGCTGTGCAATATGGCGATCGAAGCCGGCGCGCGCATGGGCTTTGTCGCCGTCGATGACATCACCATCAATTACCTCAAGGGTCGTCCGTTTGCACCGAAGGCCGAGCTCTGGGATGCGGCGATGGCCAGCTGGCGCACGCTGAAGAGCGACGAAGGCGCGAGCTTTGACCGCGTCGTCGAATTGCGCGCCGCGGATATCCAGCCGCAGGTGACCTGGGGCACATCGCCGGAAATGGTCGTGGCGATCGGCGGCAGGGTTCCCGATCCGGCTGCTGAAAAGGATGCTTCGCGCCGCGAAGGCATGGAGCGGGCGCTCAAGTACATGGGGCTCGCGGCCAATACGCCGATCAAGGATATTGCCGTCGACAAGATATTCATCGGCTCGTGCACCAACTCGCGCATCGAGGATCTGCGCGCCGCGGCGAAGGTCGTCAAAGGGCGCAAGGTGGCGGGCAACATCAAGCTGGCGCTGGTCGTGCCGGGTTCGGGTCTGATCAAGCGGCAGGCCGAAAGCGAGGGGCTCGACAAGATCTTCGTCGCTGCCGGGTTCGAGTGGCGCGAGCCAGGCTGCTCGATGTGCCTGGCGATGAATGCCGATCGCCTCGAGGCCGGCGAACGCTGTGCGTCGACCTCGAATCGCAATTTCGAAGGCCGGCAGGGCGCCGGCGGACGAACGCATCTCGTCAGTCCGGAGATGGCTGCCGCGGCGGCACTCGCCGGGCATTTTTCCGATGTTCGAGATTTGCTGTAAGCACGAGGAATATCATGGATAAGTTTGTTCGCCTGCAAGGGCTGGTCGCACCGCTTGATCGCGCCAATGTCGATACCGACGCGATCATTCCCAAGCAGTTTCTCAAATCGATCAAGCGTTCCGGCTTCGGCCCCAACCTGTTCGATGCGTGGCGCTATCTGGACGTCGGCGAGCCCGGCATGGACAACAGCAAGCGTTCGCTCAATCCGGATTTCGTGCTCAACCAGCCGCGCTATCAGGGCGCGCAGATCCTGCTCGCGCGCAAGAATTTCGGTTGCGGCAGTTCGCGCGAACACGCGCCGTGGGCGCTGCTCGATTTCGGCTTTCGCGCGGTCCTTGCCGAGAGTTATGCCGATATCTTTTTCAATAACTGCTTCAAGAACGGCGTCCTGCCGATCGTACTGCCGGCCGCTGAACTCGACGAACTGTTCGCGCAGGTCGCCGCGACGCCTGGTTACAAACTGACGATCGATCTCGAGCGGCAGCTCGTGCTGCGCCCCGACGGCAAGGCCCTGCCGTTTGCCGTCGACGGCTTCCGCAAGGAATGCCTGGTGAACGGCTGGGACGATATCGGCCTGACGCTACGCCATGCCGAAAAAATCCGCGCGTACGAAGACAAGCGCCGCGCCGAGCAGCCGTGGCTGTTTGCCTGAGGATGACCCCGTGAAAATCTGTGTCCTGCCGGGTGACGGCATCGGTCCCGAGATCATGGTCGAGGCCGTGCGCGTGCTCAAAGCGCTCGACCTCAAGTGCGAGCTTGAAGAAGCGCTGCTCGGCGGCGGCGCCGTCGACGCGACCGGTCATCCCTACCCCGAAGCGACCCAGAAGCTCGCGCAGGAAGCCGATGCCGTGCTGCTCGGTGCGGTCGGCGGTCCGAAGTGGGATGGCCTGCCGCGCGAGCAGCGTCCCGAGCGCGGCCTGCTCGGCATCCGCAAGCAGCTTGGCCTGTTCGCCAATCTGCGCCCGGCGATCCTGTATCCGGAACTGGCCAATGCCTCGACGCTCAAGCCCGAAGTCGTCGCCGGGCTCGACATCCTGATCGTTCGCGAACTGACCGGCGACATTTACTTCGGCCAGCCGCGCGGCATCGAGATGCGCGACATCAATGGCCGGAATCAGCGCTACGGCTTCAATACCATGCACTACTCGGAGGACGAGATTCGCCGTATCGGCCGCGTCGCCTTCGAAGCTGCGCAAAAGCGCAGCCGCAAGCTGTGCTCGGTCGACAAGATGAACGTCCTCGAAACGACGCAGCTGTGGCGCGACGTGATGAACGAGCTGGCGCCCGAATATCCGGACGTCGAGCTCTCGCATCTGCTCGTCGACAACGCCGCGATGCAGCTCGTCAAGGCGCCCAAGCAGTTCGACGTGATGGTCACCGGCAACATGTTCGGCGACATTCTGTCCGACGAGGCGTCGATGCTCACCGGTTCGATCGGCATGTTGCCTTCGGCGTCGCTCGACGCGAACAACAAGGGATTGTACGAACCCTGCCACGGCTCGGCGCCTGATATCGCCGGGCAGGGCGTGGCCAATCCGCTGGCAACGATCCTGTCGGTGGCGATGATGCTGCGCTATACCTTCGCCCGCGAAGACGAAGCGCAGCGCATCGAGGGCGCCGTGAAACAGGTCTTGGCGCAAGGCTATCGGACCGGCGACATCTGTGAAGCCGGCATGAAAAAGGTCGGCACGCGGCGCATGGGCGACGCCGTCCTGGCCGCTCTGTGATGATGTCGTGATAAGCGCGGAGAGGCCGTCAGGCGATTGCCTCCTCCGTATTTGAACCATTGTGGTCTAGAGAGTATAGCGATGAAGAAAGTGGGTCTGGTTGGCTGGCGCGGCATGGTCGGTTCGGTGCTCCTGCAACGCATGCGGGAAGAGGGTGATTTTGCCCATATCGAGGCGGTCTACTTTTCGACCTCGGCGGCCGGCGGCAAGGCGCCGACGATTGGCGGCAAGGACGGCGGCGTGCTGCTCGACGGCAAGTCGATCGACCGGCTCAAGCAGATGGACATTGTCATCACCTGCCAGGGCGGCGACTACACCAAGGAAGTTTTTCCGAAACTCCGTGCGGCCGGCTGGAACGGCCACTGGATCGACGCCGCCTCGGCGCTGCGCATGGAAAAGGACGCGGTGATCATCCTCGATCCGGTCAATCGCGAGGTCATTGACAAGGCTTTGCGCGCCGGCGGCAAAAACTGGATCGGCGGCAATTGCACAGTCTCGCTGATGCTGATGGGAATTTGCGGCCTGTTCAGGAAGGATCTGATCGAGTGGATCAGTGTCATGACCTACCAGGCGGCTTCCGGCGCCGGCGCGAAAAACATGCGCGAGCTGCTCGTGCAGATGGGCGCCTTGCATGACGCTGTCAAGACCGAGCTTACCGATCCGGCCTCCGCCATTCTCGAAATCGATCGCAAGGTCGCGGCGACGATGCGCGCAGCGGATTTTCCGACCAGTAACTTTCGCAACGCGGCGCTGGCCGGAAACCTGATCCCGTGGATCGACATTCCGGTTGCCGACGGGCAGTCGAAGGAGGAATGGAAAGGCGGCGCCGAGTGCAACAAGATACTCGGTCTTCCGGCTTTCCGCACGCCCGGCAGCGTTCCGGTCGACGGGCTCTGCGTGCGTATCGGCGCGATGCGCTGCCACGCCCAGGGATTGACCATCAAGCTCCGGACGGACGTTCCGCTTGACGAGATCTCGGACATCATCGCCGGCGGCAATCCATGGGTGAAGTTGATTGCCAATGAGCGCGAAAGCAGTGAGCACGAACTGACACCGGCGGCGGTGACCGGAACGCTAAGCGTGCCGGTCGGTCGCTTGCACAAGATGGCGATGGGCCCTGAATATCTCGCGGCGTTCACGGTCGGCGACCAATTGCTGTGGGGCGCGGCCGAACCCTTGCGCCGCATGTTGCGTATCCTGCTCGATAACTGATTGAAAATGCGACGGAATAAACGCGGTTTGGCATGCCGGTCGAATTTGTCTAAAATCCCCACATCACAAGCAAGTTTAGCTTGCATGGCTAACTACATGATGTTATTTTAATAATTCCGATTTCGACGCTCAAGGTGGCGCCGTGGCCAATAAAACACATCTGGCACCAAAACAGACAGGTCGATATACCGCCGCAATGGCGGTGATTTCCTGCCTTGTGCTATCCGCATTTCCGCTCGCTGCTGCGGCCGCGGGTCTGGGAAAAATCGTCGTGTTTTCGGCACTGGGACAGCCCTTGCGTGCGGAGATCGAAGTGACCGCGACGCGCGAGGAACTCTCCGGAATGCGCGCGCAACTCGCGGCGCCCGAGACCTTCAAACAAAGCGGCATCGATTATGCGACGACGCTTCTGGGTGTCCGTTTCGCCCTCGACAAGCGTCCCGATGGACAGTCGGTCATCAGATTGACTTCGGACAGCCCGGTCAACGACCCCTTCATTGACCTGCTGCTCGAACTCAATTGGCCGGCCGGTCGTCTGGTGCGCGAATACACCTTCTTGCTCGATCCTCCGGGAATGACGGTGAAGGGCCCGGCGCCGGTCACTGCGGCGACGTTGCAGGCACCGGTCGTGGCTGCGCAACCAGGCGCGGCGACGCGCGCGCCAAGCGCGATCGACGACGAGGTTCGCAGCAAGGCCGTAGCCAGCGTTCGTTCGCCACAAGCTGCGCCAAGAACTGCGCCAAAGGCCGCCGAGGCGCCTGCGGTTGCACGAGACACGGGCGATACGCGTGAGGTCAAACGCGGCGATACGCTGAGCAAGATTGCCAGCGAGACCAAGCCTGAGGGCGTTTCGCTCGAACAGATGCTGGTCGGTTTGTTGCGCGCCAACCAGGAAGCTTTCGACGGCGGCAACATGAACCGACTTAAGGCCGGCAAGATCCTGTCGCTGCCGGACAAGTCAGCGATCGAGGCCATCTCTCCGGGCGAAGCCAAGAAAGTGGTCCTCGCCCAATCTTCCGACTGGAACGCCTACCGCAGCAAGCTCGCGTCGGTTGCGGCGCAAGCCCCGGTGAAAGAGGGCGCGGCGAAGCAGCAGGCGGCCGGAAAGATTACGGCCAAGGTCGAAGACAAGGCTACACCGGCAGTTGAACCGAAAGATCAACTCAAGGTTTCGAAGACTGAAACCGGCGCTGCAGCGGCCGCAGTGAAACGCAGCGAAGAAGATTTGGTGGCCAAGGAAAAGGCGCTCAAGGAAGCCAGCGAGCGGGAAGCGGCGCTCAAGGAGAACGTCGCCAAGCTTGAGAAACTGGTTGCGCTCAAGAACCAGGACCTTGCCGAATTGCAGAAACAGGCTGCGGCCAAGGCCGCCGCACCGGTCGAGACGAAGAAACCCGTCGAAGAAGTCAAGCCGCCGGTTGCAGCGCCAAGTCCGCCACCGCCTGCGCCGGTTGTGTCGGCGCCGCCTGCGCCTGCGCCGGTTGCGGTGCCACCACCCGTTGCGGTTGCGCAGCCGACGCCGCCAGTCGTTGCACCTGAAACAGCGGCGCCACCGGCGCCGAAACCCGTGGTGGCCAGGCCCAAGATTGTTGCGCCGCCACCGCCGCCTGAAGAACCCGGATTCTTTGAAGAGTTGCTCGACAACCCGTTGATGATGGCCGGCGGGGGCGGCATTCTGGTACTGCTTGTCGCCGCTTACCTGATCGCCCGCCGGCGCCGCGCCAACACCGGCGAGAAGCCGTTGGAACTGAACAGCAGCCTGTCGTCAATGCATGGCGATAGCCTGACCGCCAACTCGGTCTTCCGCACCACCGGCGGACAGAGCGTCGATACGTCGCATACGCCGGTGCAAACCGATTTCAGCCAGGCCGGTCCGGGCAGCATCGATACGGATGAAGTTGATCCGGTCGCCGAAGCCGACGTCTATATGGCGTACGGGCGCGATGCACAGGCCGAAGAAATCCTGCTCGAAGCCAAGCAGAAGGATCCGAAACGCTATGCAATCCACCTGAAACTGCTCGAGATCTACGCCAACCGCAAGAGCGCCAAACAGTTCGAGACGCTTGCGGCGGATCTGTACAACGAGACCGGCGGCGTCGGACCCGACTGGGAAAAGGCGGCGGCGATGGGCGTCAAGCTCGACCCGGACAATCCGCTCTTTACGTCTTCGGCACCGGCGACGCCGCCGCCCTTCGCCGCGGATGCGACTGTCATTATCCCAGCGCGGCAAGTAAAGAATACCATTCCGTTGCCCGGTGAACTTTCGCAAATGGCCGCCGAAGTGAGTGGCGATGCGCCGCCGGCGCGCGCTGAAGCGGCCGATCTGACGAGTCTTGATTTCGATCTCGGGCTGGGCGATGGCAAACCCGCCGGCGCGTCGGCTTCGGCCAAGTCGGAAAGCGGTTATACGCTGCCCGAGTCGGCAGCCGATTCCGCGGCGCTTGATTTCGACCTTGCGGCTCCTGCAAAGTCCGACCAAGCGATGGACATGGATGCAACGGTGATCGGTCTTGGTCTCACGCATCCGGCCTCGACGAGTGCAAATACGCAAGCGAGCGGGTCGTCAGCGGCAGATGCCGCGGCGCCAGCCAAGCTTGATTATGATTTCCAAATTGATTCTGCTCCGTCTCCGTCTCCCGCAAACGCGCCACAGCCCGCGGCGCAAAGCGGGTCGTTCGGTGCCGAAGATACCGTCATAAGGGATGCCGATGGCGTCAAATTCGATGTCAAGCTGACCGATTCGACCTTCCTCGGCAGTTCGATGCCGGATCCGAATTCCTTCGATCTTTCGTCAATCGATCTTGATCTGAAGGCGCCAAACCTTGAAATACCGGCATCACAACCGGCGGCAAAAGAAAATGAGCCGGAGCTGCCTTCTGCTTTTGATGGCGTTCAGGTATCCACGGCGGTCAATCAGGATTTTGCGGCGATGCAGTCGGAAACTCTGATCAATCCGCAAGGTTTCAACATGCAGGGAAATGACTTCAAACAGGCCGGGGATTTTTCGTCCACACAGTCGGAAACAATGATCAATCCGCAATCTCCCGCAGCCAAGGCCGACGATCTGGCCTCGGAATTCGAGATCAGCGCCAACGAGGAAGTGACGACCAAGCTCGACCTGGCCAGGGCCTACGAGGAAATGGCCGATTTCGAAGGCGCGCGCGAGCTGTTGCAGGAAGTCCTCAAAGAGGGTGATGCTGCGCAACGCGAAATGGCGCAGACGATACTTGCCAAGATCGGGACTTAAGGGCTAGAGCCCGAAGACTAGTAGAATTAAGGCCGCAGCGCTGTATCGAGCTGCGGCCTTTTCTTTTCCGCGAAGCGATACCTGATGGAAAGTGACGCTGGCATTCAGGCCCCGGTGCTCCACCCGGCGACGCGTCTGCTGGTCTGGCTGTTGCTGCTGCTCGGCGTGCAGTGCCTGAGCGGTGCGGCGCTGGCCGCGGCCTTTCTGTTCATCCCGCTCCTCGGCAAGAAGGTCCTGCGGCGAAGCGCGAAGCTGATCTGGCGCGCGCGCTGGCTCCTGGGCACGCTGCTTCTTGTTTTCTCCTGGGCGGTTGCCGGTACGCCGCTCTGGGAAGGCCCGGCATCGCCAACACGGGAGGGCATGCAGGAAGCGCTCGGCCACCTCGGGCGCCTGCTGCTGGTGCTGGTCGCCGTTGCCGCTTTCCTCGAAACGATGGCGCTTGCCGATTTGCTGGCCGCCACGCACACTTGGCTTAGACCCTTGCGCTATTTCGGCGTCGACCCGGATCGCGGCGTGGTGCGTCTGATGCTCGTCCTGCGTTACGTCGAAACGCTGCCGCGGCCGCGCGACTGGCGCCGCCTGCTCGATGCCCCGGCCGAGAGCGTCAGCGAACGGCTGGAGCTGGTCGATCACTCGCTGCGCTGGCCGGACTACTTCATCGCCTTGTCCTGCATGGCGGCGCTGACGTTTCTTTTTTTGCGCTGAGGATGCGGATGCGAATTGCCCTCGGTATCGACTACGACGGAAGCGCTTTTCATGGCTGGCAAAAACAGCCTGGCGGCGGCACAGTCCAGGATGCGCTGCAGACGGCGCTGAGCCGCATCGCCGGGGGACCGGTGGCCGTCGTCTGCGCCGGGCGAACGGACGCCGGCGTGCATGCCACCGGACAGGTTGTGCACTTCGATACCGCGGTTGAACGCCCGCTCACGGCCTGGGTGCGCGGCACGAATTCCTTCTTGCCGGCGACGGTCGGCGTGCGCTGGGCACAGCCCGTGGCCGAGGATTTTCACGCCCGCTACTCGGCGTATGCGCGCTGTTATCGCTATCTGTTGATCAACGAGCCGCAACGCAGCGGCGTGTGGCAGGGACGCACCGGCTGGTATCATCACCCGCTAGATGCGGATCGCATGCAGGCCGCGGCCGATCTGCTGCTCGGCGAGCACGATTTCTCTTCGTTCCGCGCCGCCGAATGTCAGGCCAAATCGCCGGTCAAGACGATGCGCCTGGCTGCCGTTCGGCGCGCCGGCAAGCTGATCATCTTTGATTTCGAGGCCGGCGCATTTCTGCAGCACATGGTGCGCAATCTGGTCGGCAGTCTCGTTTATATCGGCCAGGGGAAGCATGCTCCCGAGTGGATGGCGCACCTGCTGCAGGCGCGCGAGCGGCGCCTGGCTGCGCCGACGTTTTCCGCCGCCGGGCTTTATCTTGCCGCCGTCAGGTACGATGCGCACTGGGGTTTGCCGGCCAGCGACGACGCGCTGTTGCCCGCTCTCTCCGGCCTTGGCGGAAGCGATCCTTGACCATGAATTCGCGCAGCACGAAACGGGGAAGAAATGGAACTCGAACCTTACTCGGGTATCCGGATTCTTTCCTGGGTCTCCGCCCGAAACCGACCTTGGCCGATCAGGGCAGGCAATGCCTGCTCGCGCTGTTCTGCGTCGGTCTATCTGCCGGCGCGATCGCAGCACAGGCAATTCCGAAGAGCTTGAACGAAAAGGTTGAAATGATTCCGATCGAGGCGGGCCCGCAGACGGAAGAACTTGAAACGACGTTCTTCGTCCCCACAGGCAAAGGGCCTTTTCCGTTGGTTGTCATCAATCATGGCAAGGCCGTCGGCAATCCGAGATTCGATCCACGTGCTCGCTTCGAAGTCGCAAGTCGAGAGTTTCTCAAGCGCGGATATGTAGTCGCCATCCCCATGCGACCGGGATTTTCGAAGTCGGGCGGTAGGGATATCGGTTCGCGTTGCAATAGCGAGGGTTATGGCGCGATGCAGGCTGAATCGGTCTTGAGCGTACTCGGCGAAATTACCAAGCGCCCCGATGTCGATGCCTCGAAAATTCTGGTCATTGGGCAATCGACGGGGGGACTGACGTCTATCGCCTCGGGAACTACCGCCTTTCCTGGAGTAAGGGGAATTCTAAATTTTGCAGGGGGCGTCAAGTACGCCGATTGCGCCGGCTGGGAAGGATCACTGGTCAGAGCATTTGAGTCCTACGGAAAGAACTCGAAAGTGGCCTCTCTTTGGTTCTACGGGGACAACGACAGCTATTGGGGCGCTGAACTTCCGAAACAGATGTTCAAGGCTTTCAGCGCTGCGGGGGGCAAGGCACGTTTGGTTTCGTATGGAAGGTTCGATGGAGGTGACGCGCACGGAATGTTTTCAAGTATCAAAGGGGTGCCCATCTGGTGGCCGGAAACCGAGAACTTCTTGCGCAAAGTGGGATTGCCTACGGATGTGATCTTTGAGATTGAAACAACGCACCGCCCCCCCAAAACTGATTTTGCTGCGTTAAGCGATGTGTCCAAGGTCCCGTATCTCGATGAGCGTCGACGCAAGACTTATCAAGAATTTTTGTCGGTATCGTCCCCAAGAGCATTTTCGATTGCGCCGACTGGAAACGTAGGATGGGCCAATGGTGGCGTCGATCCACTGTCCAGGTCGCTAACCCTCTGTGAAAGTGCTGCGAAGGTGCCGTGTACCCTCTACGTCGTCGACGACGAGGTTGTCTGGAAGACGGGCGCGGACAAGAATTGAGTTTAGGGCTGATTGTTGTTCGCCAATTCCGCATGGGGTTGGCAACGGTCGGCAAATGCGAGCCTGCGTAGGTGTGCCGGAAGGCTGGCGCATAGTCGCAGCCGGCTTCTCGGGTTTTTTGGATTGAAAGTGAACTCTTTGGAAAATCTTGATCTCTTCCACCTGATGCTGTTTGCTCTGGTGCTGGCACTGACAGGTTGTCTCTCTGGATTCCTGGCTGGGCTACTGGGTGTGGGCGGTGGAATCATCGTCGTGCCTATGCTGTATCTTTTATTCCCCGCTCTCGGCGTGGCGGAAGAAATACGCATGCACCTTGCCGTCGGGACCTCACTCGCCACGGTGATTCCGAATGCCGTTACTTCAGCGCGTTCGCATTATGCCAAGGGCTCACTTGACTTCGAACTGCTGCGTAAGCTGGGCCCGCCAATCATCGTCGGGGTGATTGGGGGCAGCATCTTTGGTGGAAGATCCTCTGGCCAGACACTGATTGTTATCTTCGCCACGTTGGCGCTTCTGGTGGCCTTCTACATGGCCTTCCGACGGGACAACTGGGTCATCCGCAGGGATCTCACAAGATCTTTTCTGCTACGAACACCCATCGGCCTGTTCATCGGATGGTTCTCGGTCTTGATGGGTATTGGCGGAGGAACTCTGTCAGTTCCGACAATGAATCTGTTCAATATCGAGATGCGACGTGCAGTCGGTACCGGAGCGGCCATCGGTATTCTGATAGGGATTCCCGGTCTTCTGGGGTTCATTGTTACCGGTTGGGGGAATCCGCTTCTTCCGCCTTTTAGCCTGGGCTATTGCAGTCTAATCGGCGTTGCCATGATCATTCCGAGTTCAATGCTCATGGTTCGGAAGGGCGTGCTTGTAGCCCATTCCATCGATCAGTCATTGCTCAGGAAGATTTTCGCGTGTTTCCTCCTGACGACGTCCGCCAAGATGTTCTTGAGCGCCTTCGGGAGTTGACAGCCTCGCGCCACGGCAGCGAAGAAAATCGCCTTGGGGAATGCGGCAAAACCGTTTGGGCGCTACCGCAATGATCGATCGGAATATTCCGCACGAAGCCCCGAGCATCTTCCAACGGTCATAAGGCCGGAACAGGTCGGCAGTGCGTGTTGGCAATTTATGAAGGCAGCCACTGTCCAAGAACAGTGCGAAGACATGCAGATCGAGGCCAAAAGCCGCCTTTGGGCCAGTTCCCCGATAGCGACCATCGAGTATTCCCGAGGACTTGTTTGCTTGCCAAATAGAAGGTGCGTCAAAAGGGAGCGAAGGAGTGAAACATTCGTAGATTATTGCTTGAATGCAGAAGAGGGTTGTGCAGGGGATCGACGAAGCGACCGAGCATCTGATGAGGAAGGAGACGATGCGACATAGGGCATTCCTCAAGCGCTGGCTGACGCCGGCAGCAAATAGTGACGAGGCAATCCGCCGCTACCGGGCTATTGCCCTGACGGAAGCCGCAATCGCTGCAGCGATGTTGGCCCTCTTCTCGTCAACGCCATTGTGGATCTCTGAAGATTTCGTCTCTGAATTTTCGAACTGGTTTCTGACAGCGGCCGTTGTTTTCGCCGCGTTAGCGGCGGGAGGTTTCTTCTCGGCAATGCTGATCAAGCGCGATCCGCCCTGACCGGAAAGGGTGCCATGCCTTACGCCCCTGAAAAAAGTATACCTTGAGGATGCACGATTTCGCCTTTCTTGACGGGAGGCGCAATAGACTCCGTCCTGGTGATGAACTCGCTAATCGTTACCTTGGCGCGATGCTGGCCGTCGCAAGCAGCTACTGGCGTGGAGTACAATGTCATTCGGCAGTTCGCGGCCAGGAGTGGCCTTACCCGAATTCGCCCGTCAGCAGCCCGTCAGTTCGCCCCAACTCCTGAAACCGTTAGCACATTGGATTCTTGGACGCACTTCTGACACGTCAATTTCCAAACCAGGATTAGAGAATTGAACTACTAATTGCTCTCGTCATGAATGGCAAGCTGTCATTCAAGCCATGCAAACCTGAATTTGAATGACCGCTTTTTGGGTTCTGTCGGACCGGTTCGGGTCGGCAGTGTTGGTTGGCAATTGGGCAATGCGGCCACTAGAAAGGAATGCAAAAAGAATTGAAACGAGCTGCCATAAGCGGCCGGTGGTTCTTCTTCCAGCAGCGGCCGGTCATCCATTTGATGTATTCTCTTGCAAATCTACCATGACCTTTAGAAGGAGGCGCTGTTGAAGACGATTGGATTGCTAGGAGGCACAAGTTGGCCCTCGACAATCGACTACTACCGAATTCTGAATGAGTTGGCCCAAGAAACATTAGGGGGCTTTCATTCGGCCAATCTATTGCTGCGCAGTATTGACTATCACGAGATCAAAAGCCGATATTACGATCGATGGTCCGAGATCCCGGCCTTGTTAGAACAAGAAATCAGGAGATTAGTCAGTGCCGGTCCGGACTGTCTTGTGATCTGCAATAACACCCTGCACAAGGCGTTTGACGCCATCGAAGAAGTGCTCGCGCTCCCGATCCCCGTAATTCACATCGTGAAGGCCACAGGAAGGGCTGCCCAATACAGGAACCTCAGGCGACTACTTTTGCTCGGGACGAAGTACACGATGGAGGACGGTTTCTACCATCGTGGGCTTGAGCAGTTCGGCCTACAAGTCGAAACGCCGATCGAAGAAGATCGTGTAACTATTCAACGAATTCAGTCTCAGATAGCGAAAGGCATCATGACAGAAGATTTCAGAAGCTTCTTCGCAAAACTGATCGGGAAGTATTCAGAGAAGGTTGACGCTGCGGTCTTGGCGTGCACCGAGCTGCCTTTGGCAATACAACAGAAAGATAGCCCCATTCCCATCCTTAATCCAACCGAACTGCAGTGCAGAGAGGCGTTTGCGTTTGCAACAGGGGCTTCAGCGACATAACTGCATGTGCCACGTTGCAGATTCTTCTTTAGCGAGCTTTGCGAGATACAGCTGCACAACGTCGGCGGGCTTCACTCTAGGAGGGCCGCTTTTCGACCGGCTGAAGGGCTGCAGGGTCGGCAGTGTTGGTTGTCAACTGACGAAAGCCGCCACCGGCCAGTTTGATTTTAGCCGCTTTATTTCAGAATCGTTTTGGTACAAGATGTCTCCAATCTAACTCCCCCGAGGATGATGTCATTAGCCAACTCTTCACATCTGTTCGCATCGGTCGCCTGATATTGCCAAACCGCCTGGTTATGGCACCGATGACGCGTTCCCGCAACGGTGAAGATGGCGTGCCGAGTGACTTGGCAATCACCTATTACATCCAACGTGTCAGCGCCGGGCTGATTATTACTGAATGCGCCTATGTTTCGCTAATGGGCAGAGGTTACGTGCGCACGCCGGGGATCGGGACCGACGCCCAGGTGGCCGCCTGGAAGCGGGTGACTGACGCCGTGCACGCCAGCGGTGGCCGGATATTCATGCAACTGTGGCACACGGGGCGTATCTCTCACCCCTCATTGTTGCCGGAAGGGGCATTACCTGTGGCACCGTCGGCGATCAAGCCGGCCGGCCGAGGCTGGACCCCGAATGGTCTGCAGGATTTCGTCACCCCGCGGGCGCTCAGGGTGGACGAGATTACTCAGACTGTAGCGGACTTTCGTATTGCGACGCGCCGCGCGCTTGAAGCAGGCTTCGATGGAGTCGAACTGCACGCCGCTTCGGGCTACTTGCCTGAGCAATTTCTTTCGTCCGGTACCAACCAGCGCCAGGACGATTACGGCAGTTCGGTTGCCAAGCGCGCACGCTTTATTCTGGAAGTATTGCAAGCCATGGTGGCAGAGGCCGGTGGAGATCGTGTCGGGATTAAGATTTCGCCAGAAATGAACTTCAACGACATCGTCGATGCCACGCCGCAAGAAACTTTCACTTACTTGGTCGAGCAATTGCGTAGCCTCAATCTGGCTTACCTACACGTCGCACTGTTCGGCGCCAAGGTCGATTACCACGCCCTGCTGCGCCCGCGCTTTAACGGCGCCTACCTGATCGGTGGTGGTCTCGATCAGAAAAGTGCTGAAGCTGCAGTGGCCGGTGGTCGGGCCGACGCGACGGTGTTCGGCAGCGCCTTTCTGGCAAATCCCGATTTGCCCGAGCGATTCCGCCAGGGTGCGCCACTCAACACTCCGGACACGAATACGTTCTATTCGCCGGGCGCCCGAGGCTATACCGACTACCCGTCTTTAAGTGAAACGATCACTGCTTGATGACTGCTGGCGTGAGCGCTATTACGCTCTTGCAACGCATGAACATCGGTAGCGGGTTTCGTGCTTGCGGGCTAAGAGGGTCAATAGATGGCTGAATTATTCGGCTCCTTTCTCGTCGCCCCGATAATTGGCTCGGATCGTCAATATCTGTTCGGACTGACAAACCGCAGTTCGATATCGTCTTGCTAGTGTGGTGTCCACGAAATAACTGGACAACTCATTTCTTCACTTTTCTCTGTCGCGGCAAGGTGCAACCTGGCTGAATGCTCTCCAGAGTCTGGCGGCAACGCGAGAGCTTGGCGACGATGGATTCCACTGTAGCGGTCCAGACGAAGGGTTTCGGGTTCTCGTTCCAGGCCGCCAGGAATTCCGCAATCGCTTGCTGCAATTCGGGCACGCTGCCGAACGAGCCACGGCGAATTCGCTTGCTGGTCAACTCGCCAAACCAACGCTCGATCAGGTTCAGCCAGCTCGAGCTGGTTGGCACATAGTGGCACACAAAGCGGGGATGGCGCTTCAGCCACGACTGGACGTTGGCATGCTTGTGCGTGCCGTAGTTGTCCATCACCAGATGCAAGCCCATCGTCCCGGGGAATTCGTGGTCCAGACGGCGCAGAAAGCGCAAGAACTCCTGGTGACGATGGCGTTCGTAACATTGTCCAACCACCCGTCCTTGCAGAATTTCGAGCGCCGCAAACAAGGTGGTGGTGCCGTTGCGTTTGTCGTCGTGGGTCATAGTCCCGCAGCGACCCTTCTTCATGGGCAGACCCGGCTGTGTGCGATCGAGCGCCTGGATCTGGGTCTTCGCATCCACGCAGAGCACCAGCGCCTGCTGCGGCGGATTCAGATACAAGCCCACCACATCGGTCAATTTCTCCAGAAATTTAGTATCGCGCGACAGCTTGAACGTCCGGTCCAAGTGCGGCTGCAGATGATGACTCTGCCAAATATTGTGCACGGTCGACTTGCTCACCCCTTGGGCCTCAGCGAGCTGCCGACAACTCCACTGCGTCATACCTTTCGGCTTGGTGGTCAGCGTCGCCGACACGATCGCCGCGATCTTGCGCTGCCCGTAACTTGGCTTGCGACCCCGCCCCGGGGCCACTTCCCACATACTGTCCAGCCCCTCCTGCACGAAGCGCTCGCGCCATAACGTCACCGTCTTGCGATTCACCACCAAGTTGCGGGCGATCGCGTTGTCCGATTGGCCTTCGGCCGCCGCCAGCACGATCCGACTCCTCAGCGCCACTTGCTGCGGCGTACCGAACGCCGATACCCATTGCCGCAGTTGCAGCGCATCCGCTTCTTCGATTTGCAATGCAGGCGTTGATCGTGGCACCCTTTGAGCATAGTACAGATCAACCCTATTGTCCAGTTATTTGCTGGACATTACACTAGCGGTGGGGTGACAGTAGTTAGCTGCCGTAGAGGGTGTAAAGCGGCGAACGGTAGCTGAGGGTCGAGGTCGTGTGGAAACTCGAATTCTGCCGGCGGGCGATTGGGCTGGGCTGAAAGGTCGTTGATATCGGACAGCGCTACTTATCAGTCGATTTACGGCTCTAGGGAAATGGAGCGCACAGAGAGTGCGGGGATACTA
>CAISOB010000029.1 GCA_903886975.1 uncultured beta proteobacterium
GCCCGCCTCACTTTGGCGTATAGGTCCACTTTGTACATCCTCTCTGCCTTCCTCGATCCATCACAGATCAAAGATTAGGCATCAGGACTGGCTCCCACTACACCGCCACGTGGCTACCTTTCATTCCGGCATTCACACATGATGGTGCGCGTGATGAAAATCGAACTGACCGCTCCCAGGACCAGCATCAGCAGACCCGATCCGAGCATGATGATGAAGGTCTTCCGGATTTCCTTGGAAATCCGGGTGCTGTTCATCGCCAGCAGGAGGTAACCGTTCTTGATCGTGTCGTTGCCGACCAGGTCGATCTTGGCGGCCAGGAACTGCGGATCATTCTTTTCGAGAAAGGCGACTTCGCCTTTCTTGGTCGGCGTGTGAGCGGCAAACGCTTTCAGGACCTGATCGAGGTCGCTCGCTTCATAGTCCTTGCCGATTTTCTTGCTCTTGATGATCAGGGTGCCATTGGGTTCTTGCGTGATGACCGCGGCGACGCTCACATCGTCGTCGCTGGCGATCAACTGCGCGAGCACGGTCTCGACATCGTCGAACACCGCGTACTGCACGCCCGCCTTCACGGTCTCCGCGGTGACGATGGCAAGGCTCGCGCCCTTCTCGCGCAGCGAATCCTTCCCCATCGCTCCAATGGTGAGTAACGAAATCGAAACCAGCACCGCGGTCAGAACGACGGGGGTGGCAAGAATGCTGTTTCTGATCTTCTGACCAAGAACGCTCATTTGGAAAACTCCGTAGAAAATCGCTGGATTCGTTATTCGCACAATTCATTCGCGCCGGACAGCAATTTCAGTCTCCGCGGCCAGGGCGATCGCGCAGCGAAGGCCGAGCACGCAGCGGGTGCAAGACGCTTGCGAAGGAAACTTCCCATGGAAGCCCCCTCGCTCAGGTCTTGTCGCCAACTTACTTGTAGATGCCGCAGCCGATGACCATGCCGTCGAGGAGTTCGACGAAGGACTGCTTGTCCATGATCTGGTTCTTGTCCGCGGGATTGAATTCCTTGTACTCGATCCATCCGCTGCCGCTCTTGTGAACGAGATCGGTCCAGTCGCGAATCCAGTATTTTCCGTTCGGGTCCTTGTCGTCCCAGCGGTTCTTGCCGGTCAGTTCGAGCCTGACGCCGTGCGCCAGAACGACGCCTTTTTCATCGTAGACAAAAATGTACAAGCCCTTTTTCGTACCTTCCTTGAAATGGAACTTGCCGTTCGGACTTCGCACTTCGTTAAAGAATTTTTCTTTTCCGTTGTCCTTGGCGAATTGCACCGCCTCTTTCACCATGGCCTGCGCATCGTCCTTCGTGGGCGTATCGGCGGCCACGGCGTAGTTTGAGAAAGCAAGAAAGCATAGAGATAACCATATTGAACGCAGCATTGAAGGCATTTGACACTCCCGAGTAAAAAAGACCTGACAAGAAGATGGGGAACAACATCCTTACGGCTTTTGCTCCGGATCGGATGTTTGCAGAAAGCGCCGCGCTTGTGCATCCGCAATTACCGCAGAAATCGGCGGTAATTACGGAGTGACGGCACCGGCGTAACTCGACGGCGAGCGCGATTCTGCGCGCTGTCCAGGCAATTCCGGCCTTCCATCGGTCCGGCGCGCGCCTAGGCCTTTCGGCCCATTTCAGGGAATTGTCGACTCCGTAATTCCCGCCGATTCCCGCGGTAATTGCGGATGCACAAGTCGAAAAGCATGTGACAGCATGCGTACATCAGAGCACACACGCCAGTGCCGCAGTGCTTCGTGGAACTCGGCAGATCTCATCAGGGGAAGCCCACATGCAGAATGTTTCTTTCAAGCTCTCGCCAATCGCCTACGCGCCGCTCGTCGTCGCCGTGAGCGCCGGCGGTCTGTTTCTTCTTGGCGATGTCGGCGTCATCGGCAAGATGCTGGGCGCAGTCGGCCTGCTGCTTCTGGCAGGCGGCCTGGCGTACTGGGAACGGCGGGGCGTGCGGCAGAACGTCGACGCGCTCGTCGCCGGCTATGAGGCCGCGGCGGCTGCAAGGAGTCCTCTCGAACCTTACGTGCACAGCGTGCATGCGGTAGCCGAGGCGTCGATGTCGCGCTGGTCCAAGCATGTCGAGCTCGCCCGCCTGCAGACCGAGACCGCCGGCAGCGAATTGACCGGCGACTTTGGCGTCATTCTCACGCAATTGCGGCAGATGCTGGAGACCCACCAGGGCGAATCCTCGGGGGCCGTCGTCGCCGTCATCGAAGGGTCGCGCAAGGAACTGGTCGGCATGCTCGCCCGGCTCAATCAGGCCTTCGATGCGCAAAAGCCGATGCTGCAAGCCTTCGCGAGTCTCTCGCAAGTCACTGCCGACCTCAAGCGGATGGCCACCGGCGTGGCCGATATCGCCAAGCAGACCAATCTCCTCGCGCTCAACGCGGCGATCGAAGCGGCTCGCGCCGGCGAATCCGGGCGCGGTTTTGCCGTCGTCGCCGACGAAGTGCGCAAACTCTCGTCGCAGTCGGGCGCCCTCGGCAAGTCCATCCAGGAGAATGTCGATGCGGTGAACGCGGCGACCGCCTCGGCCTTGTCGAGCGCGGAACAAATGTCCGCCGATAACGAAATCCTGATGAAGACATCGGGCGCGACCATAGGCCAGGTCGTCGAACGTTTTGCCGGTGTCGTGCATGAGATCAGCAACGCGTCGCAGCACATGGCCGAAGGCAGCGAGGAAGTCCGCCAGGAAGTCGAAGCGGTCCTTGTCCTGCTGCAATTCCAGGATCGCGTCAGCCAGATTCTGAGTGCGGTCGGTACCGGCATCGATGACTTGCAGGAAAACCTTGGCGTACACGAACGGCAGTTGGCCGACGGCAAGATGCCCCAACCTTTCGAACTGCAGGCGTGGGTAAGCGAGCTTGAACGCCGCTATACCACGCTCGAGCAGCACGACAGCCGGAGTCAGGCGACGCGCGGCAAGGTCGCGGAATCTGAGGTCACTTTCTTTTAATTTGCGATAGAGGTTTAGAGAATGAGCAAAACCATCTTGATCGTTGATGATTCCGCGTCGATGCGCCAGGTCGTGAGCATGGCGCTCAAGGGCAACGCTTACGAGGTGATCGAGGCCTGCGACGGCAAGGACGCGCTGGCCAAGCTTTCAGGGCAGAAGATCCACCTCGTGATCAGCGACGTCAACATGCCGAACATGGACGGCATCACCTTCGTCCGCGAGATGAAGAAGATCGCCGCCTACAAGTTCGTTCCGGTCGTCATGCTGACCACCGAAGGCAGCGACGAGAAGAAGAAGGCCGGGCAGGACGCCGGCGCCAAGGCGTGGGTCGTGAAACCCTTCCAGCCGCAGCAGATGCTGGCCGTCGTTGAAAAACTGTTGATGTGAGGCGGGTATGAGCATTCAAGTCGATTATGAAGAAGGCCGGGCGCGAGTCACCCTGTCCGGCGAGCTGACCATCTATACAGCCGCCGAAATCAAGGCCGCGCTGGCAACGACGATGGCCGATTCGAGCGAGCTCGAAGTCGATCTTGCGGGGATCACCGAGATCGACACCGCCGGCCTGCAATTGATGCTGATCGCCAAGCGCAATCCGGGCAAGAACGTGCGCTTTGTCAATCATCCGGAGCCTGTCCTGCGCCTCGTCGATCTCGCCAATCTCGGCGGGGCGCTCGGCGACCCGCTGTTCATTTCCGCACTTGAATCCCAGGGGAGCCCGGCATGACCGACGCATCGAATGCAGCGAACATCATGGCCGAAGCGCTGGGCACCTTCATGGAAGAAGCGGCCGATTTGCTCGCGCAGATGGAAGCCATTCTGCTGCAGGCCGAAGACGGCGCCTGCAGCGACGATGATCTCAATGCCCTGTTCCGCTGCGCACACACGATCAAGGGCTCGGGCGGCCTGTTCGGCCTCGATGAAGTGGTGCGCTTCACCCACGTCGTCGAGAATGTGCTCGATCGCCTGCGCCAGGGCACGCTGCACTTCGACAGTCCGCTGATCAGCCTGCTGCTCGGCTGTCAGGACCATATTTCGAGCCTGATCGCCGCCGTCGCCGGCAGCGGCGAGATGGACGTTGCGCGTAGCGACGAACTCATCGGCAAGCTGCAGGCGGTGCTCGGCAACGCCGGGGCCGTCGTGGCTGCAGCGCCGCCGGCGAGTGCATCGGACGCCGAGCCGACCGCAAGCGGCGGCGGCGCGATCGGTTCCGACCACTGGCACCTGTCGCTGCGCTTTGGCCCCAAGGTGCTGCAGGACGGCATGGACCCGCTGGCCTTCATCAACTACCTGAATCAATACGGTTCGCTGATCCATGTCGAGACGATCAGCGACACGATTCCCGGGTTTGCCGACGCCGATCCCGAACTGTGCTACCTCGGCTTCGAAGTCGCCCTGCGCAGCAGCGCGAGCAAGGCCGAGATCGAAGGCGTCTTCGAGTTCGTCCGGGAAGAAGCAAGAATCATCATCCTGCCGCCGCAAAGCCGGGTTTCGCAGTACCTCGAACTGATCGAAGCGTATCAGGGCGAAGTGGCGCGCATCGGCGAAATCCTGATCGCCTGCGGTTCGGTCACCGCCAACGAACTCGAGCAGGCCCTGGTGCAGCAGCATGGCCAGGACAAGCGGGCGCGCATCGGCGACATCCTGGTCGAACACGGCGCGATCCAAACGGTCGTCGTCGAGGCCGCGGCCGACAAGCAGAAGCGAAGCGAAGACAAGCGCAGCGTCGAAGCGAAAAGCGTCAAGGTTCCGGCCGAACGGCTCGACGCCCTGATCGACCGGGTCGGTGAACTGGTCATCGCCGGCGTCGGGACACACTTACAGATTCGCGGCATCAATCGCCCTGAACTGCTCGAATCGGCTGAACTCCTGCTCGCGCTCGTCGAGGATATCCGCGACATGGCCTTGCGCCTGCGCATGGTGGCGATCGGCGAAGTGTTCTCGCGCTTTCCGCGCGTCGTGCGTGACGTGTCGAAGGAACTGGGCAAGGACATCGAGCTGAAGATCACTGGTGCCGAATCGGAACTCGACAAATCGATGGTCGACAAGATCGGCGATCCTTTGATGCATCTGATTCGCAATTCCATGGACCACGGCATCGAGCCGGCCGAGCTTCGCCTCGCGCGCGGCAAGCCGGCGCGCGGGACGGTCGAACTCAATGCCTATCACGAGTCGGGCAGCATCAACATCGAAGTCAAGGACGACGGCGGCGGTCTCGATCGCGAGCGCATCATGAACAAAGCCATCGCCTCGGGCCTCGCCGCCGCCGAAGACAACCTTTCCGACCAGGACATCTATCGCCTGATCCTCGCCCCCGGCTTTTCGACCGCCGAGAAGGTGACCAATCTCTCGGGGCGTGGCGTCGGCATGGACGTCGTGCGCAGCGCCATCGAAGCCTTGCGCGGCACGCTCGATATCGATTCGGTGGCTGGACAAGGGACGACGATGCGGCTCTGCCTGCCGCTGACCCTCGCGATCATCGACGGTTTCCACGTCGGCGTCGGCAATTCGCATTTCATCATTCCGCTCGACATGGTCGTCGAATGCATCGAGCTACCGCCCGACGTCGGCGACATGGAGTATCTCGAACAGCGCAACGAGGCCCTGCCCTTCATCCGGCTGCGCGAAATCTTCGGCGAGCAGGGCCCGGCGCACGCCCGGCCGCGCGTCATCGTCGTGCGCTTCGGAAGACGACGCGCCGGTCTCGTCGTCGATCGCATCTACGGGAAATGCCAGACGGTGATCAAACCGCTCGGCCCGCTGTTCGCCGAAGTGCCGGCCGTGTCGGGGTCGACGATCATCGGCAACGGCGAGGTCGGCATGATTCTCGATGTGCCGGCGCTGGTGCGACTGTGCGCCGGCGCGGCGAGGCGCAAGACCCCGGCAATGGCGCAGCCTGCCTTGCTGACGCACTGATGATTGAAGGTTGGAATTTTGAAATGGTCCACCTGCGGTTTTGCACGATGACGCTGTTGGTGTTGGAAGAAAGATTTCTTATAGAAGGGAGTAGCACATGTTCTCAACAATCAAAGCAAAACTGATCGCGCTGATCACGGTGGCCCTGATTGCGATTGCGGGAATTTCCGTGACCGGAGTTGTTGGCATGCGTAGCGGGAGTGACGCCGTGAAGCAGTACAGCGAAGATCGCATGCCATCGCTGTACGGATTGATGGAAATCGCCCGTGGGCAGCTCAAAGTGCGGGTCAATAACCGCGATTTACTGCTGCTGGAATATGACCCCGAAGCGCAAAGCAAGATCGGTAAGCTGCTGGAAGACAGGTTGGCAGGCATCGCTCAGATCGAGGCCGGTGGGAAGATATACGAAGCCTTGCCGCGGGACGCCGATGCAGCCGAGGTGTGGAAGCAGTTCAAGGTCAACTGGACCGAGATGCTGAAACTCAGCAACGAAGTCAATCCGGAAATGCAGAAAATCGCAAAGGCTAAATCCAAGAACGAGTTGACCGAAGCGTACGAAGCGATAAAGAAGCAAATCGTCGCCGTAAAAACCAGCGCTGGTGCGGTACAGCTTACGCTCGACAAGCTCATGGCCATTAACGATGCGCAAGCCGCCGCTTACGCGAAGAGCAGTTCGGCGCTGATGTCCGGCCTGTCGCTGACCATGAACATCGTCTCAGGTGCATCCGTACTGTTGCTAATCTTTATTGGCTTTTTTGTTTTCCGCAGCACGATGAAGCAGTTGGGTGGCGAACCGGCCGTAGCGGCCGCGGTGGCCAACCGCATTGCGCTCGGCGACCTGACGAGCACGATAGTGTTGAATGCCGGGGACAGCAGCAGCCTGATGGCGGCGATGCAGCAGATGAGTACGAAGCTCTCGGAGACCATCGCTCAGGTCCGCACTTCAGCAGATGAATTAACGACGGCGTCGACGCAGGTGGCGGCGACTTCGCAGGTCCTGTCGCAAGCGACCTCCGAGCAGGCGGCGAGTTTGGAAGAGACGACGGCAGCCGTCGAGCAGATGTCGGCATCAATTGCCCAAAACACCGACAACGCCAAAACCACCGACGGAATCGCACGCAAATCGTCGGAAGACGCGTTGGGGGGCGGTGACGCCGTAAGGTCTACGGTGGCGGCGATGAAGTCGATCGCCAGCAAGATCTCGATCATCGACGATATCGCCTACCGTACCGACCTCCTGGCCCTCAACGCGGCGATCGAAGCGGCGCGAGCCGGCGAGCACGGCAAGGGCTTCGCAGTGGTGGCGGCGGAAGTACGCAAGCTCGCCGAGCGCAGCCAGGTAGCGGCGCAGGAGATCGGCGAGCTGGCGAGCAGCAGCGTCGCGACTGCCGAAGGTGCTGGCACTTTGCTCGAGACCATGTTGCCGTCAATCCGCAAGACGGCCGATCTGGTCGGCGAAATCACTGCGGCCTCGGAAGAGCAATCGACCGGCGTGGATCAGCTCAGCCAGGCGATGACGCAACTGAACAGCGTCACGCAGCAGAACGCGGCCTCGTCGGAAGAACTCTCAGCCACGGCCGAGGAGATGAACGCCCAGGCGGAAAACCTCAAGCAACTGATGTCCCACTTCAAGGTCGCGGGCGGCGGTGCGCTGATGGCCCCCCCCGTGCGTGCCCGGGTGGCCAAGCGTGCGCCGCGAGCCGACGACATGACGCAGGACTTCGAAAAATTCTGAGGAGTTGGCGATGAGCACAGCAGCAGCAACACAAGCCATTTCGGCAGGCGATCGGCAACTGCCCGCCGCCGTCAGGAAGCACGAACTCGCGAGTGCCGTGACGGTGGCGCAACCCTATCTCGCCTTCCGTCTGGCCGGCGAAGTGTATGCCATCGATATCCTGCGCATCCGGGAAATCATCGAATACACGCTGCCGACCTCGGTGCCGATGATGCCCGCCTCGGTGCGCGGGGTGATCAATCTGCGCGGCGCGGTGGTGCCGGTCATCGACCTGGCGGTCCGCTTCGGGCGCGAGGCGACCGGCGTCGGCAAGCGCACCTGCTTTGTCATCGTCGAAGTCGAATATGCCGGAGCCATTCTAGTCCTGGGTTTGATGGTCGACGGGGTCAACGCGGTGATGGAAATCGCTGCCGAGAACATCGAGCCGCCGCCGTCATTTGGCACCCGCGCCAATGCCGAATTCATCGAGGGCATGGCCCGGATCGATGGCCGCTTCGTGATCATCCTGGACATCGCCCGCGTCCTCTCGATCGACGAGATTGCGGCGATCAAATCCGTTGATGTTGCGCAAAATTGAATCGTTAAAAAGACCGGAGAAACAAATGTTCTCAACCATCAAAGGCAAGCTGATCGCTCTGATCGCCGTCGCCAATCTGGCGATTATCCTGCTGGCCGCTGCATCTTTCTACGGCTTGCACGACAGCGGGCACTGGCTTGCGCAAATCGGGCGCAACAATCTGCCGTCGGTCAAAAGTTTGCTGCAGATGAAGGAAGCAATCACCGACGCGCGCCGTTCGAATCTTGAATCCCTCATTTGGGAGTACGACTACAGCGCCCAGAACGAATTCGTCGACCGAATAAAAAAGATCAAACCGCTCTGGGAGAAGTATCAAAAATCGCAGGCCGTCTATGAGTCGACGTCAAGATCGACCGAGGAGGAAAAAGCCTGGAAGACATTTGTCGCAGACTTCGCGCCCTACAAGATCGAAGAGCAAAAGCTCACCGATCTTATCGAGCAGCTCAGCCACAATTCCGACAAGAAGAAACAGCAGGAGCTGTTTGTCGAGTTTCACAAAATCTACGGAAAGATTCGTGATCTCGGGCGGCCGATGCAAAAAGCGCTCGATGAACTGGTCGAGATCAACGACAACGAAGCCGCGAGTGCGGTCAAGAGCAGTGATGAATCGGCGGCGCGCGTCCTGATGGTGGCTGCGGTGACGGCCGCGTTTACGCTGGCGCTGGTGATCTTCCTTGGCTGGTACGTCTTCCGCAGCACGTTGAAACAGCTTGGCGGCGAACCGGCCCTGGCGGCGGACATTGCACAGCACATTGCGCAAGGTGATTTGTCGAGCAAGATCGAATTGCGGGCTGGCGATAGCGCGAGTCTGATGGCTTCGATGCAGCAAATGAGCGCGACGATTCAGGCGCTGGTCGCCGACGCCAATACCCTCTCGGCGGCGGCGCAGCAAGGAAAGCTCGAGACGCGGGTCGATGCCGCAAGGCACAGCGGCGAGTTCCGCGCAATCATTGCCGGCATCAACAACACCATGGATGCCGTGGCGGAACCGATCAACGACGTCAAGCGGGTCATGGCGGCAGTCGAGCAGGGCGACCTCACGCAGAGTATTGATGCCGACTACGAGGGCGATTTCGAGGCCTTGCAGACCAGTGTGAACAATACGGTCGCCAAGCTTTCGGAGACGATCGCCCAGGTGCGCACCTCGGTGGGAGAACTGACGACGGCCTCGACGCAGGTGGCAGCGACTTCGCAAGTCTTGTCGCAGGCGACCTCCGAACAGGCGGCGAGTCTCGAACAGACGACGTCGGCGATCGAGGAAATGTCATCGTCGATCGCCCAGAACACCGACAACGCCAAGACGACCGACGGCATCGCGCGCAAGTCGTCGGAAGATGCGCTGGCCGGCGGCGGTGCCGTGCGTTCAACCGTCAGCGCAATGAAGTCGATTGCCAGCAAGATCTCGATCATCGACGACATTGCCTATCGCACCGACCTCCTCGCGCTCAACGCGGCGATCGAAGCGGCGCGGGCCGGCGAGCACGGCAAGGGTTTTGCGGTGGTAGCGGCGGAAGTACGCAAACTCGCCGAACGCAGTCAAGTGGCGGCGCAGGAGATCGGCGAACTGGCGAGCAGCAGCGTCGAGACCGCCGAAGGTGCAGGCACCTTGCTTGAAACCATGTTGCCGTCGATTCGCAAGACCGCCGATTTGGTCAGCGAAATCACCGCGGCCTCGGAAGAGCAGACGAGCGGCGTGAATCAGATCAGCCAGGCGATGACGCAGCTGAATAGCGTCACGCAGCAGAACGCGGCCTCATCGGAAGAACTCTCGGCCACCGCCGAAGAGATGAACGCGCAGGCGGAAAATCTCAAGGTGCTGATGGCGCAATTCAAGGTCGCGGGCGGCAGCGCGCCCGCGGCGCTTGGCTCCGCCAAACCCGCCAAGGCGGCAAAGCGCGCCGTTCGCGCCGACGAGGCAACGAACGATTTCGAAAAATTCTGACGCCTGCTCGGTGGTAAATACGCCTGTTCCCTCCCCTGACAAGGGAGGCCGGGAGGGGTTGGGGTTTATCGGCCCTGATAGCGATTAATTTTGGTCTGGAGAATGCATTGAGCGTGGCGCGTGAAATCAAGGTGATGGTGGTCGACGACTCGGCGGTCGTGCGCAAGGTGATGAGCGCGATTCTCGATCGGGACCCCGAGATCCGGGTCATCGGCACGGCGCACGATCCGATCTTCGCCATCGAGAAAATGCGGCGGGAATGGCCCGACGTGGTCACGCTCGACGTCGAAATGCCGCGCATGGACGGCATCACCTTTCTCGCCCAGCTGATGGCCGAACGGCCGACGCCGGTGGTGATCTGCTCGTCGCTCACCACGAAGAACGCCGAAACGACCTTGCAGGCCCTGGCGGCCGGCGCCGTTTCGATCATCACCAAACCCAGCCTCGGCGTCGAGGGATTCCTGCGCGATGCGAGCGACGATCTGGTCGCCGCCGTCAAGTCGGCGGCGCGCGCCAATATGGGCGCCGTGCAGCGTAGCGCGCAACTGAGTTCCAGAACCCATGAGCGCACAGCACCGCGTCTGGCAATGGCCCAGACCACCGAGCGCATTGTCGCCATCGGCACATCCACCGGCGGTACGGTGGCGCTCGAGGCGGTGCTGACCGAATTGCCGCGGGTGTCGCCGGGCATTGTCATTGTCCAGCACATGCCGGAAATGTTTACCGCCGCGTTCGCTGCCCGGCTCGACAGCCTGTGCGAAATCACCATCCAGGAAGCGCGGAACGGACAGCGCGTGCTGCCCGGCCTGGCGCTGATCGCGCCGGGCGGCAAGCACATGCAGCTCGCGCGTAGCGGCGCGCAGTACATCGTCGAAGTGAAGGATGGTCCACCGGTCAATCGCCATCGGCCGTCGGTCGATGTGCTGTTCCGTTCGGTGGCCAAATATGCCGGCCGCAACGCGATGGGCGTGATCATGACCGGCATGGGCGACGATGGTGCGCGCGGCCTGCGCGAGATGCGCGAAGCCGGCGCTTATACCCTGGCTCAGGACGAAGCCAGTTGCGTGGTCTACGGAATGCCCAGGGAAGCCGTGAAACATGGCGCGGTCGATCGCATCCTGCCGCTTTCCGCGCTGGCCGGGGCAATCATGCGCAATACGAGGGAACTCTAAGTGTACGCGATTCAGAGAATGGCGATCGTTGATGCTGACCCCGATCGGCGCCGCCCGGTCAATGTCGGGCAAGGCGTCGATATGACTGCGTCAGAGCTGCGCGAAGCGCTGGCGCACAGCGACGCGCGCAATCGTCTTCTATTCGCCGGCAGCCCAGTGGCGATGATCGTCTTCGACAGCGAAAATTTGCGCGTCGTGGAAATCAACGCGGCTTGTACCGGAATTCTCGGCTATTCGGCAGAGCAATGGCTCGGTCAGCCGCTTGGTTTCGGCGTCGAAGTCAGGCAGGGAGAAGCGCTGCGTTCGCTGGCACGCGAGCAAGGCGCGCACCCTGACAGTGCCGTGCACACCGGTCGTCTGCGCTGGCAACACAACGATGGCCATTGGCTCGAAAGCGAAGGCACGGTGCGACGCTTCGGCGCGCCCGGATGCCGTGCGCAGATCCTTTTGTTGCAGGATGCCAGCGCGCGGCGCAGGAACGAGGAGCACTTGCGCCTGCTGGCCAAAGAGCACCGGCAGCAAATCGAATTGACCGAACACTACGACGCGCTGACCGGTCTGCCTGATCGGGCGCAATTTTCCGAGCGCATCCGGCAGGGGTTCGCGCAGGCGAATCAGACGGGTTGCTCGATCGCCGTCTGTTATCTCGACATCGACGCTTTTGGCGCGCTCAATGCAAGCCATGGCCGCGAGGTTGGCGACCACCTGTTGATCAATATCGCGGAGTGCTTGCGCGCTTGCCTGCGCGGCGGCGACACGCTGGCGCGCATTGGCAGCGACGAATTCGCCCTGCTCGTCGTCGGGATCAAGAAAGAGGGCGAGATCGCGCAGTTTCTTCGGGACCTAAAGGAACGGCTGTCCGAGCCCTTCGTCTCCGACACGCTGACCTTGAGTCTGTCGGCGAGTATCGGCGTGACCATCTACCCGCATGACGATGCCGACCCCGACACCTTGCTGCGCCACGCCGATCAGGCGATGATGCTGGCCAAGCAGGCCGGGCCCGGACGCCACCGGCGTTACGATCCGGAAAATGACCGGCGCGTGCGGGCGCAGCGGGAAAACGTCGAGGTCATGCGCACGGCGCTGGCACGTCGCGAGTTCATCCTTTATTACCAGCCGAAGGTCGATCTGAAACGCCGGCAAGTGGTCGGTGCCGAAGCGCTGATACGGTGGCAACATCCCGAGCGCGGCGTGCTGCCGCCGGGCGCTTTTCTGCCGGCAATCGAAAACAGTCAATTGATCGTCGACCTTGGCTATTGGGTCATCGACGAAGCGCTGACGCAGATGGACCGCTGGCGCGCCGGAGGGTTGAGTCTGGCGGTCAGCGTCAACATCGCGGCGCGGCAACTGCTCGACCCCGACTTCGTCAGCCGATTGCGCGAACTTCTCGCCGCGCATCCGGGGACCGGTGCAGGCCAACTCGAGATTGAGATTCTGGAGAGCTCGAAGCTCGAGAATTTCAGCAAAGTCGAACAGATCATCGTCGCCTGCCGCGAACTGGGAATCGGCTTTTCGCTCGACGACTTCGGCACCGGCTATTCCTCGCTCACTTATCTGCGCCGGCTTTCGGCAGATACCTTGAAGATTGACCAGTCCTTCGTCAGCCAGATGCTCGACGACTCCGGCGACAAGGCGATCGTTTCGGGTGTCATCGGGCTGGCCGGCGCTTTCCAGCGCAAGGTCATCGCCGAAGGTGTCGAGACCATCGCCCACGCCCAATCGCTGATGGCCTTGGGTTGCGTATTGGCGCAGGGTTATGGCATCGCCCGGCCGATGCCGCCGGCGGCCATGCCCGGATGGGTTGCCGCCTGGCCTGACGCCGCGTGGATGGCAGTGGGCGAATAGGCGGAATTTCATTCAATGCCAACAAACCGCCTCGGCATCTTCCTTTATCCCGGCGATTATCGTTTCGATCGGAAGAGTGCGCGCCTTCGGACGCTGCTCGGATCTTGCGTCGCCATCGCGCTCTGGCATCCGCGACTGCGCATCGGCGGCATGTGTCACTTCCTGCTGCCAGGTCGCGTGCGCACATCATCGATGCCCCTCGACGGCAACTATGCTGATGAAGCGCTCGCCCTGTTAGTGGAGCAAATGGCCGCAGCCGGTACCTTCCCGCGGGAGTACGAGGCCAGGCTCTATGGCGGCGGCAACATGTTCCCGGAAATGGACGGCTGCGACAAGAATTCAATCGGCTACAAGAATGCCGAGGCCGCGAAGCAACTCGTGAACAACTACGAAATCCGCATCAAGGCCGAGTCGCTCGGCGGCAACGGCCGCCGGATGGTCGATTTCGATGTCGCCAGGGGGACAGTCACCGTGCAACACAACCGCCTTTCGAGCGAACCGGCGCAATGCCGCCGCTGTGGAAACAGAGCGCTTTGCCATGGCGGCGTCAGTCGATCGGACGCGGTTGGACGAGGTTCATCAATATCATTTGTCGGGGACTAGCATGTATCCATCAAGGTGTCGTGCGATAACGCTTGCTTTCTGGTTTGTCCTTGGACTTTCACTGCCTGCCAGCGCTGAATCACTGCTGATCGGTGGAACGGGCTCGTCCGAGCCGCTGATGAAACTGCTATTTGAAGAGTTCAACAAACAGTCGCCCGGTATCACCCTGAATGTGGTCAGCCCGTCTCTGGGTTCCGGTGGTGGAATAAAGGCCGTGTCGGTCAGAAAGATCGACCTGGCAGTTTCAGCGCGCCCCTTGAAAGCAGAAGAAGCAGCCGTTCTCGGGCAACATTTCGATTTTGCGGCCACAGCTTTTGTACTGGTAACCAACGGCGGAGAACGTCGGAACGGTTTTGCCCTGGATGATCTTGCGCGCGTTTATGAAGGCCGACTGCAAACGTGGGATAACGGCGCCCAAATACGTCTCGTATTGCGTACGCGTGACGACTCCGATACGGCGCAACTGAAATCGATGTCGCCGGCCATGGACAAGGCGGTCCTCATTGCCGACCAGCGCCAGGGCATGGTTTTTGGTAACGACGATATGGACACCCTCGAATTGCTGACGCGTACCGCCGGCGCATTGGGACCGACCAGCCTGGGCTTTCTTCGAACGACGGGGTCGCGTCTGACCGTGCTCGCACTCAACGGTGTCATGCCTTCCGCCACGGGCCTGAAAGACGGCAGTTATCCATGGCGCAAAACGCTGACCGTCGTGCTGCCTTTGAAAGCCAGCCCGGCCGCCGCGAAATTTGCCGAGTTCATACGCTCGCGCAAGGCCGGCGAAGTCATGCTGCGCTACGACTATCTGCCGGCCGGGCCATGAGTTTCTCGTCCCACGGCCGTATTGCCAAGCTGTTCACGCGGCGAACAGCGGCCCTGGCCTTGTTCGTGGCATTCACGCCCGTGAGCATCTTCGGCCTTTTCGTGTATTTTAGCGTGACGTGGGGTCTCGATTCGAACCTCCGCCTCCAGGCAATTTATGTCGAGAATGCCATTCATGCGCAGCCGGATTACTGGGATCTGAATCCGGATCGGATGCGCGCCGGCTACGAACACTTTGTGATTCCTGGCGAGCACTTTCAGATCACGAACAAGAAAGGGGAGTCGATCGCCGAGATGGGGCCCGCGCCGGCCTGGTATTTTCTGGTTCGCAGCCATCCGCTTCACGATTTCGGACGCGAAATCGGAAACATCAAGGCCGGAAAATCGATCCTGGATTTGCTGTGGCTCGGTTTGCTCCTGTTCGGCGTCAGTCTGGGCGCTGCCGGGTTGATCTGGGGTCCCTTGCGTCGACTGCCGCTTGCGGCGCTTGTCGAAGCCGATAAGCACCTGCAGCTCAGAGATCGGTACCAGCGCGCGCTGCTTGACAACTTCCCCTTCGCGATCTGGCTCAAGGATACCGAAAGCCGCTATCTCTCGGTCAACACCGTATGTGCGCACTCGGTCGGATTCGCCGATCCCAATGCCATGGTCGGCAAGGATGACTTCGACATCATGCCCCCGGCGATTGCAGAACGATTCAGAGCCGATGACCTCGCCATGCTGAACTCGCGCGAAAAGACGAGCGTCGAGGAAGAACTTCTGATCGGGGGAAGCTACAAGTGGCATGAGACCTACAGGGCACCGGTCATAGGCGACAATGGAGAGCTTCTTGGTACGGTTGGCTTCGCGCGCGACATCTCCGAGCGCAGGCGCGCCGAGGCGGAACTGGACCTGCACCGCCATCACCTCGAAGAACGCGTGGCCGCCCGAACAGCCGAACTGGAACGGGCCCGAAACGTCGCCGAATCGGCCAACCTGGCCAAGAGCGCCTTCTTGTCCAATATGAGCCACGAGATCCGCACCCCGATGAACGCCATACTCGGCATGGCCCATCTGCTGCGGCGTACCGAGCTTGACGCGGTACAAGTCGATCGCCTCGACAAGATCGAGACGGCCAGCGATCACCTCTTACAAGTCATCGACGACATCCTCGACCTGTCCAAGATCGAAGCCGGCAAATTCATCCTTGAAGAGGCCCCGGTGTCGCTCAGCAGTGTGTTGGGCAACATCACCTCAATGATGAACTCGCGGGCCCAGGACAAGGGACTGCAACTGCGGGTTCAGAGTGACGCCTTTCCGACCAATCTGCGCGGTGACGTGACACGGTTGCAGCAAGCGGTGCTCAACTACGTCGGCAATGCCATCAAGTTTACCCACGCGGGCTGCGTCACCGTGCGCGCCATCAAGCTCGGGGAAACCGACGAAGCGGTGCAGGTACGCATCGAAGTTGAAGATACGGGCATTGGCATTTCTCCGGAAGCGCTGCCGCGGCTCTTCAGCGCCTTCGAGCAGGCCGACAATTCCTCTACGCGCAAGTTCGGCGGTACGGGACTCGGGCTGGTCATTACCCGGCGGCTTGCCGAACTGATGGGCGGCGAGGTCGGGGTCGAGAGTACGCCGGGAATCGGCAGTACCTTCTGGTTCACCGCGCGCCTGAGAAAGACCGAACAGCGGGACGAACCCGCCCCGGTGGCAATCATCGATGCCGAGGCCTTGATTCGCCACCGCTACCGGGGGTCGCGCATCCTCCTCGTCGACGACGAGCCGATCAATCTCGAAGTTGCCCGATTTCTTTTGGAAAATTCAGGACTGGCGGTCGATACGGCAAGAGATGGGGAAGAGGCCCTCAGCCTGGTCCGGCAAAAGAGTTACGCGGTCATCCTGATGGACGTGCAGATGCCCAAGGTCGACGGCCTGGAGGCGACACGTCAGATTCGCGAGCTGTCCGGTTACCGGACCGTACCGATCCTGGCCATGACGGCCAATGCCTTTGTCGAAGACAGGATACGCTGTCTGAAAGCCGGGATGAGCGGTTGCCTGGTCAAACCCTTTGATCCCGACAAGCTCTTTTCGTCATTGCTGACGCATCTCGAGCGACAAGCCGGGCATGGAGACTTGATCGCAGACGCGACGGCAACGCCGTAGCGCTACCGGCGGAGCGGACATTCGATGTGATTTGCAATCCTGAGTGCGCGAAGCTATTGCGCCAGCACGCGACCGCGCAAGACCTTGACCGCCCCGCGCCTGACCTTGCTTTCAATGCGCTTCCTTTGCGAACTGCGCGTCGGCTTGGTCGCCCGCCGCTGCTGCGGGACGAAGGCCGCCCGCGCGATCAGCTCGCGCAAACGGGTCAGCGCATCGCTGCGATTGCGCTCCAGGCTGCGATGCTGCTGCGCCTTGATGACAATCACACCGTCGACGCTGACGCGCTGGTCGCGCAGCTGTAGAAGCTTCGCCTTGATTTCGTCGGGCAGGCTCGAGGCGGCGATGGCGAAGCGCAAATGAATCGCATTCGATACCTTGTTGACGTTCTGCCCGCCGGCGCCCTGCGCGCGAATGGCGATGAACTCGACTTCGTCTTCGCGCAACAGGATTTGCGGGGAATGTGACATAGCTTGCTTGCTTCCTTAAGCACCGGCGAACGCATCGGCTCACTTTCGCCGGCCTTGGCGTTCCATGCCATAGTACAACGCTTCCTCGACGCGCCCAACCAGATTCGTCAGCGTTCGCGCCTGAAGTGATCGGCCATTGGCCGCGGGAGCCGGTATCATGTGATCGGGTATCCGATAGGCTGCCGATACCGACATCCACACACTCTGGCTGTGCATGACAAATGCAACGAAGGTTCGATTGAAATTTTCCATGCGCCTGGTATTGGATACCAACATCATCTTCGATTTGCTGCATTTCGCCGACCCGCGGACGCAGCCGCTGCAGGCCGCCATTGCCGCGGGTCAAGTCCAGTGTTTCAGCGACAGCGAATGCCTGGCCGAGCTTGAACGCGTGGTCGCTTATCCGCAGTTCGGGCTGGAAAGCGGCGCAAGAGAGGCCTTGATCGATGCCTACCGCGGCTTTGCCACGCTATTGGAGGCGAGCGGCGAAGAGAATTACCCGCTGCCGCGTTGCCGCGACCCCGACGATCAGAAGTTCCTGATCCTCGCCGCGCGTTGCCGCGCCGACCTGCTGATCACGCGCGACAAGCTGCTGCTCAGGCTCGCCGGCCACCGTCAGCGGCCGCCGCCCTGCCGCATCGTCACGGCGGAAACCGCCGGCAAGCTGCTCGAGCTAAGCTAATCGGCGACGAAACACCCAGCGCGTCGCCGTCGACGCCTCGGCAACATAGGCATAGCCTTCGTCCGAAAAATCCTTCAGGCCTTCGGCCGCCTTCAGCCGCTTGACCAGTGCCAGGCGCGCCATCAGACCGCGCGCACGCTTGGCGTAGAAACTGACGACCTTGAAGCGCCCTGCGCTCCAGTCCTCGAACACCGGCGCGATGACCGGCACCGACAGCTTCTTTACGGGCACCGCTTTGAAGTATTCCTGCGAAGCCAAATTGACCAGGACGCGTGCCTTGGCTTCCGCCAGCGCCGCATTGAGCGCGGTCACGATGCGCTCGCCCCAGAAGGCATAGAGATCCTCGCCGCGGTCGTTGGCCAGCCGCGTGCCCATTTCCAGGCGATAGGGCTGGATCAGGTCGAGCGGGCGCAGCAGTCCGTAGAGTCCCGAGAGCATGCGCAAATGGCCTTGCGCAAAACGCAGCGCGGGCTTTGGCAGCGTCGCCGCAGCCAGCCCGTCATAGACGTCGCCATTGAAGGCGAAGAGCGCGGGCTTGGCGTTGTCGGGCCGGAAAGGCGGCGCCCAGTCGGCGTAGCGCTTGGTATTCAGCGCTGCGAGCGGGTCGCTGATGTGCATCAGCCGGCCGAGCTCGGCCGGCGAAAACCGGCGCAGGCGCTTGACCAGCCGTTGTGACTCAGCGAGAAAATCGGGCTGCGTAAACTCGGCGACCGGCGCCGGTGTTGCGAAGTCGAGCGTCTTGGCCGGGGAAAGAAGAATAATCATATTGGGAATCCATCCTTGAATGCGCTGCGCAATTATGCCTGTGCGGCTGCAAGAATGCGGTACACCTCGGGAGCCTGCCATCGTTTTGGCCCTTCCCTTGGTACAATAGCGGATTGTCTTGCGCAGGCCCCAACATGAAACGCAACCGTCTCTCCGCGCGCAAGCGCATCTCGGCCGACGCCAGCGAACTAGGCCGCCTGGCAACGTGCCTGGCCGAATCCGGCGGCAAGCTGGAGGACGCGTTCTGGGAAAAGCAGCTCGCCGAACTCGTCGACAAACTGCTGCACGACGGCGCCGAAGACGACCTCAACGCTTCGCTCGATCGCCTCTTCGATTCGCATGCCGCGGCACACGACTGCCTGGCCGACCTGATCGAATCGCGCGCCGAATGCTGCGTGCTGTCGCACCAGGGACAGGAATTCGATATCCTGCTGTTCAACGTGCCGCTGCTCGCCTGGTCGCGCTTTTCGATCCCGGCCGGAACGATCCCCAAGAGCACGCTGCAGACGCTCAAGGTGCATCTCGCCGCCCATGTCTTTTCAGCGGGCGCGCAACTCGCGCTCGCCGATTATCTGTACAGCCCCGACCAGTTGCCGCGCAGCTTCGTCGACACCTGGCAATTGATGCGCGACCTCGGCAGTGCGGCGCTGTGCAACAGCGCCCTCAAGCTCGACCTCTCGGTGCTGCCCGAAACCAACCAGTTCCTCTCCGATACGCGCTATTTGATCGGCGCAATCGCCGTGCCGCGCGGCATGCCGCTGTTCCGCTGGAACGAGTCGGACCGCTGCACGCGCGAAACGGCGCTCAAGGAATGGGTCAAACAGGGCGGCCCCTGCCTCGAACCGCTGCTTACCGGCTGCGCCTTCCAGCCACTGCTCGCCGACGCCTATCACGCCGCCTGCCGTACTGCCGACATGGCTTCGCGCCCCTACTCGCTGCACGCCTCGGTGGCTTTCCTGCAGACCACGCTCGGCAAATCGGCCGAGGCGCTGCGCGCCATCGTCGGCGGCTTTCACGACAAGCGGCTCGAGGAATACCGCATCGGCTTCGGGCCGCGCGATGACGATGCCGTATTTCATGGCGTCGTCTGGCCGCTGCTCGGCGCCGAAGATGAAACGACGGACGTCGTCGGCGAAATCGAAGCGCTGCTGCGGGAAGCCGGACTCAAGGAAGTGCTCGTGCACAGCCAGCAGTTTCCGTTCGAATTCTGCGACGACTGCGGCGCGCCGCTCTACCCGAATCTCGAGGGCGAAACGGTGCACGCCGAAATGCCCGAACAGAACAATGCGCCGTCGCAGACCCTGCATTGATCTGAAGTAATGCGCAACGCCGATCTGCTGCAGCGCAGCCTCAAAGCGGTCTGGCATCCGTGCACGCAAATGAAGCAGCATGCGTCGGCCGATTTGCCGTTGATCCCGATTGCCCGCGGCGAAGGCGTCTGGCTGTACGACTTCGACGGCAGGCGCTATCTCGACGGCATCAGTTCGTGGTGGGTCAATCTCTTCGGCCACTGCAACCCGCGCATCAACGCGGCGCTGCGCGAACAGCTCGAAACGCTCGAGCACGTCATTCTCGCCGGCTTCACGCAGCAGCCGGTGGTCGAACTGTCCGAGCGCCTCGCGGCACTCACCGGCGGCGCACTCGGCCATTGTTTTTACGCCTCGGACGGCGCCTCGGCGACCGAGATCGCACTCAAGATGTCCTTCCACTTCTGGCGCAATCGCGGCCGCCCCGGGAAACAGGATTTTCTCTGTCTCTCCGGCAGCTATCACGGCGAAACCGTCGGCGCGCTGGCGGTCACCGATGTGGCGCTGTTCCGCGACGCTTACGCACCGCTCTTGCGCAGCGCGGCGACCGTGCCCAGCCCCGACGCGCGGGAGGCGCGTGACGGCGAGACCGCCACCGACGTGGCACGTCGCGCCGCCGCCGCGCTCGAACGCCACCTCGAGCAGCATCACGCGCATCTCGCCGCGCTGATCGTCGAACCGCTGGTCCAATGCGCGAGCGGCATGGTCATGTACGACCCCGAATACCTGCGCCTGGCGCGCGCCCTCTGCGACCGCTTCGAGGTGCATCTGATCTGCGACGAAATCGCCGTCGGCTGCGGCCGCACCGGCACTTTCTTCGCGCACGAGCAGGCGGCGATCAGACCGGACTTTCTCTGCCTGTCGAAAGGCATCTCGGGAGGCTACCTGCCGCTCTCCATCGTGCTCAGCACCGATGCGGTCTATGCGGCTTTCTACGATGACGCGACCGCGCGCGGATTTCTCCACTCGCACTCCTACACCGGCAACGCGCTGGCCTGTCGCACCGCACTGGCGACCCTCGACATCTTCGCCGCCAATGAGGTACTCGAACGGAACAAGCTGCGCGCGGTGAAGCTTGCCGCGTCACTGGCGCCGCTCGCCGGGCACGCCCAGGTTCGCCACCTGCGCCGGCGCGGCATGATCCTGGCCTTCGACGTCGAGACGGCCGACGCCGCCTTCCCGCGCCGCTTCTATCGCGCCGCGCTGGCCCGCGAAGCGCTGATCCGCCCGATCGGCAATACCGTCTACCTGATGCCGCCCTACATCATCAGCGACGAAGAAATCGCCCACCTCGGGCAGGCCGTCGCCGGGGCACTGGAAGAAGCGCTAAGCGCATGATCTTCGATGACTTGAAGGGCCAACTCGGCGCGCTCGGGAAGAATGGCCTCGAGCGCCGCCGGCGCACCCTGCAAGCGCCTTGCGGGCCGCTGGCGCGTGTAGACGGACGCGAGCTCATCAGCTTCTGCAGCAACGATTACCTCGGGCTGGCCAGCGACCCGGCGCTGATCGCCGCGGCTTGCGCCGGCGCACAACGCTGGGGCGTCGGCAGCGGCGCTTCGCACCTCGTCAGCGGTCATCTCGAACCGCACCAGGCGCTCGAAGAACGGCTCGCCGAATTTACGGGCTTTCCGCGCGCGCTGCTCTTTTCAACCGGCTACCTCGCCAATCTCGGCATCGTCCCGGCGCTCGTCGGGCGCGGCGACGCGGTCTTTGCCGACAAGCTCAACCACGCTTCGCTGATCGATGCCGTGCAGCTCGCGCGCGCCGACAGCCGGCGCTACGCGCACGGCGATCTCGCCGCGCTCGAGCGCCTGCTCGCGGCGAGCGGTGCCAAACGCAAGCTGATCCTCAGCGACGCGGTATTCAGCATGGACGGCGATCTCGCGCCGCTGCCGGGACTGCTCGAACTCGCCGAGCGCTTCGACGCCTGGCTGCTCATCGACGACGCGCACGGCTTCGGCGTGCTCGGCGCGCAGGGGCGCGGCAGCCTGTCGCATTTCGGCATTGCGGCCTCGCCGCGCATCCTCTACATGGGAACACTCGGCAAAGCGGCGGGCGCTTCCGGCGCCTTCGTCGCCGCCGATGCTGATGTCATCGAGTGGCTGATGCAGCGGGCGCGCACCTACATGTTCACCACCGGCGCCAGCCCGGTCATGGCCAGCGCGCTGCTGGCCAGCGTCGACCTCATCGAGCAGGGCGACGCGCGGCGCGCCCAGCTGCGGCTGCTGGCCGCGCAACTGCAGGCAGGCCTTGCCGACACGCGCTGGCGGCTTGCGGCCTCACCGACGGCGATCCAGCCGCTCCTGATCGGCGACAACTTCGAAACCCTGCGCGTCGCCGACGCGCTCTTTGCCGACGGCCTGTGGGTGCCGGCGATCCGCCCGCCGACCGTGGCCAAAGGCAGTGCGCGCTTGCGCATATCGCTCTCCGCCGCGCACGGTGCAGAGCAGGTGGCAAGGCTCGTCGAGGCGCTGCGAAAGCTCGCATGAGGACGGGTTCGCTGCAGATTGAAAGCCTCGGCGAAGGCCGCGGCGGCGACCTCGCGCTGGTGCACGGCTGGGGACTCGGCAAGGCGGTGTGGCAACCGGTGATCGCCGCGCTCAGTCAACGCTTTCGCCTGCATCTTGTCGATCTGCCGGGCTACGGAGCGTTTGACGAAACAACCCTCGCGACTTCAGCCGGCTTTACGCCGACGGCGCAAGCACTCGTTGACCGCCTGCCGGCCGGCACGGCGCTCTGCGGCTGGTCGCTCGGCGGCCTGCTGGCGCTGCAAGCTACGCTGCTCGCGCCGCGGCACTTCAACCGGCTGATCCTCGTCGGCGCGTCGCCGTGCTTTGCACAGCGTGCCGACTGGCGCTGTGCCCAGCCGCCGGCACTGCTCGACGCGTTCGGCAACGCAGTCGCCAGTGACGCGCCGCTCGCCCTGCGGCGCTTCGTCGCGCTGCTCAACCAGGGCGACGCCAGCGCGCGCGCCATCACCGGCCGCCTGGCCAAGCTGGCCGCGACGCCGCCGGCCGGCGCAACGCTCGCGCAGGGCCTGGCCTGGCTGCGCGAAATCGATTTGCGGCAAGCGCTGCAATCCGCCGCCCTCGCCTTGCCGGCACTGCTGATTCATGGCCGGTGCGATACGATGATTCCCTATGCCGCTGCGGAGTGGCTGCACGGGGAGTTGCCCATTTCGCGAATCGAAATATTCGATGCCGCCGCCCACGCGCCCTTTCTCAGCGATCCCGAACGCTTTGCCGATCTGACAGCCGATTTCTGCCATGCACCCGTCGCCGATTAAGCAACGCATCCGCGAGTCTTTCGATCGCGCCGCCGCCACCTACGACGCGGCGGCCGTCGTTCAGCGCCGCGTATGCGATCGCTTGCTCGCCGAATTCAAACAGCCTTCACCGGCCACGCCCCGGCGCATCCTCGACGCCGGCTGTGGCACCGGTTACGCGGCGCGCCTGCTGCGGCGGCGGTGGCCCGAGGCGCATCTCACCGGCGTCGATTTCGCGCCGGCGATGCTAGCGCGCGCGCGCCACGATACGGATCTCTGTTGCGCCGCCGACATCGAGGCGCTGCCTTTTGCCGACCGGCGCTTCGATCTCTGGTGGTCTAGCCTGACGATTCAGTGGTGCGACACGGCCAAGGTCTTCGCCGAGGCCGCGCGCGTTCTTGAGCCCGCAGGCCGGCTGGCGGTCAGCACCCTCGGACCGGACACCTTCTCCGAACTGCGCGCAGCCTTTGCCGGCGTCGACCGGCATCGCCACACGCTGCCCTTTGATACAGCCGAAGCGCTGGTCGCAGCGCTGACGCAGGCGGGATTCGACCGCGTCACGCTGCGCCGCGAACAGCACATCGTTTACTATCCCGACCTGATCACTCTGCTGCGCGCCGTCAAGGCCATCGGCGCGCACAACGTCGGCGCCGGCGCGCGGCGCGGCATGATGGGGCGCGCCGCCTGGCAAAAGCTCGAAGCCGCCTACGAACAGCAGCGCCAGGCGGCCGGGCTGCCGGCAAGTTACGACGTCATTTTGGGGTACGCGAGCAAATGAGCCCACCGAACAAGCCTGCCTGGTTCGTCACCGGCACCGATACCGAAGTCGGCAAGACCTTCGTTTGCTGCGCGCTGCTGCACGCCTTGCGCAAGCAGGGCATCAAGGCAGTCGGCATGAAACCGGTCGCCGCCGGGACCGATGCCGCCGGCAGGAACGCGGACGTCGAGCGGCTGCTCGCCGCCTCCGCCATGCAGGCTCCGCGCGAGCTCGTCAATCCCTATCTCTTCCAGCCGGCCATTGCACCGCACATTGCCGCGGCGCAGGCTGGCGTAGCCATCGACATCGCGCGTATCGTCACCGCTTTCGCGGCGCTCTCCGACCGGGCCGACGCGGTGCTGGTCGAAGGCGTCGGCGGCTTCTGCGTTCCGCTTGGCGCACATCTGGACACCGCCGACCTGGCCGCCCGGCTCGATTTGCCAATCGTCCTCGTCGTCGGCATGCGACTGGGTTGCATCAACCATGCGCTGCTCACGCAGCAGGCCATAGGCGCGCGCCGCTTGCAGCTCTGCGGCTGGGTCGCCAACCGCATCGACGCGAAGATGACCTGCTTCGAGGAGAATCTGGCGGCGCTCAGCGAGCGCATCGCGGCGCCGCTGCTCGGCGTCATCCCGGCGAACAGCACGGTGGCGCAGGCGGCAAGGCTGCTACGTTGCCCCTGAAGCGCCCTCGGTCGCGAGCGCCGCAACCAGCCGCTTGACGGCGGCGACGAGTTCATCGGTCAGCGCTTGCGCGCCGTCAAAATTGCCCGAGGCGGCGAGTTCCTCGAGACGCAACGCCAGCAACCGGCCCGCTTCGTAAGAAAAAGTCGCGAGCATGCTTTTCACGGTATGCGCTTCGCGCCGCAGAGCCGCCATATCGGCCGCCCGCACGGCCGCTTCGAGCGCCGCGCAATAGCCGGCGCTGCTCTCGATGAACAGGCTCGCGACGCTGACATAGAGCGCTTCATCACCGCCCAAACGCTCGATCGCTTCGGCGCGGTGGTACAACGCATTGACGCTCAACACAGCTCTCCTTCTCCCCGACCGGCGGCGTTTTACAGCAAGGGAATTTCGGCATCCTGAAACTGCGCATAGACATCGAGAACCTCACCCCAGCTCGCGAGGAAAGCCTCGACGCAGCTCGGATCGAAGTGACCGGCGGTGTCGCGCAAATAGGCCGCCGCGCGGTCCACGGGCCACGGCCGCTTGTACGGGCGCTCCGAGGTCAGCGCATCGAACACATCGGCAACCGCGACGATGCGCCCGAAGAGCGGTATCGCCTCGCCCGCGGTGCCATAGGGATAGCCGGAGCCGTCATATTTTTCGTGATGCGAAATGGCGATCGAAGCCCCGGCCTGCAGTATCGTCGACTCGCTGCCCTTGAGCAGCTCGAAGCCTATCGTCGCATGGGTCATCATCACCGCCGATTCTTCCGGCGTCAGGTTCGACGGCTTGAGCAGGATGAAATCGGGAATCCCGATCTTGCCGACGTCATGCATCGGCGCGGCCTGCAGAACGAGTTGCTGATCCTCGGGGGAGAGGCCCAGGCGGCCGGCGATCAGGCAGGAATAGTGCGCCATGCGCTGGATATGCGCGCCGGTTTCCGGATCGCGGAATTCAGCCGCGCGCGACATGCGGAACAGCAATTCCTGTTCGCGGGCATGGATGGCCGCGGTCGCCTTGGCAACTTCTTCGGCCAGCCACGAGGCCTTGTCGGCGAGCTTCTTGCGGCTTGCCCCGAGCGCCAGCATGTTGCGCACGCGCGCCGAGAATTCGATGCGATCGACCGGCTTGGTCAGGAAATCGGTCGCACCGATTTCCAGCGCCTCGTAGCGGATGTCTTTGTCATCATTGGCGGTGATCATCAGAATCGGTACTTCTTCGCGCCCGGGGATGGCGCGCAACAGCGAGATGAAGCGCAGGCCGTCCATTTCCGGCATCATGTAATCGACGACGATCAGATCGGGCAAGTTCTCCGAACACCATTCCAGCCCTTTCGGCGACTCCTGAAAAACCAGCGGTTCGCAGCTGCCCAGCTTGCTGACCAGGACACGAAACAGGGTCAGATTGATTTCGCTGTCATCGATGATGGCGATTCGGTTCATTCCGTTCTCCACGCGCGTGCGCCGAGTATAGCAAAGTCATAAAGCCGGAACATGGATAGGCAAATTGGCAAGGAAGTTGATAATCGGCCATAATCTGCCGATCTTTTCGCTGGCCGCCCCATGAAATTCCTCTTCGATCTTTTCCCGGTAATCCTCTTCTTCATTGCGTTCAAGCTGGGCGGCAGTTACGCGGCTCCCGGCGAAGCGATATACGTCGCGACCACTGTGGCCATTGTAGCCACCTTTCTCCAGATCGGCTGGTCATGGTTCAGACACCGCAAGGTAGACACCATGCTCTGGATGAGCCTCGTCATCATCACCGTGTTCGGTGGCATGACACTGATTTTTCATGACGAAACCTTCATCAAATGGAAGCCGACGGTGCTCTACTGGTCCTTCGCCGGGGCCCTCGCCGGCAGCGCGGTGCTCCTCAAGAAGAATCTGATTCGCGCCGTGCTCGCCGAGCAATTCACACTGCCCGAAGCCATCTGGCGGCGGCTCAACTGGTCGTGGGTCGCGTTCTTCTTTTGCATGGGCGTGGCCAACCTCGCCGTCGCTTTCGCCCTAAACTTTTCCACCGACGAGTGGGTCAATTTCAAGGTCTTTGGCGGCATCGGCCTGATGCTGGTGTTCGCGCTCGCCCAGGGACTCCTGCTGTCAAAGTATATCGATGAGGAGAACAAGTGATGCTCTACATGATCGTCGGCGAAGATCGCCCGAACTCGCTCGCTGGCCGTCTTGCCACCCGCCCGGCGCATCTTGCACGCCTGCAGGCGCTGCAGGAACAGGGCCGGCTGATCCTGGCCGGCCCCTGCCCGGCCATCGACTCGCCCGATCCCGGTCCGGCCGGTTTTTCGGGCAGCCTGATCGTCGCCGAGTTCGCCTCGCTCGAGGCGGCCAAGACCTGGGCTGACGCCGACCCGTTCTTCGCTGCCGGGGTCTACGCCAAGGTCAGCGTCAAGCCGTTCAAGAAGGCATTGCCGGCGTGAGCGAGGGCAGCCGGCAGTCGAAGGCAGTAGTCGAGGACTCGTCCGAGTCACCCGGATACCGCAGCTTCGAAGCGCTGCTGCGCGAACGGCTGGTCGGCCTCAAGCCGCTGCGTCTCGACCTGATCGACGACTCGGCGCGGCATGCCGGCCATGCCGGCGCGGCGGGTGGCGGCGGTCACTACGGCCTGCTCATCGTCGCGCAGGAATTTGCCGGGAAATCGACGCTGGCCAGGCACCGCCTGGTATACGACGCCCTTGGCGAACTGATGCGCGGACGAATCCATGCCTTGAGCATCCGGGCATTGGCCCCGGATGAAGCACAACGATCCGGTTTGCTCTTATAATGCTTACTCCGAGCTTCATCCCGCCCACGTTCCCGAACCAACCTGATCATAAGGAAATACAAATGCATAAATTCTCGAAACTTGCGACCGCGCTTTTCGTCGGCACCATGATGTCGGCATCGTTGATGGCCGCTGGCAATGCCTTCGTAACCGTCAACGGCGTCGCCGTTTCGCAAAATCTGGCCAACGTCTTCATTTCCGAGCAGAAGGCGCAGGGCGCGCCGGATACCCCGGAACTCAAGGCCGCGGTGCGCGAAGAACTCATCCGGCGCGAACTGCTGATCCAGGAAGCGAAAAAGGCCGGCGTCGACAAGCGGCCGGAAGTCGCGGCGCAGGCGGAAGCGGCGCGTCAGGCATTCTTCGTGCGTGCCTATATCCAGGAATACGTCAAGAAGAACCCGATCAGCGATGCGCGCCTGCAAGCCGACTATGACAAGATCAAGGCGCAGCTTGGCAATACCGAATACAAGGCCCGCCACATTCTCGTGGTCAGCGAAGACGACGCCAAGGCGATCATCGTCAACCTCGACAAGGGCGCTAAATTTGAAGAGCTCGCCAAACAGTCGATCGACCCAGGCTCCAAGGATAACGGCGGCGAACTCGGCTGGGCAAGCGCCGGCAACTTCGTCAAACCGTTCAGCGACGCGCTCACCGGCCTCGCCAAGGGTAAATACACCACGACCCCGGTCAAGTCGGACTTCGGCTACCACGTCATCTTGCTCGAAGACACCCGCCCGCTGAATGTCCCCGCTTTTGACGAACTCAAGCCGCGCATCCTGCAGCAAGCGCAGTCCGAGCAAATCAACAAGATGGTCGAAGGCCTGCGCGCCAAGGCCAAGGTCGAATAAGTCTTAGCCACCTCGCAAAAACGCTGGGACGGTGCGAGCCTCCCGGCGTTTCTCGTGAACCGCCCGCGAAAGAGCTGTAGCCTATCCCACCCACGCGCGCGCGTTGCGGAACATGCGCAGCCAAGGAGAGTCGTCGCCGAGCGTATCGGGGTGCCAGGACATCTGCAGGGTGCGGAAAACGCGTTCGGGGTGCGGCATCATGATCGTGAAGCGGCCGTCGGCGGTCGTCACGCCGGTGATGCCCGCGGGCGAGCCGTTCGGATTGCCGGGATAGGCCTCGGTCGGCCGGCCTGCATTGTCGACATAGCGCATGGCGATCAGCGCCTGTGCCTGCTGTGCGGCCGAATCAAAGGCAGCCAGGCCTTCGCCATGCGCGACCACTACCGGAATCCGGCTGCCGGCCATGCCGGCGAAGAACAGCGACGGCGATGACGGCAACTCGACCATCGTGAACCGGGCTTCGAACTGCTCGACGCGGTTGCGCTCGAAGCGCGGCCAGTCCTGCGCGCCGGGGATCAGGCTTTTCAGGGCGCTCATCATCTGGCAGCCATTGCACACACCGAGCGCGAAAGCATCGTCGCGCGCAAAGAAGGCCGAGAATTCGTCGCGGGCCCGGGCATTGAACAGGATGGTTCGCGCCCAGCCCTTGCCGGCGCCGAGCACGTCGCCGTAAGAGAAACCGCCACCGGCGATCGCGCCCTTGAAGCCGGCCAGCGAGACGCGCCCGCTCAGGATGTCGCTCATGTGCACGTCCACCGCGCAGAAACCGGCGCGATCGAAAGCAGCGGCCATTTCGACGTGGCCGTTCACGCCCTGCTCGCGCAGGATCGCGACTTGCGGTCGTGCGCCGCGGGCGACGAAAGGCGCGGCAATGTCATCGGCCGGATCGAAAGTCAGCGAGAGCGTGAGGCCCGGGTCCGCTGCATCGAGGATGCGGTCGTATTCCTGCTGTGCGCACTCCGGGTTGTCCCGCAGCGACTGCATCTGGAAGGTCGTTTCCGACCAGGCGCGCTGCAAGGCGATGCGGGTTTCGCTCAACACCACGCGGCCATTTTTCGTGACGATCAATTCGTCGCTGCCGTTCGTCGCGCCGATGCGCTGCGTGCACTGCCCGAGCCCGGCGGCGGCAAGCACGGCCATCACCCGCGCCCGGTCGGCGCAGCGGATCTGTATGACGGAGCCGAGTTCTTCGGCGAACAGGCAAGGCATGAGATTCGCGGTCGAAGCATCGACGTCGAACGCCAGCGAGACCCCGCAGTGCGATGCAAATGACATTTCAGCGACGGTCGCGAAAACGCCGCCATCGGAACGGTCGTGGTAGGCGAGCAGCAGATTCTCGCCGGCGAGCTGCCGGACCGCCGCGAAGAAAGCGGCGAGGCGCGCCGCGTCATCGACATCCGGCGCCTCGGAACCCGTGGCGTTGAAGACCTGTGCCAGCGCCGACCCGCCGAGGCGATTCTTGCCGCCACCCAGATCGATCAACAACAGTTCGCTCGCACCGGCGTCGAGGCGAAGCTGCGGCGTCAGCGTGCGGCGCGCATCTTGCACGCGCGCGAAAGCGGTGACAATCAGGGAGAGCGGCGAGACAACTTCTTTCTTCTCACCGCCGTCGTCCCAGGCGGTGCGCATCGACAGCGAATCCTTGCCGACCGGGATCGAGATGCCGATGCGCTGGCACAGGTCGGAAACCGCGCGCACCGTGTCGAACAAGCGGGCGTCCTCGCCGGCCACGCCGGCCGGCGCCATCCAGTTGGCCGACAGCTTCACCTCGCTCAAGGCGGCGATATCGGCCGCCACGATGTTGGTCAGCGCTTCGCCGATAGCCATGCGCCCCGAGGCCGGGCCGTCGAGGATGGCCAGCGGCGTGCGCTCGCCCATGGCGAAGGCTTCGCCGAGCACGGTGCGGTAGCCCATGGCGGTCACCGCGACGTCGGCCACCGGCACCTGCCACGGGCCGACCATCTGGTCGCGCGCCGTCAGGCCGCCGACCGTGCGATCGCCGATTGAAATGAGGAAGGTCTTGTTGGCCACGGCCGGCAGGCGCAGCACGCGGTACACCGCCTCGCGCAGATCGACCGCCGACGCATCGAAGGCCACCGCCGGCGAGGGCAAATGCCCGACCGTGCGCGTCATGCGCGGCGGCTTGCCGAGCAGCGCTTCCATGTCCATGTCCACCGGCAGGGTGGCAAAATGCCGGTCGGCAACGACCAGGCGCTTATCGCCGGTGGCCGTGCCGACCACCGCGAACGGGCAGCGCTCGCGCTCGCAGATCGCCCTGAATTCAGGCAGGCGCGAAGGCGGTATGGCAAGGACATAACGTTCCTGCGCTTCGTTGCTCCAGATCTCGGCCGGCGACATGCCCGGCTCCTCGGTCGGCACATCGCGCAGCTCGAAATGCGCGCCGCAACCCGCGCCGTGCGCGAGTTCCGGCAAGGCATTGGAAATACCGCCGGCGCCGACGTCGTGCACCGAGAGGATCGGATTGCCAGCGCCCGGCGTGGCCGCGTCGCCCACCGGCGCGCCCATCTGCCAGCAGCGGTCGAGCACTTCCTGCGCGCGCCGCTGCATTTCGGGATTGCCGCGCTGCACCGAGGCGAAATCGAGATCTTCGCTGTTGCTGCCGGTGCTCATCGAGCTCGCCGCGCCGCCGCCGAGGCCGATCAGCATTCCAGGACCGCCGAGCTGGATCAGCAGGGTGCCGGGTGCGAAGGCCTCGGCCTTGTGCGATTGGCTGGCGGCGATGTTGCCGACGCCGCCGGCGACCATGATCGGCTTGTGATAACCGCGCACGACGCTGTTATCACCCGCGCCGACCCGCTGCTCGTAGGTGCGGAAATAGCCGGTCAGGTTCGGGCGGCCGAATTCGTTGTTGAACGCCGCGGCGCCGATCGGCCCCTCGAGCATGATGTCGAGCGCCGAAGCGATGCGCGCCGGACGGCCGTAAGCGGCCATTGCAGCCTCCCAGGGCTGCGGCGCGTCGGGCAGGTAGAGGTTGGATACCGAGAAGCCGCAAAGGCCGGCCTTGGGCTTGGAACCGCGTCCGGTGGCGCCTTCGTCGCGAATCTCGCCGCCCGATCCGGTGGCAGCGCCGGGAAAAGGCGAAATCGCCGTCGGATGGTTGTGCGTCTCGACCTTGGCCAGGATGTGCGTCAGATCGTCCTGCCAGGTGTAGCTGCCGTCGGCTCCCGGACAGAAGCGCGCCACCGACGCGCCTTCGAAGATCGACGAGTTGTCCGAATAGGCGACGACCGTTCCCTGCGGATGCGCCTTGTGCGTTTCGCGGATCATGCCGAACAGCGTCTCCTCGCGCGGCTTCCCGTCGATCACCCAGGAGGCGTTGAAGATCTTGTGCCGGCAGTGTTCAGAATTGGCCTGGGCGAACATCATCAGCTCGACATCGCTCGGATTGCGCCGCGTCTTGTTCACGAAGAGATCGACGAGATAATCGATCTCGTCGTCCGACAGCGCCATGCCGAGCCGGCCGTTGGCCGCGACCAGCGCCGCGCGCCCGCCGCCGAGCAGGTCGACGGTCGAGAGCGGCTTCGGCGGGAAATGGCGGAAGAGTTCAGCCGTGCGCTCGAAGTCGCCGAGCACGGTCTCGGTCATGCGGTCGTGCAGCAGCGACTCGACCTGCGGCCGCTCACCGGCGCGCAGGCCCGCCAGGCGATAGGCGATGCCGCGCTCGATGCGCTCGATCGCGGCGAGGCTGCATTCGCGCGCGATGTCGGTCGCTTTCGACGACCACGGCGAGATGGTGCCGATGCGCGGCGTGACGAGAAACAGTTCGGCGGCCTGCGCATCGTCATCTGCGGCCCGCTCCTCGAGCAGCAGCGCCAATTGATTGCGCGCCTTTTCATCGAGCGCCTTGTTCAGCTTCGCCAGGTGCCAATACTCGGCGCTGACGATCGTCGCGCCTGGAAGCACCGCCCGGATGCGCGCCTGCAAGCGCTGCAGGCGAAACGCGGAAAAAGCGGAGCTACCGCGCAGATAGAGGATGTCGGCCATGGTGAGCGGTGCAGGCGCGAAGACCTGTGCTGAAACAAGGGAGCCGCAATTATAGCCGAGAGCAGGCGGCCCCCGGCGATGCCCGACTTGCCCACGCCATGGAAAAGCGCGATGATCCGCCCGCCAATGCCATTACAATGCAGAACATGATCCCGCTCCTGCGCACGACCGAGCTGCGGCGAATTGAAGCCGCGGCCGCCGACCAGCCGCTGATGCAGCGCGCCGGCCGGGCCGCGGCCGACCTCGCGACGACGCTCTGCGCCGAGCGCGGCGGCGCCATCCTCATCCTTGCCGGACCCGGCAACAACGGCGGCGATGCCTTCGAGGCGGCGCGCCTGTTGCGCGAGCGTTTTTTCGACACGCACGTGGTGTTCGTCGGGCAGGCCCACGACCTGCCGCTCGACGCCAGCGAAACCCATCAGGCCTTCGTCGCTGCCGGGGGAAGCACGCTCGGGGCGATTCCCGAATTGGTGCGCTGGTCGCTGATCATCGACGGCCTGTTCGGCACCGGCCTCAAGCGCGAAATCGTCGAACCCTGTGCCGGGCTGATCCGGCGTGCCAACCAGCTGGCGGCGCGCGATCGCTGCCCGCTGCTCGCCCTCGACTGCCCGAGCGGCCTTAACGCCGATACCGGCAAAGTCTATGGCGCGACGATCGTCGCCAGCCACACGATCACCTTCATCGGCGGCAAGCCGGGATTGTTTACCGCCGACGGACCCGACCATTGCGGCGAAATTTCGATCGCCGCGCTCGAACTCGATGCGAAGATTGCCGCCGCCGCGGCCGGCCATACGATCGACCGCTCGCTTTTTTCCGCGCACCTCAAGCCGCGCCCGCGCAACAACCACAAGGGCAAGAACGGCAACGCCGGCATTCTCGGCGGCGCCGGCAGCATGGTCGGCGCGGCGCTGCTGGCGGGACGCGCGGCGCTCAAACTGGGTAGCGGCCGCGTCTATGTCGGCCTGCTCGACGAGCGCGCGCCGGCCTTCGATGCCCAGCAAATCGAACTGATGCTGCGCTCGCCCGACAAGCTGCTCGCCACGCCGCTGACGGCGCTGGCCTGCGGCCCCGGCTTGGGCGTGAGCGAACACGCGCGCGCCTTGCTCGAGGCGGCCTGCGCGCTCGACGTTCCGCTGGTGGTCGACGCCGACGCGCTGAACCTCGTCGCCCAGGAGGGCAATCTGCAGGTCGCGCTCGCTTCGCGCCGGGCACCGACCCTGCTCACGCCGCACCCGGCCGAAGCCGCACGACTGCTCGAATGCGACGTGGCGACCATCGAAGCCGACCGGGTCACCGCGGCGCTCGAACTCGCGACGCGCTACAACGCCTTCGTCGCCCTCAAGGGCGGCGGCACCCTGATCGCGGCGCCCGACGGCGCCTGGTTCGTCAATACCAGCGGCAACGCCGGACTGGCGACGGCCGGCAGCGGCGATGTGCTCACCGGCCTCGTCACCGCGCTGCTCGCGCAAGGCTGGCCGCCGCTCGCGGCGCTGCTCGCCGCGGTGCATCTGCACGGCGCTGCCGCCGACGATCTCGTTGCCGGCGGCTGTGGTCCGGTCGGCCTGACCGCCGGCGAAGTGATCGACGCTGCGCGCAGCCGTTTCAACCGATGGATTGCGAGCGCCCGTGTCGCATAAGCTCCTCGGCGCCATCCTCTTTCTGACCGCAATTCTTCTTTTTGCCGTTCTCGACGCCACCGCGAAACACCTGACTGCGTACTTCGCCGTGCCCTTGATTGTCTGGGCTCGCTATGCCGTGCATCTGCTCATCATGCTGGTCGGCGTCGCCCCGCGCATGGGCCGCGCCATCGTCGTCACGCAGAGGCCGTGGCTGATGACGCTGCGCGGCGCCATGCTGGCCAGTGCAACGACGCTCGTCTTTCTCGCTTTCCGCGCCTTGCCGCTCGCCGAAACGACGGCCCTGCTCTACCTCTCGCCGCTGCTCGTCGCCCTGCTTGCCGGTCCTTTGCTCGGCGAGAAAGTCGGACTGGCCAGTTGGCTCGCCACTTTCGCCGGATTCGGCGGCGTGCTGCTGATCGCCCGGCCTGGCGGGGCCATGACCGGCGCCGGCCTGGCTTACGCGCTGTGCGCAGCTCTGTGCTATGCGCTCTACCAGATCCTCACGCGCAAGCTTTCGGCCAGCGAGCCGGCGATGCGCCAGCTCTTCTATACGGCACTGGTCGGCGCCGTCGCCACCTCGCTCGCCCTGCCGCTGTACTGGACCGGCGTGTTGCCGACCCCGGGCCAGGCGCTTCTTATCCTGTCACTCGGATGCTACGGCGGACTCGGGCACTACCTGCTGATCCGGTCCTTCCAGGAAACGCCGGCGTCGACGCTCTCGCCGCTGCTCTATGTCCAGATGGTCTGGGCCGTGCTGCTCGGCTGGATCGTCTTCGGCCATCTACCGGACCTGCCAACCGCGCTTGGCATGCTGATCATCGGCGTCTCATGCCTGAGCCTCGCCCTGCGCCAGGCGCGCGCCGAAACCCGGGACCGGCCGCCTGCACCATAGTTTCGGCCGTTTTCCGCTGATGGCGCTCCCCGGCCGATGATGGCCGTCGTCCAAGAAACTTGTTGAAGCGGCCCTGTCCAAGACAATGGTCCCGGGCAATCACCGGCATTGTCATCGCATTGCAGTGCTGGCGCAGGCGACCTCCTCCCCCTGTTTTCAGGTCCGCTTACCAATGGCAGAAAGGACGCACACCATGTTGAAGAAACCAATTATGCGCTGGGTATTGGCCGTGATTTCGGCAGTCATCGTCAGCGGCGCGGCGATCGCCCAGATGAAACCCAACGTGATCATCCTCGCGACCGGCGGGACCATTGCCGGCGCCGGCGCCGACGTGACCAACAGCGCGACCTATCAGGCGGCCAAGGTGCCGGTCGACAAGCTGATCGCCGGCATTCCGCAGCTGAGCGGCGTGGCCAACGTGCGCGGCGAGCAGGTCTTCCAGATCGCCTCGGAGAGCTTCAGGAACGACGACCTGCTGAAACTCGGCAAGCGCGTCGCCGCCCTGGCCAGGCAGGATGATGTCGATGGCATCGTGATCACGCACGGCACCGATACGACGGAAGAAACGGCCTATTTCCTGAATCTGGTCGTGCATACCGAAAAACCGATCGTCGTCGTCGCCTCGATGCGCCCCGGCACCGCCATGTCCGCCGACGGCATGCTCAATCTGTACGACGCCGTCAGCGTGGCCGGCAGCAAGGACGCGCGCGGCCGGGGCGTGCTGGTGGTCATGAACGATGAGATCGACAGCGGCCGCGACGTGACCAAGGGCGTCAACATCAAGCTCGAGGCGTTCAGGAGTCCGTGGGGAGCGCTGGGTCTCGTCGTCGAAGGCAAGAACTACTGGTTCCGGCGGCTCGACAAGCGCCACACCATGAGCTCCGAATTCGACATCGAGAAGATCAACGCGCTGCCGCTGGTTGAAATCGCTTATGCCGGCGGCAATGTGGACGATGCGGCTTACCGCGCTTTTGCCGATGCCGGCGCCAAGGCGATCATTCATGCCGGTCCGGGCAACGGCTCGGTCGCCGGCACGCTGGTACCGGTGTTGCAGGATCTGCGCAGCAAGGGCATACAGATCATCCGCTCGTCGCATGTCAATGCCGGCGGCTTCGTTCTGCGCAACGCCGAGCAACCCGACGACAAATACGACTGGATCGTGGCGCACGACCTCAATCCGCAAAAGGCGCGCATTCTCGCCACGGTAGCTTTGACGGCAACGCAGGACAGCAAGGAATTGCAGCGCATCTTCTGGGAATATTGACCCTCGCATCAATTCGCGGGCTCAGGGCGGAGGACGGCGCCGGCCTCCCTCTTTTCATGCCCGCGAAGGCTTGCGGCGCTGGCCCGAAAGCCCGGCAGTCGCTGGGGCAATCACCGCGCACCGCTCCGGTCGGCGTCCCGCCGCTTCACAGCAGGGCTCGGGTGCATGCGTCGGGATCAGAACTTGTAGCCGATGCCGGCCAGGAAATTGTAGGCACGAACGGAAGGACTGGAAGACACGTCAATCGTTTCTGTAATAGCCAATCCGCTTCCCGACACGGTTCTTCTGGCATACGAAATGTAGTTTGCTTCAGCGAAGCCATAGAAGCCGTCCCGGACGACCTGTTTGTAGCCCAGACCAACAATAAAACCGCTCAGACTCGCGGAACTCGAAAAACCCGACGTAAAGCCTACTTTCGGGTCGGCTTGTTGTGTGTATTTGAGTTGCTGCGTCGAATAACCGAGTTTCAAGTATCCAAGCTTGTCCGTGTCAAAGGCATACCCGGGCATCAAGAAAACATTAACTCTGTTTGAAACCCGATACGACATATTGTCCCAAGGAAAAACCAGCCCATCGAACCGAGTCGATGTGTGGCCAAAGTTGCCGGTGCTTTGAGGCAGAGGAGAATAGTCGATACCGATCCCGAGCAGGAACTTGTCCCGAATTTCATGGAAATAACCGGCACCAAGCACCAAGGGCATTCCCGACGCATTCTGGTTTCTTGCAGTTCCGTTGCCGTTGAAGAAGCCTCCAGAAGCAACATTATTCCAGCTGGGCTTGATGCTCGAAAAGCTATTGCTCTCATAGCCGGTTGAGATCTGTCCATCGAATCCCTGGAAGGCGGAGTCCGAAAAGGCTGAAGTGCATAAGCCCATGCTGACGATTCCCAAAAGCAAACAGTCAACATTTTTCTTCATCTTGGCACCCGCAAATGTTGTTGGCACGCTAGCTTGAAAACATCCAGTTGGACAGCATAGCAGACAAGAATATCTGACCTGCCGGATTTTTCGACCGCGCGTTCCTGAAAAGCGACTTTCGCTGCCCACAACATCTCCTTGGCATCGCCGATGCGTTGCCGTGGCGCAAGGATTCCCCCGACGTAAGGGAACCTGTTCGCCACGGGCGACTCGAAGAACTGCCTGCTGGTAAAGGCTTTTTTTCGGGGGAACGACATGAAACACGTGATCTGGGTGCTCTGGCCGGCTTTCATCGCAGCGGGAATCGCCGAGGTGGTGTTCTTCACGGTCATCGACCCGCAGCAGCTCTATCTGCTCGGCAAGCCCCTGAGCGTGCCGCCACTCGCCAGTTACTCGATCGGCTTCCTGCTATTCTGGCTGATCTGCGCCGGCTCGAGCCTGATGACTTTCTTCATGCTGCCGGCGGCGATCAAGGACGCTTTGGCCGATGTGGCCAACGTCCATACCGATCTGGCGCGTCCGCTGCGCACGCCCCGCTAGAACGCGGACAGCCCGCGCTCGAGGTCGTCCTGCAGATCGACGACGGCTTCCAGCCCCACCGCTATCCGCAGCAGACTTTCAGTGATGCCGCTCGCCGCGCGCTGCTCCGGCGTGATGCGGCCGTGCGTGGTCGTTGCCGGGTGGGTCAGCGTCGTCTTGGTGTCGCCGAGGTTGGCCGTGATCGACAACAGCTCGCAGTGGTCGATGACCTTCCAGGCTTCTGCCCGCTGACCCTTGACTTCGAAAGCGACGATGGCGCCACCGCTTTTCTGTTGGCGGCTGGCGAGTTCGAACTGCGGATGCGATGGCAGGCCCGGATAGAAGACGCGCGCGACCTTGGGATGCGCTTCGAGCCAGCACGCCAGTTCAAGGGCCTTGGCCGACTGCGCTTCGAGCCTGATCTTCAGGGTTTCCATCCCCTTCAAGAGCACCCAGGCATTGAAAGCCGAGAGCGTCGGTCCGGCGGTGCGCAGGAATTTGAGCAGCTCGTCTGTCAGCGTCTTGGGGCCGGCCACGGCGCCCCCCAGCACGCGCCCCTGGCCGTCGAGGAATTTGGTCGCCGAGTGCATGACGAGGTCGGCGCCGAGGTCGAGCGGGCGCTGCAGGATCGGCGTGCAGAAGCAGTTGTCGACCGCGACGAGAATGCCCTTGGCATGAGCGACGGCAACCAGCGCGGCGATGTCGGAAATTTCGGTCAGCGGATTCGACGGCGTTTCGAGGAAGAACAGTTTCGTCTCCGGACAAATCGCCGCTTCCCAGGCACCGACATCGGTCTGCGAAACGAAGCTGGTGCGCACGCCGAAGCGCGTCATGATATTGCCGAGCAGTTGCTGCGTCGCGCCGAACAGGCCCGTCGACGCCACGATATGGTCGCCGGCGCTGCACAGCGCCATGACCAGCGAAAGAATTGCCGACATGCCCGAAGCCGTCGCCACGCAGGCCTCGGCGCCTTCGAGCGCGGCCAGGCGTTCCTGAAAAGCGGCGACCGTCGGATTGGTGAAGCGCGAATAGACATTGCCTTCGTCCTCACCGGAAAAACGCGCCGCCGCCTGCGCCGCGCTGGTGAAAATATAGCTCGAGGTCAGGTACAGCGCTTCCGAGTGCTCGTTGAACTGGCTCCGCGCCTGCCCGGCGCGCACGGCAAGGGTTTCAAGCTGGTATTTCTTCGCCATCAATGCACCGAATCGAGATTGAGGTGCAATTGCCGGGAATCGCCGCCGTCATCCGTGGCCGCGGAAATCTTGCCTTCGCGCGCCTGCTCGATGGCGTCGAGATAGGCCGGGGTCACGTCGCCGGTCACATACTGGCCGTCGAAACACGAGCTGTCGAAGAAGTAGAGCTTGGGATTCAATTCGCGGATCGACGCTTTCAAGGCATCCAGATCCTGATAGACCAGCGCATCGGCGCCGATTTCGAGGCAGATCTCGTCGGCCGTGCGGCCGGTGGCGATCAGTTCGCTGCGCGTCGGCATGTCGATGCCATAAACATTGGGAAAGCGCACCGGCGGCGCCGCCGAGGCGAAATAGACCTTGAGCGCGCCGGCGGCGCGCGCCATTTCTACGATCTCGCGGCTGGTCGTGCCGCGCACGATCGAATCGTCGACGAGCAGGACGCGCTTGCCCTTGAACTCCTGCGCCACGGTATTGAGCTTCTGGCGCACCGAGCGTTTGCGCGTCGATTGGCCCGGCATGATGAAGGTGCGGCCGATATAGCGATTCTTCACGAAGCCCTCGCGATACGGGATGCCGAGGCGCTGCGCGAGCTGCATCGCCGACGGGCGGCTCGAATCGGGAATCGGAATCACCACGTCGATCGTAGACACGGGAATCTGCTGGGCCACCTTGTCGGCGAGGTGCTCGCCCATGTGCAGCCGCGTTTCGTAAACCGAAACGCCGTCGATCACCGAATCCGGACGGGCGAGATAAACGTATTCGAAAATGCACGGCGCGAGCACCGGGTTCTGCGCGCACTGGCGCTGGTGCATCTGATGCGCCATGTCGATGAAGATCGCCTCCCCCGGCTGCACGTCGCGCAACACGCGGAAACCCAGGGTGTCGAGCGCCACCGATTCGGAGGCGACGAGGTACTCGTCGCCTTGCGGCGTCTCACGCACGCCGACCACCAGCGGGCGTATGCCGTAGGGATCTCGAAAAGCGAGCAGGCCGTAGCCGGCGATCAGCGCAACGACGGCGTAAGCGCCCTTGCAGCGGCGATGCACGCCGGCCACCGCGGCGAAAATCGTATCGAGGTCGAGGCGAAAGCCTTTGGCCGTTTCCTGCAGCTCGTGCGCGAGGACGTTGAGCAGCACTTCGGAATCGGAATTGGTGTTGATGTGGCGCAAGTCTAAACGGAACATCTCTTCCTGTAACTGTTCCGTGTTGGTCAGGTTGCCGTTGTGCGCGAGCACGATGCCGAACGGCGAATTGACGTAGAAAGGCTGCGATTCGGCCGAATCCGAGAACGATCCGGCGGTCGGATAGCGGCAATGGGCGATGCCCATATTGCCCGGCAGCGCGCGCATATTGCGCGTGCGGAAGACGTCGCGCACCAGCCCCGATCCCTTGTGCATGTGGAAGGCATCGCCTTCGCCGGTGGCGATGCCGGCCGCGTCCTGGCCGCGATGCTGCAGCACCATCAGACCGTCATAGAGCAACTGATTGACCGGCGTGGTCGCTACGACCCCGAGTATCCCGCACATGGCATTCCCTACTTGAACCGAATCCGTTTAGACACCGCCGGCGGCAACCACGGCTTGCAGGCCAATAAGGCCGTTTCGAGCGGCGCCGACAAGGTCGCCTCGCTCCACCATCGCTCTTTCGGCAGCGTGGTCATGCTGCCGACCGCGACCAACGCCAGCACGATCGCGAGTCCCCGCGCCAGCCCGAAAACGATGCCGAGCAGCCGATCGCTGAGGCTCAGGCCGAGCGCCGAGAGCAGTCCGCGCACGGCCAGGCGCAAGAGCGCCATCAGGACCAGCACGATGACAAAGACCGCCACCCAGCCGGCAACGATGCGCAACCCCGGGTCGCTGATGCCCGAGAAAAGCGCCTGCGCGATTTCCGCGCCCCACCATTTCGCCGCGAAGAAGGCCAGCACCCAGGCGACGAGCGCAATGATTTCGCCGATCACGCCGCGCCACGCACCGATCGCCGCCGAAGCAAGGACGACGGTCAGGACGGCGTAATCGAATGCCGTCATTATTTGGCCGCAACGAGCCCATTGACACCAATCCGCTTCATTTTGTCGAGCGCCTTGTCGGCCGCTTCACGGTTGGGGAAAGGGCCGGCGCGTACGCGCGTCTTCTTGCCTTCGGGACTATCCAGCGGTTCGGTATAGACCTTGATGCCGAGTTCGCCGATTTTGCTTTGCAACTGCTTGACGTTCGCCGGGTTGGCAAAAGCGCCGATCAGGATCAGGTACTGTCCGTCGCCGCCATTAACCGCTGCGACCGGTGCGGCATCGACTGTCTTGCCGCCGAGGATCGCTGCGGCGCGTTGCGGTTCGCTGACCGTTGTCTTGGCCGGTGGTTCGGCAGCTTTCTCCGGACTATTGGTGGCCTTTTCCGGATTCTTGTCCGTAGCCTTGCTGGCCGGCGCGGCAAGCGCCTTGACTTCGCTCGCCGCTGCCGGCGCGGCGACCTCGGCTTGCGGCGCTGCGGGCTTCTCGGCACTGGCGGCCGGTTTGGCGGGCTTTGCCGTGAACGGGGACGGATCCTGGCTGGGAATTCGAATCTGTACGTCCTGCACCTGCTGCTTGGGTTCTTCGTCCATGACCATCGGCAAAACGACAGCGGCTAGACCCGCGAAAGCGATCGCACCGACCAGGCGGCGGCGTGCGCGTTTCTTTAGCAGCAAATTTGCGTCGGAGGAATCGGCCATCGTCTCTTGAGAACCACGTAACTCGAATCGTCGCCTGCCGCCAACTCAGCCCGCGGCTTTCATCGCACGCATCGCGGCGGCCACCGTCAGGAACGATCCGAAGACCAGAATTCTATCATCTTCGCCGGCCCGCTTGGCGGCACAAGTGAAGGCTTGCGCGGGCGAGGCGAAACATTCGACGCTGCCGCCGAGTCTATTTTCCGCGACAACCGCGGCCAGCAGCGAGGCCGGCGCGCCACGCGGCGGAGCGAGTCCGGCCAGCAGCCAGATATCGATCTTGCCCTCGAGCGCGGCCAGTGCCCCGGCGATATCCTTGTCGGCGAGCATGCCGACGACCGCAATCGTCTGCGCGCACGGGTCCATCATCGCGAGGTTGCCGGCCAGCGTCGCGACCGCCTGCGGGTTGTGCGCAACGTCGAGAATGATCACCGGCGATCCCGGTCTGCGCGGCAGGATCTGGAAGCGCCCCGGCAGGTCGATTTCAACGAGGCCGCGGTGGATTGCGGGTGCAGGCGCGGGTAGCCGGTCGGCGAGCAGTTCGACAACGGCCAGCGCCGCTGCGGCGTTTCGCACCTGACAAGCACCAGGCAGTGCCGGCCGCGGCAGTGCGCTGCGGCGCGCGCCGTTGCGCGCCCAGAAAGTCCATTGCGCCGCTTCGGCAACAGCGCCGAAATCGCGGCCGAGCAAATGCAGGTCGGCGCCGATCGCCGCGGCCTGATCGATGAGCGACTGCGGCGGCTCGGGGTCGGCGCAGATTGCCGGCTTGCCGGGGCGATAAATCCCCGCTTTCTCAAAACCGATGGCCTCGCGGGTCGTTCCCAGCCACTCGGTGTGATCGAGCGCAATCGCCGTCACCAGGGCGCAATCGGCATCATAGACGTTGACTGCGTCGAGCCGGCCGCCGAGGCCCACTTCGAGGATCAGCACCTCGACCGCGCATGCTGCGAACACTTCCCAGGCCGCCAGGGTACCGAACTCGAAATAGGTCAGCGCCACGCCGCCCGCGGCCTGCCTTGCCGCCTCGACGCGGGCGAATGCCCGGCACAGCGTCTCGTCGTCGACCGGCGCACGATCGATGCGCACCCGCTCGTTGTACTCAAGCAGATGCGGCGAGGTATAGCAGCCCACCCGGTAGCCGGCGAAAGCGTAAATCGCCTCGAGATAGGCACAGGTCGATCCCTTGCCGTTGGTGCCGCCGACGACGATCAGCGGGCAGCGCTGCGTCTGTTGCAGCGCGTCCTTGACGCGGGCGACGCGCTCGAGACCGAGCACGATCCCGGCCTGTCCCTTGGGGTGCAGGTTTTCGAGGTGGACCAGCCAGTCGGCAAGTGAATTCACGGCGATGATTCAAACGCGGGACCCCATTGTACTTCCGGGGGCCACGCTGAAACACGCAGGCTGGTCCATTACGCGAAGCCAATCCTTCGCCGCCGCGTTCTAAATCGCGGCGATGGCGAACGGCAAACGCGCGGCGGCGAGCACGCGCTCAAGTGCTTGCGCCCGATTTCAATCTTGCGCGCCGACGGTGAAATCGCGCCATGCGCGCAGAACCTGGCGCGCCTGTGCAAACGGACACCGGACGGGGTCGGCATAGACTTCGGGGCCGACCGGATGTGGGCTGAAGTCGGACGCGGTCGCCGCGGCGAAGTTGCCGCCGCCGCATAGCGCCCAGAACAGGTCGGGCTCGGCGATGGCCGAGGCGAAGCGTATCTTCCCGTCGGATCCATTCTGTCGCCTGCCGTGTTATCGAACTTGACCTAGAATCCTCTGTCCTTGTTCATGCGTCCGTCGTTGCCGATGAACAAGCGCCCGGCAGACGGAAAGATTTGCCGGCGCAAGGCATCAATCGAGTAAGCACTTGGAACGAAATTGAGTAGAGTCTCTGCAATCCGAAAAGAGTCAGAATGCGGGCTGGCCTCCTGATACCGATTGCGTTGCTGCTCCTGCTTCTTGAGCCACTCCGCGTCGCGCATTCCAGCCCGCTACCGGGAATGCCCGCCGTCGGCGAACTGCTGCAGAACGGCGGCTTCGAAGAACCCGGTACGCCGCTTCCCCGCGGGTGGGCCCAGGATGCCGAACAGACCGGCGAGAAGGGCCGGTCTTCCGCCGATTCGCAGACCTTTCATTCGGGCCATGTCTCGCTGAGGCTGGAGCCAAACGAGCGCAACGGCGGCGACCATCCGCTGGCCGTATCCCAAGTCGTTACCGCGGGTCAGTACCGGGGCCGCAAGCTTCGTTTTTCGGCGTATCTGCGCGCGACCGGCGGTGCGTCGGCCGTGCTTGCGGTCTTGAGCATCGTGCGCGGCAAGCCGACCAAGCTGGTCGGTGACGGCGAGCCGAGCGGCGCCGGGGACTGGGTGCTGCACAGCAAGGACTATGTCGTTCCCGACGATCCTTCGGTCCAGGTACTGGTGATCTGCGGCACGAACGGCCATTCCGGCAGCGCATGGTTCGACGATATGTCGCTGACGTATGGCGATTCGCGGACAGAGGCTGCCGACGCAATGGCAGTCGCCTCGAGCGAGATTCGGCAGTCACCGTTTACGGCGACGGTCCAGGTGCGCGCCGCGCAGGTGGTCCGTGAGATTCCCAGAACGCTGTTCGGCACAGACCTGGAGTGGATCTCGAACGGCAACATGCTCTGGGACGAAAATGCCCGCCGACCGGATCCGGAAATGCTGCGTCTGACGCGCGCGCTCGGGCTGTCTCTTCTTCGCTTCCCGGGCGGCTACTATGCCGATTTTTATCACTGGAGAATCGGCGTCGGCCCGGTTGGAAAGCGTCCCGAGCTCTTGCCTGTACCCGGCAGCAATCAAAAGTCGCGTCCTAATTTCGGAACGGATGAAGCCCTCGAATTCGCCAAGGACGTCGGCGCTGAATTGCTCATCACGGTAAACGCCGGAACGGGAACTGCGGCCGAGGCGGCAGACTGGGTCCGCTATGTCAACGGACCCAGTCTGAGGGTACGGTATTGGGAGGTTGGGAACGAACTCTACATCAACGACAACTCGCCCATTGCGCAGGCGGCTGCGGTCGATCCCGCGACCTACGCCCGGCGCTTCAATGAGTTTGCGCAAGCGATGAAGGCCGCCGATCCGCGCATCAAGGTCGGCGCCATTGGCGGCCAGAACCAGGGGCCTTATGCGTTCGTGCATGACCGCGATTGGAACAAGATCGTGATGCAGAATGCCGGTGCCGATATGGACTTCTTCGCCGTCCATAATGCCTACGCACCTGCGAATATCAGCGACCGAGAGGATTTGCGGAGCGTGTATCGGGCAATGTTCGCCGCGCCCACTCAGATCAGCCGCAACCTCGCGACCGTCGCTCACCAGATTTCCGATTTCATTCCGTCACGGGCGTCGAAAGTTCCGATTGCCGTGACCGAATGGGGACCGCTATTCCAGGTTGATCCGGCGGGCGCATACGCGCAACACACGAAGACGCTGGGTTCGGCGCTCTTCGCCGCCGAGACGCTCAAGACGCTGATCGAATCCAAGGCCACTGAGATTGCCAACTTTCACGTCCTGAACGATCTCGGCTTCATGGGGTGGATCAGTTCGACGGACGACAGTTTCCCGCCCCGTCCGCAATGGACGCCGACTGCCCGGTATTACGCTTTCCAGCTCTTTTCGCAGCATTTCGGCTCGCTGCTGGTCGAATCCGGATCCCACTCGCCGACTTTCGATACCAACGAAGTGGGCGCGGTGGGTGCGGTCAGCGGCGTTCCGTACTTCGACGTCATCGCGAGCCTCAGCGCGGACCGGCGCGAACTTTACCTTATCGGGATCAATAAACACATGGATAGTCCGGCGGAAGTCGAGATCGAATTGAACGGTTTCGCTCCGGCTCCGTCCGCGACGGCATGGACGCTCAACGGGACCGGGATCGACGCCAACCCCGGCACCAAACCGCTACGCGGAATCCGCTGGGGAACGCAACGGGAAGACCCGGTGAATCCGCGGTATTCCAAAGGCGGCCCTGGAGAAGTCACGCTGAACTCGTCGGAGGTGACCGGAATCAAGCCCCAGTTCACCTATACTTTCCCGGCCCATTCGGTTACTTCGCTGATCTTCAGACGCCGTTAGCCTGGTTCAGCGTGGCGACACACGGCCTCCAAATGGCATATGCCAGCATCAAAGCGGTCGTCCTATTTTGCGAGATTTCGCAGCGATGCAACCACCGCGTCTCCGAATGCTTCGGTCGACGAATTGCCGCCGATATCGCGAGTCCTGGTCCCTTGCACGATGGTCGCCGCGACGGCGCCTTCGATAAGCGCGGCGGCGCGCTTCGCCGCTTCGTTCCGGCGCTGCTCGCCGAGCCATTCGAGCAGCATCTTCCCGGACAGGATTGCCGCAGTCGGATTGGCAATGCTCTTGCCGGCGATGGTCGGCGCAGTTCCGTGCGAGGGCTGGAACATCGCGTGCTTGACGCCGATGTCGCCCGAGGGCGCCATGCCCATGCCGCCGATAAAGCCGGCCGCCATATCCGAAATGATGTCGCCGAACATGTTCTCCGTAACGATGACATCGAAATTCTCGGGCTGTTGCACCATCCACAACGTCAGCGCATCGATGATCGCGTAGTCGCGCTGAACCTGGCCTTCGTACTTGTCGGCGATTTCGTCGAAGATCTTCTTGAAGAATGCGAACGAGCGGAAGACATTCCATTTGGCGCTGCAGGTGACCATCTTCTTGCCGTCAAGCACGCGGCCACTGCGTTTCTTGGCAAGTTCGAAGGCGTAATCGAACAGGCGCTCCGATCCCTTGCGCGTGATCACCATGGTGTCGGTGGCGACCTCGTCGTAGGTGTAGGTCCCGCCGCCGTAGGACGCAAACAGGCCCTCGCAGTTCTCGCGCAGAACGACAAAATCGATCGCGCTCTTGTCGGTCAATCCCGATTTGACGCCGGGGTACAACTTGATCGGGCGCACGCCGGCAAAGAGCTCGAGGTCGAAGCGAATCTTGAACATCACATGCCCGGTGACTTCGGTGCCATGCGCGTCGACGACGCCGGGGATGCCGATCGCGCCCATGTAAATCGCATCGGCCTTCTTGCATTCCTGAAAGACCGCTTCGCTGAGCGCCGAACCGGTCTTGAGATAGCAATTCGCGCCGACGGCGTAATCCTGAAATTCGAGTTCGAAACCGCCGACCGCTTTTTGCGCGGCGCGCAGGACCTTGACGCCCTCCTTCAAGACCTCCGGCCCGACGCCGTCGCCGGCAAGATTCGCGATATTGAATCTCATCTTCATCTTTCCCTATTTGGTAAAACATGCGTCTGGATTTCGTGTGGAAACAGGTATCCGTCGTCCCGGCGAAAGCCGGGACCCAGTCTTGCCCCAGAAAATCTGGCTCTGCATTCCCTGCTGTCAGATTCCGGCTTTCGCCGGAATGACGATGCGAAAATTTTGTCGTTCCGACCCTTGCGCTGAAAAAGACGTCAGGCCGCCGCAGGCAGCTTTTGCAGCAGGCTGAGTATCTTCGCCAGCCGGTCTTTCATCTCGCGGCGATCGATAATCATGTCGATGGCGCCTTTCTCCATCAGGAACTCGGCGCGCTGAAAGCCTTCGGGCAGTGTCTGGCGGACCGTCTGCTCGATGACGCGCGGGCCGGCGAAGCCGATCAGCGCACCCGGCTCGGCGACGACGATGTCGCCGATGAAAGCAAAGGAAGCGGAAACCCCGCCCATGGTCGGATCGGTCAGGATCGAAATGAAAGGCAGCCCGGCCTCCGAGAGCTTGGTCAGCGCCGCCGAAGTCTTGGCCATCTGCATCAGCGAGAACAGCCCCTCCTGCATGCGCGCCCCGCCGGAAGCCGTGACGCAGATGAAAGGCAGGCGCTGTTCGACCGCGGCCTGCACCCCGCGCACGAAGCGCTCGCCGAGTACCGAGCCCATGGAGCCGCCCATGAAACCAAATTCAAAGACGGCTACGACGACGGGCAAGTTCTTGAGGGCGCCCTGCATGACCACCATGGCGTCGGTCTCGCCGGTCGTCTCGGCGGCATCCTTCAAGCGCTCCGAGTAGCGGCGGCTGTCCTTGAACTTCAGTGCGTCGACCGGCAGGATTTCGGCGCCGATTTCAAAGCGCCCCTCGGCGTCGAGCAGGAGCGCGATCCGCGCCCGCGCATCGACGCGATTGTGGTGCGCGCATTTCGGGCAGACGTTTAAGTTCTTTTCCAAATCGGTGGCGTAGAGCACCGATTCGCACGACGGACACTTGCTCCACAGGCCCTCGGGCAACGACGACTTGCGCGCGACACCGCCGACATTGCGCTTGATTTTCGGCGGCAGGAGCTTGTTGAGCCAACTCATGACTTGCGTTTGTCCGCGGGCCGGGCAGCAGCGTCAATGCCGCGGCGCAGTTCGGCAACCAGGGCATGCACTCGCTTGCAGACTTCAGCTTGCGGCGACTGCTCGATTTCTTCGATGATCCGGCTCCCGATGACGACGGCATCAGCGACCGCGGCCACGGAACCTGCCGTTGCCGCGTCGCGGATGCCGAAGCCGACGCCGACCGGCACGCCGGCGCTGGCGCGGATTTCCGGGATGCGCGCGGCGACCGCGGCGACGTCGAGCTGCGCCGAACCGGTGATGCCCTTGAGCGAGACGTAGTAGACATAGCCGCTTGCCAGCGCCGCGACTTGCGCGATGCGCGCCGGCGTCGAGGTCGGCGCGAGCAGAAAGATCGGGTCGAGCGCATTGGCGCGCATCGCCTGAGCGAACGCTGCACCCTCTTCCGGCGGATAGTCGACGACCAGAACCCCATCGATGCCGGCCGCGAGCGCCGCCGCGGCAAACGCATCGACGCCGATGGCCTCGATCGGATTGGCATAACCCATCAGCACGACCGGCGTCGCGCTATCCTTGGCACGAAAGCTCGCGACCATGCCGAGCACCTGGCGCAGGCTGACGCCGAGCTTCAGGGCGCGTTCGGAAGCGCGCTGTATGGTCGGCCCGTCGGCCATCGGATCGGAAAAGGGGACGCCGAGCTCGATGATGTCGGAGCCGGCCTCGACCAGCGTGTGCATCAGGTCTACGGTCAATGCAGGACTCGGATCGCCGGCGGTGATGAAGGGAATCAGCGCCTTGCGCCCTTGCGCCGCGAGGCGCTCGAATGTGGCTTGTATTTTTGACATCAGAAAGTGATCCCCGATTTTTCGGCGACGGTGTGCATGTCCTTGTCCCCGCGGCCCGACAGGTTGACCAGCAGAATCTTGTCTTTCGGCAAGGTCGGCGCGAGCTTGGCGGCGTAGGCGACGGCGTGGCTCGATTCGAGCGCCGGGATGATGCCTTCGAGCCGGCACAGCTTGTGAAAGGCTTCGAGCGCCTCGGCGTCGGTGATCGTCACATACTCCGCGCGGCCGCTGTCCTTGAGCCAGGCGTGTTCGGGTCCGACGCCGGGATAATCGAGGCCCGCCGAAATCGAGTGCGTCTCGATGATCTGGCCGTTCTCGTCCTGCAGGAGATAGGTGCGGTTTCCGTGCAGCACGCCGGGCTGGCCGGCCGTCAAGGACGCCGCGTGGCGCCCGGTTTCGATTCCGTCGCCGGCCGCTTCGACGCCGATCAGGCGCACGTCGGCGTTCGGGATGTAAGGATGGAATATGCCCATGGCATTGGAGCCGCCGCCGACGCAGGCGATCACCGCATCGGGTTGCCGCTGGCATTGTTCCTGCATCTGCACGATGGCTTCCTGGCCGATCACCGCCTGGAAGTCGCGCACCATCATCGGATACGGATGCGGTCCGGCGACCGTGCCGATAATGTAGAAGGTGTTCGAGATATTGGTCACCCAGTCGCGCATCGCTTCGTTGAGCGCGTCCTTGAGTGTTTTCGATCCGCTCTCGACCGGCACCACCGAGGCGCCGAGCAGCTTCATGCGATAGACGTTGGCGGCCTGGCGCCGGATGTCCTCGGAGCCCATGTAGACGACGCATTCCATACCGTAGCGCGCTGCCACCGTCGCCGCGGCGACGCCATGCTGGCCGGCGCCGGTTTCGGCGATGACGCGCGGCTTGCCCATGCGCCGGGCGAGCATGGCCTGGCCGATGCAGTTGTTGATCTTGTGCGCGCCGGTGTGGTTCAGGTCTTCGCGCTTCAAATAAATCTGCGCGCCGCCGAGCATTTTCGACCAGCGCTCGGCGTGGTAAATCGGGCTCGGGCGGCCGACGTAATGCTTGAGATCGCTCGCGAATTCGGCGATGAAGGCGGGATCGCGCTGGGCGAGCGCATAGGCTTCTTTCAGTTCTTCGAGCGCCGGAATCAATGTTTCGGCAACGAAGATACCGCCGTAGGGACCGAAATGGCCGAGGGCGTCGGGCAAGTTATAGCGAGTGGCGATCATGACTTCTCCTTGAGGCAATGAACAGCGGGATGACGAACAGCAGGCTGTCGTCGGCCTCAGGCATGGTTGGCGAAGAAACGTCGCCAGAAAGTACGGGTACGTCCGCCACAACGCTTGCGCATCGCTAATCCTGTTCCGAAAATTGCCACTGCATGACCGGTGCGGCTTCGCCGCATCAGTCGGTCGCCAGCCATCCGGCGGAGCGGACAGCAGCAATGAAAGCACGAATCTTATCAGTGTCCTTGATTCCCGGCGCCGCCTCGACACCCGACGAGACATCGACCGCTGCCGGATGCACGCGGGCAATCGCCTCGCCGACATTGCCGGCATCGAGCCCGCCGGAAAGAACAATCGGTTTGCCGATCTGCGGCGGAATCAGCGACCAGTCGAACACCTCGCCGCCACCGCCGTAACCGTCAACACAAGCATCGAGCACGATAGCCTGCGCCGTCGGAAAGCCCACCGCGTATTGTACCAAATCGAGACCCGGCTTGACGCGCGCCGCCTTCAGATAGGGGCGGTCGAACTGCCGGCAATAGGCTTCGTCCTCGTCGCCGTGAAACTGCAGCAAGTGCAGCGGCACCGCAGCGAGCGCTTCCCTGACTTGCGCCGCGTCGGCGTTGACGAACAGACCGACGACGGTAACCAGCGGCGGAACGGCGCGCGCCAGATCGGCTGCCGTTTTCAGATCGACATAACGCGGACTCGGCGCATAGAAGACCAGGCCGATCGCGTCAGCGCCGGCATGTACTGCGCCCAGCAAATCTTCATGCCGGGTCAGGCCGCAAATCTTGATTCTAGTCACGAGCAAGGCATCCTTTAACAAGAACAATAATGCGTCTGACTATATTAGCTTTAGGTGAGTGTCTTGTCTTGCTCATTGGTTCGTAAAAGGTTTCTCCGAATTATGCCGTGCGTGGTCGCCTAATCGATGCCGAACTCTCACGGCCAGACTTCGAGTTCAACGGCGGCTTCTCGGAAGCGAATAATTTCGGGGCGTCGTCTCTTCACGACCGAGGCTGTGTGAAAACGGGTGAACGAATGTCTGCCGGCCCTGTCTATGCATAAAGCATATTTCGGGGTTAGCGATGAAGCGATTTATTGAAGAAGACGTCCGGACACAGAGCATGCTGCTGCCGGACACCCTTGAC